>JAZJYV010000004.1:0-129378 GCA_040390195.1 Pseudomonadota bacterium | reverse complement strand
TTTTTTATTGGCGCGGCGCTGAAAATCAGCGCTGGTCGATTGCCGGTACGTCGCGCGTCGGCGAGCCGACGAACAGCTGGCGCGGACGGCCGATCTTCTGCTCCGGATCCGAGATCATCTCGTTCCACTGCGCGATCCAGCCGATGGTGCGCGCCATCGCGAAGATACCGGTAAACAGCGACACCGGAATGCCCAGCGCCGACTGCACGATACCCGAATAGAAGTCGACGTTCGGATAGAGCTTGCGCGACACGAAGTATTCGTCTTCCAGCGCGATTTTTTCCAGCGCCATGGCCAGCTTGAACAGCGGGTCGTCGTGCAGGCCCAGCTCTTCCAGCACTTCGTGGCAGGTTTCACGCATCAGCTTGGCGCGCGGGTCGAAGTTCTTGTACACGCGGTGACCGAAGCCCATCAGCTTCACGCCGGAGTTCTTGTCCTTGACCTTGGCGATGAACTCGGGGATCTTGTCGACCGAGCCGATTTCCTTGAGCATGTTCAGCGCCGCTTCGTTGGCGCCGCCGTGCGCCGGGCCCCACAGGCAGGCGATGCCGGCCGCGATACAGGCGAAGGGGTTGGCACCGGAGGAACCGGACAGGCGCACCGTCGAAGTCGACGCATTCTGTTCGTGGTCGGCGTGCAGGATCAGGATGCGGTCGAGCGCGCGCACCAGCACGTCATTGATCTTGTACTCTTCGCATGGGTTACCGAACATCATGCGCATGAAGTTGGCGCTGTAGGACAGGTTGTTGCGCGGGTAGACGAAGGGCTGGCCGATCGAATACTTGTACGACATGGCCACCAGGGTCGGCATCTTGGCGATCAGGCGGATGGCCGACACTTCGCGGTGGTGCGGGTCGTTGATATCGAGCGAGTCGTGATAGAACGAAGCGAGCGCGCCGACGGTGCCAACGAGCACCGACATCGGGTGCGCGTCGCGCCGGAAACCGCGGAAGAAAAACTGCATCTGCTCGTGCACCATGGTGTGCTTGGTCACGGTCTCGACGAAGGTCGCCTTTTGCGCCACGTTCGGCAGTTCGCCGTTGAGCAGCAAGTAGCACGTCTCGAGGAAGTCGCACTGGACCGCCAGTTGCTCGATCGGGTAGCCGCGGTAGAGCAGCTCGCCCTTGTCGCCATCGATGTAGGTGATGGTCGAATTACAGGCGGCCGTCGACATGAAGCCGGGGTCGTAGGTGAATTTGCCGGTCTGGGCATACAGCTTGCGGATGTCGATGACGTCCGGTCCGACCGTGCCTTTGTAGATCGGCATGTCGATGGCCGGGCTGCCATCGGAGAACGACAGGGTGGCTTTGGTTTCAGAGATGTTCATGGCACTTCCTTCTTGGGAGGTGGGGGCTGCAAAAATAAAAAATTACACATCGTTTCATGCCTGTCGCAAGCGCGCCAGCAGGGCGCGCACTTGCGGCAGGTCGAGCTCGCCTTCCGGTTCGGTGCGCGCCAGCAGCAAGTCCATCAGCGGGTTGTCCGCCAGGTCGAGCAGCCGGGTCAGGGCATCGACTTCCTCATCGCTCATGGCCGCTTCGTTCGCGTCCAGGAAGCGCGTCAGTATCAAGTCGTTTTCCAGCAGGCCGCGGCGGCTGCGCCAGCGCAGGCGCGCCCGGTTCGCCGGGTCGGATTGATGCGTAGTCACTCTTGTGTCCGTCGTTGGGTCAACACTATACTCCGCCCGCCGCGCCGACGCAGTACCGTACAAATACTGTATCGGCGCGCGCTTACGGTCCGATTACACGGCGCGGCGCACCATCAATTCCTTGATTTTGCCGATGGCCTTGTTCGGGTTCAGCCCCTTCGGGCACACGTCGACGCAATTCATGATCGAGTGGCAGCGGAACAGGCGGTACGGGTCTTCCAGGTTGTCGAGGCGCGCGCCGGTCGCTTCGTCGCGGCTGTCGGCGATGAAGCGGTAGGCTTGCAGCAGGCCGGCCGGGCCGACGAACTTGTCCGGATTCCACCAGAACGACGGGCACGAGGTCGAGCAGCAGGCGCACAGGATGCACTCGTACAGGCCGTCGAGCTCTTCGCGCTCGGTCGGCGATTGCAGGCGTTCTTTTTCAGGCCGGATCGAATCGTTGATCAGGTAAGGCTTGATCGAATCGTACTGCTTGAAGAACTGGGTCATGTCGACGATCAGGTCGCGGATCACCGGCAAGCCTGGCAGCGGACGCAGCACGATCGGCTGGGTCAGCTCGTTCAGGTTGGTGGTGCAGGCCAGGCCGTTCTTGCCGTTGATGTTCATCGCGTCCGAACCGCACACGCCTTCGCGGCAGGAGCGGCGCAGGCTGAGCGTGTCGTCGACGTCGGACTTGATGCGCTGCAGCGCGTCGAGCAGCATCTTGTCGGTGTCTTGCAGCTCGACCGTGACGTCCTGCATGTAAGGCTTGGCGTCGGTGTCCGGGTCGTAGCGGTAAATCTTCAGTTTTACAGTGCGTGTCATGGTGATGACCTTAGAAAGTACGTGGTTTCGGCTTGAACGTATCGACCGTCAGCGGCTTGGTGATCACAGGCTTGTAGTCGAGGCGGTTGCCCTCGGAGAACCACAGCGTGTGCTTCATCCAGACCTCGTCGTCGCGCGTCGGGTAGTCGCTGTGGGCGTGGGCGCCGCGCGACTCCTTGCGGGCCACGGCCGAAGTGATGGTGGCCTTGGCCGTCTCGATCAGGTTGTCGAGCTCGAGCGCTTCGACGCGCGCGGTATTGAACACCTTCGACTTGTCCTTGTACGAGACGTGCTTGCGGCGCTCGTCGAGCACCATGATTTCCTTGTAGCCCTGGGTCAGCAGGGCGTCGGTGCGGAACACGCCGCAGTACTTTTGCATCGTGGCGCGGATGTCGTTGGCCACGCCTTGCACTTTTTCCGTGCCCGTCGAATTTTCCAGGCGCGACAGGCGCGACATGGCGAAGTCGGCGGCGTCGGCCGGCAGCGGCTTGTTGGCCTTCTGCTTCAGGTTCGAGGCGACGACATGGTTGCCGGCCGCGCGGCCGAACACCAGCAGGTCGAGCAGCGAATTCGTGCCCAGGCGGTTGGCGCCGTGCACCGACACGCAGGCGCATTCGCCGATCGCGTACATGCCACCGACGACGGCCACCGGGTTGCCATCCTTCGGCGCGACGACCTGGCCGTGGATGTTGGTCGGAATGCCGCCCATCTGGTAGTGAATCGTCGGCACCACGGGAATCGGTTCCTTGGTGGCGTCGACGTTGGCGAACTTGTGGCCGATCTCGAGGATCGACGGCAGGCGCTTGGCGATGGTATCGGCGCCGATGTGGCGCAGGTCCAGCAGCACGTGGTCCTTGTTCGGACCGCAGCCGCGGCCTTCCTTGATTTCCTGGTCCATCGAACGCGACACGAAGTCGCGCGGCGCCAGGTCTTTCAGGGTCGGCGCGTAACGCTCCATGAAGCGCTCGCCGTTGCTGTTGATGAGGATGCCGCCCTCGCCGCGCACCCCTTCGGTGATCAGGACGCCCGCGCCGGCCACGCCGGTTGGGTGGAACTGCCAGAATTCCATGTCCTGCAGCGGCAGACCGGCGCGTGCCGCCATGCCGGTGCCGTCGCCGGTGTTGATGAAGGCATTGGTCGAAGCGGCGAAGATGCGCCCTGCTCCGCCGGTGGCGAAGATGGTGGTCTTCGCTTCCAGGATCATGCATTCGCCCGTTTCCATCTCGAGCGCGACCACGCCCACCACGTCGCCCTCGGCGTCGCGGATGATGTCCAGCGCCATCCACTCGACGAAGAAGTGGGTGCGCGCGCGCACGTTGCGCTGGTAGAGCGTGTGCAGCAGCGCGTGGCCGGTGCGGTCGGCGGCGGCGCAGGCGCGCTGCACCGGCTTCTCGCCGAAGTTGGCGGTGTGGCCGCCGAACGGTCGCTGGTAGATGGTGCCGTCAGGGTTGCGGTCGAACGGCATGCCGAAGTGTTCGAGCTCGTAGACCACTTTCGGCGCTTCGCGGCACATGAATTCAATCGCGTCCTGGTCGCCCAGGTAGTCTCCGCCCTTGACGGTGTCGAACATGTGCCAGTACCAGTCGTCTTCGCTCATGTTGCCGAGCGAGGCGCCGATGCCGCCCTGCGCCGCCACGGTGTGCGAGCGGGTCGGGAACACTTTCGACAGGACCGCGACGTTCAGGCCCGCTTCGGCCAGCTGCAGCGAGGCGCGCATGCCGGAACCACCGGCGCCGATGATGACCGCATCGAAGCGGCGGGTTGGAATTGCTGTTTTGATGGCTGCCACGATTACACGCTCCAGAGAATTTGAACTGTCCAGCCGGCGCACACGACCAGCCACAGGATGGTGGCCATTTGCAGTGTCAGGCGCAGGCCGACGGACTTGACGTAGTCCATCCAGATGTCGCGCATGCCGACCCAGGCGTGATAGAACAGGCCGAGGAAGGTCACCAGCGAGAACAGCTTGAACCACTGCCGGGCGAACAGGCCGGCCCAGCCTTCATACGTGAAATTGTGGCCCGTGACGAAGGCCAACAGCAGCGTGAGGGTGTAGACCGCCATCAGGATGGCAGTGACGCGCTGGGCCAGCCAGTCGCGCAGACCGTAGTGGGCGCCGACGACCAGGCGCTTGGGGCCGATATTATTGTTCGCCATCAGAATACTCCAAACAGTTTGAGACCGGCCAGCGCGGTCAGCGCCAGGCTCACGGCCAGCACGCTCAGCGCCGACTGGCGCGCCGAGTCTTTTTCAATTGCCACGTGCACGTCCATGAGCAGGTGGCGCACGCCGGCGCAAAAGTGCTGCATGTAGGCCCAGATCAATCCCAGCAGGATCAGCTTGACGAGCGGCTTGGCGGCGATGCCGGCGAACAGGGCGAACGAGATTTCGGAGCGGATGCTCAGCTCGAACAGATAGAGCAGGAAAGGCAGCAGCAGGAACATCCCGAAGCCGCTGATGCGGTGCAAGATGGAGACGATGCCGGCCGGCGGCAAGCGGTAGTTGGACAATTCCGTGATGTGAATATTGCGAAATTGCGGCCGCTCTTTTTTGGGTACTTCTCTCACGGCTTCGGACATAACTAGACCTCCCCTTAGACTGACTTTATGTTGAACCTGCAATTTTCGCCGATTTTTGTGTACTGCACCAAACCCGCATTGGCGCCGTCGTCAAATGGCGAAGCCTGTCGGCTTTTGCAGGTTGATTTCTGCTGAACAATGTATTTTAATCGCAACGGCCGAAATTTGCATTGCAGCATATGCACGTTCATTCCCGAAAGCGGGAATGGCGCTTACGACAAATCGTTCTGGTAGTGGTGGTGCGCGGTCAGGTACAAGCCGCGCCGCAACTCCACCGCTTTGTCGCCGTACGTGAACGAGACGCGCTCGGCGCACAGCAGCGGCGCGCCCTCGTCCACGTCCAGGTACAGCGCCGCGCCCGCGTCGGCGCACACGGCGCGGATCTTCTCGCTGGCGCGGATCATGCGGGTGCCGAATTCGGACTCGAACAAGCCATACATCGGCCCCTTGTATTCGACCAGGCGCTCGGCCGTCAAGCCCTTGAACAGCAAGCCTGGCAACCACATCTCTTCAAGGATCGTGGGCGCGCCGTCGAACGACATCACGCGCTTGATGTAGATGACGGCGTCGCCCGATTTCATGTCGAGCAGGCGCGCCACCTCGGCCGGTGCACGCATGCGCTTGACTTCGATGATCTTGTTGTCCGGCTGGTGGGGCACGCCCTCGTCCGGCACCAGGCGCAGGAAGCGGAAATGGGCGCGCGCCTCGTGGTGGGTCGACACGAACGTGCCCTTGCCCTGGCGCCGCATGACCAAGTTCTCGGCCGCCAGCTCGTCGATCGCCTTGCGCACCGTGCCCTGGCTGACCTTGAAGCGGGCGGCCAGCTCGACCTCGCTGGGAATCAGTTCGCCCGGCTTCCACTCGCCGCTTTGCAGGCTCTGAGTCAGCAAGGCCTTGATCTGCTGGTACAAGGGGCTGAAAGTGGGCGAATTGCCCGCCCCGCCCGCGCCGCCGGCGGCACCGGCGGAGGCCGCATTATTGTTCGAATTGGTCGGGACAGGGTTCATAGTCCATGATTTCAACACAAAAGGGCTTTCCAGTCCAGTCATTCCACCCAAGATATTATGTGTCTTATATAAGACATAAGATATGAATTGACATGACGAGCGGAGGAGCCTACACTCGCGGTATTCCGGCGTACGCGCGCCTTCCCGAGCCAGCATTTAGCTCAGGTCGGAAAGTTCCGCTTTTGGTATCATTAAGGTTTTCCCGAACAAGCGTATCCTCAGCTTCGACCGTTTTCTTTCCCTCATTGGAGATTCATCATGGCTAAAACCCCTATGCGCGTTGCCGTCACCGGCGCCGCCGGCCAGATCGGCTATTCCCTGCTGTTCCGCATCGCCAATGGCGACATGCTCGGCAAAGACCAGCCCGTCATTTTGCAGCTGCTGGAAATCGCTGACGAAAAAGCACAGAAGGCGCTCAAGGGCGTGATGATGGAAATCGACGATTGCGCCTTCCCGCTGCTGGCCGGCATGAGCGCCCACAGCGACCCGATGACCGCGTTCAAGGACATCGACGTGGCCCTGCTGGTCGGCGCCCGTCCGCGCGGCCCCGGCATGGAACGCAAGGACCTGCTCGAAGCGAACGCCCAGATCTTCACGGTGCAGGGCAAGGCGCTCGACGCCGTCGCCTCGCGCAACGTCAAGGTGCTGGTGGTGGGCAACCCGGCCAACACCAACGCCTTCATCGCCATGAAATCGGCGCCGTCGCTGCCTGCCAAGAACTTCACCGCCATGCTGCGCCTGGACCACAACCGCGCGCTGTCGCAGATCGCCGCCAAGACCGGCAAGCCGGTCGCCTCGATCGAGAAGCTGTGCGTGTGGGGCAACCACTCGCCGACCATGTACGCCGACTACCGCTTCGCCACCATCGACGGCGCCTCGGTCAAGGACTCGATCAACGACGACGCATGGAACCGCGACACCTTCCTGCCGACCGTGGGCAAGCGCGGCGGCGCCATCATCGAAGCGCGCGGCCTGTCTTCGGCCGCGTCGGCAGCGAATGCGGCGATCGACCACGTGCATGACTGGGTGCTCGGCACGGCTGGCAAATGGACCACCATGGGCATTCCATCGGATGGCTCCTACGGCATCCCTGAAGGCACCATTTTCGGCTTCCCGGTCACCACCGAAAATGGCGAGTACACCATCGTCCAGGGCCTGACCATCGACGCCTTCTCGCAAGAACGCATCAACCTCACGCTCAAGGAATTGACCGAAGAGCGCGATGGTGTAGCCCACCTGTTGGCTTAAGCTGCATCGCGGCCGGATTCGTGGAGCCTGTCAAGCCACCGATTCGCCGCACGCGCCGTGCCGCCCCGAGCGGCACGGCTGCTGTCGTGTCTGAAAAAATCCATATGCATCCTTCCGAGGTTTTATTCCAGGGCAAACGCCAGCCCTTGCTGCTTCCCGCCTGCGACCACTACGCCGGCTCAGAGAAGCTGATGCGCAAGTCGATGGCCCTGCAACAAGAGCTTGGCCCCCTGTTCGACATCACCTTCGATTGCGAAGACGGCGCCGCACCGGGCGCCGAGCCCGAGCACGCCCAGCTGGTGGTGGCGCTGCTGAACGACGAGGCGAACCGCTTCAAGCGCATTGGCGTGCGCGTGCACGACGTCGCCAGCCCGTATTTCGCCGCCGACGTGGCCGTGATCGTGGGCGGCGCCGCGCTGGGCCTGGCCTACGTGGTACTGCCCAAGGTCGAGAGCGTGGGCGAGGTCTCGCGCGCCATCGACCTGATCAACCAGCACGCCAACCTGGCCGGACGCGCCGCGCTGCCGGTGCACGTGCTGATCGAAACCCACGGCGCCCTGCGCGACGCCGACGCCATCGCCGCCCTGCCCCAGGTCGAATGCCTCTCGTTTGGCATCATGGACTTCGTCTCGGCCCATTACGGCGCCATTCCCGGCAGCGCCATGCGCACCCCGGGCCAGTTTACCCACCCGCTGGTGGTGCGCGCCAAGCTCGACATGGCCGCCGCCTGCCACGCGCATGGCAAGGTGCCCTCGCATAACGTGACCACCGAAATCAAGGACACCGCCGTGGTGGCCAACGATGCCCAGCGCGCCGCCGCCGAATTCGGCTTCACGCGCATGTGGAGCATCCACCCCGACCAGATCAAACCGATCATCAAGGCGTTCACCCCGCGCGTCTCGGAAGTCAACGAGGCAAGCAACATCCTGACTGAGGCGATCAACGCCAACTGGGGCCCGATTTCCCAGAACGGCCGCTTGCACGACCGCGCCAGCTACCGCTACTACTGGACCGTTTTACAGCGCGCCAAGCTGGCCGGACTGGCGCTGCCGGATGCCGCCGCGGCCATCCTCAATCTTGCAGCACAACCGGAGACCCCATGATGTCCACGTTAAAGATCCTGGCCGCATGCGGCCTGGCGCTGGCCGTCGCCAGCGCCCACGCCGTCACCTCCACGGCCGCCACCGACGCGCCGAAAAAGCCGGCGCTCAAGAAGCCGGCGGCCAAGGCCAAGGCCAAGGCCAAGCCTGCCGAAGCGACACCCGACGAAGCCGAACCCGATATCACGAACCACAACGCGGTCGATTTCAACTGCGAACTGGGCAACAAGATCACCGTCTACCGCAGCGATGCCGACGAGAGCCACATCGCACTGCGCTGGAAGAAGCGCCTGCACCGCCTCACGCGCGTGGGCACCACCACCGGCGCGCTGCGCTTCGAGAACCCGGTATTTGGCCTGATCTGGATCGGCATCCCGGCCAAGGCCATGCTGCTCGACTCGAAGCAGAACCGCCAGCTGGCCAACGAATGCAAGTCCGCCGAACAGGCCAAACCGGTGGTCCCTGCCGACATGTTCGACGATAAAAAGAAATTGAATTAACTGGTAGTCCGTAAGAACAATACCCAACCAAGGAGAGGTCATGTCCCGCAATACTCTGAACACGCTCAAGGATTTCAAACTATCGGCCGGCAAGAAGGGCAAGTTCTACTCGCTGCCCGCCTTGCAGAAAAGCCTGGGCGTGAACGTCTCGCGCCTGCCGGTGTCGATCCGTATCGTCCTCGAATCGGTGCTGCGTAACTGCGACGGCAAGAAGGTCACCGAGGAGCACGTCAAGCAATTGGCGAACTGGGCCCCGACCGGCGAGCGCACCGACGAGATCCCGTTCGTGGTCGCGCGCGTGGTGCTGCAGGACTTCACCGGCGTGCCGCTGCTGGCCGACCTGGCCGCGATGCGCAACGTGGCGCAGAAAATGGGCATGAACCCGAAGAACATCGAGCCGCTGGTGCCGGTTGACCTGGTGGTCGACCACTCCGTCACGATCGACCACTACCGCGAAAAAAACGCGCTGGACCTGAACATGAAGCTGGAATTCTCGCGCAATAACGAGCGCTACCAGTTCATGAAGTGGGGCATGCAAGCCTTCGACACCTTCGGCGTCGTGCCTCCCGGCTTCGGCATCGTCCACCAGGTCAACCTGGAATACCTGGCGCGCGGCGTGCACAAGACCGCTGACGGCGTCTACTACCCGGACACCCTGGTCGGCACCGACTCGCACACCACCATGATCAACGGCATCGGCGTAGTCGGCTGGGGCGTGGGCGGCATCGAAGCCGAAGCGGGCATGCTGGGCCAGCCGGTCTACTTCCTGACCCCGGACGTGATCGGCGTGAACCTGACGGGCAAGCTGCGCGAAGGCTGCACCGCCACCGACCTGGTGCTGACGATCACCGAAATGCTGCGCAAGGAAAAAGTGGTCGGCAAATTCGTCGAATTCTTCGGCGCCGGCACCGAAACGCTGTCGCTGACCGACCGCGCCACGATCGCCAACATGGCACCGGAATACGGCGCCACCATGGGCTTCTTCCCGGTCGACGACGCCACCATCGAATACTTCGAAGGCACCGGCCGCACCAAGGACGAAATTGCCGCCTTCGAGAACTACTTCAAGGCCCAGGGCATGTACGGCGTACCGCAAGAAGGCGACATCGACTACACCCGTGTGGTGTCGCTGAACCTGTCGAGCGTGACCCCGTCGCTGGCCGGCCCCAAGCGCCCGCAAGACCGCATCGAAATTGGCAACGTCAAGAACAACTTCATCGAACTGTTCTCCAAGCCGACCACCGAGAACGGCTTCAACAAGAGCGCTGCCGACCTGACCAAGGTCTACACCACCACCAACGGCGTCAACGTCAAGAACGGCGACGTGCTGATCGCGGCCATCACTTCCTGCACCAACACCTCGAACCCGAGCGTGCTGCTGGCAGCCGGCCTGCTGGCCAAGAAGGCGGTGGAAGCCGGCCTGACCGTGGCGCCGC
Source organism: Pseudomonadota bacterium (assembly GCA_040390195.1). Lineage (GTDB taxonomy): Bacteria > Pseudomonadota > Gammaproteobacteria > Burkholderiales > Burkholderiaceae_D > Telluria_A. The sequence goes on along the minus strand of JAZJYV010000004.1, from coordinate 119,056 downwards.
ACATCAAGACCTCGCTGGCCCCTGGCTCGCGTGTGGTGACCGAATACCTGACCGCCGCCGGCCTGCTGCCTTACCTCGAGCAACTGGGCTTTGGCGTGACCGCCTACGGCTGCACCACCTGCATCGGCAATGCCGGCGACCTCACCCCTGAGCTGAACGCGTCGATCGCCGCCAACGACATCGTGGCCTCGGCCGTGTTGTCGGGCAACCGTAACTTCGAGGCGCGGATCCACCCGAACATCCGCTCGAACTTCCTCGCTTCGCCACCGCTGGTCGTGGCCTACGCCATCGCCGGCAACATGACGGTCGACCTGATGACCCAGCCCGTTGGCAAGGGCACGAACGGCAAGGACGTCTACCTGGGCGACATCTGGCCGACCTCGAAGGAAATCGGCAAGCTGATGAAATTCGCGATGAACTCGAAAGTGTTCAAGTCGAACTACGCCGACGTCAAGGGTGCGCCGGGCAAGCTGTGGGAAAACGTCTCGACCGTCAAGGGCCAGGTCTACAACTGGCCTGATTCGACCTACATCGCCGAGCCACCGTTCTTCAACGACTTCGCGATGACCCCGAAAGCGGCGGCCACCGGCATCGAAAGCGCGCGCGCACTGGGCGTGTTCGGCGACTCGATCACCACCGACCACATCTCGCCGGCCGGCTCGATCCAGGAGAACGGCCCGGCGGGCAAATGGCTGCTGGCCAACGGCGTGCTCAAGGCCGACTTCAACTCCTACGGCTCGCGCCGCGGCAACCACGAGATCATGATGCGCGGCACCTTCGCCAACGTGCGCATCAAGAACCGCATGATCCCGGCCAAGGCCGACGGCTCGGCGGTCGAAGGCGGCATCACGATCCACCAGCCGAGCGGCGAACGGATGTCGATCTATGACGCGGCCATGAAGTACGTGGCCGACGGCGTGCCGACGATGGTGTTCGGCGGCGAAGAGTACGGCACCGGCTCGTCGCGCGACTGGGCCGCCAAGGGCACCCAGCTGCTGGGTGTGAAGGCCGTGATCTGCCGTTCCTTCGAGCGCATCCACCGTTCGAACCTGGTCGGCATGGGCGTGCTGCCGCTGCAGTTCATCGGCGACGACAGCGTGCAAACGCTGGGCATCACGGGCGAGGAAACGTACGACCTGAAGGGCCTCGAAGGCGAGATCAAGCCGCAGCAACTGGCAACCCTGGTGATCCACCGCGCCAAGGGCGAGGTGCAGGAAGTGAAGGTCTTGCTGCGCATCGATACCCCGATCGAAGTGGACTACTACAAGCACGGCGGCATCCTGCCATTCGTGCTGCGCCAGCTGCTGGCCGCGTAAGCGACTTAGCGGCAACAAGAAACGCCGGATTCGTCCGGCGTTTTTTTTGGGGAAAATACAATCTTCTTCGTCGAGTGGAACGCTTCAAGCACCTCGGCAGGTGGTGTACCGGGACCGATCTGTTCATCGCGCCGGTCCGCCAATCGCGCCCATCAGTCTGGCGCCAATCGTTGAAAAATCGCATTCAGATCGCCCGCAATCCTGACGCGCTCGCGTCCTGGAGGACTGGATGAATATCAGCTTGGCCCTCGGCATGAGGCGTCAGTTGCGTTGACGCAATATCATGCGCCGTGCGCCAGCGTTTCTCCGCGCGCTTGCACCAGCTTCATCATCCTCGCCTGAATCAACTACAATACAGGGTGAAATTCACCTAAATTGAGAGATTCCCAGCGCTATGCGTCGTCCATCCAAAGATTCATCCCACAAACTGTCTGCCGAGAGCCAGCGCCTGGTCAGCATTGCGCAAGCGATCGTGCAAGCTGCCAGCCGCATCGAGGAACGGGCATGGGAACGCCACCTGGATACGCAGCTTCAGAAACTGTTGAAGTCGAGCCACCAGGACACCATCGATACCACGCTCAACGTCTTGTTCAAGGAAGACCTGAATGCCTACGACACCCTGATGGAAGGGGTCGAGGCGATCAGCGAATCGTCGACCATGACGGAGCAGCAGGACAGTGCCGAAGTGACATGGCAGGCGCTGCTGGTGGCCGCGCCGATCCTGGCCTGGACCCGCTTCTCGATCGCTTCCGGCACCATTCCCGGCGAACTGCTCACGACCCTGTCGGCGCATTTCTCGGCCCACTTGCTGGCCGACGGCGTGCGCATGTCGATGGCCCCGACCTTGTTCGCGATCGACCAGCTGCCGCGTACCCACGCGGAGACCTACGCGATGACGCACAAGCTGGCCCAGGCTGCGCACAAGGGCACGGCGATCAAGCCGATCGCCAAGCCGGCCGAGACGGCGCCCTTCCTGGCCGACACGCGCTACCTGCTGGTGGCGATCGTGGCGCCGCAGGGCGCGCCGCTGTTCCGCTGGCAGGAGCCGCAATACCAGTCCGATTTCATGGCCGAGCGCGCCAACGCGCTTGAGCAATGGCGCGCGCAGGCGACCCTGAACGTGGCGCGCCTGATGCCCGGCTGCGGCATCGAACTGCTGCTGCCCGAAGCGTATTACGTGGCCTGCCGCGAAGCGGACAAACTGATCCGCCCGGTCTCGGTGCGCGCTGCCGTGCACTACCTGACCAATACCCTGGGGGTCGAAGCGGGCGACCTGCGCGCCGTGATCGCCGGCTTCGGCGAGGAATCGGCCGACGGCCAGATCGACGAGTACCGCGTGGCCTTCACGCTGCGCCAGACCTCGGACGTCATCTACGGCATCGTGTGGCCGCTGTACGGGCAGGAGGACGAAGACGGCACGCCGGTCGAGGGCTTGCTGCATGCCGGCATTGCCGGCGTCGATGGCCAGCGCGCGCCGCTCGAGGAAATCGTGGCGCACCTGAACGAAGCGGGCATCACGCACATCAAGCGCCACAGCGAGCTGTTCGTGGCCGAATTCTGCGACGATTGCGGCGCGCCCCTGTTTGCCGATCCGGTCGGCGAGCTGGTGCATGCCGAGATGCCCGACGACACGCCTGCGGGGAACGAACACTTCCACTGACCTCATCGGTGAACATCGCGACCTGCTAGATTTCCCCGCCAGGTTCCGGGATCAACGGATGGCGGCGATCACACGCCGGGCGAATTCGGCCGAATTGCCGGCATGCCAGCGCCAGACGATCACCAGATCGTGCTCGGGCGAAACGGTGATGGTGTTGTTGCCGGCGCCGAGGGCGGCGTAGGCGCTGGCCGGCAAGCCCGGCAGGTTCTTGCCCTTCGTGTTGAGCCACCACAGGTAACCATAGTCGGGACCGTTCGCGCTCGGCGTCAGCGCCGCCTTCACGTACGGCGCGGGCAGCACCTGGCGCCCATTCCAGCTGCCGCCGCGCAGCCACAGGTAGCCGAAGCGCGCCATGTCATACGAATCGATCCACATGCCGCCGCCCCAGCGCGTGCCGCCGCTGACCGAGGCCACCGGCTTGCCGCCCAGCTCGACGTAGCTGTTATGGTAGGGCACCCACTTCCAGCTCGGCGAGGCGCCGATCACCCCCATCACCTCGTCCTGGAACACCTCCGGCAAGCCGCGATTGAACACCCGCAGCAGCGACAGCGACAAGCGATTGATGCGCACATCGTTGTACTCGTAGTAGCTGCCCGGCGCCTGGACCGTGCGCGGCTTGCGTTCGCCGGCGCCGAACGCTTCGGCGCCGATAAAATCACTGTTCTTGCCCCACATATTGCCCTGCCATTCCGACTCCTGCTGCAAGTGCTGCTTCCAGCTGATGGCGCCGTTGTGCGCGCCCTCGTAGCCGCCGTCGCGCACCAGCTTGCCGACCGCGTCGTCGACGCTGGCGATGCGCCCCTCCCGCACGGCCAGCCCGGCCACGCTCGAGAGCATGCTCTTGGCCACCGAGTAGCTTGGGTCGACGGCGCCGGTGTCGCCAAATTCGGCCACCACGAAGCCCTTGTAGACGACCACGCCGTTGGTGTGCGCGCGCCGCGTCGGCATCGAACCGAGCAGGGTGCCGAAGGTGCGCTGCTGGTCCGAGAAATCGAGGGCGCGCTCCGTTTCATGGGTTTTGGCGAACTCGACGGCAGCGGCCAGCATGGCCGGATCCATGCCCAATTCGGCCGGCGCCTTGTGGGCCCAGCTGCCCTGGGGCGGGAAGTACTGGGCGCTGGCGAGGGCGGCGTGGAGAACCAGGGCCGCACACAAGGCGGTGCTGCGCAACAGGCGAATCATGGCGAGGGACCTTTGAATGAAAATGCGATGGGCCAGTCTGTGGGCGCGCGTATCGCTTGTCAATCTTTACGCGGCTATACTTGTGCAATGAATCGACTGCCCCGCGCCATGCGCCTCGCCTGCCTGCTGCTGGTCCTCGCCAGCGGCCTGGCACAGGCCGTGACCCAGGCCGAGGTGATGGCCGGCGCGGGACAGTTGTACCGCAAGCGCATCGACGCCCTCGAGCGCGGGCACTGGCTCGACGCCGATGCCGCCTTTCTGGCGCGCGCCAGGCGCATCGCCGCCACGCTGATCGGGCAGGCCGCGCGCGAGCAGCCCGCCACCGCTGCCTGGCCGTGGGAAGTCCATACCACCGACGAGCCGGGCGAAGGGGCCAGTTGCATGGCCGGCGGGCGCTTGCTGATCGGGCGCACCCACACCGAGGACCTGGGCCTGAGCGACGCCGAGCTGGCCATGCTGATCGGACACGAGATCGCACATGCGCTGCTGCTGCACAATGTGAAGGAATATGAATTGGCGCTTCGCCTGGAACCGGAGCGCGCCGCGCAACCGTTCAGCGCGCTCGAGGATGCGGTCGACAAGGACGCCGCACTGATGCGCAAGCTCGAGGCGCTCAACTTCGATCAGGAGAACGAGGCCGACCGCGCCGGAATGGCGCTGGCCTGGCGCGCCGGCTGGCCGGCGCTGCGCCTGGCCGGTTATTTCAAGAAGAGCATGCAGGCCAGCGCCACGCCTTATTTCAACAGCGCCACGCACCCGTCGCCGGCCTTGCGCTGGCAGGCCGCGCGCGCGCAGGCGGCGCTGTACCAGCCTACACACCCCAACTGCTGTACGGATGGCGGATCAGGCTCGAATTGTAGTAGCGCTGCTGGCCCGTCACTTCGGTGCCGATCCAGTCCGGCATTTCAAATGTTTCGTCTTCGGAGGCCAGCTCGATCTCGGCCATCACCAATCCCTGATTCGCGCCAAGGAACTCGTCGACCTCCCAGGTGTGCGCGCCGACCACGATCCGGCTGCGGTATTTTTCCACCAGCGGCTGTTGGCACAAGGTGTCGAGCATCACGCCGGCGTCCTCGACGGGAATCGGGTACTCCCATTCGCCGCGCCGCATGCCCACGTTCGGTCCCTTGATGGTGAGCATGGCTTGCCCGCCTTCGATGCGCACCCTGACCACGCGCGCCGGATCGGACGACAGGTAGCCTTGGCGCAGCAGCACCGGCCGGGCCAGCGTGCGCCAGCCGTCGCCGGCCAGCAGGTACTTGCGCTCGATCTCGACGCCCATGATCAGTCCAGCGACGCCAGGATCGGCTGCAGGATGGCAGCACCGAGTTCGCTGCTGCGCGCGCCGTTCCAGCCGGTGTAGGCGTCGGGCAGGTTGGCGTTGTCCTTGAACGGCATCTCCAGCGTCAGCGACAGGCACTTGAAGGTGTGGCCGATGTACTTGGAGGCGAGCGTGAGCATGTCTTCGTTGTACTTGCTGGCCGCGTAGCCGAACACGTTCTGGAAATCCGGGCTGGCCGCCATGTACTGTGCCACGAACGCCTTCTGTTTCGCCGCCCGCTCGGGCGTGAAGTCGGCCAGCATCTCGTTGCCGGCCACAAAATTGTAGGGCAACGCCTCGTCGCCGTGGATGTCGAAGAACATGTCGCAGCCAACTTCGTGGATCTTGTTTTTCACGCACAGCACTTCCGGGCTGCGCTCGATGCTCGGCGTCATCCACTCGCGGTTGAGGTTGGCGCCGGCCGCGTTGGTGCGCAGGTTGCCGCGCATGGCGCCGTCCGGATTCATGTTCGGCACGATGTAGAACACCGCCCGCTGCAGCAGCTTGCGCGCGACCGGGTTGGCGTTGTCGAGCAGCGCGTCGAGCAGGCCTTCGATGAACCATTCAGCCATTGTCTCGCCCGGGTGTTGGCGCGCGATGACCCAGATTTTCTTTTCGGCCGACGGATCGCCCACCACCACCAGGTTCATGTCGCGCCCGTCGACGCTGCTGCCCAGGTCGTGCACGCGGGCCAGCGGATTCTCGGCCACCTCGCCCAGCAGGCGCAGGTGGCGCTCCCATGAATACGGCTCGAAATAGGCGTAGTAGACGCTGTCGAGTTCGGGCGTGTGCTGGATCGTCATGACCTGGCCGTCGAAACTGGTGGGCACGCGGAACCAGTTCTCGCCGTCGTAGCTGGCGGCGGCGCGGTAATCCTCATAACCCTTCGGATAGGTGGCCTGGCCGGCGTTGAGAAAACGCATGGTGCATGCCTGGCCGCGCGCGCCCTGTAGGCGGAAATGGAACCACTGGCGGATGTCGGCATGCGAATCGTTGCGCAGGTTCAGGTCGATCTGGCGGGCGCTGTCGGCCTGCAGCACCTCGATGGCGCCGGAGTCGAAGGTCTGGCTGATTTTGATGGGCATGGCGTGTCCTTTAAGGCAGAGTCGCAGAGAACAGGATAATAACCGCATTTTCGGTTTTTCTCAGTCCGCCAGGTAGTCGATGAAGGCGCGGATTTTCAACGCAAGGTGGCGCCCCGGTACGTACACGGCATGCACCGCGCGCTGGTGTGGATGGTCGAGCGCCCACTCGGGCAGCACGCGCCGCACGCGCCCGGCGGCCAGCGCCGCGCTGGCCGCGAAGTCGGTCACCAGGCCGATGCCTGCGCCGGCCTCGACCGCCTCCATGATGGCGGCGCTGTTGTTGATCGACAGGCGCGAGGACACCGTCACGGCCACGCTGTCGGCGCCCCTGCGCAAGCTCCAGATCGCTCCCAGCTCGGCGTGGCGCAAGCAGACGCAGCGGTGCGCCGCCAGTTCGGCCGGTGTGGCCGGCGCGCCGTGACTCGCCAGGTAGCCGGCGCCGGCCACCATCACGTATTCCATCGCGCACAGCGGGCGCGCCGCCAGGCCGGGCGCGAGCGTGCGGGCGATACGGATGGCGAGATCCTCGCCCTCCTCGATCAGGTCGACCGTGCGGTCGACCAGGGTCAGCCGCACCTCCACTTCCGGATACAGGGCCAGGAAACCGGGCAGGCGCGGCGCCAGCCAGAGCTGGCCGAACACGATCGGTGCGCTGACCCGGATCACGCCGCTGGGCCGGGCGCTGTATCGCCCCGCCAGCGCCTGCACTTCGCGCGCCGCGGCGAGCATGCGCGCGCAGCCGGCGCGCACCTGTTCGCCCAGCTCGGTCAATGCCAGCGAGCGCGTGGTGCGCGCCAGCAGCCGTCCGCCCATGTGGGCTTCGAGCCGCGTCACATGGCGGCTCACCGCCGCAGTCGAGAGGCCAAGCGCGCGCGCCGTGGCCGAGAAGCTGCCGTGCTCGACCACCTGCACGAAGATCGCCATTTCCCTGAGCATGTCCATCGGGCCACCTTTGCGTTTGGATTAACAATGCTTTGCATTTTAGATGGATTGTGGATGCGATGTTTGCAATCCATACTGGGTCCACTCAAGGAGGCAGCATGGAACAGACAGGCGGGACTTGGCGGATGGTGTTGGCGATGGCCTTATCGGGCACCATCGGCGTGTTTGTGTTGATCAGCGGGCAGTCGCCGCAGACGGTGGTCTGGTATCGCTGCCTGCTGGGCGGCGCCGCGCTGCTGGCCTGGCTGGCCTGGCGCGGCGGCTGGAAGCGTTTGGACCGGCGCGCCTGGGCCTGGCTGGTGCTGGGTGGCGTCGCCCTGATCGCCAACTGGTTGTGCCTGTTTGCGGCGTATCAGCGCAGCAGCATTTCCCTGGCCACCGTGATCTACCAGATGCAACCGTTCATCCTTTTGCTGCTGACGGCGCTGGTCCGGCGCGAGCTGCCGGCCTGGCACAAGCTGCCCTGGCTGGGGCTGGCCCTGCTTGGCGTGGCGCTGGCGGCCGGCTTGGCCCCGGCCCACCTGACGCTCGGCGGCGGCGCCGTGCTGGCGCTGGCGGCGGCCTTCTGGTATGCCGTATTCACGCTGGCCACGCGCCAGCTGGGCGCCTATGCGCCGGCCCAGATCGCGGGCCTGCAGCTAATGCTGGGGGTGGTGGTGCTGGCGCCGCTGGCGAACTGGTCGCTGGCGGCGATGCCGGCCAGGGCCTGGGGCAGCTTGCTGGTGCTGGGCCTGGTGCACACCGGCCTGGTCTACAACCTGATGTATGCCGCCTTCCAGCGCCTGCGCGCGCCGGCCATCGCCAATTTGTCGTTCCTGTATCCGCTGGTGGCGGTGGCGGCCGACTGGCTGTGCTTCGGCACCCAGCTGACGGCGCTGCAACTGGCGGGCATGGGCGTGATACTGGCCAGCGTGCTGGCCAGCGAGCGCGCGCCGTTTCAGGTCGCGTCGAGGTTGATCAGGTCGGAGCTGTAGCTGGCCATCATCTGGCGCATCAATTCCACGTTGGAACGATTGAGCAAGACGATCAAGTCCGGCTTGCGATCGAGCTCCAGTGTCATGCGGATCGCATCCTGGAACTGCTTGCACTGGACGCTTTGCACGCGCGGGGTGAACTGGTCGTCCCAGTCCTGCTCGTTAAGGCGCGGCAGCTCGGTCGGCGGGCGCAGCGCGGGATCCTGGTTCACCGGCATGTGCTCGAGCAGCCAGAACACCACCGAAGCGGGCATGAAGGCCGTTGCGTCCTTGCTGCCGTTGCAGCTGAACTTGATCAGCACGATGTTGCCGACCGGGTCGCACCCCATGTACAGGCTCTTGACTTCACGAATGACTGCTTGTTTCACGACGGGATCCTTGACCAAGTTAAAAACGCGCAGCGATTTTACCCCATTCGTATGTCCCGTCCGAAAATAAAACTAGGGGGGGCAGCGCCCCCCTGTTACGCTAAGGCGATCTCCGCTCACCGTTTCGAGCCGCCTTGTGGCGTGCTCTTGGCGGTGGTGTCGCGGCTGCCGCCCTTCTCGCTTTGCTTGCTGGCGCCGGCCTTGTCGGCGCTGGTGCTGCTGCTGGCCTGCTCGGACTGGCGGTTGCCATGACTCATGCTGCCGGCACGGCGTGCCTCTTCCGATGTGAATTCGTGGGCGGTGCCTTTCTCATGGGCGGCCTTGCCGCCTTCGCTGGCGATCTCGCGCTGTTTTTCCGGATCCATCGATGCAAATCCGCGGTTGCTGGTGCCGCTCGCTTGCCCGCTCTGCTTGCTGTCCTGACTGCCACCTTGCTTGCTGCCTTGATTGCTCGTTGCCATGATAAATCTCCTCTGCGATGACTCTGCCCGGACCTGCCCGGGTTGGGGACGGGCGTCGATGAGCGCCCGGCCTTCTCATCTTAGGCATTAGAAATTCGTGAGGCCATAGGACACAAGGCGCCAAGCTTGTAGGACTAGAGGCGACTAAAAATGCCCAGTGACATTGAGAGCGTGCTCCTCCGGATCCAGCTTTTTGGGCCGCCTGCAAAAAATTCTTCGTCATAAGCATTATTTTTTGCACGAACGCGCTTGAGGAACGGTACACTATGCCACTTTTGACCTCGGCCCCGCCCACATGAAAAAGAAGCATTCCAACCTGGTCGGATCGACCACCCCCGAAATCGCATTTGCGCGCTCGGAACTGGGAAGGCGCCTGCTGGCCATCCAGGCCGAGGGGCCGGCCTCCTCGCAAGGGATCGCCGATTTCATCCTGCGCAATTCGGTGCGCGTGACGGCGCTGGGCATCATCGAGCTTGGCAACAACTGCAAGGTATCGGCCGCCACGGTCAGCCGCTTCGCGCGCATGCTGGGCTTTCCGAATTATTCCTCGATGCGCTCGGCGGTGGCCGAGGCGCTGCAGGCGGCGCTCGATCCGGTCGACAAGCTGCGCCACAGCATCCAGCGCAACGAACACGCCTCCTCGCCCGGCATCGAAAGCCTGGACTACGCGCGCGCCAACATCGACGCCACCCGCCAGGGTCTCGCCGCGGCCGACGTCGACACGGCCGTCAGCCGCATCAACCGCGCGCGCATCGTGTATGTGATGGGCTTCGGCCTGTCGTCGCACCTGGCGGCGATGCTGGCGCTGCTGTTGCAGCCGTTCTGCCTGCACGTGGTCGACGTGGTCGCGTTCGGCGGCAACGAGGTCGCCGCCGGCCGCCTGATGAACATCGGCGAGAAGGATGTGCTGGTCGCGATCTCCTTCCCCCGCTATGCGATCGACGCGGTCAAGCTGTCCGGCTACGCGCGCTCGCGCGGCGCCTACGTGGTGACGATCAGCGACTCGCTCGCTTCGCCGCTGTCGAAAGCGGCCGACCTGGCGCTGGTGGCCACTTGCGACCACCCGATCCTGCCGAGCAGCGCAACGGCCGCGCTGGCCCTGATCGAAACCCTGACCGCCAGCCTGATGGTGGCCAACCGCAAGAACCTGGCCAAGGCGGCCGAGCTGACCGAAGCCATCGCGCCCTACTTGCTCGAGACACTATCCTGAACGGCGGCCAGCGCCGCCGCGCTGACCGGGAAGATCGGGGCGCGCAGGCCTGGCGCCTCCCAGCCGTACAGGAATTGGCAGGCCGTGCCGCACACCCTCCCCTGGCAGGCACCCATGCCCAGACGCGTCTGCAATTTGGCGGCGCGCCAGCTGGCGTGCGGCGCAAGTTCCTGGGCCCGCACGTCCTCGCAGCGGCAAACGATGGTGGCGTCGTCGCACAGGCCGCGCAAGGTGGCGCCTGGCGCGAAGCTGCGCGCTAGCAGCGCCGCGAATTGCTGCGCTTGGGCCCGTGCGCGCAGCTCGCGCGCGGATGGCGCGAACCCGCCCGCCGCCAGGCCGGCAATGCGGCCCTCGGCCAGCGCCTTGTCCACGCCGCCGATGCCGCTCGCCTCGCCCGCCACCCAGACCCCGGCGCGGCTGCTGCGCTGCTGCGCGTCGACCGTGACGCGCCCGTCTTCGATCGCACAATCGAACAGCGAGGCCGTCTCCAGCGCCGGCACCAGGCCGTAGCCGCAAGCGAGCCAGTCGCAGTCGATGCTGGTGCTACGCCCGCCGCGTTCGAGCTGCACGGCGCGCAGGCGCGAGTCGCCATGGGCGGCGCGCAGCGTGGCCGCATGCAAATAGGGGATGCCGCGCAGGCTGGCGCGCAGGCCCAGCGCCTGCAGCAGCTTGGCGCGGTGGCCCAGCGCCAGGCGCGCCATGAAACGCGCCAGCTCGGCCGTGCTGCGCTGCTCGGCGATCGCCACCACCACGGCGCCGTGGCGGCGCAGCGTGGCCGCCAGCGCCAGCAGCAGCGGGCCGCTGCCCGCCACCACCACCCGCTTGCCGGCCAGCGCCACGCCGCCCTTGACCATCGCCTGCAAGCCGCCGACACCGGTCACGCCGGGCAGCGTCCAGCCGGGGAACGGCAGCAGCAGCTCGCGCGCGCCGCTGCAGACGACGGCGCGCTCCCAGTCGAGCAATTGCGGGCCGGGGGCGCCATCGAGCAGCAGCCGCTGCGGCTCGCCCGCCGCCACCGCGCGCATGCCGCCCAGGAAGCGCACATGGGGGCGCGCACGCAGCGCGTTCCACAGCTGGTGCGCGCGCGCGTCGTCCCAATGCTGCGCTCCGCCACGCCACAGCTGGCCGCCGGGCGCGGGATTGTCGTCGACGATGGTGACGCCCTGGCCATGCGCGGAAAGCGCCTCGGCCGCCGCCAGCCCCGCCGGGCCCGCGCCGAGCACCAGCACCGGCAGCGTCACGCGGCACCGCCGCTGGCGATGCGCATGCCGTCGCGACAGCGCAGCTGGCAGGCCAGCTGGTGCGCGGCGCCGTCGACGCTGACGCGGCATTCCTGGCACTGGCCGATGCCGCATAGCGCAAAGCGCGGCGCGCCGCCCACTGAAAGCCGGGTGCACCAGTTGTCGGCCTGCACCAGCGCGGCCAGCACGCTGGCGCCGCGCGCCACCAGCAGCGCGCCCCCGTCGATCCACACCGTGACGGTGTCAGTTTCCATGGCGCTCACTCCTCATCGATTCGAACCGGGCCGGCAGGTAGGGCGCGCCGTCGAGCGCGCCGCCGCGGCCCATCAGCTGGTCGGCCAGCAGCTCGGCGCTGGCGAACGAGGTGGTCACGCCCAGGCCCTCGTGGCCGCCGGCCAGCCACAGGTGCTCGCGCCAGGGATGGGGGCCGATCAGCGGCCGGCCGTCCGGCGTTGCCGGGCGCATCCCGGTCCAGGCGCGCACGATCTGCATCTGGCCCAGCTCGGGCAACAGGGCGATGGCGCTGCGCAGCATGCGCGCCAGCACTGACGGGTCGAGCCGGGTGTCGGACTGGCCGTCCTGGCGGCAGGAGCCGACCAGCCACTGGCCGGTGGGGCGGGGCTGCACGTTGGCAGCGACCGCCAGCGCGTCGGCGCCGGCCGCGCTCTGGCCATAGTTCATGCTCACCACCTGGTGCGCCAGGCGCCCCGGGTAGCGCTCGGTGATGGCCAGGTGCCCCTTGCGCCCGAACACGGGCACTTCGGGCAGCAGCGCCGCCATCTCGGCGCCAGCCGCCAGCACGATTTGGCCGGCGCCAAGGCGCACGCCGTCGGCCAGCGTGGCCACGCCCGCCCCGAGCGCGACCACGCGCCGCCCGAGGTAGAGCGTGGCCCCCCCTGCGCGGGCCTGGCGCGCCAGGAACTGCGCCACCGCCGGCGGATAGACCACGCTGTCGCCGGCCACCCGCACGCCGCCGCACAGGCCGCGCCGCAGCGCCGGTTCGAGCCGCTGCAACTGGTCGCCGGTGAGCGCTTCGGCGCTGCGCCCGTGGCGGCACAGGCGCTCGGCACGCTGCCTCGCTTCGGCCAATTGATGCGCGTCCTCGGCCACCCACAGCGTGCCGCAGCGGCTCGGCTCGCCCACGTCCGGATGCGCGTCCATGAAGCGCTCCCACAGTTGCAGGGAGCGCAGGCACAGCGCCAGCTCGTCGGCGCTCTCGTCGAGCGCGACCAGGTGGCCCATGCCGGCGGCGGTCACGCCGGCGCCGGGCGTGGCCGCGTCGACCAGGCCCACGTCCAGGCCTTCGCGCTGCAAGGCCAGCGCGCAGGCGGCGCCGACGATGCCGGCGCCGATCACCAGCACGTCGTGGGTCGGGCGCGCCACTCAGGCCAGCTGTGGCAATGCGGGCCGGGTTTCCAGCGCCTGGCGCACGATGCGCTCGGCGCGCGCGCGCTGTTCGCCTTCGAGCGGCAGGCGCGGCGCGCGCACCTGCTCGTTCGAGCCGATCGCCAGCGCCTCGGCCAGCTTGATGTTCTGCACCAGGTAGGTCGACACGTCGAGGTCAAGCAGGGGCCGGAACCAGCGGTAGATCGACAGCGCCTCGGCCTGGCGGCCGGCCATCATGAGGCGGTAGATCGCCACCGTCTCATGCGGGAAGGCCAGCACCAGGCCCGCCACCCAGCCCACCGCGCCCACCGCCAGCGCCTCGAAGGCGAGGTTGTCGACGCCGGTAAACAGATCGTAGCGCCGGCCCAGGCGGTTGATGATCTCGGTGCTGCGGCGGATATCGTCGGACGACTCCTTGACGGCCACGAAGCGCGCGTCGTCGGCCAGCTCCTCGAGCATGTCGGTGGTGACATCGACCCGGTAGGCCAGGCGGTTCGAGTACAGCATGATCGGCAGGTCAGCCGCCTGCGCGATCTGGCGCAGCGCGGCCACCGTCTCGCGGTGGTTGCTGTGGTAGATCGTGCTCGGCACCACCATCAGGCCGTCGGCGCCGGCGCGCGCGGCCTGCTCGGCCAGCGCGCACGCTTCGCGCGTGCCTGCCTCTGCCACCGTCAGCAGGGCCGGCCTGGCGCCGGTGACCTGCTTGGCCAGGCGCAGCACTGCCAGCCGTTCAGGGTGCGACAGCATCGGGCCTTCGCCCAGCGAGCCGCAGGCGATCAGGCCGTCGCAGCCGGCATCCATCATCAGGCCGAAGCAGCGCTCCATCTCGGCCAGGTCGAGCGCGCCGTCTGGAGTGAATTTGGTCGATACAGCAGGAATCACACCTTGCCACATGGGAATACCTTGCTTTCTCCGGCGCTGCCGGTCGGTTGCTGGAAGTGTACAGAATAGACCTGTGCGGGCGCGCGGTCTTGATTGCCGGGGCGCGCAAAAAAGGCCCAAATCGGCACAATTGCGCGCTAGACTAGGCGCTTGTTTCCGACCTGGACCGTATCATGGACCTGACCGCCCTGCCCGCCCTGCGCTCGGTTGACCTGGCCGCACTCGAAACGCTGTTCGACGCCCTCAACGACGTGACCTTTTTCGTCAAGGACCGCGAGGGCCGCTACCTGAGCGTGAACAGCACGCTGGTGCGGCGCTGCGGCCTGCGCAGCAAGCACGAGCTGCTCGGAAAGACCGCGCTCGAAGTCCATCCCCGTCCGCTGGCGCTGACCTACATGGCGCAGGACCGCCAGGTGATCGCCAGCGGCGCGGCGCTGATGAAGCATCTCGAACTGCACCTGTACCCGACGCGCGGACGGGGCTGGTGTCTGACCCACAAGACGGCGCTGCGCGACGAGGCCGGACGCATCATCGGCCTGGCCGGCACCTCGCAAGACCTTGGGCTGGCCGACGAACTGCACCCGGTGTACGGCAAGATCGCCGAGATCGCCCAGCACATCCGCAACCACTACCAGGACAACCTGAGCATGGAGGCGCTGGCGCAGCAGGCCGGCCTGTCGCTGTCGCGCGTCGAGCGCTTGTTCCAACGCGTGTTCCATTTTTCGCCGCGCCAGCTGCTGCTGCAGTCGCGCCTCGGCGCGGCCATGGCCCTGATCGAGGCGGGCCAGGAGAACAGCATCGCCCAGGTGGCCTACGCTTGCGGCTACACCGACCACAGCGCCTTCAGCCGCCAGTTCAAGGCCCACACCGGCATGAGCCCGGTGCAGTACCGGGCCCACTGGCAGCAACAGCACGCGGCGGCGTAGCGATGGGACGGCGCCGCATCGCACTGGCCGCCATGGCCGCACTGGCGCTGCTGCTGGCCGCGCTGGCTGCGCGCGATCCGCTGGCCGCGATCAATGCCGTGGCGCCGGGCGGCGCCTCGCAGCTGCATGCGGGCTTGGCATACGGGCCTGGCGCGCGCAACGGGATCGATGTGTACACGCCGCTGGGGCGCCACGGGCCGCTGCCGCTGCTCGTGTTTTTCTACGGCGGCAATTGGGTCTCCGGCAGCCGCACCGACTACGCCTTTGTCGGCCGCGCGCTGGCCGCACGCGGCTTCGTGGTGGTGATCCCGGACTACCGCCTGTATCCGGAAGTGCGCTATCCCGACTTCCTCGACGACGCCGCGCGGGCCGTGGCCTGGACCGTGCGCCACGCTGCGCAGTTCGGCGCCGACCCGGCGCGCCTGTTCCTGATGGGCCACAGCGCCGGCGCCTACAACGCCGCCATGCTGGCGCTGGACGCGCGCTGGCTCACCGCCCAGGGCGTCGCGCCAGGCACCCTGCGCGGCTGGATCGGCCTGGCCGGACCCTACGATTTCCTGCCGGTCGAGAACCCCACCGCGCGCCCGGTATTCCACTTCCCCGACACGCCGCCGGCCTCGCAACCGATCCTGCATGCCGGCCCCGGCGCCCCGCCATCCTTGCTGATCGCCCCCAACAGCGACGCGCTGGTCAATCCGCGCCGCAACACCGCTGGCCTGGCGCGCAAGCTGCGTGGCGCCGGGGTGCCGGTGCGCGAACTGTACTTCGACGGGGTCGGCCACGCCAGCCTGGTCGCCTCCCTGGCGGCACCGCTGCAATTGCTGGCGCCCACCCTCGATGTGGTTGAGCAATTCATCGCCAGCGACGGTGGGCGCAATGCGAAGTAAGCGCGGCACCCGAAAATATTCATATCATTTTTGAACTTTTTTGCACCAGCTCGTCATATACCGACAACGCTGCGCTGCCATCATCACAGCGTGCTGACTGTTCATCGGCCGATGTCCAGGCGAATCCTGGTTCATCGCCGCGACATACGCCCTTCGACCTCTTCACGATCCCGCACAATGAAAAAATTCGCCCGCCTTCCCCTCGCCTTGCTCAGCATGCTCATCGGCGTCAACGCCCACGCCATTCCCGATCTGCGCAACGACTTCTTGCCCAGTTTTACTGGCGCCCACAACGCGGCATTCGACATTCGCGACGCCGACGTGACGTTCAATACCGTCAGCAATCAATTCACCCTCCATGTGACGACCGATGGCCCGATCGCCGGCGCGCCGGGCGTGGCCTATGTGTTCGGCTTCGATGTCGGCGGCACGCTCAGTTCGCCATTCGGCACGATCGGCGAGCCGGCGGTGGCCTTCAACAAGACCGTCACGCTCAGGTCCGATGGCACTGGCACCGTTGGCAGCCAGGGGATCGGCGCACAGATCGATGGCGCCGATATTTTTGCCCTTGTGTCTGCGTCGCTGTTGCCCTCGACCCTCCTGGCGCCGGAAAATTATCGCTGGTCGCTGTGGACGATCGACAGCACGGTCAGCGGCCTGGCGCGCAACGCCGACTTCGCTCCCGACGGTGACGCGAACGTCACCGTTGTGCCCGAGCCGCCGAACAGCGTGACGATGCTGACCGGCCTGGCGCTGCTCGGCTTCACGGCGCGCCGCCGTTTCAGGCAATAAGCGCCTGGGTGCGCGCGGCCGGCCTGCGCGCACGCGGTTCGCCGATCCCCGGCTACCCGGCGGCGCTGGCCAGAAAATTCCAAAGTTCCCCGCCACTACTTGAGCCAGAACACAGCGGCTGCTGCGCTTGACGCAGATCACGCCCGAGCTCGACGCCGGAACCGTTCTCCCGCAGCCGGATCGAACTGTGCATCCCCGCCTGAGCGCGGTGCCCCTTCTGCCGGAGAACCGAATGCCGATCACCGACCCCGTCGCCGGCCAGCCCGCCGTGACGGTCGTGCTACTGAGTTGCGGCCGGCTCGAACTGCTCGACCGCTGTCTCGAGGCGCTGCTGCGCCAAAGCCTGCCCGGCCACGCCTTCGAGGTGGTCGTGGTGGACGAGCACCCGGCCAGCGCCAGCGGCCAGCTGGTGGCCACGTGGCGCGCCAGTTGCGCGCGCGACGGCCCGGCCATACTCTACCTGGCCACCACCGGGCCGCACGGCGCGGCGGCGGCGCGCAACCGCGGCTGGCGGCGGGCGCAGGCGCCGCTGGTGGCCTTCACCAGCACCGAGTGCGTACCTTCGTCCGGCTGGCTGCAACAGGGGCTGGCCGTATTCGATGAGCACACCGACGTGCTGTGCGGCCGGATCGAGGAATTGCCGGCCGGCGCCGTCGCCAAGGAAAGCGACAACGCCGCCGCGATCGGCATCAACTGCTTCTGCCGCAGGTCGGTGCTGCTGGCCTTGAACGGCTTCGACGAACGCTTCCGGCTGGCCTGGCGCGACGACCACGACCTGTATTTCCGCCTGCTGGCAATGCGTGCCCGCATCGTGCGCACGCCGCGGGCGATGGTGCAGCGCCGGCCACGCCAGCTGCCCTGGGGCGCCAGCCTGACGCAACTTCGCCGCTCCGAGTTCGACGCCCTGCTCTATAAAAAGCATCCGCGCCGTTACCGCCAGAAGCTCGGCAGCGCAAGCCACTGGGGCGATTGCGCTGCCGTCGCCGCGCTGCTGCTGGCACTGTCCGGCGCGGCGGCCGGCAGCGCTGGCGCGGTGCTGGCCGGTGCGAGCGCCTGGTCCTTGCTGACGCTGCGCCTGTTCCGGCGGCGCCTGCGCGACGCGCCGCACGGCCCGTCGCGGCTGGCCGAAGTGGCGCTGACCTCGGCCCTGATCCCGCCGCTGGCGCTGTTCTGGCGCCTGGCCGGCGCGATCCGCTACCGCGTCCGGTTTGCCGGCTAAGGCGTCGCCATGCTGCAACGCGAGAATTGCGTAACGGCCGTGGGCCACGCCGCCACTGGCGCGGCGGTACAATGAAAGCCGCCTTCCTGGCCGAACAGGCCATGCTCACCGGGCAGTGCGGCCCTCAGCGCGTGGTCCTGCGCTGCGGCGCCGCGGCCGCGCTGCGCCTGCTGGCGCGCCTGGACTACCGGCTGTTCGCCGTCACCGTCGACGATGGCAGGCCAGCCGCCACGGCGCAATCACTGGACGAGCGCCTGGCCGACCTGCTGTTTCACGAGCAGCTCGAACTGGCCGGCTTCTGCAGCTGCCCGTGCGGTGCGGCGCAGGCGGACACGCTGGTGCGCGCGGCGCGCGAACACGGTGTCGAGCTGGGTGCTTCCTGGATGATCGGCGTCACGCTGTGCCACGTCGAGGCGGGCAACCGTGCCGGCTGCCACAGCGTGCTGCTCGACCAGGGCGCCGAAACGGCGTGGCGGCTTGGCCCGTCGCGCATCCCCAGCCGCATGGCCACGGACCTGTATGGCGCTGCCGTGCTGATCGCCGCCGCCGACGATGCGAAGTAGGCCGATCGCCGGCCAAAAAAAATACTCAACCTTAGATGCGATAGAATGGGGGACCGACCAAGGAGAGCGCCATGGATACGAAGGACCGCAGGCAGGACTACGATTCCGCCGAGAAGATCAAACAGGCGCTTCAGATGCAGGAAGCCTTCGGTTTCGACGTGGCCCAGCGTTTTCTGAAACTGCGCGGCATCGGCGACGAAGTGGCGCAGCGCACCTTGATCGGAAAATACGAACAGCGCCAGCGCGAACGGCGCGACCTGGCGAACCGTCCGGCAGCAGCCTGAGAGGCCTTACTGCGTGGCCAGCGCCTCGCTGGCCTGCGGTGGCACGCTGATGTTGTTGGCCTTCGAAAAATCGACGGCCGCCTTCAAGGTCTGGGTCAGGCTCTTCACCACTCCCGGCAAACTCTTCGACAGGTATAGCGCCGCCGCTGCGGCCTGGCCGGGCGTCTTCAATTTCTGCTTCATTCCAGCCAGGTCCTTCGAGACGGCGGCGCCTTCGGTAATGCCGCGCGCAAGCTCAAACATGCCCTCACTGAACTGGCGCCGGCCCGCGTCGTCTAGCGCCAGGGTCAGGCCGCCGATCTTCTGTTCAAGCGCGCTGCCGCTATCGGTCTGCAACAGGATGGCGACCTCGATGGTGCCGCGGGTGGAGTCCGGTGCCAGCGCTTTTGACTGGGCACCAGCCTTGGCGGCCTGTTCCTTCAAGCCCACGCCGGCCAGCAGGCTGGCCTCGGCGTCAAGCACGACCTGCGCGTTGCGCACGTAACGCTCAACGACCGTTGCAGGGCTGGCGTTGGCGCGCTCGACATCGCTCATCGCCGCACCGCCATTGCCAAGCTGCGCATGGCTGGCGCCGGCGCACACCAGCAGCAGGCTGGCCACGGCCGCCTTGAAATAATTGTTCGTCATTGATTCGTCTCCATGGTTGAAATTGCAAGTCCGATATTGTGCCTGATCCGGGACCGCGAATGCCGGCAGTGTGCCACAATTTTAATGGCACCCCTGAACTTGGCGCAGCTCGATGCAGCAAGTTGACCCGCTTCGTGTTTTTCGCTGCTTCGTCAGGCGCCGTACGCGATCCCATGCTGGACCAGCCCGACCAGCGCCGCCTGGTTCTCCGCCGATTCGGCGAAATTGACCAGGATCTGTTCGGCGCTGAGGTGGTGGCCATCGATCATCGATTCCCAGAACGCCAGGCCGGCCTCGTCGCCGGTGCGGTGCAGCACGTTCTGGTACAGCTGCTCGACAAACTGGTGGTCGGTCAGGCCGCCGTACAGATTGCGAAACTCGCCGCTCGAAGTCAGTGCGGCGGCGATGCTGCCCAGCGGCGTGCCGGCGTCCGCCTGGGCGATCCAGAAGCCAAGCCCGGACTGGTCGGGCACGCGGTTGAACGCCGCCTGGTACAGGCTGAAGACCTGGCCGGCATCGGCCGGGCCGGTACCGTTCACGCCGATGTCGAGTGCGATCCTGGCGTCGCGAAATTCGAGCCGTTCGACATTGACCAGTGTGTCATTGCTGCGCGCGCCATTGGTGACGTTGTCGATCACGCTGAAGCTGCCGTCGGCGTTGGCGCTGATGTTGTAGTCGGCGCGATTGCCCAGGTAGGCCACCGTGTCGATGCCGGCGCCGGCATCGATCTTGTTGCTCACGTCAACCGGGTAGATCTTGTCCTGCGCGCCGCCGCCGGCCACCTTGGTCACCGTCGCCACCGGCAGCGCTTCGCCGCGCGCGACCACCGTAATGACCTGCTCGACGTAGTTGCTGACGTTGTAGCCGTCGTCGACCTGCACCACCAGGTGCACCGTGCCCGGTGCCTGCCCGACGTAGCTGATCTTGCCCCAGTCGGCGGCGTTGTTGAAGTCGTAGTGGCCGTGGTAATCGTAGTATGGCGAGACCGCGATGTTGGCCGCGCCATTCAACTCGATGCCGAGCGAGAAATCCATCACGAAGTAGTATTTGATGGCGTGCCCGTTCGGGTCGACGATGGTATCGAGATCGGACAGCTTCACCGAATCGCCGACGTGGATCGCGATCGGTTTGGGCGTGACCACCGGCAGGGCCGCCTGGACGCTGTCGATGTGGACACTGGCACTGCTCGAATTCTGGCCATCGAACGCGGTCACCTGCAGCGATTCGCCGCCCACGCCGGCAGCGCCCGTGTACAGCAGGTTGCCCAGGTCGTAGGCCGCCACCACCGTGATGCCGGCGCTCTTCTGGGCCGCGCTTGCCAGGTCGTGCGCGCTGTTGAGCAGCACCTGTCCACCGCCGCTGGGGTCGCTGATCAGGTACTCGACGATGGCCTTGCCGCTCACGCTGCTGCCCTTGAACAGGGTGTCGAGCGCGACCGGCGTGTTCAGGTCGACCGTCCTGGCGCCCTGCACGATCAGCGGCGCCCGGTTGTCGCTGCTGGCGACGGCCAGGTTGGCCGCGCCCCAGCTCTTGCCGTCGAAGGCGCCGATCAGCAGCGTCTCGCTGCCGGCCACGGCGCCGCTCGAATAGTGCACATGCTCGAGGTCGAGCGCCGAGACAATGCTGATGCCCTGCGCTTGCTGGGCCGCGCTGGCCAGATTGGCTGCGCCGTCGAGCAGGATGCGCCCGCCTCCGCTGGGATCCTGGAATTTGTACTGGGTGATGGGCGCGCCGGAGCTGTCGGTGACGCTGAACAGGGCGCTGGCGTCGCGCAGCTGGTTGATCTCGATGCTGGTGGCGCCCGCGTGGATCACCGGCGGCAGCACGGCGCTGGTGACGGCGATATCGGCCGTGCCCCACGCCAGGCCGTCGTCGGCGCCGATGGCGAGCGACTCGGCGCCGCCGCTGGCCGCACCCTGGTACTGGACCTTGGCCAGGTCGGCCGCCGAGAACACGACGATGCCCTGGGCATGCTGGGCCGCCGTGGCCAGGTCGGTGGCGCCATTGAGGACGATCTGGCCGCCGCCCGGCGCGTCGTGCACGCTGTACTGGACGATCGCCTTGTCGAGCGGGTCATGCACCACGAACAGGCTGGACAAGGCCACCTTCTGCCCCAGCGCCACGCTGTCGAGCGCCGGCGTGAGCGAAGGCGGCAGCGACAGGCGCTCCTTGCCAACCACGGCCAGACCGCTGCTCCAGGTGCTGAAATTGTGGCCGTCGTTGACGATCACGTTGTAGCGAAACACGCCATCGGCGCTGGGCGCGTAGGTGAGCTTGCCGAAATCGGCGGCGCCGATCCAGTAGTAGCCGGCCGATTGCTGCTGCGCCCACAGGTTGCTGGCGCCGTTGAGGGCGATGTTGTTCGAGCTGTCCTGGAAAATGTAATAGCTGATGGGCCGCCCGTCCGGATCGCTGACCGAGAACAGCGACGACAGCGCGACCGGCTGACCCGGCTCGAGGAAGGCGGTCGCCGGCGTCACCAGCGGCGGCGCCGACTTCACGCTGGCGATCGGCAGGTAGGCCGTGCCCCAGCTCTGGCCGTCGAACGCGGAGATGACCAGCGTTTCGCTGCCGGGCGTGTCGGCGCCCACGTATTGCACCTTGTCGAGGTCAGAGGCGGCGATGATGGCCATGCCTTCCTGCGCCTGCTGGGCCGGGGTGGCCGCGTTGGCCGCGCCGTTCAGCACCAGTTTGCCGCCACCGTTCGGATTGACGATCTTGTAGAGCGTGACGGGCAAGCCGGAATGGGCGGTGGCCGAGAACAGGCTGGCCAACGCCACCGTGGTGTCGGCTTCCACGCTGGTGGCCAGCTGCGCCACCTGCGGCGGCGTGCCGTCGATGGTCGTCACCGGCACCGGGCTGGCACCCCAGCTGATGCCGTCCCAGGCCGAGATGGTCAAGTTGTCGACGCTGAAGGCGCCAGCACCCGTGTAGTGCAGCTTGCCCAGATCGGCCGCACTGACGATGCTCACGCCTTGCGCCTGCTCGGCGGCCGTGGCCAGGTTCACCGCCCCGTTCAGGTACAGCGTACCGGCGCCGGCGGGCTGCTCGATCTTGTACTCGAGCAGCGCCTTGCCGGACGGGTTGGCGGCGCTGAACAAATCGGTCAGCGCCACCGACTGGTGGATCGCGACGGTGACGGTGGTCGGCGTGATCACCGGGTTCGACAGCACTGTGATGGTGACCGCCTCGCCCATGCTGGAGGCGCCGGTCTTGATGCCCGCTTCGACGTAGATCGTGTAGGTGCCCGGCGCGCCGGCCACATAGGCCACCTTGGCCAGGTCGCCCGGCAGGAAGCCGTAGAAGCCCTTGTACTGGTCGGCTGCGTAGTAATTGTCGGCGCCGTTCAGCTGCAAGTGGTGCTCGCTATCGTTGACCTGGTAGCCGGCGATGGGCAGGCCGTCGGCGTCGCTCACCTTGAACAGGTCCTGCAGCGACACCGATTGCCCGGAGTGCACGGTCGCGTTGACGGCCGTGACGACCGGCCGGCCATAGTTCTTGCTCGTGACGAGCACGTCGCCCTGCCCCCATGCCGAGCCGTCGAAGGCCGACACGCCAAGCGTCTCGTCGCCGGCACTGCTGGCAGTGAGGTACTTCACCAGCCCCAGTTCGGACGCGGCGAACACCACGTCGCCCTGCGCGTGCTGGGCCGCCGTGGCCAGGTCGTGCGCGCCGCCCAGCAGCAGCGTGCCGCCGCCGGACGGATCGTGGATCAGGTACTGCGTGAGCGGCTTGCCGGACGGCGCGTAGGCCGTAAACAGCGAGCCAAGCGGCACGGTGCGCGCCAGGTCGAGCGTGCTGGCCGGCGCGAACACGCTCGGCGAGGCGCTGTCGGCGGTGCTGACGGCGATATGGGCCGAGCCCCACACGCTGCCGTTGAAGGCCGAGATCAACAGCGCCTCGCTGCTGACCTGGCTGCTGGCCTGGTAACTGAGCCTGGCCAGATCACCCGCCGCCACCACCACGATGCCTTGCGCATGCTGGGCGGCGCTGGCCAGGTCGGTGGCGCCGCCCAGTTGCACGCTGCCCCCGCCGGACGGATCCTGCACGCTGTACTGGGTGATTGCCTTGCCGTAGGGGTCCACCACGCTGAACAGCTGGCTGAATGGCAGCAGCTGGTTCGGGCTGGCCTGGGCCGAGCTGCCCGACTGCACCACCGGTGCCGGGTCGTCGATGGTGAACAGGATCTGGGTCAGCGCCGACCAGCTGGTGCCGTCATAGGCGTTGACCTGCAAGCCCTGCAAGCCGCCCATCACGTCGGGCGTGTTGTAGGTCACCTTGTATAGCTCGTCGAGCTTGACCTGGTAGGCGTGCGGGAACGGGCAGTAGTCAGTGGCGCCGTTGAGCTGGATGTGGTCGTAGAAGTCGTAGATGCTGACCATCGTGACGGCGTCGTGGTCGGCGTCGGACAGCGAGAACATGCTGGCCACCGGCACCGCCTGGTTGATCGACACGTTCACGCGCGGCGCCGGCGTCACGGTCGGCGCGTTGTTCTGCCCGGCCACCGTGACGGCCACGAAATCGCTCCACTGGACCCCGTCGAAGGCCGACACCTGCAGCGTGCCGGTCTCGGCCAGCGCCTTCCAGGCCACCGTGTTCAGGTTCGCCGCGCTGACCCGCACGATGCCCAGTGCTGCCTCGTCGTTACTGGCCAGGTTCACGCGCAGGTCGCTCAACCCAAGCTGACCCGTGTGGTCGCTGTCGATGAAGCGGTATTCGGTGATGAAGTGGCCGGCGCCGGCCGTGGCGCTGAACAGGCTGGCCACCGGCAGCAGCTGCGAGCTGGCATGCACCGCCAGCGAGGCGCCGGTGACGACCGGCGGCGGATCGATCCAGCCCGTCACGGTCACCTTGGCCGTGCCCCAGGCTTGGCCGTTGAAGGCAGTGATGGTCAGCGCATCCGGTCCGAGTGCGGCCGTGTAGCTCAGGCGCGTCAGGTCGGCCGCGCTGACGATCACGGTGCCGCCCGCCTGCTGGGCCGCGCTGGCCAGGTTGTGGGCACCGTTGAGGGCGATGTTGGCGCTGCCGTTCAAGTCCGTGATCTGGTATGAGGTCATCGGCAGCAGGTTCGGGTCGAGCACCGAGAACAGGCTGGCCACGCTGAGCGACTGGCCCACGTGCAGCGACTGCGGGTGGCCCGTCACCACGGGCGGCGCGATCGGCGTGGGCAGGGTCGCGGCCGGCGCCGTCGAGGTGCCAAGCCGGAACACGACGACACTGCTGTCGACCGCGGCGCTGGTCCAGCTGTCGACCGAGTGCTCGCCCTGGATCACGATGTCGCTCGGGGTACCGTCGTCCGCACGGTTGCCGCTGTTGTCGACCCACAGGGCGTTATGGCCGCTGCCCGACGTCACGGTGGCAATGTGGGCCTTGCCGTTGAGCCAGCCCAGTTCGACGATGTCGCCCACTTGCAGCATGGCGCGCCAGTCCTCGTTCTGATGTGCGCCGTCGAACACCACCTGCCACTGGCCGTTGCCGCTCAGCGCCGCGGTGTCGAGCCTGCCGCTGGCCACCGGCAGCGAAGCTCCAGCGGCCGCCGAAATGTTGCTTGTCAACAGCCAGCAGCCCACGTCGCTCCACACCTGGCCGATGAAGCTCTTGGCGATGGCGGCGATCTCGGCCGGCGTGGCCAGGTTCGGCGTGGCGTCCACGTAATCGGTGCGGGTGACCACATTCAGGTCGGAGATGTGATGCCAGCTGGGGTCCATCCACAGGCTGTCGTAGGTGGCGCCGCTATTATCGTTGGTAAACAGGCTCAGGTAGACGCTGCGGTGGTTCTGGTCGGAGCTGGTGAAGTTGAACGCGCTGAGCGGCTCGCCGCTGGCGCGCGAGACATACACGCCGTTTTTCAGGTCGAAGTACAGCAAGGTGGCCTGTGTCTGCGTGCCCGCGCTGACGGTGCCGCCGGCCGGCGAGCTGAAATTGCCGTAGTCGTAGCTTTGGGTCCCGGAATAGACGTCGCGGTCGTAGGCACGCAACACCAGCACGGCCGGCTTGGCCGCGTCGCCAGGCACTGAGACCAGGCTGTTCAACGCAAAGGTCTGGTCGCCGGAGGAAAGAATGCTGCTCTGGTTGAAGCTGATATTCGACACGGTATTCTCCTATGCGCTTGTTGGTTCGCGCCTCGCTATCGAATATGCATGAATCATGCCTGACGGAAATTGTCAGCGTGCCCATAGACTTGCAAAAAAAGCTAGCATCACAAACAAGGCGGTAGACAAAGTTTGTCAGTAGGAGTGACATGAACCGGCTGAACCGCCCAGCAGGAGCTTTCATAGTAGAACATTCTGCGCGGAATTACTTGATCACTGCGCGGTCCAATTTCGATCTCCATCGCCGGCATGCATTTGAATTCGACTTTGTCCGGAGAGAAAAATACACTAATATATTAATTTAACGAAACAGCCAAACAAATTTAGAAAAGGATTCTCGATGCATTCCAAGAACCGGACTGGACGTCTCGCCGCTGGCCTGCTGCTCTCCCTGGGCGCCATGAACGCCACTGCCTGTGAGGCGCCGCCGCCGGCCGTCATCGACATCGACGCCAACAGCTACTACATCGACAGCAACCATTCGGTCATCGACCCGGTGCGCAAAGCCAGGAACGTGGCCAACACCAAACCGATCGAGGATTTTCTTGCGCACATCTCCAGCGCGGCCAGTAATTACCAGGCCGATCCGGTCGGCAAAGCGGACGAGGCCAGATGCGCGCTGGCCTGGTTCGCCGCCTGGGCGGAGCAGCATGCGCTGCTGGGAAAAATGACGAGCGAGCAATCGTACTACCAGCGCAAATGGACCCTGGGCGGGCTGGCGCTGAGCTTCGCCAGGATGGACGTGCTGTCGACCGGCGCGCAGCGGCAATCGATTCTAGGCTGGCTCAAGAGCCTGGCCGAGGTGACCTTGCTCCATTCAGAGGCGCACAAGGGCACGCGCAACAATCACTACTATTGGGAAGGCCTGGCCGTGACGGCCGTGGGCGCCGTGACGAAGGAAGCGCGCTACCTCGACTGGGGCCGCAAGGTGTTCGATGCGGCCATGGATCAAGTGGCGCCTGACGGCTCGCTGCCGCAGGAGATGAAACGCGCCGTCAAGGCCCTGCACTACCACGAATTTGCCGTCACGCCGCTGGTCATGATCGCATCGATTCTTGATCTTCACTCGGCCAAACTGGACCAGCTGGTCCGGTTCACCCTGGACGGCGCCAGCAACCCGGCCGGCATCGAGAAGGCGACGGGATTCAAGCAGGAGATGCCGGGCAACGGCGCGCAATCGTGGGAGGCCATCTACGCGCGACACGAACCGAAATCCGGACTCCAGCCGGTGGCGCCCGGCCGCCAGCCGCGCCTGGGCGGCGATTTGGCGCTGGCCAATCCGCTGGAGCATGTCGAGAAAAAGTAGCTTCCCGACGCATTTCCACGACGAGCCTCGTTCCCGCGCAGGCGGCCATTTGGCGAAGTATGGCGTCCGGAATACATAAGTTGACGCGAACCATCCAGTGAGCATGCGCTCACGCCGAATTCGCCGCCTGGGTTAAGACCAAAATAGTGACCAACGTCGTCCGGACACCAGTGCGCCGCCGCGGGAACGGCGATCATAGTGACGCACAAATTGTACGGTTCAGGTCGGCATTGCGCGTTCTGTTCCTTGATTTGTGCAGGCTGTCGCATGCAGATGGAAGTGTGGTGAGCGAGCCGCTAAAGTTCAAGCATCGAAGGCCAACTCACACAAAGGAACACATCATGAACGTCCTCAAAAACATGGAAGCGATCTTCCTGGTAGTCGCCCTGCTGGCTGGTGTGACGACCTTCGCCAGCGCCGCGATTCCCGATGCACGCGCGCTGCATCATTCGCAAATTTCGGTGGAAGGCGACAGCAAGATCGCCGTCGTCAAAATCGTCGCCAAGCGCCTGAGCGCCGCCGAGAAAGCCCAATCCCTGTAAGGCTCCCGCCGCATTCTGCCATGCATGCGGCGAAATGCGACAATCGGAAACCTGCAGCAATTCCGGGCGTGGCAATCAGATGGGAATTTCCCCGCTGCTGTCGCCGATTCGGTCCAGGTTCACTCCGAATTTATGAAGTAGCGTCAACCAGACGTTTGCCATTGGTGTCCCGGGCCTGCATCTGACATGCAAATTTCCCTTGAGCCCGCCACTTGCCCGGCCGGCCAGAAAAAGGGGAAGGAATTTGTGCCCGTGGGTATGCGAGTCTCCCATTGGACTTCCATATGCAACGACCGCATGGTCGAGGAGATTGCCGTCGCCATCGGGCGTGCTTCGCAACCGATCCAGGAAGTAGGCGACTTTGCTGACATGATATTGATTGAGCCTGGCAAACTCCTCAATTTTTTCCGGCGATTCACGGTGATGGGAAAGCGTGTGGAACGGTGTGCTGACACCGCTTTCCGGGTAAATCCGCTGGCTCCTGTCGAGCCCCATCTTGAACGATGTAACGCGCGTCATATCTGCCATGAATGCCAGGATTTGCAAATCAAACATCAGCTTGACATGATCGTCAAATGAATCCGGCACGCTCGACGGAACATTGGGCAACTTGTGGGCTTTGCTGTCTTTCTCGATTTCCTGAATGCGAAGTTCAATCTCGCGGATTTCGCTGAAATATTCCCTGACCCTGTGACGGTCATTTGCACCAAGTCGTCGCTCCAGTGCCGCAGCCTCGGTCGTCGCACCGTCGAGGACACTGCGCCTGTTCAGCAGTCGTGCGTCGCGTTCCTTCGCCGCACGTCCTGCGAACAAGCGCTCGAACACCGCACGGGGTGCCCTTTCCATCGATAGCGGCCGGTTCGCAGAAGCCCAGCTCATTGTGTGCGTGTATGCGCAACTGTACCCATGGCCACAGGTGCCAGATAGCGCAGCATCTTCAATGCACAGCTGCAGTGATGCCAATGGCGTTTCGCGAGCCAGGAATTGCGCGTAGAGCTGATCGATTGAAGGTCCGGATCGGAAATGCGATCCGGCGCTCCTTGTGGGGTGTGCACCAGTCAGGAACACTGCCGACGAACGCGCATGGTCCGCCATGTCGCCATCCTCGTCCGGAACCAGGGACGTCGCATTTTTCAAATCCGTATTGCTGATCACCGTTATATATTCGCGAAACGGCTCCAGCGATTTCAGTGTCGGCGTGAATTCGAAATTGGCACCCTCGCGCGCCGGCGACCACAGATTATTCTCCCGTCCAAAGGCCGTGCTGCCAGCCGCACCATGGACCATTTCGATGGCGATAAAGCGCGATTTGGGAGGCCCCGCCATCTGCCCAGGCAGCGTTTGCCCAATCACCAGCGAATCCATGAACGGGAGTGCCAAGGAGGAGCCTAAGCCGCGAAGAAATTTGCGACGAAATATATTTTCCCTGGAAGCGGACATTCAATCTCCAATACGAGGTGCAGGAAAGCCATGGTAGTCCGGTCAAGCGCATGGCGCAAGATAGGTAATACGGCATATAATATTGTTTATGCGACACGCCACCGACCATGGGAATGACCCATTACCCGGGACTTCGATCTCGACTTTCTCCCATGAATATCCACGTGGTTCCTGGGTTGCGCCGCACTCCCACGGCTCGGACCAGTTGATTTACGCCAGTTGCGGCGTCATGGAAGTGAGCTCGGGCCAGCGCGTGTGGATGATCCCGCCACATTTCGGCCTTTGGATTCCCGCGCGAACCGTGCACGAGATCCGGATGCCGGAGCGCGTTTCGATGCGTACCCTCTATATACGATCCGGTATTGCGGCACTCGATGCGGAATGCGCAGTGCTCCATGTCAGCCCCCTGCTTCGCGAACTCATATTCGAGATTGTTCGTGTTGGCAGCCTCAGGGTTCGCAATCGCCCCGAGTGCATGCTCCGGGACCTATTGATTACACAGTTGCACCGCGCCTCGCCGGTCCCCGCCAGCATCGAGTTGCCGAAAGATCCCCGCGCGCATAAGGTCGCGCGCGCTGTGCTCGACGACCCCGGCCTCCACGATCCCTTAGCTTCGCTGTGTGCTGCAGCCGGCATGAGCGTCAGGACGCTGGAACGTGCCTATCGCCGTGATGTGGGGATGGATTTCGAATCTTGGCGAAGACAAGTGAGATTGATGAAGGCGGTTGAACTGCTGATCTCAGGACATAGCGTCAAGGAGGTCTCCTTTTTGGTCGGATACAGGCAGCCGACCACGTTCATCACACTGTTTAAAGCGACTTTCGGAACCACACCAAAACACTGGATCTCTACACTGAAGCAAAGCAATGAAACGGTAAGCCATCCCCCGGACTAGAAATTCTGCCGAAGTCCGATTGCCGTGCTGGTCCAATTCCCATACAGGCCGCCCCGGTCGCGCAGGCGGGATACCAACGCGTATACCTTGCTTCGCTTGCTCAAGTTGTAATTGTAGGCAACCGTGCTTTGGCGGGCGCCGCTTTCGCCGGGAAGACCGCTACTGTAAGCGCCCGCCTGTCCTATATTGAGATGCAATTCGGATTGGCCAAAGTGCCAGCCAATCGCTCCGCGCATGGCCACACGCGTGCCATGGCCACGGACATTGTTGTCCTGCTCGACATAGGCAGCGAGGTCGACGTTCGCCAGGCTCCACAGCACACGCGCACTATGCTCGTAGCGCCGGGCATCCTGACCGCTCGACACGGCGAGCGATAATCCAGGACGATCGTAGGCCAGCATCGCCGCATTGCCGCGAATTGCGCCTGACATGGGATCGGCCATCCACTGGACCAGCTGCAGCGTCCATCCAGCCGCGTTCGTTGTGACGCCGACCTTGCGCGCCAGCGGCTCGACGTGCGCGAACAGGGCGTCCGAGGAAATGCCAGTATCGTGGTTGTGCAGGCTGACCACATCGGTGATGGCCAGGTATGCGCTACTGCCGAATCGGCCCAGGCTCAGCCGGACGTTCGGGCTGCCGATGACCAGCTCGGCCCCTCGATCGAAGCCATTGCCGGCCGGTGCGCCGCTTGTGCCGTCGAAACCCATTTCGAGATGGACGCTGGCCGACAACGCGGGCGCTATCTGCTCGGTCTCGATGAAGCCAATGCGCGAGGCGTTGTCGGACAGCACCGTCTGGCTGCCAGCCGTCCTGTTGAGCCGTTCGAGCGAGATATTGAGACGGCCGTAAGCTTCGGCGTCGGCATACGCGTTCGGCGCGCCCAGCAAGAGCAGCGACGCGCATGCCAGCCGGCAAATTAAATGACGCATCGACATTCTTAACGCATTGGCTTGCGGAATTGGAAAGCGAAGCCAGCAGGTAAGAATTTCATGGCGGTCATGTTTGATTTTTCAGAAAAAAGGGAAATTCGATGCCTGCATTCTAGGTCTAACGCTATCCCATAAAAAGAGCCACAAATGAGAAATTGTTTAGAACCACTAAGAGCAGGCGGAGCAAATGCCTGAACCTGACTTATACTGCTGGCGTGGATTACAATATTCTCCTCAGTGGTTTCGAACGCACGCAGGACGTCGCTGGCTGGCCACGCCAACGGGTGATCCACGCTTGCTTGCGGGCGGCCATCGTGACAGGGCAATTGAGGCCCGGCAGTCGCCTGCTGGCGACGCGCGCACTGGCGAACGAGCTGGGTGTGGCGCGCAACACCGTGCTATATGCCTACGAGCAGCTGGCGACCGAAGGACTGATCCGCGGAACACCACGCGGCTCGGTGGTCATAACGATTTCACTGTCGGAAATCGCGGCGCCAAAAGGGCCGGCGCGCAGCAACGCCGTGGCGCGCCGGATGCAGGGCTTGCGTACACTGCCCGCATCCGGCGCCGAAGCCGGTGCGTTCGCGCCCGGAGTACCCGCCCTCGACCTGTTTCCCCTCGCACCTTGGCGCCGCATCGTTGAGCGCACCTGGCGGGACATCGACCCAGCCCAGCTGAACTATGCCGACGTCGCCGGTGTGCCCGTCTTGCGCGAGGAGATCCGCAGCTACCTGATGGCGTCGCGTGGTGTGCGTTGCGAGGTCGAGCAAATTTTCGTCACCAGCGGCACCCAGGCCAGCCTGGAAATCTGCGCTCGCACCTTTGCCGATGCCGGCGCGATCAGCTGGATCGAAAATCCCGGCTACATCGGCGCCCTGGCCGCCTTCCGCGCGGCGCAATTGCGCACCATCGGAATCGCCGTCGATGGCGAGGGAATTCGGCCGTCCAGCCAGGACTGGAAACTGCATCCGCCCAAGTTAATCTACACCACGCCATCGCACCAGTACCCGACCGGTGGCGTGCTCTGCATGGCGCGCCGACTGGCGCTGCTCGAACAGGCGGGCAGGACAGGTGCGCTGATCATCGAGGACGACTACGACAGCGAATTTCGCTACGATGGGCCGCCATTGGCAGCGATGCAAGGCCTGATTGACGACGCACCGGTGATCTACGTCGGCACGTTCAGCAAGACAATGTTCCCGGCCATCCGCACCGCCTATATGGTCGTGCCGAAGAACCTGGTGGGGCCGCTGCGCTCGGTACTGTCGCGGATGTCGACGCACGGTCGTACAGCCGACCAGATAGCGCTGGCCGCGTTCCTGCGCGGCGGCCAGTTTGGCGTGCATCTGCGCCGAATGCGGCGAGTCTACCGGAGCCGGCGCGATGTGCTGATCGCCGCCTTGCGGCAGCACCTGGGTCAATTCGGAGAGATTCACGGCGAATCCGCCGGCATGCATATGGCGCTGCAATTTGCGCCTGGTGGCGCGCCCGATACGGACATCGCCCGGGCGGCGCTCGAGCAAGGCGTCGTCGTGCGGGCGCTGAGTGCGCATTCGACCGGCTTGCGCGAGCACGGCTGGAACGGCCTCATGTTCGGCTTTTCGCAAGTTGCCGAGGCCGATATCGAAGCCATGGTCGAGCGGGTCGCAAGCGTCATGGTGGCGAGCGCCTGACTC
This sequence comes from Pseudomonadota bacterium, assembly GCA_040390195.1. Classification (GTDB taxonomy): domain Bacteria; phylum Pseudomonadota; class Gammaproteobacteria; order Burkholderiales; family Burkholderiaceae_D; genus Telluria_A. The sequence continues at coordinate 86,850 of JAZJYV010000004.1, read as the reverse complement.
CACCTCATAAGTGGCCCAGGCATATTTTCAAAAAGTGGCTCTTTTGCAGGGACCACTTATGCAATACATTGGTCAGACACCGACAAAACCAAGGTAGATCCGATGAGATTAATGCTTTCTGCTGGCCTGTGCGCGCTGCTATTCGTAGGCGCCAGCCTCACCGGCAGGTATGCCCAGGCCGCCAGTTCCCCGGCTGACACCATTGCTTCGGCCGTCGCAGACCGAGGGCGGCCGGAGGCCGATCGCAATCGCGACGCGGCACGCAAGCCCGTCGAATCACTAAAATTCCTGGAGATCAAACCAGGTGATGCGCTTGCAGATTTCAATGCCGGTGCCGGTTACTTCACGCGCCTGTTTTCCGACGTCGTCGGGAGTCGCGGCCATGTCTACGCCATCGAGCCCGTTGAAATTCAAAAGTACATCGCAAAATCGACGGCCGAGTTACGGGACTACGCCGCAAGTCACCGCAACATCACCGTCTCCGTCGAGACTGCGCTCGAAAGTCTCCGCCTGCCCAGGAAGCTCGATCACTTCTGGATATCGCAGAACTACCACGATCTTCATAACAAGTTTTTTGGACCGGTGGACACCGCCGAGTTCAACAAAGCCGTGTTCGATGCCTTGAAGCCCGGCGGCACGTACGTCATCCTCGACCACTCTGCCGCACCTGGTGCCGATGTCACGGAGACCCTGCACCGCATTGATCCCTCCACAGTACGTCGTGAAGTGGAAGCGGCAGGCTTTGTCTTCGACAGCGAGAGTGCAATCCTGGCGAATCCAGCCGATCCCCGCACGATCTCGGTATTTGACAAATCCATCCAGGGCCACACGGACCAGTTCATTCTGAAGTTCCGTAGGCCACGTTAAGCCGCAATACCGCCACGGCCAAAAGAATCTTATCGCGCCACCTTACTATCCATCTCCAGGAGAAAGACTTGAATCATTTGAAGCAGTTCGTGGCATTGGCTACAGTATTTTGTCTCTCGTATCCCTGCGCCGCTCTGTCGCAGACACCTGCGCCGACACCCGCGCTGCATGACGGGCAACACGACTTTGATTTCAACATTGGTGTGTGGCAAACTCACATCAAGCGAATCCTTGATCCGTTTGCGAGCACTTCGGAATCAGTTGAACTGAATGGAACTGTGACTGTACGCAAGGTGTGGGATGGCAAGGCGGAACTGGAGGAGATCGAAGCGGACGGACCGAAAGGCCACTGGCAAGGCCTCACGCTCTTCCTGTACAACCCGGTCGCGCACCAATGGAGTCAGACCTTCGCGAACAGCAAGGTCGGGACACTGTCGTCGAATATCGGTGAATTCAAGGACGGCCGGGTCGTGCTGATTGGCCAGGACACCGTGAATGACAGGTCGATCCTGGTGAGGGCCATGTGGACCGACATCAAGCCCAATTCACACCAGTACGAGGAGTCGTACTCGAATGATGGTGGAACGACCTGGGCACGGTCGTTCGTCGCCAACCTGACGAGGCTGAAACAATGAGCACCGCCCCTCGACTCCTCTGCCTGATCATTGCGGCGATGATGTTTGGTGCACCGGCGTTTGCAGCATCCGGGGCGCCTGACGGCAAGCCACCTTCAACTGGGACCGCGACAGAACATGACGGGCAACACGATTTTGATTTTGCCTTTGGAACGTGGAAAACCCACATCATGCGATTGAAGGCCCCACTTTCCGGATCGGCCAATTGGATCGAATACGACGGAACCCACACGATTCGGAAGGTGTGGGGTGGGCGAGCCAATTTGGGAGAACTGGAAGCAGACGGCCCAGCGGGACATATCGAAGCAATGTCTCCGCGCCTGTATAACCCGCAGACGCAGCTCTGGAACGTCAGCTACGGAAATTCGTACGATGGCAGCATAAGCAAACCGGTGGTGGGAAAATTCAAGAACGGACGCGGCGAGTTTTACGGTGAGGACACCTTCAAGGGAAAAACCATTCTCGTCCGCGAAATCTACTCCTCCATTGATTCCAAGACACGGCGCCTGGAAATCGCCTACTCGGAGGACGGAGGAAAAACCTGGGAGACGAACTGGAAAATGACGGACACACGAATTGAGGACAGATAAATAAACCAAACAATTTATATCATTCATTATTGAAAGCACGACGAAGGGGATTCGCTCTTCCCAGTAATTTGCCAGTCGCTCCGTATCGATCTACAATCTCGACCGGCTCGACACTGGAAAGACGCAATGGATCCCATGTTCGAAATCTTGCTGGACCTCGAGACATCCGGCCCGCGCGCGTCTTCAAAAACGCTGTTTCTCCAACTCGAGGCAGCCATTCTTGACGGCCGCCTGGTCGCGGGCGCCAAACTGCCACCCACGCGCAGCTCCAGTGCCATTTTTCGCGTGTCGCGAAACACCGTTCTCGAAGTCTACGAAAAGCTGCTCCAGAAAGGCCTGATCGTGGCCCGGCGCGGCTCGGGTACGTATGTCGCCGACCGACTTCCTGTGGCGCAGACTGAGGAACGCCAAACCCCGGCGGGCCCGCCCGACCATCGCCTGAACCCGTTCTGGTTACGCGCAGACGTGACGCACGCAATGGGGTTTTGGCAAGATCGGCAGCACCAATCGGCAGCGCTTCCTGATACCCCGTTGGTAGATTTTCGGCCTGCCTTGGTGGACTCCAGGCTGTTTCCGTATGACGTTTTCCGTCGGATCAGCACCAAACAATTGCGAGGACTTGAGAGAAAGCCCGCCGGCCTGAAGAGCCCCCAGGGCAATCAAGGGAACTTCCGGCTTCGCGAAGCCATCGTCAACCATATCGGGCTCACTCGCGCCGTCGTCAACAGGCCGGAGGACGTCCTGGTCACCTCCGGAGCGCAGCAAGCGTTCGACCTGCTGGCCAGAGCGCTTGTCATTCCCAATAAGACGGTCGTCGCCATCGAAGATCCCGGTTATCCCCCCATGCGCGTGGCTTTCGCCGCTGCGGGTGCGAAACTGGTCACTGTCGGGGTCGACGATGAAGGGATGATCGTCGACGAGATTCCGCCTGACGCAGGCGTGATCTGCGTTACCCCTTCTCATCAATTTCCCCTTGGCGTGGCAATGTCGATGCGCCGCCGAAAATTGCTGGTCGAGTTTGCACGCAGGCGCGGGGCCGTCATTATTGAAGATGACTACGACGGCGAATTTCGCTATGGCGGCAGTCCGATGGAAGCGCTCAGGACGGCCGATGCCGCTGACACCGTGTTTTACGTAGGCACCTTCTCGAAGTGCATGTTGCCTGCGCTACGACTGGGCTTCATCGTCGCACCGGATTGGGCGATGCAAACCCTGATTGCCGCGAAAAACTGCCTTGACTGGCATTGTTCGACGCCCATCCAGCTGGCCGTTGCCGGGTTCATTGGCGAGGGACACCTGACCCACCATGTCCGGAAAATGCGCGATATTTACAAACAGCGTCGGCAACTGCTGCTCGATTCCTTGCGTGAGGACTTCGGGGAATGGCTTGATCCCATTCCTTCGTTTTATGGCATGCACATTGCTGCTGTTGGCCGTGTTCGAATAGATTTCGACCTGGTGACGCAAGCGCTACTACCGAACAACGTCAAACTGCATTCTTTGAGCCGATACTACCTTGGGCTGCAAACGCGACAAGGCCTGGTGTTTGGCTATGGAGCGGTAGACCTGCCTGAAATTCGCCGCGGACTCGCTTTGTTGCGAACCGCCCTGCGAACATGATGAGATAGTGACTTGTAATTGCAGACTAACTATTCGAAAGCGAGTTGTTTGATACAATGAAGACATGTCACGTTCCTATCCTCAAACAGACTGCCCAGTTGCAATTGCGCTCGACGCGATTGGCGAACGCTGGACGATCCTGATCCTGCGCGATTTGCATTTACACGCGTCGCGGCGCTTCCAGGACCTGCTCGATTCGCTGGCTGGGTGCGCGCCCAATACCTTGTCGGCGCGACTGAAAACGCTCGAGGAGAGCGGACTGGTGGAGCGGCGCCTGTACGAACAGCACCCACCCCGCCTTGAATACATTCTTACCGCAAAAGGACGCGGCGTCGCGCCGGTGTTGAAAGCCTTGCGCACCTGGGGTACTCAGCTGCAGAACGCTGCACAGGACGCCGAGCCGGCATGACACTCCCGTAATTTGACCCGTCGTTTTCGGCGGCAAGCGAAACGCGTTGACTTTCATTTATATAGTCACTATAGTTAAGCAAGTTACTTACTATGTGCAAGTCACCTACCGCGGAGCATTCCCATGAAATTCTTGTACCGCAACGTCATCATGCCCGCCGCTTTCGCCGTCGTCCTGGGCATGGCAATCGGCGCAGTTGCTGCCCCAGTGCCAGCCGCCATGTCGTCCAACCCAGAGCTGCAACTACTAAAGCAAATCAACGCATGGCGGCCACCCGCGGATTCCCAGGTGATGTTCGCCCTGATGGCGCAGTTCGCGAACTCGGGGCAATATACCGAGGGCATCGCCTACTTTAATGGCCTGATGGAGCGCTTCGGCCCGAAGCTGAGTAAGGTCGAGCGCGCGCAATACCTGACCGCAATCGCCGCGCTGCGGGCCGGACAAGCCAACGATGTCTTCCTGCTCAAGCGCATCAGCTGGGTCAAGGACACGCTGGCAATGCTCGACGAGGCGAAGCGCCTGACAGGCGGGCAAATGTTCATTGCGCGCTGGATGTCGGGCGTCGTGCGCGCCCAACTGCCCAGCATGCTCGGCGAAAGCGGCGCCGCCCTCCTCGATTTGCAATGGTGCGTCGAGCACATCGACGCGGCGCCGCACGCGGGCTGGCTGCGCGAAGTCTATTTCAATCTTTCAAAGCTGCACAGGCAACAGGGACACGCCAGCGAGGCGCAGAAATACCTGGCGCTCAGCGGCTACACCAGCGAGGACAAGCCCGTGACGTTCACCACTGCGCTTTCCGAGAGCGCCGCTAACGGACATCGCTTTGTGCCCGAAGTCATCAGGGAAGCCGTGCCCGGCACCGTGTACGTGCTGTCTGGCTTTGAATTTACCGAGTTCTATTTCATTGTCTCCGCCGACCATAAGCAATTGATTTCGATCGACGCCGGGACGCGCCCCGATTCGGCGCGCAAGGCGCTCGAGGCGCTGCGCGCCCGGGTGCCCGACCTGCCTGCGCTGAGCACGGTATTCGTGACACATGCGCACTGGGATCACGTCGGTGGACACCGTTACTTCCGCAGCCTGAATCCGTCGATCCGCTTCGTTGGCCGAAGCAATTACCAGGCGGAGCTGAACAACGATGCATCCGGCAATACCGCGCCATTGAAAGTGTTCTTTGGCGCCGGCTTCAGCATGGCCGATGTGCTGAGCTACCGTCCGGACGAGCGCATCGACAAGCGGACCGAGCTGGTGGTCGGCGGCACACACTTTGTGCTGACGCCAACCCGCGGCGGCGAAACGGGCGACGCAATGTTGATCCAGATGCCGGAGCTGGGCGTCGTGTTTGCGGGCGATGTGCTCATGCCGTATTTTGGCGCGCCCTTCGTCGCGGAGGGCAGTGTGGACGGCATGCTTGCGTCGATCGATCAGCTGGTCACCATGGCGCCGAAATTGATCCTCCACGGCCATGAACCGCTCACGCGCCTGTTTGCCTCGCCACGCATGCTGGCGGGCCTGAAGAACCAGCTGGCTTGGTTGCAGGCCCAGGTGTTGCACGAGATCGCGGGCGGCACCGAGCGCAGCCTCATCCATCAGAAAAACCTGGTGCCACCGACACTGGAGGCCGAGGCGACGGACGTCCACTTTGCCTACCTGATCCTGCGCGAAAACCTGATCGACCGACTCTTCGAGCAGCACAGCGGCTACTGGCAGAACGGCCTGAAGGGCATGGACCACATCTCCGACGCGGACCGCGGCGCGGTGTTGGCGGACTATCTGGGCGTCAGCGAGTCGCGCGTGGCGCAGGCGGCGCAGAAGATGATCGTGGACGGCCATCACGAACTTGCGGCTGACCTGATTCGCTCGTGGCGCTCACGCCATCCGGACAGCCATGCGCTCGACGAGCTCAATCGCCTGGCGTTTCTTAAACTGATGGAAAAATACCAGGACTTCAATCCCTTCAAGTTCATCGTCTACAGTGCGCAAATCGGCCAGGCGACGCCACCGATGACACGGCCATGAGCAATCTGGTCACTTCGCCATCAGGCGATCGTATGGCTGTTTAACACGTTCAACTTGTGAATAACCCGAAAATTTGATTCATCGAAATCGTCGTTCCCGCGGAGGCGGGAACGACTGCCACACCCTGCAAGCATTCAAACAGCAGTCAATGACCGTGTTGTCATCACACAGTCATTATTCGAATTTATAGTTCCAATAATGTAGAATTATCGAATTAATCTACGAGGAAGCGACGATGCAAACGAAAGAGGCAATTGGCGCCCTGGCGGCGCTGGCGCAGGAGTCGCGGCTGGCGGTGTTCCGGCTGCTGGTGCAGGTGGGGCCCGCAGGACTTGCCGCGACCAAGATCGCCGAGCAGCTCGGTATCCCGCAGTCTTCCTTGTCGTTTCACCTCAAGGAATTGACGCACGCCGAGCTCATCGCTCCGCGCCAGGATGGCCGTTTCGTCATCTATACGGCCAATTTCACGACGATGAATGCTTTGTTGGCCTTTCTGACCGACAGCTGCTGCAGCGGCATTCCCTGCTCGACAATGGCGCCGGTGGGCTGCGCAAGCGACAAGGCACTCGTCTGATATCGCCCTCATTACACCGTTACCACACACCACATCACCAGGGACCATCACAACATGATCGTACTTTTTCTTTGCACCGGCAATTCCTGCCGCTCCATCCTCGGCGAGGGCACTTTCAATCATCTGGCGCCTGAAGGCTGGGCCGCGATGAGCGCGGGCAGCAAGCCGGCCGGCTACGTCCATCCGCGTTCGCTGGCGTTGCTGGCGCGCGAAGGCATCTCCACCGACGGCTACTACAGCAAGTCCTGGGATGCGTTGCCGGCCACGCCCGACATCGTCATCACGGTCTGCGGCAGCGCAGCCGGAGAAACGTGCCCGGCCTATCTGGGCCCGGTCCTGCGCACGCACTGGGGTGTCGAAGACCCTGCGCACGCCACCGGCACCGAGGAAGAGATCGATGCAGCATTCATGACGGCATACCGCATCCTGCGCGCGCGCATCGAAGCGTTTTTCGCGCTGCCGCTGGAGACGCTCAAGCACGACAAGGCCGCGCTCAAGGCGGAAATGGACAAGATCGCCACCATCATGGCGTAAGGAGAACCCATCACGGTGATGATTCAGATTTTCGATCCGGCCCGTGCTGCAGTACGGGCGTATGCGGCGTGGAAACCGACCAGCAACCGGTCAGCTTCGCCGCCGATGCTTGAGGCCGCGGCCTTGCAGTCGGTGCCAGCATCGCGCCGTGGGCCTGGATCATCAACCAGAGCTTGCTGCCCGCACAGTCGGCCTCGCCCTTGTTGTGCCAGCGCGCCGTCAAGGAACTGGCGCAAGTCGATGCGGTCGCCACTCAATATGGGCGACAAATTGTATAAGGCGCTGGCCGGGCCAGCCAGTGACCCCACAATGGGATTCTTGAAACCTAGACTCGACAAAATTGGAGAAAAAAACAATGACGCTTGCACGACGTATTGTGGCCGAAGGCCTTGGGACCGCGCTGCTGCTCACGGTGGTAGTGGGTTCGGGCATCATGCCCGAACGCCTTTCAGGCGGCAACGTGGCTGTGGCCTTGTTGGCGAACGCGATTGCAACCGGTGCCGGTTTGATTGCCTTGATCCTGATGTTCGGCACGATCTCGGGCGCGCACTTTAACCCGGTCGTGACGCTGTCCGAGGCGTGGCAGAAGAACATTCCGGGCGCCGAGGTGCTACCGTATATTCTTGTCCAGGTAATCGGCGCCTTCGCCGGAGTCGCGGCTGCCCACCTCATGTTCGGCGAACCACTGTTCTTCGCCTCCGTGCATGTGCGAACCGGCGCATCGCAGTGGTGGAGCGAGTTTGTCGCAACCTTCGGCCTGCTCGCGGTGATCATTGGCTGTTCGCGCAGCCGTCCGACGGTCACGCCCTTTGCCGTCGCTGCCTACATCACGGCCGCTTACTGGTTTACGTCCTCAACCTCGTTTGCCAATCCCGCTGTGACTTTGGCGCGCAGCGCCACCAACACCTTCGCCGGCATTCGTCCGGTTGATGCGCCAGGATTTATCATCGCCCAACTACTAGGTGCGGCGTGTGCGACGTTGGTGTTTTGCTGGCTCTATCCCGCCGTCCCAAAAGACGCCACCGTGGCCGGTACCGTCGCACCAAGCGACTTTGCCAAATAAGACGCAATGCACGGCCAAGTCTGACCATATTTCCGTGGAATTCCAGGCTTGTCGGCACGGCGCGTTTTCGAGACACACTTGCCTGGTCTCGCCCCCCCTTTGACGCCTCGACGTTGTTGATCTCATTCGCTCTGAACTGACGGCATCGCCCTTGTTGCGTGCGGATGACCGCACGCGGCACGCCCGCGATTGCGGAATTCCGCGCAAAAGGCCTGGGCAAACAGGCCGTCGCCCCCCGGTGCGGCGGGCTGCACGCCACTGGCATGGAAGCTGCATATGGTAACCGTGCACCCAAACTACAACGGAGACTGTTATGACGTTACGTACCCTCATGCTTGGCACTGCCGCCCTGTGCGCGCTGTCCACCCCTGTTTTCGCCGCCGACGATGTGATCCGGCTTGGCAACCTCAAGTTCGCACATTACGGCGCCGTGTCGTACATCAAGGAGATCGCGCCCAAGTGCGGCATCCGCGTGGAGGAGCACATGTTCGCCAAAGGCCCCGATGTCATGCAGGCGATCCTGGCCGGCGAACTCGATGTCGGCGCCACCGCGTCGGAAGCGGCCATTTCGGGCCGCGCCAATGGCGCCCCGATCTATGTCGTGGCCGGCTTCGCCAAGGGCGGCGCGCGCCTGGTCGCGCGTCCCGACAGCGGTATCAAGTCCATCAAGGACCTCAAGGGCAAGAAGGTGGGCGTCACGCGCGGCGGCATACACGAAGTGCTGCTCAACGTCGAACTGGCGCAGGCGGGATTGAGCGTGTCGGACCAGCCGGGCAAGGACGTGCAGGTGATCTTCCTGGCCTTCGCGGACCTGAACCAGGCGTTGCTGGGCAAGAACCTGGACGCCATCATGCAAAGCGAGCCGCAGTCCTCGCAGGCGATCAACAAGGGTTATGGCGTCGAAGTCATGAAACCGTACGACACGCCCATCGGCGCGCCAGTGCGCACCCTGGTCATGAGCGAGAAATTCTACAAGGACAACCGCGCGGCCGCCGCCCGGTTCATGAGCTGCTTCGTACAGGCGACCAAGCTGTTCATCGATAACAAGCCGGCTGCCGAAAAATATGTGCGCGAGTCGATGTTCAAGAACCAGATCAGCAAGAGCGATTTTGACGATGCCATCGAAAATTCGCCCTACACCTACGACATCAGCGTGGCCCATATCCAGACCACCACCGACGTGATGTTCCAGACCGGCACCGGCAAGATGCGCAATCCGCCGCTGGCCAAGGACTGGGTCAAGACCGACCTGCTGGAGCAGGCCAAGAAATCGCTCTCGATCCATTAAGGCGGCCATCATGACAGAACAGACATGGCGCCAATCGGCCATCGGCTTCGTGGTCCCGGGGGTCATCATCGCACTCTGGCAAGCTTGCGCAATGCTCGGCTGGGTCAATCCGCAGGTCTTGCCTTCGCCGCTGGCGGTGCTGAAAAAATTCATCGAGTACGCGCTGCCGCTGGCGCCCTTCGATCCGGCCGCTGGGTCGCGTTTTGCGTGGTTTTTTTCCGGTGAGCTGCTGTTTGACACCATGGGCAGCATGTACCGCGTGGTGGTCGGCTTCCTGGTCGGCGCAGGCCTGGCCCTGCCGCTCGGACTGTCGATGGGATCGAGCCGCATCATGTACGCCTGGCTCAACCCGATGATGCAAGTGCTGCGCCCGATTCCGCCGATCGCCTACATTCCCTTGGCGATCCTGTGGTTCGGCCTGGGCAATGCGCCAGCCATCTTCCTCATCGCGCTGGGGGCGTTTTTCCCGGTACTGGTCAATACCATCGCAGGTGTGCGCCAGGTCGACGGCATTTACATCCGAGCCGCGCGCAATCTGGGCGTGAACCGGCGCACCATGTTCGTGCGGATCATGCTGCCGGCCGCCGTGCCCTACATCCTGTCCGGCGTGCGCATCGGCATCGGCACCGCCTTCATCGTGGTGATCGTATCGGAGATGATCGCGGTCAACAACGGCCTGGGCTTTCGCATTCTCGAGGCGCGCGAATATTTTTGGTCCGACAAGATCATCGCTGGCATGATCAGCATCGGCCTGCTGGGCCTTGCGATCGACTTCGGCATGAATAAACTGAACAACCATTTGCTGCGCTGGCACCGCGGCCTGGAGAACTGACATGAGCTCCTCAAACATCGACATCGTCGGCGTCAACAAGGTATTTAATCCCGGCGAACGTGCCGTCGTCGCGCTCAAGGACATCAACCTGCATATCCCGCACGGCCAGTTCGTCTGCCTGCTGGGGCCCTCGGGCTGCGGCAAGTCGACCCTGCTGAACGCGATCGCAGGCTTCGCGCCGCCTTCGTCCGGCCAGATCAAGGCCAACGGCAAGCTGGTGAGCGCGCCCGGCCCTGAGCGGGGCATGGTGTTCCAGGAGTACGCGCTGTTCCCCTGGATGACGGTTGAGAAGAATATCGCCTTCGGCCTGGAAATCCAGGGCGTGCCGCGCGCCGAGATCGAACGCCGCGTGGCCGAGCTGCTGGCGATGCTGTCGCTGACCGATTTCCGCAACCGTTATCCGAAGGACCTGTCGGGCGGCATGCGCCAGCGCGTGGCGATTGCCCGCGTGCTGGCGCTCGACTCGCCCATCATGCTCATGGACGAGCCGTTTGGCGCGCTCGACGCGCTGACCCGGCGCAACCTGCAGGACGAGCTGCTGCGCATCTGGGCCGAACTGAAAAAGACCATCATCTTCGTCACCCACAGCATCGAGGAGGCAATCTACATGGCGGACCGGATCGTGGTGATGACCTACCGGCCAGGCACGGTCAAGCGCGACCTCCTTGTCGAACTGCCGCGTCTGCGCGACCCCGCTTCGGCCCAATTCAATGCGCTCAAGCGCGAACTGGGCATGCTGGTGATGGAAGAGCAGCAGCGCCACCACCACGACGAAATGCGGATGGCGGCGGTCGACTAGTATCAAGAGTCGAAAATTTGTTGGCATATGCGCAGGGTGGAAAAGCGAAGCGGGAAAACCGGGGGCAGACACCGATTGATTCGCTTGGGGTCTGACCCCGGTTTTCCCGCTTCGCTTTTCCACATTTTGTCCGCGAATTTCTGGCTCGGGACACTAACATTGCACGTGCAGTAGAATCGCTGCTACGCCCCGTGAAAGCGCTAATGCCCGCCACACCGCACCTGCCCCGCCGCCTTGCCTGGATGTTCGCCCTGCTCGCCGGCGCGGGCATGATTGCGGGCGCCTATCAATTTGCCGCATACCGGGGCGAGGCGGACATCCTGGCGCGCGGCCAGCGCCAGCTGCAGCTGATGGCGCCCGAACTCGAATCGGCGCTGGAAAAATTCGAAACGCTTCCATACGCGATCGGTTTCCAGGAGAGCGTGGCCGCCGCCCTCGCCCATCCGGAAGAAAGCGCGCGTATCGGGCGCGTGAACCAGACCTTCAAAGCGATCCAGCAGCAGTCGAGAATCGGCGCGATCTACCTGATGGACCGCGACGGCAATACGATTGCGGCCAGCAACTGGGACTTGCCGCTCACTTTCGTGGGAAAAAATTTCGGCTACCGCCCCTACTTCCGCGAGGCGCTGGCCGGCGGCGCGGGCCGCTTCTATGGCATTGGCAGCACCACCAGCGAGCCTGGCTATTTCATCGCCCAGCCGGTTCACGCCGGCGGCAGGGTGGCCGGCGTCATCGCCGTCAAGATCAGCCTCGACGAATTCGAGCGCACCTGGAAGGGCAGCGAGGACACCATCGTGCTGGCCGACCGCGCCGCCGTGGTGTTCCTGTCGAATCGGGCGCACTGGAAATACCACAGCCTGCATCCGCTCAGCGCGGCCACGCAGCAGGAACTGGCCAGCACCTTGCAGTATGGGAGCGAGCCGATCGCCGCGCTCGGCGAGGCCGCCGCGCCGCACGCGGTGCGCCAGGTGGGCCGACTGGGCTGGGAGCTGCAGCTGTATCCGGCCACCCAGCGCGCTGCGCGCAGCGCGGCCCTGTGGGCCCTGGCTGCCGCACTGGTACTCGCCAGTGGCCTGGTCGGCGCATGGGCCGTGCACCAGCGCCGGCGCCGGCTCGAAGAGCAGCGCAGCTCGCGCGCCGCCTTGCAGCGCGCCGCGCAAGAACTCGACGAGCGCCTGGTCGAACGCACCGCCCTGCTGCGCCAGGCCAACGAGGACCTCGAGGCCAAGTTCGCCACCTTGAAGCGGACCGAGCACGCACTGCGCTCGACCCAGGATGAACTGGTCCAGGCGGGCAAGCTGGCGATGCTGGGCCAGATGGCGGCCGGCGTCACCCATGAGCTGAACCAGCCACTGGCGGCGATCCGCGCGTTTGCCGACAACGCCATCACCTTCCTCGAGCGGGGGCAGGCCGACAAGGCCAGCGCCAACCTGTCGCACATCGGCGACGCCAGCGCGCGCATGGGCGCCATCATCGCGCAACTCAAGGGCTTCGCGCGCCGTAGCGGCTCGGTCGCACTCATCGACATTGCGCAATCAATGCGCGCATCCGCATTTTTGCTCGACAGCGAGTTCCGCCGCCTCGGCGCCGTGTTGACCATCGACGACGCGCGAGTTTTGACGACGCCGTTGACGGTCGCCGGTGACCCGGTACGCATCGAACAGGTATTCATCAACCTGCTGCGCAATGCGCTCGACGCGGTCGAAACGGCGCCGCAGCGGACTGTGACGGTGACGCTGGAGCAGGAAGGCGGACAAGCGCTGATTCGCATCGCCGACACCGGCCCCGGCATTCCGGGCGAGGTCGCGGCGCAGCTGTTCGAGCCGTTTTTCACTACCAAACCTTCCGGCAAGGGCCTCGGCCTGGGACTGGCCATTTCGTCGTCCATCGTCCAGGCCATGAACGGCCAGCTCACCGGAAGCAACCGGCCCTCCGGCGGCGCTCAATTCGACGTACGTCTGCCCCTGGCCGACAAAGGAAACTGAACATGCATGCCATCCTGGTTGAAGACGAAGCGGCGCTGCGCCTGGCCACCACCCAGACGCTGGAACTGGGCGGCTTTTCCGCGCGCGCCTATGCCAGCGCCGAACAGGCGCAGGCGCAGCTGCAAGCCGATTTCGACGGCGTGATCGTCAGCGACGTGCGCCTGCCCGGCCGTTCCGGCCTCGAGTTGCTGGCCGACGTCGCCGCGCTCGATGCCGAACTGCCGGTGATCATCGTCACCGGTCATGGCGACGTCGACATGGCCGTCAGCGCGATGCGCGGCGGCGCCTACGACTTCATCGAGAAGCCGTTCGCAGCCGAACGCCTGCTCAGCGCAGTGCGACGCGCCCAGGAACGGCGCAGCCTGGTGCTGGAAAACCGTCGCCTCAAGACCGCTTGGGCGCTGCATCCCGACACCCCTGAACTGGTCGGACGATCGGAAGCGATCGAGCACCTGAAGGTCCTGGTACGCAATATCGCGCCGACCGGTGTTGATATCCTCGTCAACGGCCAGACCGGCACCGGCAAGGAAGTGGTGGCGCGCCTGATTCATGCCGCCAGCGCGCGCAAGGGAAATTTTGTCGCCATCAATTGCGGCGCCTTGCCCGAATCGGTGTTTGAAAGCGAGATGTTCGGCCATGAAGCGGGCGCATTCACTGGCGCGCAGAAGCGCCGGATCGGCAAGCTCGAATACGCCAATGGCGGCACACTGTTCCTCGACGAGATCGAGAGCATGCCGATGGCGCTGCAGGTCAAGCTGCTGCGCGTGCTGCAGGAACGTCGGCTCGAACGCCTGGGCGGCAACGACAGCATTCAGGTCAGCTTTCGCGTCATTGCCGCCAGCAAGGCAGACCTGCTGCAACTGAGCGCGCAAGGCCAGTTTCGCGAGGACCTGTACTACCGGATCGGCGTGGCGGTTATCGACCTGCCCCGCCTGTGCGAGCGACGCGACGATATCGCGCTACTGATGGCGCACTTCGTGCAGGATGCGGCGCGCCGCTATGCTCGCCCGGTGCCCGAATGGAGCGCGCCGCAGATGGCGCAGTGGGAAGCTGCCGACTGGCCCGGCAACTTGCGCGAACTGCGTAATTTCGCCGAACGGCTGGTGCTGGGGATCGTGCAGCCGGGCGCGCCGGCGGCGGCGCTGCCGCTGCCGCTGCAAGTAGACGCCTATGAGCGCGCCGTGATCCTGCGCGCGCTCGACCAGGTCGACGGCAATGTCGCAAGTGCAGCCGACCACCTCGGCGTACCGCGCAAGACGCTTTACGACAAGCTCAAGAAATACCAGCTCGCGCCGGGAAAAAAATAAGGCGGACTATCGCTTCAGCCGCTAAGGCGTGGACCCCGCCCCTCCTGCGGCACGAACGGCGCGCCGGGACTGGATCCATGCTTCCGGAAGCATCAGGCCGCCAAGCTTCTTCTCCACGCCTCGATTCGAACAAAAGCAGGACGACGCTCCTCAACTCGGCGGCGCTTACTTCAGGAACAATTCGCCCTTCAGTGCGAGCTGGTCGGACGCCCCGCCCACCATTAACTCGAAGCGACCAGGTTCGGCAACCCAGTCCAGTTTGCCGTTAAAAAAGGAAAGAGTTTCCTTGTCGATCACAAAACTGAGACGCTTGCTTTCGCCGGCTTCGAGCTTTACCTTCTGGAACCCTTTGAGTTCCTTCACAGGGCGCACCACGGACGCGACCATGTCGCGAATATAAAATTGCGCCACTTCCTCGCCGGCCACCTTGCCGCTGTTGGTGAGCGTGAATGTCAGGGTCACTTTGTCGCCCTGGCCCATGCTGTTGTGGTCGAGCGCCAGGTCGGAATACACGAAGCTCGTGTAGCTCAGGCCATGGCCGAACGCGTAGCGCGGCGTGTTGGGCGAATCCAGGTAAGCCGAACGGTAGATCGCGTTCAGGTCGTTGCTCAGCTGGGGACGGCCGGTGTTGTACTGGGTGTAGGTGATAGGTAGCTGCCCCACGCTGCGAGGAAAGGTGATCGGCAGCTTGCCCGACGGGTTGTACTGGCCGAACAGCACGTCGGCGATGGCGTTACCACCCTCGGCGCCGGCGAACCAGGCGAACAGGATCGACGGCGCCTGGTCGGCGATGCTGTTGAACACCAGCGGCCGCCCGCCCATGATCACGACCACGACCGGCTTGCCGGTCGCCATGATGGCGTCGAACAAGGCAAGCTGGTGGCCCGGCAGGGTCAGCTCGGCGCGCGATTTGGCTTCCCCACTCATGTCGAATGTTTCACCCACGGCCAATACGACGAGATCGGCCGCGCTGGCCGCCTTGACGGCGTCGGCGAAGCCATCGGTGCTGGTGCATTTACTTTCGCAGCCAGCGGCATACGACACTTTTGTGCCGGGCGCCGCATGGCTTCGAAGGCCGTCAAGCAGGCTCACCACCAGGCTGGTGTCGGACTTGACAACCCAGGCGCCCTCGAGGTCACGCCTGGTGTCCGCCATCGGCCCGATCACTGCGATCGAGGACAGGTTCGGACTCAAGGGCAGGGTCGACCTGTCGTTCTTGAGCAGCACCAACGATTTGCGGGCAATGTCGCGGGCCGCGGCGCGGTGCCTTGGATCGTTCAGCGCCGCCTGCTCGCGCTTGACGTCGGAGAAACGGTAGGGATCGTCAAACAGGCCAAGCTCGAATTTTTTGTAGAGCACGCGCCGCACGGCGTCGTCGAGGAGGGCCGGCTTGACCTTGCCGGCCTTGACCAGCTTCACCAGTTCGGCGCTATAGACGTGGCCTTCCATGTCGATGTCGCTGCCTGCGTTCATCGCTTTCTGGGCTGCGTCTGCCGTGTCGGCGGCATAGCCATGCGGAACCATCTCCTTGATCGAGGCCCAGTCGCTGACGACCACACCGCGGTATTTCCACTTTCCCTTGAGAATGTCGCGCTGCAGGAAGGCGTTGCCGGTTGCCGGCACGCCGTTCAGTGTATTGAAGGAATTCATGAAGCTGGACACGCCCGCATCGGCCGCAGCCTTGAATGGCGGCAGGTAGGTTTCAAATAGTTGCTGTTCGCTCATGTCGACCGCGTTATAGTCGCGCCCGCCAATGGCTGCGCCATACGCGGCGAAATGCTTGGCCGTGGCCATGACGTGGTCCAGGCCTCCTGGTTTGGTCCCTTGAAAACCCCGGACACGCGCCTTGGCAATCAGCGAGCCGAGGTAGGTATCTTCACCCGCGCCTTCCATGACCCGGCCCCAACGTGGGTCGTGCGCAATGTCGACCATGGGAGCAAAGGTCCAGTGGACGCCCGATGCAGCTGCTTCGCGCGCGGCGATGCTGGCCGCCAGCTCGATGGCTGGCAAATCCCACGACGCGGATTCGGCGAGGGGAATCGGGAACACTGTCTTGTAGCCATGTATCACATCGAGGGCGAATAGCAGCGGAATTTTCAGACGCGACTGCATGGCCGCAGCCTGCACTTCGCGTGTCTCGGCAGCCCCCTTGACGTTGAGCATCGACCCGACTTTTCCCGCCCTGATGTCAGCCATCTTGTTGAGGTTATTGTTCTTGCTGGTGGCCGGACCGGTCAGGTCGCGCCCCGTCAGCTGATTCAGCTGGCCGACCTTTTCTTCAAGCGTCATCTGCTTGAGCAAAGCATCGACCCGATGTTCGATCGCTTTGTCCTGCCCTTGCGCAAAGGCGCAGCTGCCCAGCATGACGCCGGTGGCGAGCGCCAGTATGGTGCGTTTCGATTGCATGTTCGTCCCGTGATTTATTGAGGTTTATTTGTATTTTTCTTGCATCTCGTCGTAGAACGACTTGAGTGTGAAAAAGGCTTTCTTCTTCTTGCCATCGTCGGAGATCAGGCCCTTGCGATTCCAAAAGTCCTGGAAATACGGATGCAGGCGACGCGGCGAGCGAAAATCGGTCAGGATCCACGGCGTCATTCCGCGCAGGCCGGGGATGGCGGTGAGCATCTTGATCTGGTTGAGGTACAATTTTTCCTGATATTCCTCGCTCCAGCGGGTGTCCGCGTCGGCATGGTAGCCGCCCAGCGCGTCGGCGCCGAACTCGGTGATGACCACCGGCTTGTTGTACTTGATGTTGAAGTGGTAATTGAGCATCTCCCGGTTATTCGACCAGTACCAGCCGGCGTATTCGTTGAAGCTGGCCAGGTCGAGCTGGTCGGCCAGCGGATCCTCGACGACGACGTCGTTACCGGAGCGGTGCACTTCGAGCGCGGCCGCGACCAGTCGGGTATCGTCTAGCGAACGGGCGGTAGCGGCGAGCTTGCCCATGAACAGGTTACGAGGCGCGCTGACCGGCGTCTCGTTACCGATCGACCAGACGATCACGCTGGCGCGGTTGCGGTCGCGTGTCATGAGATCGGTGAGCTGGGCGTTGGCGTTGGCGAAAGTAGCGGGATTGCTCCAGGAAATGGTCCAGTAGACCGGCACTTCGGCCCATACAAGCAAACCCATTTCATCGGCCAGGCGGACCATTTCCTCGCTGTGCGGATAGTGCGCCAGTCGCACGTAGTTCGCATTCAACTCCTTGGCCCACTGCAGCAGCATGCGCATATCGCCCTGGCCACGCAGGCGGCCGGTGATCAGCGGATTTTCATCGTGCAGGGAAATGCCGCGCAGGAAGATCGATTTGCCGTTGAGCAGGATGTCCTGGCCGCGCGTTTCAATGGTGCGAAAGCCGATCTTGTCGATGACCTTGTCGCCAGCGCCCGCCAGTTCGACCGAGTACAGCTTGGGCTGCTCAGGGGTCCAGTAACTCATCTTATTGACCGGGATGCTAAGGATGGCACGCCCGCTCGCATCGGTCTGGAGCGTCGTCTTGATGCCCGCCTCGGGTATCGAAACCGTCACACTACTGGCCTTGTTGACGCCTGCCAGTTGGACGAAGCCTTCAATGCGCTTGAGGTTGCCTTTGCCCAGTTGCACCTTGTACTCGCTGATATATGTGGCTGGCAATTCGGCCAGCAGCACGTCGCGCGTAATGCCGCCGTAGTTCCACCAGTCGGTGTTGACGGTTGGAATCTCATCGACCTTGCGGGTATTGTCGGCCTTGACCACGACGATATTGTTGCCCTTCTTGAGCTTGCCGGAGACATCAAACTGGAAAGGTGTGAAGCCACCCTTGTGGCTGCCGAGTTTCTTTCCGTTGAGGTACACCTGCGCTTCGTAATTGACAGCGCCAAAATAAAGGAAGTAATTCTTCCCTTCTATCGGTTGGGCGTCGAAGTTCTGGCGCAGCCAAATCGTGCCTTCATACAGTTGCAGTTTCTCCGCCTGCGAATTCCAGTCGCCTGGAATTTTCATCGTCGGAGACAGGTCGAAATCATATTCAACCCATTCGTCCTTGTTCTTCGGCTTGCGGTCGTCGAAAATTCCACCCGCCCCAGTGGCCGACTGGTCGAATGGCATATGGCGATAGTCGTAGTAGCCCATTTCGTACGGGTCGATGATGTAGGTCCAGCGGCCATTGAGGCTGATGTGGGAGCGCCCATAGATGTTCTGTATCAGCGGGCTGTTGGCGGAGGCGCGCACCAATGAGGCGGCAGTCGGCGCAGGCGCCTCCACCTGGGCAAAGGCCGGCAGCAAAGCGGTGGCGAAACACAAGGAGCTCGCAACGAGCTTAAAGAGGCGTTTCATTTGTAATCCTATCGGGCAATATTGAATCTAATGGTACCGCTACCAATCGATGATAGCGCTACCTAGAATTGGTGTCAAATTGAATTTTTAATCCTTTGCGCATGCTGCCGAGGCTGGCAAGATTGCTCGCGTGACCACGGACCACGTTTGATGGACATGACCGAGCATCGTGAGCGAGCTGTATAATTGCTCTGTTGCAATTTTTGTATTGGAAGGTCTCGTCTGGTAGACGGTAGAGTTTCGAGGCCGCCCTAGTAATCCTGGCGCGTTCTGATGTGCGAATATAATCAGGAGCTGCCAAACTGATCCAGAAAAGAAAAAAGGGTTACGGACAAATGTCTACAACCCCTTGAGTTCCTTACTGAATACTTGGTGCGGTTGCACAGGGGGAGAATCGAACTGGAGACTTGACATTACAATTGCAATGCCCCCCGTTGGCCGAAGGCGCTGGCAGGCAGCAATTGAATCGGATGCGAAGTCATCAACGAAGACTTTCGCTTCACGCGGCACGGCAACGAAAGCTGGTAAAATTTTACTTATCGAATTTCTTACCAAAATTTCAGAGCATGAAAAAGGCCAACCCGAAGGTTGGCCTGACTCATTGATTCAATTGGTCGGGGCGAGAAGATTCGAACTTCCTACCCCTTGCACCCCATGCGGGCCGCCAAAAGGCAAGAAACCCCGTGGTTGACGGCACTCTGTCAGCGAACCTGTAATATACAGTACTTGAGTTTCGGCGATGCATGCCCGGAGAACTGGCGCATCATCGAGTGAGTATTACAGGATTTCCCAGGGCAATTTGATGTCGAAATCGGACAGCGTCGGCACCGATTCCTTGATGTAAATGTCGGTCGTGGCGCTGCTCGAGTGCACCAACCTGCCCTGGATCTGCTCCTTCCCCTTTCCCTGCTTTGCCGCGTCCGTGGCGCCCAGCGAGCGTAGATCCTTGAACTGGATCAGCTCGCCGAACTCCCTTCCCTCTCCCGTCGCGCCGGCCACCGCCCGCTCGCGCGCCCGGTCCCACATCGATGTCAGCCCGCTTTTCGCGTATGGCGATCCCTTTTTCGTCGGGAACAGGTACGGGCTGATCACGTTGTACTTGCGCTTGATGGCGCGCGCGCGGTCGATCACGTCCTGGATGGCCGGCGTGACCACAATATCGACGGAGAGGCCGCTGGAGCGCTTTGTCTTCGTCGGCTTGAAGCGTATCCGCCCGACGTCGATTTGCGTCTCCTTGAGCGTCCTGACCTCAATGGCGCGTTGCCAGCACAGGTAGGTGAAGTCGATGATGCAGGCGAACATCGGCCCGCTCTGCGTGCGCCGGCCATCGACGCCAACATGGCCGGCTGCCCTGATGGCCGCCACCTGGTCGTGCGTGGCCAGGACCGTGCGCCGCTCGACCTCGAACTCGTCCAAGTCGATCTGGTCCATGGGGTTGTCCTCCCGCAGGCCCAGACCGGAAATGGCGTAGCGGAACAGCCGGGCCATCAGCGCCCCATACTTCCGCGCGGTGTTGGCCTTGCCCTTGAAATTGTTCCGCAAGAACTCGGCGCACGCGCGCGTGGTCACCTGGACTACCATGAAATCCTCGAAATCGTGGGCAATGACGTCCAGGTATTGGCCGTACTGCTTGCGCGTCTCCTCGCCGTACTTGCCCAGCTTCTCGGCCTTGTATTCGGCGCACAGGTGCGGCATCGATCCATCGCTGGCCAGCTGCGTGCCCCGTAGGTTCGCCAGCGCCGTCAGCATGGCCGGTTCGTTCTTGCCACCCTCGACGAAGTCGGCCAGGCGGACCCAGAACTTGAGCTGGCCATCCTTGGGGTCGCGAATCTTCACCGCCGACTTGTAGCGGTAGGCGCCGTCCGTGACATAGACGCGGGCAGGAAGGCCTCTGTTCGATTTGCGCTGCCGGTTCATTTTTTCGAGGATTTCAGTTTCGGTTCGTCATTGGCGGCCGCCACGGAATTGACGGCCGGCGGCACGGTAACATACATGCGCAGGACGCACACGGTGTTGTCGTGCCGGCGCAGCGTGGCAGGAATCCCCATTTCCTTAAGGTCGCGCAGCTGCTCGGCGGCGCGTACGCGGTGGGTGATCATCACGATCTCGTCGACAGAAAGCACGAGGCCAGTGTTTTTTGGCTGCTCCATCAAATTCTCCTAAAGTTGAAAACTGCCGGCCACGGGCACCGGCTCAAGCTGTGCGCGCCGCCGCACCTGGTGCAAGTGTCGGCGCGGGTGTAGTTCACGGCGCCGCCGGCGCACGCAGCACACACTGGTTGCACAGAGCGCTGGCGCCGGTGAATTGTGTGATTGACTTCCGCTTGCGGCACGGCCCGGTGCAGATCCGCATTGGACTGTAGATGGATGGATCAGGCCGATCCTGCGTCTTGACGCGGTGCTGCATGATCTTGCCCATGTCGCGTACGCAGCTCATGCTGCCGTCCAGAGGAAATCTGGCGCCCGGCACCAGAACAGCGGCGTGTCACCCTCGGCCACTCGCAGCACCGTATGCGGCTGCTGGAGCGAGCGCAACAGGTCTGCGGCTGCGGCCAGCACAGCCTTCTCGTCGACGCGTGTGAAACCCGCTATGTTGCGCCAGGCACCGGCGTCTTTGATCTGGAGCTTCATGGCTACTTGATCCGGTGCTGAGTAATGCCGGTGATTCCGGGCGGGAGTTGCGACGGCTGCTCGAGAAAGCCGCTGCCCGACTTGGCGCCAGTGGCTTTCGCGAAGTCGACCTCAACCTTTGCGCTGTTGACGATCACCTGCGAAATGTCGGAAATCGCCCGCGCGGTCTCGATGTCCATCGATTTATCCTTCAGCCCCTTTAGGGCGTCGAAAAGGTGCGTCCGCAGGTCATTGATGGTGTCGCTCATGTTGCACTCCGTTTGTTAATTTGACGATTCAGGGCGCCCCGTAGCTGGACAAGCTGGACCAATTCCTTGGGCATGTTGTGCACGGTGTTGCGGCGCATGTTCTCGGCCAGGCTGATGCACTCCACCCGATCGATCGTGATTTCCTCGAATACGTTGGTCTTCATGCCAGACTTGAAGACCACGATGTGCTTCGCGGGCAGCGGTCCGTTCGCAGCTACCCAGACCAGCTCGTGCACGCCGCGCCAGCGCTTGCTGTTATTGCCCTTGGCATCGCTCACCTTTTGCAGCAGGACACCGCTCTTGTCGAACTTGGTGCTGCCAATCGGCAAGGTGTTGTGCGGAGCTTGGCCCGGCTTGAACTGTGTTTTCTCACCTCCGGTGTGCACGCCCTTGGTGCCCTTGTTCCAGGATGAATGCCCCTTCTGGAAACGGTATTCGACGCCGACACCGTCGCCGCGGCGCAGACGACTAGCCGCCGGGCTGGCCAAATAGGCCTCGGTCTTGACGAGCCCGAGCTGCTTGGCCTTGCGATAGACATGTTCGAGCGACTTGCCGATCATGGTGGCCAGATCCTCGGTGCGGTAGCCCGGATAGAACTGGTGCAGCATGGCCAGCTGGTCCTCCGACCAAGTCGCGCGCGCGCCCAGGATGCCCGTCGATTTGGTCATTTACACTCCCGATTCGTTGGCCCTGTGTGCGCCAGCATGGCGCCGTAGGCCTGCAGTGTCTCGGTGCGGTCATAGCCGCCGCTCTCATGCTCGCGCAGGCGCTTGATGTAGCGGCCGCGCACGTAGGCGCCCGCCGAGATATGGGAAGGCCACACGATGTAGCCCAGGAACGGCACGCCGGCGGCCGTGGGCGCCAGTCGCACCTTGCGCGGGTGGATGGTAAGGCCGTCGGCGGCCAGCTTGGCCACGATGGCCGCCTTGATGGCGCGCAGCTCGTCGGCCGAGTCGGCCAGCACCACGATGTCGTCGACGTAGCGGATATAGCACCGCACGCCCAGAACTTCCTTAACCCAATGGTCGAACTCGCACAGGAAGATATTGGCCAGCAGCTGGCTCATCAGCGAGCCGATCGGCATGCCCTTGGCCGCCGTGCGCCGGTACATGGTGTCCTCAGCGAACAAGTGGTCGTAGGCGTCACCAGTCTGGAACGAGTCGATCAGGTCAACGATCAACGTACGCAGCGCCTGGTCGCCGATGTAGCGCAGCGCGCGCGCTTTGAGCAGGCTGTGGTTGATCGAGTAGAAGTACTTCGAAATGTCGAGCTGCAGCGCCCAGGCCGCGCCGGCACCGCGAGCGAACTGCGCCAGACGATTGACAGCCGCGTGCGTGCCGCGCCCGGGCAGGTTTCCGTAAGTGTCGCAAATGAACCGCGGCGTCCAGATCGGCAGCAGGTGCTGATACAGCATCCAGTGCACCACGCGGTCCTTCATGGGCGAATCGACTACATCGCGGTGCTTCTTCTCGCGAATCACGAAGGTCTGGTACGGTCCGAAGGTAAAGCTGTGGTCGCGCAGGCGCCGCTGAATCGTCAGCAGGTGCCGCAGCGGATCCTGCTCGAAGCGCTGCACGCGCCGGCTGCTTGCCTTCGCCCGTTTCGCATCGGTCCAGCAGCGGAACAGGTTGACCAGGCCGGTCAGCTCTGTGAATTTTGATTCGCCGCCTCGTTCCGCGCCGGCACCAGCTGGCCCCGGCGCGGTTCTCGGTTTGGCTGTACGCCCTGCTTTTGGGGATTCCCCAGGAGAATTTCGACCAAGAATTGACCTCCCGCGAGCGGCTTGCTCAACGTCCAGGCATGTAATTTTTGGGTCAGCGGACCCCGACGTTGTTGTTGCTGTTGTCGGGCGAATCGTTGTTGAGATTGAACACGCCGGCATTGGCATTCGAGTACCAGTAGCCGCCACGGATGAGCGCATTGCTCGACCTTCCAGAAATCCCCCTTCGTTGATCATGCTGGCACCTTGGCGGAACGGATCAAGCCGCCGACCAGGCGCCCAAGCTCAACGGCTAAGCCGACTCGGTGCTCGAACGCGAACTTGAGATTGCTTAGCCGTGGAGCCTGGGCCAGGTAGTGCTTGAGCAGGTCGATGTCGGCCGAGATCGAATTTAACGCCGCGGCGCGATTCTCGATCAGGCCGAAGGCGAAAACGCTGTGCATCAGGCGCGCCATGCACGTGCGCAGGTTCTCGCCATAGGTGGCGCGAAGATCGCGCGACATTCCGACAATGTCCTGTAGCAGCTGCAGGTCGAGCGCCTGGGCCTGCTGCTTGAGCTTGAATCCTGAACTGTCTGGATTGGCCAGCACATGCTTGGCCGCTGCCTGATTGAGGTTGCCACGCTGGCGCAGGTCATTGATAACCTGCTGCACGATCGCCGGCGTGACGGCTTCCAGCACGGCCGACTGGCTACCGAACTGTTCCGAGACGTAGACCGTGTGGCCGGCGGCTAACGTGCCCAGGGCAACTACATACGGGATTCCGAATTCATTGACCATCGGCCAGAGGCGAGTCTTGAAATTTCCTGCTGGGAAGCCGACGCGCAGATGCGGATCCGCCACGGTGCCGAGCAGCTTGATCTGGTATCCCTTCAGTGTGTTGAGTGCATGCGCTGTGCGGTCGAATCCATGAAGGAACTTTCCTGCCTGGATCAGCACCAGGTGGCTCGGATACTGTGCTTCGAGCTTGCGCGCTACAGCGGTCATAGGGTCGGCCATGCCCAGGCCGACGTCGATACCTTGGTACTTGCTGATCGAGAACTCGGCCAGCTCATCATCGGTAGGAAACTGTGTTGGTGATTTGGGCATTTTCAGATTTCAGTAGTTTTGTGGATGGCCACCGCTTTCGCGGCGACCCGGGACCCGGGATCAGACGCCCGGGCTACTTGGTGCAGCGGACCCCGACGTCGTAGTAGCTGCCGTCGGGCGAACCGCCGCCGAGAGCGAACACGCCGGCATTGGCATGCGAGCACCAGCGGCCGCCACGGATGAGCGCATGGCTCGACCATTGCAGTGGCCCCTTCGGGATCCAGCCCACGCCCTTCTGCTCGCTTGGCGCCGGCGCGCTGGTCAGCAGCGGCGAGGCGGCAGGGATCGAACCCTTGACCAAGCCTTCGTCGTCGCCATGCAGGTCGTCGTGCATCCAGGTGGAGACGTTGCCCGAAAAATCCCAGATGATGTCGCCCGTGGAAAGCCGGTGCCAGCGGCGCTCATTCTCAGCTGGCTCGTAGGAAGCATCCTGGGGGCCGCTGACGGTGTCCAGATGGATGCCTTGGTATATCGCCCCGGCGCCGACCTTGCCGCCCGTCCAGTTCACGTCCTGCGCGGCGATATCGAGCGCGATCGCCAGGCCTTGGGAGGCGGTAAGCATGTGGCGGCCAGCCGCGGCCAGCCACTTCTTGGCCTCGCGATAGCTGATGTTCACGCGAGGCTTGGCGTAGCCGTCGATCGCCAGCACACCGTCGGCGCCAACGCTGCATGGGCGAGCAGCGATCTCGAAGGCGGGCACGACACGGCCGCCCGGCAGCGTGGTCTGCGGAAACTTGATGAAGCCGTCGGCCAGCACGGTCAGGCTCAGGTCGTGCAGCAGCGCGGGCGTGCCCTTGACGACCACATCGCCGTCCACGATCAAGTGGCGGCCGGTGCCGTCCACGAGCTTGCGCAGTCCCTCCCATTCGGAGGTGATTCGCAATCCGTGGACCTGCTGAGTGCCAGCACGGGCAGTGAAGGTCTTTTCCTGAGTGAGCTTAATTTTCATTTTTCATTCCTGTTGGTGAGCGATCTACAGCTGCGCCAGAGGGGCGCGGAGACTGCGGTGGCGCGTATTGCGGTCATATTCCCCGAGCGCCTACCACCCCAAATTGGCGAAAATAAATAGCACGCCCGCGCACAGTGCTGGCAGCCACTGGTGGTCCTCGCAGGCCTGCCAGAACCAGCTGGCCCAGCGTTTCAAAGGTTTCAAAGAACTGATCATGTCTTCCTCGTTTGTGAACCAGCTGCGCATGAACGGGCCACCGCTACGCGGCGACCCGGTACCAGGGATCAGAGGCCAATTGGCTTGGTGCAGCGGACCCCGACGCCGTTGCTGCTGCCGTCGGGCGAATCGCTGTTGAGACGGAACACGCCGGCACGGGCATGCGAGTACCAGCAGCCGCCACGGATGAGCGCACGGCCCGACCAATTAGAGCCAGCGTCCGGGTACCAGCCGACGCCGTTTTCCATGGATGGGTACGGCGCGCCGCACACGACAGGCGAATCTTTGGGAAAGCGCTTGACCGCGACCAGGCCACGCTCATCGCCGTGCACGTCGTCACGCAACCAGGTGTACAGGTGGCCGGCAACGTCGAACACCACTTCGCCCGTCGATAGCACGAAGCCGCGGCGCTCATCGCGCTGGCCCGACTCGAAGTCGCCATGAACGGCGCCCGTCACATTGCCCTTGTGCAGGCCCTGCAGCAAAATGCCTTGGCCGACCGCACCGCCAGACCAGTTGGCGGCCTGCTCGGCGACTTCGTGCGCCAGCGCGGCCGACTGCGACAAGGTCAACATCGGCAGGCCAGCGGCCAAGCATTTCGCTGCGGCGCTGAAATAGCTGATGCGCACGGTGGGCACGGCTTCGACATTGATGCTCACGCTGGCGTCGTCGTTGAAGCGACTGAGGTACTTCCCGATCAGGAAGTCGAGCACCACAGTGCCGTTACTGAGCGTGCGGCCAGGAACGCGCACGAATTCGTTTTCAGGTGCTGCGCCGGCCAGCTGGTCGACGGCGGCAGATTGTTCAGTTGCAGATTGGGTGCTCATGTTTGTGTTCCTCGAAATTGGGAATTGGTGGATGGCCCCCGCTTACGCGGCGACCAGGTGCCTGGGATCAGAGACCAATGGGTTTGGTGCAGCGGACCCCGACGAAGCTGCCGCCGTTGACGGGCGAAACGTAGCTGAGAAGGAACACGCCGGCATCGGCATGCGAGCACCAGCGGCCGCCACGGATGAGCGCACGGCCCGACCAATTAGAGCCAGCGTCCGGGTACCAGCCGACGCCGTTTTCCATGGATGGGTACGGCGCGCCGCACACGACAGGCGAATCTTTGGGAAAGCGCTTGACCGCGACCAGGCCACGCTCATCGCCGTGCACGTCGTCACGCAACCAGGTGTACAGGTGGCCGGCAACGTCGAACACCACTTCGCCCGTCGATAGCACGAAGCCGCGGCGCTCATCGCGCTGGCCCGACTCGAAGTCGCCATGAACGGCGCCCGTCACATTGCCCTTGTGCAGGCCCTGCAGCAAAATGCCTTGGCCGACCGCACCGCCAGACCAGTTGGCGGCCTGCTCGGCGACTTCGTGCGCCAGCGCGGCCGACTGCGACAAGGTCAACATCGGCAGGCCAGCGGCCAAGCATTTCGCTGCGGCGCTGAAATAGCTGATGCGCACGGTGGGCACGGCTTCGACATTGATGCTCACGCTGGCGTCGTCGTTGAAGCGACTGAGGTACTTCCCGATCAGGAAGTCGAGCACCACAGTGCCGTTACTGAGCGTGCGGCCAGGAACGCGCACGAATTCGTTTTCAGGTGCTGCGCCGGCCAGCTGGTCGACGGCGGCAGATTGTTCAGTTGCAGATTGGGTGCTCATGTTTGTGTTCCTCGAAATTGGGAATTGGTGGATGGCCCCCGCTTACGCGGCGACCAGGTGCCTGGGATCAGAGACCAATGGGTTTGGTGCAGCGGACCCCGACGTCGCTGCTGCTGTAGCCGGGCGAACCGAGGTTGAGACGGAACACGCCGGCATAGGCATTCGAGTACCAGCAGCCGCCACGGAAGAGCGCATTGCCCGACCAATCTTCGCCAGCATCCGGGTAGTAGCCGACGCCCTGCTGCATGGAAGGAAATGGCGCGCCGGACACGACTGGCGAGTTCTCAGGAAAACCTTCGACGGCGACCAGGCCCCGCTCGTCGCCGTGGATGTCATCACGCAGCCAGGTGAACAAGTGACCGGCCACGTCATCGACAACCTCTCCGGTGGACAGCACGAAGCCGCGCCGCTCGGATTCCTTCGGCGACACGTAGGTGCCAGCCACTGCGCCGCTGACCGTGCCCAGGTGCAGGCCCTGCATCAACTTGCCCACTCCGACCGCGCCGCCTGACCAGTTCGCAGCCTGTTCGGCCACGTCGAGCGCCAACACCGCCGACTGCGCAAGGGTCAGCATCGACACACCGGCGGCCGCACACTTCGCCGCTGCGTCGAAATAGCTGATGCGCACCGTCGGTACCACGTCGGGGCCAATGCTCACGCTGCCGTCGTCATTGAAGCCAGTCAGGAACTTGCCGACGAAGAAGTCGGGCACGACGAATGGCACGGCAAAGCCGTTGGTGAACGTGCGGCCTGGCACGCGGACGAATTCGTTTTCTGCCATGACAGCTGCGACCTGGTTTGCGGCGGTGGTGCCAGCGGCAGTGGTCGGGAATGGCCATGCTGCTGCCGGCTTGAGGGGAGTGCGTTCCATTGGGTTCTCCGTCGTTATGGGGTGGGTTCGGGTGGGTTGTGGTGTTTGCCCGACAACCACATTAAACACCATGTTTAAAGAACTTGTCAAACAGTTTGTTTAATTTCGGCTATTTTTTTGCTACCATTGAAAAAACGCCTGAAAACCTGGCGAAAAAATACCCGCGCTGGGCGGGTCACTGGGAGGATGGGATGAGCAAGACTAGACGAACGATTCAGGTCAGCCTAAAGAAGGATGGGACCTATACTGTCGCCCTTATGAAGCGCGGCGAGGGAACCATGATACTTACGAATCAAACATGGCGCGATGTCGAGCGGGCACTAGTCGGAGTGACTCCGGTAGCCGTGAGGCGCTCGCGCGCCAGCGCGACGCTTGAGTCTGAAAGGCATTTAGAATGCATCAAGAAAACCTTGAAATTAAGCTTTCCGCAATTGAATCAAAGACCTCAAGCTTCCGATCTGACCCCTGCGATGCAAGCAGGTTCGCGCGGGTATGCTCCAGCGAGGCGGCGATGGCTTCAGCCACTTGTGGATTTCCTTTGCAGATCTCGATGCATACCGTAAGAGCGGCCATCATCGCGGATTGCGCGCCAGCCACGGCGTCGAATGACATTTCAAGCCTATCGATTCGTTGAGAGTCCGTTTCCATATTTTCCCATATCCACCGTACTTGAATGGAGGACGATTTTTTATTGCGTATTCATCGGACATAGCGTTGTCGATGCAATCGTAGTGATTACGCCATTCGAATAACGGCAATAACGAAGGAACCCATTTACGGTTTGCGTCTGGAGCATCCCAGGGATGGGTGAGGCGGGCGCCGCAGCTGGCTGGGCCAATGTATGTGGTTGATTCGCCTGCATGAGGGCCAGCCCGGCGGCGATCATTTGTGTATTTGCTGTAGACTGCCGCTCCTGCTCGATTGGTGATAGTCCAATATCTTGGCGCCATTGATCCTGCCTGGTGGCGCAGCCGGCCAGCAGCATTACGAGCACAATCGAAAAATTTTTCATAGTCACTCCCGTCGGCATAAAGGCATGCCGTTTCGCCTTAAACTCTACCGATTAGTTTTCGCCCAGGTTGGAATACGACCCGGCCAACGACAATACATTCACCACCGCGACAAACCCGACGTTTGTATTGGGGATCAGGGTTCATAGAATCGAGATACCACTGGCGATTCTCATAGACCATGCGTTTGATGACAGCCTCACCATCAAAATTAATTGCATACAACTCATTATTAATCGGCTTTGTGTCGGCAATATTTATGACAACGGAATCGCCATCGATCATCAGCGGCCACATGCTGTCACCCTTGATGCTGATCGCCAGCAGGCACTGTGGCACCAAGTCGTTTTCTTCGATGAACCGGCGTGGGATGTCGATGGTCGTGTCCCCGTCGTGCACTTGCGTCGCCTCGAAACCCATGATGCCGGCCTGTAGCGTTAGAGCCACTTTCTTGATCGGAATGTCGTCATTCTTTGCGCCCACGGAGACGCGGCGGGCGCCGCTGAGAAACGGCAGTGTCGAAGATCCCATATGGCTTCCGCCAATGGCCATTTCCCCTTCACCACTTTCCAGCCAGGTTGCTGAGCAGCCGATGATTGCTTGAGCCTTTAGAAGCCCCGGCTTGGAGATGCCTCTGGCCTCCCAATTGTTGATGGTCTGTGGCGACGCGTTCAGTGCGCGCGCCACCTCAGATTGGCCCTTTAGGCCACGAAGTGTTTCTGCTGCTTGGTACAAGCGTGTCATTTGCATATGCATCCCGGCATTTTGGGTGAACTAAACAATTTGTGTTACACATGCTGTTTGACTTGCATTTAAACATAGTGTTTAATGATGGTTCCACCTCCAACCTCGGCAAACAAAAAATGTGCAACGACAAAAAATTGATCGAAGACCTCGGTGGCCCCGCGAAGGTGGCTAAGTTGCTTGGCTACGACAAGCACGGCGGTGTCCAACGGGTACAAAACTGGACCACACGTGGCATTCCGCCTAAGGTCCGGCTCGATCATCCAGACCTGTTCCCAATGCCATCGCCGACCAGCAAGTCGGCCGCTTCCGGCGCCACGAACTGACTGCAGTCTCCTTTTTTTTGCCCAGCCGTACCACTCAACTGCTCTCAACATTGTTGCGAGGAACCATGTCGAACACACAAATTGCTCTGCCGGTGGATGTGCGCGCCGATGAAATTGCCCGTAAGAAATCATTGGGCGATTCGATTGCGCTGTGTGCGGAGCTGGCCGGCTTCACGCTGGACAAAGAGCTGACGCACCAGCTGGCCGTCGATAAGGGCCAGTTTGCCCGCTGGCTGAACGGCACCGAGGGCATCGTCTGGCCGAAGTTCGCGAAGCTGATGGACGCTTGCGGGAATGACGCGCCGCTGCTGTGGATGGTGCACCAGCGCGGCTACGATCTGAGCGCGATGCGCAAGCGCGAGACCGAGCTGCAGCGTGAGAACCGTCAGTTGCGCGAACAGGTCGAGGCGCTGACCAAGGTGCTGCGGTCATGACCGTCACCATCCACCAGCAAATCGACTGGCTCGAGAGCCAGATCAGGCACATGAAAATTTCCTTGCCTCGTGGCGTGGACGCTGGCCGGGTCAGCACTGAGCATGCCACTCACAAGATGGCGTGCGCTCAGGCCACGCTGCAAACACTGACACAACTGCGCGGCATTGTACGCGGCGAGGAGCTTCCCTCATGCCAATCGTGACCATCGAAGAAATCCAGCGCCGTGCGCGCGCCGCATTCGCAGCCGGCACGCCCTTGGCCGACTGTCCGCTGCCGTGGCACTCGGCGGCCTACGAAACGTTCGCTGCCGAATACGCCCTCCTCGAGGCGGCCAAAGCGCTGGTCATCGCCGCGCGCCAGGAGCAGCCAGCATGAGCTTTCACGTCCCTGAAAAATTCCGCCTCACGTCCGGACGCCTGGCCAGCAGCACCGCCGACGGCAACAACGGTGCATTCGTGATCCGGCTGCGCCACGCCCAGACCGCGATGGTGCTGGCCAGCGACGGCGCGGGCTGGGAGCACGTTAGCGTCTCGCGCACCGATCGCTGCCTGAATTGGGAAGAAATGTGCCAGGTGAAGGCGATGTTCTGGGGCCCAGACGACTGCGTGCTGCAGTTCCATCCGCCCGAATCCGAGTACGTCAATAACCATCCGTTCTGCCTGCATTTGTGGCGTCCGATCGGCGTCAACATTCCGACCCCTGATCATCGCCTGGTGGGCATCAAGGACCTTTCGTGACCGCGCTCGCCCGTTCCGCCTTCAAGCCGCGCACGACGCCGATGGCGCGCAGCGGCTTTCTCACGCGCACACCGTTCGTGCGCGCAGCCGCGCCGACCACACCGCGGCTGAAGGCGCGCCAGCGCACCCCGACCAAGTCCGAAAAGCTGATGTGGACGCGCATGGCGGCGATCGGCTGCATCGCCTGCCACCTGGATGGCCGTTTCAATCCGGTAGTGAGCATCCACCACATCGATGGCCGCACCAAGCCTGACTGCCACAAGAAAGTGCTGCCGCTGTGCGCTGGGCATCACCAGGACGCCACAGACGAGGATAAGACGCTGGTAGCCGTGCATCCGCACAAGGCGCGCTTCGAACGCCGCTACGGCCCGCAAATGCAGCTCCTTGCACTGGTTCACCAGCTGCTCGAAATCCCATCCGCCACACCCATCAGTCCAGATTTACACCAAGTGGAATTTGCATCATGACGAAAAAAATTTACATCGCTGGTCCCATGACTGGTCTGCCCGACCTGAATTTTCCGGCGTTCCACGGCGAGGCCCGCTGGCTGCGCGCCATGGGCAACGAGGTCGTGAACCCGGCCGAGATCAACGCCGACCCGAGCGCCAAGTGGGAGGACTGCATGCGCGCGGACATCGCCCAGTTGGTGACGTGCGACACCATCCACATGCTGCCTGGCTGGGAGAAGTCACGCGGCGCCACGCTGGAACACCACATTGCCCTGTCGTTGGGCATGGCTATTTCCTTCTCGCCGCGCGCGGGCGACGGAGCGTTCCATGGCCGGTGACTGGATCAAGATGCGTCTCGACCTGCAAACGCATCCGAAAGTTGTCCGCATTTTGTCCGCAACAAAAGCGGACAAATTCCGCGCAATTGGTGGACTGCATGCGGTGTGGGCTGTATTTGACACGCACTCCGCGGACGGAAGTCTTCCCGGATACACGCCGGACACCCTCGACCACATCATCGGCTGGCCTGGCTTTTCAGAGGCGATGATCAAGGTCGGATGGCTGGAATTTGATGGCGACGAAACCATGTATTTGCCTGAGTTCTCAGAGCATAACGGCACTTCTGGGAAGCGAAGAGCAGAGGACCAGAAACGGAAGCGTGATGGTCGAAAGGCGCCGAATCCTGTCCGCAATTTGTCCGAAGTCGCTGCGGACAAATTGCGGAAAAAAAGCGGACTAGAGAAGAGAAGAGAAGAGAAGAAAGAAACAACTACAAAAACAAAGGCAAAAGCGCCGGCTGCGCCGTCATTTGTTCCAACGATCGAATTGCAATCGCTCCAGGTGTCCGAGCAGACCATCGCGGACTGGCTGGCCCTGCGGGCCAAAAAACGGGCGCCGGTCACCGCCACCGTTTTGGGCCGCCTGCAGCGCGAGGCGGAGACGGCCGGCATGTCGCTTGATGCCACGCTGGCCCTGTGCTGCGTGCGCGGGTGGACCGGCTTCGAAGCTGCTTGGGTGCAGAAGGACGTCCACCCCGTCCTGCCAGGCGCACCAGCCAAGTTCAACCCGACCGCGCATGTCAACCGCAACCGGAGCTCCACGTCATGACCACACCCTTGGCCACATCGACGGCGGCCGCTGCTGCCGCGCCGACCACACGCCCGTTTTCGCAGTGGTTCGAACCGCATGCGGAGCTGGGCATTTCGTTGATGGACCACCTGTACAACCGGCTTGACGGCGCCTATCCGCACAAGTGGCGCGCCAATTTTCCGGACGAGCAGGCGATCGACAACTGGGCCGAAAGTTGGGTCGAGGCGTTCGAGGAGGAAGGAATCACGCCGATCGACGTCAAGGCGGGGCTGAAGGCCTGCCGCAGCCGTTTCGCGTGGCCGCCGTCGTGCGCCGAGTTCATCCAGGCCTGCAAGCCGCATGGCGACGCCACGGGCGCCTACCACGAGGCGGTGGCCGGCCTGGAGGCGCGCGGCAAGGGCGAGCGCGGAAGCTGGTCGCACCCTGCGATTTTCTGGGCTGCGACGCTCCTGCAGCGTGATCTGATGGGGCAGACCTATTCGGCGGTGAAGGATCGCTGGGCGGCTGCGCTCAAGGCGCAGTTGGAGCGCACCGAGTGGGCAGAAATTCCGATGCCGCGCGTGCAGTTGGCGGCGCCAGGCAAGACAAAGCTTTCGCGCGAAGGCGCGGCGCAGATGCTGCGGGAATTGGAAGCGCAGGGCGTGATCACCAAGGGAATCACGAAGAAATCCGGCGATAATTTTGACCACAAGCGGTGGGCCCGCCGGCTGCTCGAGCGCGTCGCCAACGGCGACAAGGGTTTGACGATCTACCAGACCAACGCTGCCAGCGAGTCGCTGGGCCTGCCGGTTCCAGGCCAGCTGGTCGGCGCATGAGTGCGAACGTATTCAAGGTGGGCGCAGTCTGGCACTACCGCTTCCAGGTGGCTGGCGATCGCATCCAGAAAAGCACGCGACTGCGTGACCGCGCGCGCGCCGAACAGTTGGCCCAGCGGGCCTACGACGAAGCCGTGGTGCGCGCCAACGGCGGCGAGCCGGTGCCCACGCTTGACGAGTTGGCCGGCGCCTGGCTGGAAGTGCACCGCCCCATCGTCAGTGCCAAGCACTTCACCAGCGTCGAAACCTTCCGCCGGCTGCACCTGTACCAGCTGGGCGACAAGGCGATCTCCGACATCGGCACCAAGGACGTTGAGCTGGCGCGCAACGAGCACCTGGTCGACCGCCGCCCGGCTACGGCCAACCACTGGCTGCGTGTTCTGAAGCTGCTGTCGCTGTGGGCGGTCAAGCGAAAAATCCTGGCGGCGTTGCCCTGGAACGTCGCGATGCTGAAGCTGCAGCGGCGCCCGCGCGCGATCCTGCCCATCGACGTGACCCGAGCATGGTTCAAAGCCATCGACAAGGCCACTAGGCGCGCGCCGGCGGCGGGCACGGCGGTGCGCATGATGTTCGGCCTGGGCCTGCGCGAGGGCGAGGCTGCTGGCGCCCGCTGGGAGTGGATGGACTGGGAGCGCAGGACATACACGCCGGGCATCACAAAGGGCCGCGAGGCCGAGCCTGTGCCTGTTCCAACCTGGCTGGCCGACTACCTGACGCCGCTGCGTCGCGCCGCTGGCCTGATCGCCCCCAAGCGCGATGGCACACCCTTCCCGCCCGGCTTTGCCCGTGCCGCCATGCGCGCCGCCAACGACGCATGCTCGATCAAGGGCATCACACCGCACAGGCTGAGGGGCACCTTCGCGACGCAGTTGTCCGAGGCTGGCGTGCCCATTCAGACCATCCAGGCGGTGCTGCGCCATAAGCACCCGATGACGACCATGGCCTACCTCGAGAAGTCCTTGGACACGGCGGCACGTGCGCAAAACGAGATCGGCGCCAGGATCGATTTCACGCGGCCCGAAACTGGCGAAGCGTCTGCAACGTCGCCAAGCGGGGATTGAACGCAATGCTTATCTTCAATCATCCGTCATTTGCGAAGAAATTTTGGGTTTTTCCGCTGCAATTCGGCCTGTTTTTGCCGCGCGTCGACGCCCGTCGCGACGGTCCGCACGTGCGCTTTTCGGCTCATTTTGCACGAAACCGGCGATTTATAAAGCCGAATAAAGCCGAATCGCCGAACGACGCAAATTCTCAAATTTTCATAGGGAGCCCTCGCTGCGCACGCTCCAGCATTGCCACAGAGAATTGCCGAGCAAGTTGCAATAGGGCAACTATAAAAGAGACTGAAAAATGGCCCCAGAAAAGGGCAAACCCGAAGCACATTTTTGAGGAGATCGACATGCTCTACATCGCAACGTTCGTCATCGGCGGCTTGGTCGGCGCTGCCATGGTGCTTGTTCTGGCCGCAGCAATGTCTGCGATCAACGACCCGCACGACCCAGAGAACGATTCGGAGTACGTATGACTGTGATTGCGTGGGACGGCAAGACGCTTGCGGCTGACAAGCGCGCCACCTCGGTCGGCAATCCCGCAACGACGACCAAGATATTCCGCCTGAAGAACGGCTGCCTGGTGGGAATGTGCGGCGATGCTGATGCTGGCCGCGTGCTGATCGACTGGTTCGAAGTCGGCGCCCATCCGTCAACGTTTCCTGATAACCGCGATAGCGACAACCGGTGTCGCGTCGTGCTGTTGATCATCACGCCGGACCGCAAGGTGCACCAACTGCAACGAACGCATCGTCTCGTCACTTTTGAGGACAAATTTACGGCGATCGGATCAGGCCGTGACTATGCCTTAGCCGCCATGCACCTCGGGTTCGATGCGCTCAAGGCGGTGGAAGTCGCCTGTGCGCTGGACGTCGATTGCGGGAACGGCATCGATTTATTGGAATTCGCATCGTGACCACACTCCCCAAGCGCCAGTACGGCGACCCACTCGAAGTGCTGCTTAAGGCCGAGGCCGAGACTTGCAAAGGCTGTGTGCACCGCGAGGTGTCGTACAACGGCGCGCGCGAGTACTGCGGCAATCCCCTGGTAAAGCAGCTGCTGGCCGACGCGCGCTGCGACGAATACGAGGAACTCGAATGAAAATTGAAGAAGAGCGCCAGCTGGCCGATGAGCTGCTGGTGGAGTGGCACGACTGGACGGATTCGTACCGCCCTGCCCTGGGCGTAGATCGGGTGTCGGCATCATGCCGCGAGGCGCGCAGCAGTCGCCAGTACGACGACAGCACGGAGGCCAGCTGCGGTCGGCTGCACGTGAACGAAATGCAGTCGGTTGCGTTCTGCGTCTACCAGCTGCCGATCGTGCAACAAATGGCGATTGGGCTGGAAATGCGGAACCGGCGCACCAGCGCGCGAGTGTGGCGCAACGACAGCGCGGACACCTATGAAAACGCACTTGCGGCCATTCGACCGCTGATGCGGCGGCGCGGGTTATTCGATGGAAAGTAGTTGACAACGGAAAAGTTTCTAATCATCATGCTCGCGTGGTGGGAGAATTGCGCCCACCGAAAGCTAGCCCCGCCCCGAAAGGTCCGCGGGGCTTTTGCATTCCAGCGTCTCCTTCGACGCCACAAGCGCCGAATTTTGCCCCGCCCTGTGCAAACACGGCGGGGCTTTTTCTTTGGAGGGCCAGATGGCTCAAGTCGAACGGGTGGAGGACATGGATGTGGGCGACTTTCTTCAGCTGCCGGCGCAGGAGTGGCACTTGAACGTCGCCGCGAAGGCGATCTACGCCCAGGCGCAGGCGCTCACCAGCGCGCACCAGGGCGACGATCCGGCGCCGCAGTTCCAGGTGCAGAACGAGCCGGGCCCAGGCTTCAAGGCGCGCCTCGAGCGCATCCGGTAGCCAAGCATGGGCCGCAAGTCTTCCCTCACCGCTGACCAGTGGCTTGAAGTCGAGCGCCGCCACCTGGTGGACGGCGAGTCGATCAACGCCCTGGCCGTCGCGTTTGGCGTGAACGAGTCGTCGATCCGGCGCCGGATCAAGCCAAGCCGGGCGGCGTCGCCGAGTGCGCGGAACCCGCTTGATGTGCTGGCGCGCGAGAAGGTGCGGGCGGACGCGGAAAGCAAGCGGGTCGCGGACCAGATCGCCGACTTGCCGTATGCGAACCAGCTGATCGTTTCCGACTTGGCGCGCAAGCTGACCAACATCAGCGAGCACATCGGCTGCGCCGCCGAAATCAGCGCCGCATCGGCGCACAGGTTGTCAATTCTGTCGAACCAGCAGCTGGAGCTGGTCGACGATATCAACCCGATGAAGAGCGCCGTGCAGTTGCAAGCCGTGGCCGTTCTGCAAAAGATGGCGAACAGCGCAATGGAAGGCCCGTTGAATTTACTCCGTGCCAACAAGGAAACGATCGACGACCTGAACAAGCGCGACGGAATCAAGGCGCCAGTGAGCCGCATCGAGCGAGAAATCATTGACAACGCTTAGTTTCAAGACGGCACGGGTGTTCAAGCCCTTGCTGGCGCCGGCGCGCTACAAGGGTGGCTTCGGCGGGCGTGGGTCGGCGAAGTCCCATTTCTTCGGCGAGCTGCTCATCGAGCACAGCATGATGGAGAAGGGGCTGCGCTCGGTATGTATCCGCGAGGTGCAGAAGTCGCTCAAGGAATCGAGCAAGCGCCTGATCGAGGACAAGCTCCTGAAATTCGGCCTGAACCAGGCTGACGGCTTCAAGGTTTTTAACGAAGTCATCGAGACGCCTGGTGACGGAATCATCACGTTTCAGGGCATGCAAGACCATACGGCGGAATCCATCAAGTCGCTTGAGGGCTACGGCCGGGCTTGGGGCGAGGAGGCGCAGACGCTTTCGGCCAGGTCATTGCAACTGCTGCGTCCGACCATCCGCGCTCCTGGTAGCGAGCTATGGTTCAGCTGGAATCCGCGTCGCAAGACTGACGCCGTCGACGCGATGCTGCGTGGCGTGGCACTGCCGACTGGTGCCGTTGTGGTGCGTTCGAACTGGTCGGACAACCCGTGGTTCCCGGCCGAGCTTGAACAGGAGCGGCTTGACTGCCTGCGCACGAACCCAGAGCAATACGAGCACATCTGGGAGGGCGGCTACGCCCAGGTGCTGGAAGGCGCGTACTTCGCCACCCACCTCGCCAGAGCGAAGCTGGAAGACCGGATCGGGCGCGTTGCTGCCGACCCGCTGATGACCATTCGGCTGTTCATGGACATCGGTGGCACTGGCGCGCGCGCGGACGCATTCACGATCTGGGCGGCGCAGTTCATCGGCAAAGAAATCCGCGTCCTGAACTACTACGAGGCCGTTGGCCAGCCGCTCGAGACGCACCTGGCGTGGATGCGCACCCAGGGCTACATGCCGGACCGCGCCCAGATCTGGCTGCCGCACGACGGCAGCACGCAAGACAAAGTCTTCGATGTGTCGTACGAGAGCGCGCTGAAGGGCGCTGGCTACACGGTCACGGTGGTGCCGAACCAGGGTAAGGGCGCCGCGGCGGCGCGTATCGAGGCCGGGCGCAGGCTATTTCCCGCCATGTGGTTCGACGCCGAGAAGACAGAGCCGGGGCGCGATGCGCTTGGCTGGTACCACGAGAAGAAGGACGAAGTGCGCAACATCGGCCTGGGCCCGGAGCACGACTGGGCCAGCCATGGCGCCGATGCGTTCGGGCTGATGTGCGTGGCCTACGAAGAACCGAACACCACTTGGGGCGCCGCCCTGAAGTATCCAAAATTGGGAAATGCCTGACATGGCCAAAATGACGGACGACGAATTGCGCGTCTTGACCGACACCGAGATGCAGGACGCCGTTGGCTTCTGCGGATCGAGCGGCAAGCTCGAAGCGAAGCGGCGCAAGAACCTGTCGTATTTCCTCGGCCTGGCGGAAGGTGACCTGGCGCCGCCCGAAATCGACGGCCGCTCGTCAGTGGTCGACACGACCGTGCGCAACACGATTCTGGGCATGGAAGCGCCGCTGATCAAGACCTTTTGCGGCACTGAGAACGTGGTCGAATTCAGCGAAACGAACGCCGATGACGAGGCCAAGGCCAAGCAGGCCACCGACTACCTGAACTACCTGCTGCGCAAGAAAAATCCGGGCTATTCGATCGTTACTACCTGGATCCGCGACGCCCTGGTGCAAAAGGTCGGCTTCGTCATCGTCTGGTGGGACGACTCCGCCATCGAGACGAAGGAAGAATACCGGGGCCAGACCGACGTGCAGCTGGCCATTCTGCTCGATGACGACGAGGTCGAGCCAGTCGAGCAGAAGTCATACCCGGACCCGGGCGCCGAGAAGCAAAAGGCCAAGGTGCTCGAGCAGATGGAGGCCCAGCTGCGTCAGATGGCCGAATCCGCGCTCAAGCCAGCCGCGCCAAGCCAGCCCGGTCAGCCGCCGGCGCCCAATCCGGCGGTGCAGGCCTTCATGCAGGCCAAGGGTCAGTTCGACCAGGTCAAGGCCCAGGCCGTGCCGATGCTCTTCGACGTGACGGTCAAGCGCAAGAAGGACGGTGGCCGCCTGTGCATCGAGAACGTGCCGCCCGAAGAAATGATGGTCCGGCGCGACATGAAGTCGCTGGGCACGACCAATTTTGTCGCGCGCCGCCTGCGCCGCACCATCGGCCAGCTGCGCGCCGCCGGCTACAAGAACATCGACAACATCTCGTCCGATGGCGACGGCCAGGACATGGGGCAGGAAGCGGCCGAGCGCCGCCGCTACGACGATGACAGCGCGTCCCACCAGAGCACGAGCGGAACGGTCGACCCAGACATGCGCGAGGTCTGGATTTCCGAGTGCTACGTCAAGTGCGACTATGACCGGAACGGCGTTTCGTCCTGGCGCAAGGTGGTCCGCTGTGGCAATCAGATCCTGGAGAACGAAGAGGCCGACGACCATCCGTTCGTGGCCTGGTGCCCAGTGCCGCTGCCGCACCGCTTCTTCGGCATGTGCCCGGCCGATCTGGCCAGCGAGCCGCAGCGCATCAAGACCAGTCTGAAGCGCGCAATGTTGGACAACGTCTACCTTCAGGTCAACGGCCGGTATTTCGCCGTCGAAGGCCAGGTGAACCTAGACGATCTGCTGTCTTCGCGCCCTGGTGGCGTGGTGCGCATCAAGAACACGAACGCCGTCGGGCGCCTCGACCAGGGCGTCGGTGATGTCGGCAGCGCCGTCCAGCTATCCGAGATGATGGAGCTCGACGCCGAGGAATCGACTGGCTGGACGCGCCAGAGCCAGGGCGGTAACGGCCTCGGCTTGGACGGCAACACCACGCTTGGCCAGGCCAACATCGTCACGAACCGCGCCGACTCGCGCGTCGAGATCATCAGCCGCCAGTTCGCAGAGACAGGCTACACCGACCTGTTCCGCCGCATGATGAAGCTGGTCTCGCAGTACCAGAACAAGGCCGAGGTGGTGAAGCTGTCCGGCCAATGGCAAAACGTCGATCCGCGCGAGTGGACAAACCAGTTCGACATGACCATTAACGTCGGCCTGGGCACCGGCAACAAGGACCAGCAGGTCCAGCACTTGATGGCTCTCAAGCAGGCGCAGGCCGAGGGGCTGCAGATCGGCATTTGCAAGCCGCAGCACGTCTACAACGCCGACATCAAGCTGGCCGAGGCCCTGGGCTTCAAGAGCGGCGACCAGTTCTTCCACGATCCGAGCGCGCCACCAAAGCCTGGCGAACCAGCCCCGCCGCCACCGCCCCCAGACCCGAACGTGGTCAAGGCCCAGCTGCAGGACCAGCAGCATCAGCGCGAAATGCAGAACAAGCAGCAGCAGGCCGACCTGGACCGCAAGAACGCATTCGAGACGGCGCAAATGCAGGCCGGCCTGCAAATGCAAGTCGACAAGAACCGGCAGCAGCTCGAAGCCGACCAGCAGGCAATGAAGATTCGGCAGGAGGGCGAGCTGGCCGCGCGCGCTGCCGAGTATCGCCACGTCGAGCAGATGGAAAAGCTCGCGCTTGAGCACGAAAAGCTGACCCTGGAGCGCTACAAGATTGATTCGCAGAACGACGCGAAGATCG
The DNA here is from genome assembly GCA_040390195.1 of Pseudomonadota bacterium. Taxonomy (GTDB): domain Bacteria; phylum Pseudomonadota; class Gammaproteobacteria; order Burkholderiales; family Burkholderiaceae_D; genus Telluria_A. The sequence continues at coordinate 45,979 of JAZJYV010000004.1, read as the reverse complement.
TCGCGGCTCAGATCGCCGCCAAGCAGCAAGGCGACGAGGCGCTGATGGCAGCCGAGGATGAAGCGAACCGAGACATGGCGGCCCCAGATGGAAATTGAACAGCGCATTTACAACGGTGACCAGGCGCGTCTGGTGCTGGAAAACGAAGCATTCGCCGCGGCATTCGCCGATATGCGGCAGGAGATCATCGACCAATGGAAAAACGCACCGGCACGGGATCACGAGGGCCGCGAAAAGCTGTGGCAGCTGCTCAAGCTGACGGACAAGCTGGAATCGACACTGCGCGCAGCGATGGACACCGGAAAGATGGCCAAGTTCGACCTAAAGCACAAGCAGAGCTGGGCCGATCGCGCGAAGTCTGCGATTGGGATGGCATGAAGGCCCAGGTGCGCGCCGTACGCCACCAGGTTGCCCGCTGCTGGCACCCGGACGCGCGCGGCGAAGTGTTCGACATGCCCAACGGCTCGATGGTGGCCGTGCTCGTCGGCGCACCTGCCTACCAGCTCTCGACCGGCGAAACGATCAACCTCTAGAAGTTCAACTTTCGGACACCCCGGCAACGGGATCCACTTTGGAGTAGCACATGAAAATCAGCAAATTACTGAAAATCATCCTTGGCATGGCCGGTTTCTTCAACATGGGCATCGTTGAAGAAGGCGGCGGTGGCGCGGCACCCAGCACTGGCCCGCTCGATGCAAATTCAGCAGCAGACGCTTTCTCTCGTTTGGGTGGCGATGCCCCAAACGAGAGCGAGCAAAACGACGACACGCCGGAAGCAGCAGCCGAAAGGCTTGCCAAGCAAGAACTGTCGGGCAATGACGACAACCCGGCGCCGGATGACGACGCCGACCCAGCCACCCTGGTGGCAGCTGATGACGTGACCATCGAAGTCGATGGCAAACCCGTCAAGCTGACCCGGGCCGAGCTGATCGAGAACTACAAGAGCGGGCTTCGTCAGGCGGATTACACCCAAAAGACGATGCAGGCGGCCGAGGCGCGCAAGACTGCCGAAGCCGAGACCCAACAGGTGCGCAACGAGCGCGCCACGCTGGCCCAGCAGCTGAACACCTTCGCCATCCAGGCGGACGGCGAGATTCACCAGTTGCGACAGGCACTGACTCAAGAGCTGTGGGACAACGACCCCGTGAGATTCCTGGAGATCGAGCGCACCGCGAACCAGCGGCAAGCGCAGAGCCAGGAAGCGCAGGGCCGCCTCCAGCATTTGAACCAGCAATTCCAGGCCGAACAGGCCGAGGCGATGAAACACAATCTCGAAGAGCAGGGGCGCCAGCTTCTCGCCAAGCTTCCAGAATGGGCAGATCCCGCCAAGGCCGAAACCGAGTCGAAGGCGATCAAACAGTACCTCGGCACGCTGGGATTTGCTCCGCAAGAGCAGAGCTTCAACGACCACCGGCACATCCTGCTTGCCCGCAAAGCCATGCAGTTCGACGCCCTGATCGAACGCGCCGGCAAGGCCGTGAAGAAGGTCGCCACGCTGCCCACGAAGGTCGAGCGCTCGGGCAGTACCGAGACATCGAAACCAGATGGGCGCACAGAAAGCATGAAGCGCCTGGGCCGGACCGGCAGCATCGACGATGCCGCAGCCGCCTTCGGCGCACTCCGCAAATAACGCAGCACCTTTTGGAGAATCCAAAATGACCGCACCAACCAATACCTACCTGACCACGGCCGCCATCGGCAACCGTGAAGACCTGACGGACATCATCGACCGGATCAGCCCGACCGACACGCCGTTTTACAGCATGTGCGCCAAGGGCAAGGCCACCGCCACCCTGCACGAGTTCCAGACGCAGGAACTGGCGGCCGCCGCCAACAATGAGCAGGTCGAAGGCGACGACGCCGTCGCCGTGGCCGCCACGCCGTCGGTGCGCTTGACCAACCGGACGCAAATTTCGTCCAAAACGGTCAGTGTGTCGGGCTCGCAGGAAGCAGTTGATTCAGCTGGCCGCAAGTCGGAGATGGACTATCAGCTGGCCCTGAAGTCTGCCGAGCTGAAAAACGACATTGAAGTCGGCCTTACCCAGAACGCTGTATCGGCGACGGCGCCGCGCCGCTCGCGCGGGCTGATCGGCTGGGTGGTCGACAACGTCGACGCGGCTACGGCCGGCACTGCCTATGTGGCCGCCAGCTACACGGCGAACACGGCGCAGACCGACGGCACCCAGATCGCATTCACCGAAGCGCGCGTGAAGAACGTGGCCCAGAAGATCTACACGGCCGGCGGCAACCCGAACATCATCATGATGGGCCCGATCGCCAAGCAGACCTTCTCCACCTTCACGGGCAACTCGACCCGCACGAACGACGCCGACGACAAGAAGCTGGTCGCCTCGATCGACGTGTACGTGTCGGACTTCGGTGTACTCAAGGCCGTGGTCAACCGCCGCCAGCGTGCGCGCGACGTGTTTGTCCTGCAGTCGGACAAGTGGAAGCTGGCCTGGCTGCGTCCGATCTTCCGCAAGGAATTGGCCGTGACTGGCGACGCCGAGCGCGTGCAGCTGATCGGCGAGTACTCGCTGGAAGCGGTCAATCCGAAGGCAAACGGCGCTGTCTACGACAACCTGTAAGCCGAGCCCACCAGCAACCCACAAGCGGCCCCAATCGGGGCCGCTTTCTATTTGGAGAACGAAATGGGCACCAATGCAATTCAGAGGGGAGACGGCGGCCTTGCCTTCGTCGACGACGCCAGCTCGTCCGAGATGCTCAAGGTCGGCGGCAGCGGCAACCGAAACATGAAAGTGGCCAAGGTGGCGCTGGCCGGCGTGGCGGCAACCACCGGCGGCGCTCTGTTCGCCTGGGCGAATCCGGAAAACGTGGCGATCATCATCGACCGCCTGGAACTCGATATCACCACCAAGTCTACCGGCGCGGCCAACGGCAGCTTCGGCACGGCTGCCAACGCCACCACGTCGGCGGCCAACCTGATCGACACATACGCCTTGGGCGGCACCGAGAAGGTCGTCAACAACATCGACGACAAGGGCACGAACGGCAAGTCCGTGCAGAAGATGACGACCACGCAGGTGCTGACCGGAACCGGCTCGGCCACCACGGCTGGCCTGGTCGGCTTCGCCTACATCCACTACTACCTGGTGTAAAACAGCGGCCCTTCGGGGCTGCTCTCTGCCCATGGCAGGAAGGAATCCATCATGACCTTGAAGACTTTCGCACCGAAAGGTGACGCGACGGTACCGATTGCGGCCACCACCGCCAGCGCAAGCGCAGCGCTCGACAAATACAGCAGCGCCGTGCGCGTGGTCAACGGTGGCACGGCCATGGCATTTATCCGGTTCTCGACTGGCGCCGCCACGGCGGTGGTCACCGACATGCCCATTGCATCCGGTGCCACCGAGACCTTCACCAAGGGCTCGGCCGACACCGTTTCGGCGATCACCGCCAGCGGCACGGCGGCGCTGTACTTCACCAATGGCGAGGGGCTGTGATGGGCTGGTTCGCGCGCCTCTTTGGCGGTCCGACCGCCCCCGCCGACATCGGCCAGATCATCGCAGCTGGCGTGTCGGTCGCGCTCCCGCTGGCCGACCCGCCTTGCGCGCCTGGTGCGCGCATCTATCACGAGTACTTCATGGGCGATGGTCCGGCGCCGGACGGCCTGTTCCACTGGCACGCGCGCGTCTATGCCGCCAACGGCGAGGTGATCGAGAACCGCGGTGCACACCCGAGCGAGACGCAGGCCCATGCGGCCGCTCAGGGCTGGGCGGCCATGAAAAAAGCTGAATTGCGAGGCAAGCAATGACCATCGGCCTGAACGCGACCACGCGCAGCGCGCGCAAACCTGATTCGCGACGCCATCGACGCCGGCGGCGCCGCCGGCTTCTTCCGCATTTACGACGGCACGCGCCCTGCGACGGGCGGCACGGCCACCACGCTGCTGGCCGAACTGACGTTCAGCTACCCCAGCGCGTCGAACGCGTCGAGCGGCGTCTTGACCTTCAGCGCGATCACGGCGGACGCCTCGGCCAATGCGACTGGCACTGCCACCTGGGGCCGGATGGTGACCAGCGCCGGCACTTTCGTGCAGGACTTCAGTGTCAGCACCTCGGGCGCCGACTTCAACCTGAACACGGTCAGCATCGTGGCCACCACCACGGTCAGCTGCACGTCGGCAGTGCTCACTGAGGGGAATGCGTGATGAGTTTCCCGTGGTACGCAATCTACGCCGATGGAGAGCAGCAGCCGCGGAGCCTGACCCAGTTGGTCGATGTCGACCAACTGGCGGCTGCAGGCCTGAAGGCAGAATTGATCGGTGACAGTCTTTGCCAGTACGGGTTCGACTGGGCACCGGCCGACATGGTGCACAAGTACCACCCGCGCACTAAGCCCAAGGCTTCGCTGGCGTCCTGGCAGCTGCTCACGATCTTCGGGCCCATCGTGTGGGGCCTTATTACGCGCAGCGACCATGACGAAGACCGCTTCGCCGTCGAATTGTTCCGGCGCGCCCCGGTCATCAACATGAACGGGGCACTTGAGCAATCGGTGATTCGAGGCCTTGAGCAGCGCGGCCACCTTGCGCCCGGCGGCGCTGACCAGATCATCAACATGGAGCTGCCGTGAGCACCGTCATCGACAGCGGCTCGCAGACAGCCACGCCAAGTACAGAGCACAGCATCAGCTCGGCGATCGGCACGGATGGCACCTACGTCATGATCGTGGACGCTACGAATCTGCCAGCCGACGGCGTCCTCGAGCTGCGCGCCAAGCGCAAAGCCCGCGCGGCCGATTCCCAGGCCTACGCGTACTCGGCGTCGTTCAACGGCGCTGCGCCTGGCGACCCGTTGAAAATCAGCATCCCCGTCCCGTGCGCGGCCAGCACCAGCTTGCAGTTCACGCTGAAACAGGTGGGCGGTACTGGCGCGGCTTTCCCCTGGTCGATCGAGAAATTATGAGCAACTGGCCTGTTATCGACTCACCGCGCTTCGACGACATGCTTGGCATTTCCGGCGATGGCGGCACAACTGTCACGGCAAGCGGAACCGCACATACGAAGGGATCATGGGTAGACCTTGGCACTACCACCTATGACTGGGAGTCGTTCGACCTGTTCTTCGCGGAAGATGGTAGCGGCTATGACCAATTGATGGACTTCGCCATAAACCAGAGTGGCACCTATCGCCCTCTTGTGACTGATCTTGCGATTGGCGATGGTTACAACAGCGGACAATTTGGCGCGGTCGCCATTTCGATTCCTGTGCGCGTTCCGCGAGGCGCAGTAGTCAGCGCAAGAACTCAGTCTGGTACCGCATCAAATCCATGCAAAGTGGCCGTCCGCGGGAAGTCACGCAGCGTCCTGGGGATGGTTGGGCATGCAAGCATGGAGGCGATCACTGCTTTCACCAATTCGCAGCCAACGGCAAGCATCACGCTTGCTTCTGGGTCTCCCGCCTATACCCAACTGGTGGCGTCGACTGCGAAACGCTACGCGGCCCTCTTGGTGTCTCCACAAAATAATGACGCAAGCGCGGCAACCTATGGGCTGATCGACATTGGCATCGGTGCTTCGGACACCCCACTTGTGAATTCGATTCTGTGGCGCCAAATCGGCTACAGCTTCGTGCTCAACCCTCTTTTCATTCCGATGAACATCCCCGCAGGATCGCGCCTGTCCGGCCGAATCCGGTCCGCGACATCCACCGCAGTGCGTCGGGTCGCGCTTTACGGGCTTGTGGCGTGAGCATTTACCAGATCATCCCGCTGTACCAGCCCAGCGGTGGCGTATCAGCGACAACCGGCACGCTGGACAGTACCCTGGGCAGCATGACCAGTGCCGCATCCGGCACCGTCACCGACGTGGGCAGCTTCAGCACTACCATGGGTAGCATCACTATGGTCGCCAGCGGTCTTGCTGCTGCAATCCCCACTGGCACGCTGGCCTCGACTCTTAGCAACTTCACGATGGCCGCGACTGGCACGGTCAACGACATTGGCACGCTGGCCGCGACTATGGGCAACACCACCATGGCGGCCGCCGGCACCGTGACACAAAACGCAACAGGCACTTTCGCCAGCACGCTTGGCGACCTGGTGATGGCCGCCTATGAATCGAGCGGCGGCCGCGCCGGCTCGCGCAAGCGCCGCTACCTGCGCCGCAATTTCCCCTGAACGAGGACCAGATGAACACTGATACCCAGCATGCGGGCGTGATCGACCTGCAGACCAAGATCGTGCACCAGGACGGCAAGATGTTCGTCGGCCGCTCGCAGGACTGCGTGCCGATCGCCGAATACGCGAAGCGGCAGCACAACGAAGGCGCGCACGGCAGCGCCGACATGAAGCACGCGGCGCGCATCCCGAACGTGATCGTCGAGAAGTACATGAACGACCACGGCGTCACCTTCGAGCAGTTCCTGGCCGACCCGACGCACATCCGCCGCGTGGTGGAAGACCCGGCCAACGCTGCCTTCCGGATCTGGAAGGGCGCGCTGTGAGCCTCGACACCTACGCCAACCTGCAGCTCGAGGTGGCCGACTGGCTGCACCGGGGCAACCTGGGCACCAAGCCGCAGACCTTCATCATGTTGGCCGAGAAGCGCATCAGCATGCTGCTGCGCGCGCGACTGCAAGAAACGGCAGGGACCATCGCCACGGTCGCTGGCGTGGCCACTGCGGCCCTGCCGAGCACCTTGCTGGGCATCGAGTCGCTGTCGATCAACGGTGTGGTGCCGAGCATCGACTATCTGTCGCCCGAGCAGTTCAAACAGGAATTCCCGGACACCGGCTACAGTGGCGCGCCGCGCGCCTATACGACCATCGGCGACACGATCTACTTCGGGCCGGTACCGGACGCAGTGTACTCGGTGGCCGCCACCTATCGCGCCTCGGTAACGCCGCTGAGCGACGCCGCGCCGACCAACTCGCTGCTGACGAAATGGCCGAACGTTTATCTGTTCGGCGCCCTGGTCGAGGGCTCGGACTACGCCAAGGACGTGGCCGCCAAGGCCAACTGGGAAGCGAAATTTCAGGACGCCATTGCCGGCGTCAACCTCATCGATTGGCACGCGGGCGGCTTGATGCGCGTTCGCACGGACGTACGGAGCTAGACCATGGCACTCGAAACCGGCACCTACACCAGCGACCTGGTGGTCACGAACCCGCCAGGCAGCGACCCGAAATCGCAGATGGACGATCACCTGCGGCTGATCAAGGCTGTGATCCGCAACACAATTCCCAACCTGACGGGCCCCATGGTGCGCACGCACACGGAGCTGAACACGGTCACGGATCGCGGCTTGATCGCTGGCCAGACCTGGACCGGACCGCATACCTTTCCTGCAACTACGTACGGGGTCACGGCGGCCTTTGGAGCTAGCGGCACTGCCTTTGCCACGCTGGACTTCGTGAACGCGGTGGCTACCAGCGCAGTGCTTCCCGGTCAGGCGGGAAAAGCTGGTCAGTTCCTCAAGTCGAATGGCACAACGGCAGACTGGAGCCCACTTGCGCTATTCCGGTATGGCCGGACTGCAAACGCCATTCTGGTTGCGGCCGACAGCGGTAAATTCATCGACATTACCTCGGGTACGTTCACGCAGACATTTACTGCGGCCGCGACTCTGGCTGATGGCTGGTGGTGCGAGCTGCGAAATAGCGGCACGGGCGATATCACACTTGACCCAAATGGCGCGGAACTGATCGACGGGCTCGCAAGTTTCGTGATGTATCCGGGAGAGACGCGTCGTATTTTCTGCGATGGAACGGCATTTTATTCCGTAGTTGTCACTGGTTTTTATCGGAAATTTACTTCTACGTCGGCTTTCATAAAGCCCCCTGGATACGCTACCTTTGACGCCGATATCATTTCAGCGGGCGGCGGCGGTAGCGGCGATGGCAAGGGCGGCGGAGCTGGGGGGCGACTTCAATTAACTATCATCGCTTCGGCACTCGCCGCATCTACGACCATCACAGTAGGCGCTGGCGGAGCTGGAGCGGCCACTGGAGTTGCAAATACAACCGCTGGCGGAAATTCATCAATCGGAACGCTGGTGATTGTGCTCGGTGCTCAGGCAGGCATTACGCAATCTGGTGGTGGCGGTGGCCTACTAAGTTCAAGCACTTTAGGAGGAAGCACAACTGATATTTCCGGAGCTGGTGGTTCAAACGGAAATCAGCAAGGTGCCTGCGCGGTCTATGGCGGCGGAAGCGGCGGCTACAAATTTTCGGCAGGAACAGGAGGCAAGGGAGGTAGTTCCATTTTTGGCGCTGGGGCGGGTGGTGGTTTATCCAATGCAACGCCGGATGCCGGCGGAACAAGCGGCGTTTATACGCCGGGTGGCGGGGGTGCTGCCAATGTTGCTGGTGCTGGAGCCGATGGGGCGGCCGCTACCTCCGACGCCGTATGCGGTAGCGGTGGCGGCTGCGGGTCTACCACTGGCGGGAACGGTGGCATCCCAGGCGGCGGCGGTGGCGGTGGTGGAACTGGAAGCGGCGGTAACGGCGCGCGCGGCGAAGTGCGTATTTCTGGCAAAGCATAATGTCCAAGGTCACAATAAAGGACTGCGGTGCACTGGGGGTCATCAAAGACCTGAGCGTGCACGAGCTGCCGCCCGGCGCATGGACTGACGCCAGCAATGTCCGCTTCCTCGACGGCTACGCGCAGCAGTTCTACGGCCACGGCCAGGTGTACAACTCGCCAGCCTATGCGCCGCAGTACCTGATGCCATGCAACGTGGCCGGCGCCCGCTACTGGATGTACGCGACCGCCACAAAGCAGTTCGTGGTCACCAACACCGGCGGCGTGACCACACATACCGACATCACGCATGTGACCGCGCGCGCCGGAGTCGTGAACCAGTGGTCGGGCTTCGTGTTCTTCGGCGTGCCGGTACTGAACGTGGGCGACACCAGCAAGATCCCGATGTACTGGGACCAGAACCTGACGCACAAATTCGTGGACTTGACGGCATGGCCAGCCGGCGTCTACTGCAAGGCGCTGCGCCAATACAAGAATTTCATGATCGCGCTGAACGTCACGGCGGCCGGCACCAGCTTCCCGCACCGCATGCGCTGGTCGCACCCGGCTGACCCGGGCTCGCTGCCATCGAGTTGGGATGTGACCGACGCGACCAAGGACGCGGGCGAGTTCGACGTGGGCGACGACCAGGGCCCGATCATCGACGGGCTGGGCCTGAAGAATAGCTTCATCGTCTACAAGGAGTCGAGCACCTACGCAGAAGACTATGTAGGCGGCGCCTTCATCATGAACAGCCGCAAGGTTTTCGGCATGTCCGGCATCATGAACCTCGGCTGCGCGGTCGAATTCGACGCCTTCCACTTCGTCGTGACCGGCTCGGATATCGTCATCCACGATGGCTACACGGCCACTTCGGTGTTGGACAAGCGCGCGCGCCGCTTCTTCTTCCAGGACATCGACGTGGCTAGCAAGGGCCTGGTGCACTGCTCGAAGAATCCGTTCCTAAATGAGATCTTCGTGAACTACCCAAGTATCGGGGCGACCAGCTGCAACAAGGCGTTGGTCTACAACGTTGTGGATAAGACGGTCAGCTTCCGCACACTGCCGAACGTGAACCACATGGCCTACGGCCCAGTGGACAACACCCTGGGCGGCACCTACGACGCCGACAGCGACCCGGTGGACAGCGACCTAACGGCCTACAACGGCCCTGACTTCACGCCTGACGTGGCCCGCGTGATGATGGGCAGCGCCGACGTGAAGCTGTTCATGCTCGACGCCTCTGCCAGCTTCGACGGCGTGGCGCCCGTGGCCTACATGGAGCGGCGCGGCCTGTCGTTCGATCAGCCCGAGCGCATTAAGCTGGTCACGAGCATCTGGCCGCGCCTCACCGGAAACGTGGGTAGCACGGTGACCATCAAGGTCGGCAGCGCGCCGGATCCATACGCTGACCCGACCTACACCACGATGACCTACACCATCGGCGACTTGAAGGCCGACTGCTTCGTGGCCGGCCGCTACATCGCGGTCTGGATCGGCAGCGGCACCGCCTACCAGTGGCGGCTGGACTCGTACGACCTTTTCATCGAAGACGGGGGTGAATTTTGAGAACGCCGAACAACAGCAGTGCGCGCTACCAGCAGGGCGATCCGCCCGCCGATCCGGCCATGCTGCAAACCTTCCTACGCGAGGAACTAACCAAGATCGGCGGCGCGCTGGCGGCGCTGGCAGTCGGCCACCTCGATGTGCTCACCGTGGCGCCTGTCAAACCGCGCGAGGTCGATCTGCACGTCGCTGATGGCGTGCTGTGGAATCCGGGCGGCGGCAAGGGACTGTACGCCTACAGCGGCGGCGCCTGGACCCTGATCAAGGCGCTGCCATGAACGCGCCAACTATCAAACATGAACCCGCCTCGAGCGGGTTTTTTTACGTCTTCAAAGGGAGAACCACATGGGCGGATTGAGCGGACTTCTCGGCGCGCTGGCGCCAATCGCGGGCGGGCTGCTAGGCGGACCTGTCGGCGGAGCCATCGGCGGCGCTGTTGGAGGGCTGTTGGGCGGCGGCTCGCAGCAGTCTGGCACGGCAACTACCACGAACCAGCAAACAATGGACCCGGCCGTTCGCGCCATGTTATTTGGAGATGGCACGCCCGGAAATCCTGGCCTGCTGGCGCAGAATCGCCTACTCGGCCAGGCCCCGCAGCTGGCCGGCAGTGCAGCGTATGGCAACGCGGCCCAGGCTTACATGCAAAACCTCGCTCCGACCGATCTGGAGCGCATGCGCGGCACCGCCGCGACATTGGCAACCAGCCAGTTGCAGGCCCCGGTGTCGAACGGTGCCAACCCGATCCAGAGCTATGGCGCCACGCCGCTGTGGAACACGGGGGCATCGTATAACGCGCCGGACGCCATGCAGGCCGCCCAGGTCGGCGCGCCCCAGCAGGTGAGCGGCCAGCAGGTCGGTGCCGCCACAGTGAGCCAGCCGCAGGGCATGCAGGGCGCGCAGATGGGCGCCGCCCAAGTGAATGCACCGGCCCAGAACGGCATTAACCTGACGGGCGCCTATGACAAGTTCATCAATGGCGACGCCGGCGCAAATCCGTACCTGACCAAGTCGCTGCAGAGTGGGGTCGATCAGACCAACGCGAGTTACAACCAGAACCTGACGAACCTGACGGATACACTGCAGCGCCAGGTGCTGCCAGGCATCCGCTCGAACGCGCTGCTGTCGGGCGGCTACGGTGGCTCGCGCCAGGGCATTGCCGAGGGCAACGCGATCGGCGATTACACCAAGGCGGCCACGAACGCCAACCTACAACTGGGCCTGGCCAACAGCGCGAACACGACTGGCGCGCAGGCTACCGCGTTCAACCAGGGGCAAGACCGTGGGTTGGCAGCCACCCAGGGCCTGAGCAGCCAGCAGTATGGCGTGGCCGGCCAGAACGCCAGCATGCAGCAGCAGGCCGGCCTGGCCAATCAGGCCAGCACGAACCAAGCCTCCAGCACCAACTACGGCGGCCTGCTGTCGGGCGCGCTGACGAACGCCAGCAACCAGCAGGGCGCGAACAACGCCACAGCCGGATACGCGCAGCAGGCGGCGCTGTCGAACCAGGGCGCCAACCTCGCTCAGGGCACGACGAACGCTGGCCTGACGCAGCAGGCGAACAGCACGAACTACAACGGGCTGCTGGGAGTGAATGCAGGAAATGCCGGACTGAACCAACAGGCGAATCTGGCGAACCAGCAGGTGGGCACCGACGCATCGAAATTCAACGCCACACAGCAGCAAGGCGCCAGCGTAGGAAATGCCGGGCTTCAGCAGCAGAACAACCAATTCAATGCCAGTCAGCTGGGCAACACGAATGCGCTCAACAGCAGCAATCAACAAGCCGGTATTGGCGCGCTGGGTGGCATTTTGTCTGGCCAGGTGGCCGCCGGCACCGCACAGGACAATTACGCGCTGAACCGTGCTGGCCAGACCAATGCCCTGTTGGCCCCGTACCTGGGCGCGAACGGCAGTACAACCAACCAGCCGCTCTATTCGAATGCCGGTGGGAACATGCTGGGCGGCGCACTGGCTGGTGCTGGCCTGGCCGGACAGTTCGGCGGCCTGCTGGGCGGTGCCTATAACGGAGTTCAGCCAAATACGGTTGGCCAGAACTATACGCTGCCCTACGCGCAACAGCCGATCAATACCGGTGCGCTTCAGGATACGAGCTGGATGAACTTCGGCGTGCCTGCGGTTCATTAAGGAGAAAAAAATGGGACTTCTCGATCAATTCAGTGGCATGGGCGACGACCAGTACCAGGGTCTGCTCGCGGCCGCCTCGCAAATGCTGCAGCAGTCCGGCCCCTCTCTCATGCCGCACAGCTTCGGCCAGATCGCGGGTGGTGGACTGCAAGCCTACATGGGCGCGTCCGACGCAGCGCGCAAGCGCAAGCAGGACGAGGACCAGCTACGTCAGATGGCGATGCTGCGCGGCCTGCAGATCCAGGAGGCACAGGGTGGTCTGCAGGATCACCAGCGCTCCCGCGAGCAGCAGGACCAGCTGCGCGACTTCTACAAGAACGATCGCACAAGCGCAGCACCAGGTACGCCAACCATGCCCGACATGAGCGGGATGCAGGGCGGCCCGACTCTGGCAAATGCAGCGCTGCTAGCTCAGGCGCAAGCGCAGCAGGCCCAGCAAGGTACCCAGCAGACCTCTGGCGACCCGTACGGCGCGCGCATGGCACAAGCTGCCCGGCTGCGCGAAAAAGGCTTCCACGCCGAGGCTGATGCACAGGAAGCGGCAGCGCTTAAGTTCAAGGATGAATTTGCCACCGAGCCGCGCCTGGTCAAGGGGCCGGATGGGAAGCCCATGCTGGTGCAGATGTCCAAGGGCGGCGTCGTGCGCCCGATCCAGGGCGGCTACGGTGCGGCTGAGAAGCTGGGCTTCCATAATATCGGTGGAAAGACCCTCGGTCTTGACCAGTACACCGGCGAACAGGCGGCCAGCTACGACAACACCCAGTCGCCGGACTCGCTTGCCAGCAATCTGCTGACCCGGCGTGGGCAGGACATGACGAATGCGCGCGCGCTCGAGGCTGGGCAGGCCCCGGAGTACAAGCAGGACGCCGATGGCAACTGGATGGCGCTGCCGAAGAAGATCGGCGCCGGCGAGCAGATCGTCGCACGTCCGGTCTATGGCGCCGACGGCAAGCTACTGGCCGCCGCGCCCAAGCCGCTCACCGAATCCCAGGGCAAGGCATCTCTGTTCGCCTCGCGCATGGACAAGGCCAACCAGATCATGTCCCAGTTGAATGCCGATGGTACGAACTACCCGTCGGCGCTCAAGGGGGCGTTGGAGTCGGCGCCGGTATTCGGTAGTGCGCTGGGAACCGTCGGAAATTACAAGGCCAGCGAGAGCCAGCAGCGCCTCGAGCAGTCGCAGCGCGATTTCGTAAATGCGGTTTTGCGGCAGGAATCCGGGGCATCTATCAGCCCGAGCGAGTTCGAATCGGCTCAAAAGCAATATTTTCCGCAGCGTGGTGACAGCCCGGGCACGATGGCACAAAAAGCGGCCAACCGTGCAACGGCCATTCAGGGGATGGCCCTGCAATCAGGGCCCGGCGCCGCGAAGTTGGGCGTTGCGCCAAGCACCCAGCCATTGAAAAAATCGGCAATTAAGGGACAGGTAGACAGTGGGTACCGTTTTAAAGGCGGAAACCCGGCTGACCCGAACAATTGGGAGAAACTGTAATGCCAGGTCCATGGGAGCAGTACCAAAGCGCGGCACCAGTCGATGGTGCCAAGCCGTGGGAGAAATATCAGGCATCGGCGCCGGTACCCGCAGCTGACGGGAATAGCTTCATCGATGGAGTCGCCGGCCTGGCTGCGGGCGCCGGCAAGGGCTTCGGTAGCACAATCCTTGGCCTGCAGCGACTGGCGGGCAAGGGCCTCGGGTCCCTGGATGAAATGACTTCTGGCTCACAGCCAACTCTGTCTGGGCTGACCACTGGACAGAAGCCCGCTTCCCTGCTCGGCCGCGCTGGCAAGTGGCTGGTCGATGACGCCGATATGGGGCGCGCCAACTTGGATGCGGAAAATGCGCCGTACAAGGCTGCCAGTCCGATGATGAACGGCACTGGCGAGGTGGGCGGCGGGATCGTCGCGACCCTTCCTGTCGGCGGTCTACTGCCGAATGCCCTGCGCGCTGCCAATACCGCGCGAATCGCCGGCGTGCTTCCACGGGCGGTGCAGGCGGCCAAGGTTGGAGCCATTTACGGGGGCGTGACTGGCGCCACCCGTTCGACTGCCGACAGCTTCGGTGGCATGCTGGAGGATGGGGCGATGGGTGCCGCCAGCGGCGCGGCGTTGAGTGGCGCAGCCACGCCCGTGGGGGCTGCGATTGGCGCAGTCGGCAGCAATGCAATGCAGCGCCTGTCAAAAACCAGCGCCGCCGAATACGCGAAGCAAAAGCTGGCAGAAGCACTGGCGCGGGACGCCCGCGGCGCCTTGGCTACGGGCGGCTACACGAATCCGCTGACCCAGGCGCAGGCTCGCATGGCCAAGTTGGGAGACGAGGCAACGCTGGCCGACGCCGGTGGCCGCAACACGAATCAGCTGCTCGACACCTTGGCCACCCTGCCCGGCCGTACCAAGGACGCCGCATACAACCTGCTGCGCCAGCGCACTGCCGGCGTGGGCGATCGTATGCGCACGGCGGCCGATGATGCCTTGGGCACGCAGGGCCAACGCCTGCCAACGACGGTTGAATCGCTGATCACGCGTCGCGAAACCGACTCGTCGCCCTTGTACGCTCAGCTGCGACAGACCAGCATCCAGCCGACCCAGAAGCTGACCGACATCGTGGCGGCCGCCGAGGAACTGGGCGCCACCAAACTCGGGCGCGAGATCGCGACTGCGCGCCAGATTCCGTTCACGCTTGACCCAGCGCAGCCTGGCAAATGGCAGATGAGTGACCTGGACCATGTCAAGCAGGGCATCGACCAGGTGCTGTCGAGTCGAAAGGCGATGAATGCCGACGGCAGTTTGACGCCGCTCGGGCACGCCTATCAGTCGCTCAAGAACCGCTTGGTCGGCGAATTGGACGCCGCCACGACCAATGCGCAGACCGGCCAATCGCTCTACCGCAATGCTCGCGATGCATTCTCGGCACCGTCCGCACTGATCGATGCTGCGAACGCTGGCAAGCTCGCCATCAATCGCGACGAGACGAGCATCCTGAATACCATGCAGGGCATGTCGAGCAACGAGCAGCAGGCATTTCGGATCGGTGCCTTCGAGGGCCTGCGCGCGAAGCTCGGCACGCAGGGCGGCCAGACCAACGTCATGAACATGTGGAAGGAACCGGCCACCCAAGAGAAGCTGAAGGCGATTTTTGGGGACCAGCGGTCCTACCGCGAGTTCGCCTCGAGCGTTGCCAAGGAAGCCCAGCTCAAGCGCCTGCAAAGCGTTGGTACCGGCTCGCAAACAGCAGCGCGCGCCGCCGGCATGGGCGATTTGGATATGTCGGCACTGGGCGAAGCCGGAGGCGGGTTTGCTGCGGCCAAAACCGGTAACCTGCTCTCGGCGCTCGGGTCCGCAAAAAACGTGTGGAACCGCGTGGCCACGCCGCAGTCGGTGCGCGACCAGATGGGCAGCATGTTGCTGGCCAAGGGCTCGAACGGCACTCAAACCTTGGACGGGCTGGAGGAACTGGTGCGGCAGATCAACAACCGCAACATGCTTCTGTCGAACAACGCCGGAATGGTGGGAGGGCAGATTGGCGGTCTGCTATCCACTCCGGTGCCGGCCCAGCTGAAATGAAGCCTCCCAACAAGTTCCCACCACCAGCCCGCCTCGAGCGGGCTTTTTCATGCCAAACAGGAGAGAGCATGCCAATTGATCCGCAACAACAAAAAGAAGCAATGAAGGAAGCGATCCGCGAATGGCTTGACGACGCGTTCGCCGAATTCGGCAAATGGACGCTCAAGGGTTTGGCGGCAGCTGCGCTGTGTGGCCTGTTTTGGCTCGCCCTGGTCAGCGCCGGATGGCATAAATGAGCCCGTCCGACTTCCTCGACCAGCTGGTGCCAGCCGCGCAGGCCTGCCAGCGTGCCAGCGGCATCCCCGCCAGCTTCACCCTGGCCCAGGCAGCACTCGAGTCTGCATGGGGGGCCTCGAAGCTGGCCCAGCGCGCTTTCAACCTATTCGGCGTCAAGGCTGACCGCGCGTGGAAGGGGGCGACGCTTGCCATGGAGACGGCCGAGTTCGTCAATGGCAAGCGCCTTATGGTGACCGCACAGTGGCGCGCCTATCCCGACTGGCTGGCCTGCCTGACCGACCGGGCCGCCTTCTTCCGCGCGAACAAGCGCTATACGAAGTGTTTCGACGAGACCACAGGCGAGGGCTGGGTGCGCGCGGTGGCCGTGGCTGGCTACGCCACCGATCCGGAATACGCCGAGAAGCTGCTGGGCGTAATCCGTGGCCGCAACCTGACCCGCTTCGACCAAGTGCAGTGATGTTCGACGCCCTCGACATGCTGTGGTGCTTCATCGCCGGCCTGGTGGTGGGCGGCGGAGCTGTCGGGTGGGTCATTTCCCGCGAAATCGGTCTGCTGTTCGAGGCCTTCATGAAAAAGGAGAAATAGTATGTGGACGTTCTTGGCAGGTATGGCAGCAGGGGCAGTCACGATGGTTGTGCTGGTCGTGGCATATATCAAACTCAGCGGCATGGGGGTTCAGTAATGCTTGCCGCCCTGATCCCGCTGCTCGGCAGCCTGATGGATAAACTTTTCCCCGACCCGGCCGCTGCGGCAGACGCCAAACTGAAGGTAATGGCGCTGGCGCAATCGGGCGAATTGGCCCAGCTCGATGCCGACCTGAAGATGGCCACAGGTCAGATGGAGACCAACAAGGTCGAGGCTGCCAGCAGCTCGCTGTTCGTGGCCGGCTGGCGTCCGTTCATCGGCTGGACCTGCGGCGCGGCGTTCGCATTCAAGTTCATCCTGGCGCCGCTGCTCGCGTTCGGATTCGCCGCCGCCGGCCACCCTGTAGCGCTGCCGGTGCTCGACTTCACTGAAATGAGCACGATCCTAATGGGCATGCTGGGACTTGGCGGCCTGCGCACGGTCGAGAAGATCAAGGGCGTGGCGTGAGCGTGCTGGCCACCACTTACGACCTGTCGCGCTTCGATGGCCCGATCCGCGATCAGCAATCCCTTGGCGCCTGCATGTCGTTCGCCATCTGTGACACCATCGACACAATCATGCGCCAGGCCGGCCATGCAGTCGCCCCACTTTCGACTCTTGGCCTATACCAGCAAACGCTGATTGCACAGGGCACGCCAAATATCGATTACGGCTCGATACCGATCGTGGCTATGCAAGTGGCTCGCGACGTCGGTATCGGCCTAGAATCGGAATGGCCGTATGACGTGACCAAGCTGACCGAGCCCGCCCCACCTGGTGCCGTGCTGCACGTTGAGGCATACAGTGAAGGGAATATTTACCAGAATGGGAATGCCGTGCAGTCCGACTTGCGCACTATGCTCTCCCAGGGCAAGCCGGTCATCATGGTTTTCAAGGTGCATCCCTTCTTTTTCTACGAGACCGGGCCATTGGGCGAACAGGTAAACCAGGGTGACGGCGAGATCGCCGGGTTGCATGCTGTCGAGCTGACCGGCGTGAATGCCCTTGCTCGTTATGACGTCGTGCGCAATCAGTGGACGCAGTTCTGGGGCGACAATGGCTATGGCACGCTCAGCTTCGACCAGCTCTCTCCCTTGAATCCGTCGCATGACCTTGTCAGCTTCTACACCATCGACAAGGTGGGCGGCATGGACTTCACCTGGTCAGCCGAGCGCCAGCTGGTGGCCACCGAATACGCCACGGTCCTGGGCCGTGCGCCGGACGTGGCGGGCATGGACTGGTGGGCCAGCCTGATCAAGGCTGGCGCCATGACGCGCGCGGGCCTGGCCGACGTGCTGCTGGCTAGCGCCGAGGGCGCCGCACTGCACGCCGCCGAGGGAAATGTCGCCTTCGTGGCCGATGTTTACCACACGGTGCTGGGGCGCGCGGCCGACTCGGGTGGCCAGGCCTTCTGGGCCGGCGTGCTGGACACTGGGCTGATCACGCGCGGCGACCTGTTCGCGGCGTTCTTCGACGCGGTCGCTGGCGAGGCCTACGCCAGCGACCTGCTGGCCAACAAGACGAACCTGGCTGCCTACGTTGCCATCGCCAACCAGTACGACGGGCTGCACAACGACATCGTTCGTGAAGCCATGGCCCATGTGACGAACGACGCCAACCTGGTGGAGCTGATCAAGATCGGGCTGTCGCACGATTTGGGCCTGATCACCTGAAAAGGAAAACCCACCAGAGCGTATTACAGGAGTCTGTAATATACAGTGGTGGGTTTTTGTACAGCTTCGGACGTAAGCCCTTGATTTCATTGGTCGGGGCGAGAAGATTCGAACTTCCGACCCCTTGCACCCCATGCAAGTACGCTACCAGGCTGCGCTACGCCCCGACGAGTTGCGAATTATATCAGAGCGTTCGCGATTCATGGCACATAAAATGCGTGCCGCCTATCCAAGATCAAACCCGTGCTGTCAGCGGCGCTTCAAGCACCTCCAGCAAGCGCTCCAGCGCCACCGGTTTCACCAGATGCGCGTCAAAACCCGCGTCCAGCGCGCGCTGCTGATCGCTCTCCTGACCGTAGCCGGTCAAGGCAACCAGGCGCAGCTCGCAAGTGCGCGGATCGGCGCGCAGCCGCCGCGCCACCTCGTAGCCATCAATACCCGGCAGGCCGATGTCAACCAGCGCAATATCGGGTTGCAACTCGGCCGCCTTGCGCAATCCATCGAGCCCGTCGATCGCCGTCGCGACCCGGTAGTGCTGCGCCTCGAGCATCATTGCCATCATCTCGCGGCCATCCTCGTTGTCCTCAATTAGAAGCACGCTGTGACGCGACGACAACGGAGCCGCTATCGGCGCCACCTCGCTGCCAGGCGCCACAGCCGGCAGCCGCATCTCGAACACGCTACCGCGCCCCTCCCCCTCGCTGCGCGCCGATACGCGACCGCCATGCATGGCCGCCAGCTGCCACACCAGCGCCAGGCCCACGCCCAGCCCGCCCTGGGTGCGGTCCAGCGTACGCGTGCCCTGCACGAACAAGTCGAACACATACGGCATCAACTCCGGGCCGATGCCGATGCCCGTGTCGCGCACAGCCAGTACCACTTGGGCCCCGTCCATGCCCACCTGGATATCAATGCTGCCGCCAGCGGGCGTGTACTTAAGCGCATTGTCGACCAGGTTCGAGAGAATCTGTTCGAGTCGCGTGGGATCGGCTTCCACCCAAGCCGGTTCCGACTCGATGCCAATGTGGTGCTGCGCTGCGCGCTGCGTCCCCTTCAAGGCCGCACAGTGGGTCTGCACCAGCATGTCGAGACGCAGTGCGCGCCGGTCCAGCAGGATTTTCCCGGAATGGACACGGCTCACATCGAGCAGGTCGTCGACGATGCGCGCCAGGTGCTGGCTCTGGCGCGCAATGATTTGGCGCGCGCCCTCGCTCGCCTCTGCCGGTATCGCCGCCTGCCCCATCACGCTGGTGGCATTCATAATGGCCGACAGCGGATTGCGCAGCTCGTGGCCCAGCATGGCAAGGAATTCGTCTTTCGCGCGATTCTGCCGTTCGGCCATGGTGCGCGCCGAGTGCTCGCTCGCGTACAGCAGCTCGCGCTCGCTCTCGGCCAACAGGCGCGACTGCTTCTCGTCACAGATCACCAGCGCTGCAGCGACAATTGCCGCCTGCAGTTCGTCGACTTCGAACACGCCCGAAGCGAGCGCCGAAGCGACCGGCTCGCTGTGCTCGAGCGCACGCGCCGAGCGTGCCGCGATACCAATCGACAGCGACAGCCTGCGCCCGAAAAACACCGCCGCGGCCGTCGCGCAACCAATCGCCGCGATCAATCCGAAAATCGCCACTTTAAGCGCGCGCCGCGCCGCCGCTTCGATCTCCGCTTCCGGCACGCCAATGGCCACTGTCCATCCCGACATGGTCGAACGCTCCAGTACCGAAAAGAGCCGCAAATCACCGTCGTTGACGTTTCGGATGACGCCCACCGCACCACCTCGAATCGCTTCGCGCAGATCGGCTCGCGGCGTGCCCGCCTGGGCGTGGCTGCTGGTCTGGGCGATCATGATGCCATTGCGGTCGAATACGCCCGCCAGCCACGTCGGCGGCAGGTTCACATGGTTCAGCACTTCGGCGAAATGCGCGACATCGAAGCCCTGGGAAATCACGTAGCGGCGCCCTGTCGGCGTGGTCACCGGCACGTCCACCATCACATGCAGCGCTGCCGTCTGCTCGCCGCGCACCAGGTTCGATACCTGCGGCTCGCCTTCCTTCAGTGCGCGCTGCACCCGCGCCACGCGCGCGTCGTCGCCCAGCGGCGGCAGCGGCGCGCCATACGGCACCGTGGTGTTGATCAGCTGCTTGCCATCTTCGTCGAGCAGCATGGTCCAGCCGCTATTGAGCTTGTCGGCAAACTTGGCCTTGCCGTAGAAGCCGCCCAGCTCACCCATCTGCAGGAAATGCGAGGTCGCCAGCATGCGCACGGAACTGGTGGTGTTGCTCAACTCGCGATCAAGGCTCACCAGCGCGATGCGCGCCGTCTCGCGCACGCCCCTCAATGCCGACTCGCGCTCGGCGCGCAGCAGCATGTTCAGCGAAGTGGCAGCGAACAAAATCACCGGTACCAAAATTGCCGCCACCATCAGCGCCAGGTAAGCACGAATCCTCATCGCTTCATTTCCAGTCGCCGCGCAGCACCGTCACCTGTTGTTGCAGGAACTCCGGTGTGGCCTGCTGCGGCGCCACGGGCATGCCTACCGCCAGTGCCAGGCGCGAGCGAATGCCGCGCCGGAACGGCCGCTCGAACAAGTTGCCCGGATCGCGCGTGAGCAGGCTGCCCCACAGGCCGCGCAGCGCCATCGGAATCACAGGCACTTTGCTGCGCTCGAGTATCTTTGTGACGCCGCCGCGGAACTGGTTGATCTCGCCCGTCGTCGTCAGCTTCCCCTCCGGGAAAATGCACACCAGGTCGCCTTCGTGCAGCGCCTGCGCAATGTCGACGTAGGCTTTCTCCATCAGCCACGGGTCTTCCTTGGCCGGTGCGATCGGAATCGCCCTGGCAGTACGGAAGATCCAGCCCAGCAAAGGCGTCTTGAAGATCTTGTGGTCCATCACGAAGCGGATCGGGCGCGGGCTGGCCGCTCCGATCACGATTGCGTCAACATAGCTCACATGGTTGCATACAAGGATAGCCGGACCCTCGTCGGGAATCCGGTCGGTGTCCACATTGTGCACGCGGTGGATGGTATGGATCAGCATCCAGGCCAGGAAGCGCATCAGGAACTCCGGCACCAGCGAGAAGATGTACAGCGCCACCACCGCGTTCAGGATCGCCGTGATCAGGAACAGTTGAGGAATCGTAAAGCCGAGCATCAACAGCACCATCGCCAGCAGCGAGGCCGCCACCATGAACAGCGAATTGAGGATGTTGGTGCCGGCAATCGTGCGTGACACATGCTTCGGATCGCAGCGCGTCTGGATCAGCGCAAACAGCGGTACGATAAAAAATCCACCGAATACCCCCAGCAGGCTGATGTCGGCCAGGATGCGCAGGCTGCCCGGCTGGGCGAAGATGCCTGCCGCGCCCACCAGCGTGCTGCCGCCGTAACCAAGGCTGGCGAAATACAAGTCCATGCCAAACACCGACAACCCGATCGAGCCGAACGGCACCAGCCCGATTTCAACCTTGTGCCCGGACAGGCGCTCGCACAGCAGCGAGCCGGCGCCGATTCCGATCGAGAACACCGCCAACAGCAGCACCAGCACCTCATGGTCGCCGTGCAGGTAGTCCTTGGCGAAGACGGGAAACTGCGAGAGCATCATCGCGCCGTAAAACCAGAACCAGGAATTGCCCAGCATCGACAGGAACACCGTGCGGTTCTGGCGCGAGAACGACAGGTTGCGCACCGATTCGGTGATCGGGTTCCAGTTGATTTTCAGCGCAGGCTCCGGCGCCGGCGACAGCGGAATGCGCCAGCTCGTGACCAGCCCCAGCACCGCCACCGCCACCGTTGTCGCCGCCACCAGTTCGATGCCCCAGGGCTCGCGGCGCACCAGCAGCGTGCCCAGGATTTCGCCAAGCAGGATGCCGACGAAGGTGCCCATCTCGATCAAGCCGTTCCCGCCAACCAGCTCATCCTGTTCCAGGTTTTGCGGAAGGTAGGCGTATTTGACGGGACCGAACAAGGTCGAGTGCACGCCCATGCCCACCACCGACAGGATCAGCAGCCACAATGCGTGCGTCATCCACCCAATCGAAGCGACCAGCATGATGGCGATCTCCAGCATTTTGACCCAGCGCGCCAGACGCGACTTCTCGACCTTGTCGGCGATCTGGCCGGCAATCGCGGAAAACACGACGAACGGCAGGATGAACAGGCCGGGAATGGCCGTGATCAGCAGCGCCGGCGAGAGAGTGGTCCAGTTCAGCGCATCGAAGGTCAAAATCACGATCAGCGCGGTCTTGAACACATTGTCGTTGAAGGCGCCCAGGAACTGCGTCCAGAAGAACGGCGCGAAACGGCGCTGCTTCAACAACAGAAACTGACTGGCTTGGCTCATGCTTGCTGACCTCGTGATGGTAAGGTACATAAAATACAGGACATTGCAGAGCCAGACAATGCACAGTGGTGTCTAATTGCCGGTAGCGGATACCAATACCTGACGTAGCCTGGCATGCTACCGCGCAGATTTTTATTGAACGACAAGTTCAAACGCCCGATGATGGCGCTGCCACTCCCGGCGGACTTCGCGAGGCAGCCCCATGAAACCCCTGTGCGCCCTACTCCTGGCCTGCGCCGTCTGCGCCGCCCAGGCCGCAGAACAGCAAGGCAGCTCGGAGCTGTCGAACGCCTCCGAACTGGTGGCCGAGGGCAGCGCCCTGGTGGTCTACGGTTCGCTGTCAGCGGTGGCCGCCTCCGGCACGGTGCTGGTGGAAAGCGTGGAAACGGCGGGCGACGCCAGCCTGCTGGTGCTGGCCGGCGCTTCGAACGCGGGGCGCGCGGCAGTGCGTCTGAGCGGTCGTGCTGCGCGCGGCGCATCAAATTTGGCGGGCAGCGCCATCAGCGTGGTGGCGCTGTCGACCGGCTTTGTGCTGGTCGCTGCGGGACAGGTGATTGCCTTCATTCCCAACGAAATGGGCAAGGCCTTGCTGCACCACTCGCGCGCCGGGCGGCCATGAAGCAAGTGGTACTGCTGATGGTGCTCGGCCTGAGCCTTTGCGCTGCCCGCGCCGGCACGCCATGCGAACCGCATAAAACCGAGGTGGCGACCTTCATCAAGGCGATGCAGCTGGCCGCCAACACGCGCCAGGCGCTGGACGAATCAGGGGCGCAGCTGGCACTGATCGCGCGCGTCGGCCAGGATCTATCCAGGTACGGCTTGCGCTATTCGCACATGGCCTACGTGTGGCGCGACCATCCCAAGGGCCGCTGGATGGTGGTGCATGAATTGAACCAGTGCGGCAGCGCGCAGTCGGCACTGTTCGACCAGGGGTTGGGCAATTTCTTCCTCGACGATATGTTCGCCTATGAGACGCGAATTCTGATACCGGGTCCGGAGAGCCAGGCGCGCATCGCGCAGATGCTGTCCTCGTCGACGGCGCAGCGCTTGCACGCGGCACGCTACAATATGCTGGCCTATCCGTTCGCGACCACCTATCAGAATTCGAATGGCTGGCTGCTTGAGACCTATGCCGCCAGCGTCAGCGACATGCAGATCGCGGGGCGCGACCAGGCCCAGGCGTGGCTGAAGCTGGCCGGCTACCGGCCGATCACGGTCAATATTCCCGCGTTCACGCGGCTTGGCGCGCGCATGTTCCGCGCCAATATCGCCTTCGACGATCAACCGTTCGAACGGCGCATGGAAGGGTTGATCGACACCGTCACCGTCGATTCGGTGATGCGCTTCGTGCGCGAACGCGACCCTGCTTCGCGTGAAATGGTTCTGACCGTCGAATGAATTCGGAACTGCACAATTTGTAAGTAGACCGAAAAACAGATTGGTCGTTCCCGCGAAGGCGGGAACGACGAAGCAAATTTAATATCTGTTCACGAGCTGTACTTTAGAACACCCAGAGCTTTTCAGCCGGCATGTGCAGCCAGTAGTTCCCCGCCTCCAGACGAAACGGCGAATACGCCCGCAACTTGATCTCGCCGCGCGAAAACAGGCATTCCCAACGGTCGCCCAGATACATGCACGTCACCAGCGGCAGTTCCAGCGCATTGTCGACGCGCGTGGCGCTGACCTTGACTTCTTCGACCCGGATCAGCGGCTGCACCTGGTCACCCGTATTCGTGCCGCGCTTGGTTCCGTGCATCGTCACGCCATCGACTTGCAACTGCACGCCATCGCCGCTGCGTCCCAGCACAATCCCCGGAATCCGGTTGTTCGACCCCATGAACTCGGCCGTGAACAAGGTATCCGGCGTTTCGTACATGCTCTGCGGAGCCCCTTGCTGCTCGATCTTGCCGTTGTTGAGCAGCAGTATCCGGTCCGAAATGGCCATCGCCTCGGCCTGGTCGTGCGTCACCATCAATGCCGACAAACCGAGCCGCACGATCAGCTCACGCAGGAAGGCGCGCGCCTCCTCGCGCAGCTTGGCGTCCAGGTTCGACAACGGCTCGTCGAGCAGGATGACCGGCGGGTTGTAGACCAGCGCGCGCGCAATGGCCACCCGCTGCTGCTGCCCACCCGACAGTTGATGGGGAAAGCGCGCCCCCAGATGCCCCAGCCCGAGCTGCGCCAGCACGTCGTTGACCTTGCTCTCGATCTCGGCGCCGCCCAGCTTGCGCAGTTTGAGCCCGTAGGCCACGTTGTCGAACACAGTCTTGTGCGGCCACAGCGCATAGGACTGGAATACCAGCCCCAGGTTGCGCTGCTCGGCCGGCATCTCCAGGCCCTTGCTGCCGTCGAACACGCGCCGTTCGCCGATATCGATGCTGCCGCTTTTCGGGCTCTCCAGCCCGGCCACCGCGCGCAGCAAGGTCGTCTTGCCGCTGCCCGACGGCCCCAGCAAGGCCACCACTTCACCGCGCCGCAGGTGCATCGACACACCCTTCAAAATCGGATTGGTGTGGGCGCCGCTGCCGTAATCGAGGTGCAGGTCGTTGACGGATAATTCATTCATGTTGATGTCTCGTTATATTAGTTATGGAGCTTGACGCCGAAGCGCAGCGCAATGCCAAGGCCGATCGCCACCAGCGTGATATTGATGAACGACAGCGCCGCCACCAGGTCGGTCGAGCCGCCCGCCCATAGCGACACGAGCATCGCGCCGATCACCTCGGTGCCCGGCGAGAGCAGGTACACGCCGGTCGAATATTCGCGCTCGAAAATCAGGAACACCATCAACCACGCGCCCAGCAGGCCGAATTTGATCAATGGCAGCGTCACGTCGCGCGTGACCTGGCCGCGGCTGGCGCCGACCGCGCGCGCCGCCTCCTCCAGCTCCGGCCCCACCTGCAGCAGCGCGGTCGAGATCAGGCGCATGCCGTAGGCGAGCCACACCACCGAATAGGCCAGCCACAGCGCGAAAATGGTCGAGCGCACCTCGCGCAGCATGGGAATGGCGTGCGCGCTGAGCCAGGCCGCCACGCCATTGTCCATGCCCTTGAGCAGGCCATCGAGCCAGCTTGGCACGAACAGGAACACCCACAGGAACGACAGGCCGGCCAGCAAGCCCGGGATGGCGCGCGGAACCAGCACGCTGTAGTCGAGCAGGCGCGTGATGCCGTCCGGTTTGCGGTGCATGGCCAGCGCAATGCCGCTGTAGCACGCCACCGCCAGGCCGCCGCCGATCACGCCGATCAGCACCGTGTTGAGAATGCCGCGCATCAGCGACGGCTGCTCCATGATGTCGCGGAAGTGCTGCAAGGTCAGCACATCGGCCAGCTTGACGCCCTCACCCCAGTACTGCACGAACGAGCGCAGCACGATGCCCGAGATCGGCAGCACGATGGTAAACACCAGCCAACCGGCCAGCAGCGCAAACGCCAGCCACTTCCAACGGCCCAGCGGCATGGCCTTCTGGCGCGCTCCCTTGCCCTTGATCGACACATACTTGTTGGCCGATTTCAGCAGCCAGCGCTGCATCATCACCAGCGGCATCGTCACCATCACCAGGCATACGGCCACCGCCGCCATCAGGTGGTAGGACGGCGTACCCAGTTTGTTGGTCAGTTTGTACAGGTAAGTCGCCAGCACCAGGTGCCCTTCCGGGTCGCCCAGCACCAGCACCAGGCCGAACACTTCGAAACCGAGAAAGAACACCAGCACGCCGGCATACGCCAGCGCCGGCATGATCATCGGCAGCGATACATTCAACATCACCTGCAGCGGCGAGGCGCCGGCCACGCGGGCCGCCTCCTCCACGTCTGAACCGAGGCTTTTCAGCGCCGACGAGGCATACAGGTACACGTGCGGCACGTGGGTCAGCCCGGCGATCACCACGATGCTGGTGAACGAATAGATATTCCAGGGGATGAAGCCGAGCAGCTGCTTGGCCCAGGTCGAGTAGAAGCCCACCGGACCCATCGACACCACGTAGCCGAAGCCCATCACCATCGGCGAGACGAAGATCGGCACCAGCAGCAGCGGCGCGATCGCCCCGCGGCCAGGCAAGTCGGTGCGGACCATCACGAAGGCCAGCATGGCGCCCAGCGGCACCGCGATGACGGTCAGCCCAGTGGCCAGGATCATGCCGTTCTTGAACGCCTGCCAGAAGTCGGCGTCCTCGAAAATGAATTCGTAGGCTTCCAGCCCCAGCGTCTTGTTGGGCATGAAAAACGGCGCCGACAGGAAGCTCTGGTAAAAAATCAGGAACAGCGGCAGGAAAATGGCGATGCAGGTAAGCGTCACCACGACACCGCGCGGCCAGTTCAGGCGCACGGTGGGCAGGAAAAAGGTAGACATGGCAGTTTCCGGTGGGCTGGCAGCTTACTTCTTGCCAGCAGTTTCTTTCCATTGTTTCAGGAAGGCCATGCGCTTGGCCGGCCCGAGGAACTGCAAGATGATCGGATGAACCGGTACCGGCTTGACGTTCTTCTCGCCGATCTGGCGAATCAGCTCGGCCGACGTGGTCTCGCCCTTGACATCGGCGCGAATCGCGAACAGCTTCGAATCATTGGCGATGATGGTCTGGCCGCGGTGCGACAGCAAATAATCCATCCACAGCTTGGCCGCGTTGACGTTCTTGGCGGCCTTGTTGATGAACTGGACGCGCGACAGGATCAG
Organism: Pseudomonadota bacterium; assembly: GCA_040390195.1. Taxonomy (GTDB): domain Bacteria; phylum Pseudomonadota; class Gammaproteobacteria; order Burkholderiales; family Burkholderiaceae_D; genus Telluria_A. The sequence goes on along the minus strand of JAZJYV010000004.1, from coordinate 18,684 downwards.
GGTGTAATCCTTGGGCAGCACCACGCCGAGCGACGGATCGGTCTTGGCGCGCACCAGCGCGTAGGAACCGAGCACGTTGTAGCCGATCAGGTTTTCGCCCGAGGAGATCCGTTCGAGCATGGTGCCGGTGGACGATTGCACGCGCACGCGCGCCGCGCCGAAGGCCGCCTCAAGTGCCCCAAATTGCGGATTTTCGCGCGCATCCTGGGTCATGAACATGAAGCCGACGCCGGATTTCTCGATGTCGTAGGTGGTGACCTTGTCCTTGTATTTTTCGGTCGCGATCAACTTGGCGAAATCGGCGTGCGTCTGCGGCACTTCCTTCGCCTCGACCAGGCGCTTGTTGTAGACGATCGCCGCCGGCTCAAACGTGGTGCCATAGGCGCTGTCGTTCCATACCGCCCAGCCGGGAATCTTGGCCGTTTCGACCGATTTGTACTGCAGCGCATAGCCGTCCGAGGCCAGCCGCATCTGCAGGTCCATCGCCGACGACCACATCACGTCAGCGGTATTGCCGCCAGCCGCCACTTCGGAGATGAAGCGGTTGTACACCTCGGTCGAATTCATGTCGTTGTATTCGACCGAAATGCCGGGATAGAGGGCATTGAAGTCCTTCACCAGCGGCTGGGTGGCCTTGCTGTCAGTGGCGCCGTAGATCACCAGCTTGCCTTCTTTCTTGGCAGCGTCGACGATCTTCTGGTAGTCGGCCGGATAGCCGGCTGGCACCTGGGCGTTGGCCAGCGACGCGCCGGCGAGCAGCACCGCGCTCATGAGGGTGTTCGAGAACTGCATGGTATCTCCTGATTGTCGTTATCGGACCAGCTTGAACTGCCTGGCCTGTATTGTGTAATTGCTTACTGCGGTTTTGATATACGCGCTCAACGCGTCACCGGTCAAGGCGAATGGATACAGGCCGTAGCTGGCGCGCAGCTGCGCGAACTGCGGCGAGGCCATCTCGCGGTCGAACGCGGCCACCCATCGGCGGTAGTCGGCATCGGCCACTTGCGGCCCCATCCACACGCCGCGGATGATCGGCCACACCACGTCGTAGCCCTGCTCGCGGGCGGTCGGCACCTGCGCCAGCACGCCGGGCAAGCGGTGTTCCGACAGCACCGCCAGCACCCGTGTCGTGCCACCGGCGGCGTACAAGGTCGCTTCCGAGGCGTCGCCCGACACCACCTGCACATAGTTCGCGTGCAAGGCGGTGAAGGCTTCGCCGCCCCCTTCAAGCGCCACGAATCGCAGCGCTTTCGGGTCGGCCCCGGCACGCTGGGCCAGCAGCGCCATCTTGATCCAGTCCTGGCTGCCGATGGTGCCCGAGACGCCGATCAAGACCTTGGCCGGATCGTCCTTGAGCGCGGCCATCAGCTCGGCCAGCGTGTGGAACTTCGAATCGGAACGCACCGCGATCATGCCGTAGTCGGCGCCCAGCGCGGCCACCCAGCGCACATCGCCCGCGGTGGCCTTGCCGAACTTGCCCTGGGCCAGGTTGAGCAGGGAGCCGCCGGAAAACGCGACCAGCGTATCGGGCTCGGCGCGCCGCTGCGACACCATCGAATGCCAGGCCACCGCGCCGATCCCGCCCGGCAGGTAGGACAGGTGCATCGGAATCGCCAGCCCCTTCTGCGCCAGCTTGCACGTCAGGTCCATCGCGCCGCCCGGCTTGGACGGCACGATGCATTCGGCACCGAGCGCCCACAGGGGCAGCGCCAGCAGGCAGGCGAGGATGATTTTCATCAGCCTATCCTATCCCAGAATCGCTTAGAAGCGGTGCTGGATGCCGGCCGTGATGCCGGCCTGGTTGCTGCCGAAGCCGGCATCGTCGCGCGACAGGCCGACCAGCTTGCCGTTCTTGGCCTTGGCGTAGGCGCCGGCCAGGTACAGGTCGGTGCGCTTGGAGAGCGCGTACAGGGTGCGCGCAACGTACATGACCGGGTCGGCGTCCTGGCCGGCAGCGACGTTCTTGACGTCGACGTAGTAGACGGCGCCGGTCAGCGTGACGGCAGGGGCGATCAGGTAGCTCACGCCGCCCCAGTAGGTGTCGGCCTTGACGTCGGCGGTGGCGGCCTTGCCGGCGACCAGCTTGTAGTCGCGCAGCCCAGCCGTCAGGCGCCATGGGCCGTTCTTGTAGTCGGCCGCCAGGTGCAGCGCGGTGGTCTTGTCGCGGTTGCCGGTGGTGACGACCGTGTTGCCGTTAATTTGTTCGTAGGCCGCCATCAAGCCGAGGCCGGAGTGGGTCCAGGAGCCGCCCACCGCGTACTTGCGGCTGTCGGCGGCGTTGCCCGCCTGCTCGCCCAGGCCAATGGTAGCGCCGTATTTGAATTCGCCCGCCTGGCCTGAATACTTGACCAGGTTGTCGAACGCGGTCGTCATGCCGTATTTCGACGGGCCGGTCGCGTTGCTCGACGTGGCCCACGAGTAGTTCGGCGCGTAGCCGAGCGGATCGAACAAGATCACGAAATCATAGGTCGTGGTGAACGAACGGCCCAGCACGACGCGGCCATAATCGCCTTCCAGGCCAACATAGGCCTGGCGCTTGAACAGCACGCCGTCAAGGTTGCCGGTGTCCATCAGGATGCCGCCTTCGAGGTTGAACACGGCTTTCAGGCCGCCGCCCAGGTCTTCCGTGCCGCGAAAGCCCCAGCGCGAGGTGTTTTTTCCGCCCGAAATGACGCGCACGGCGCTATCCTTGGCCGCATTGGAATTGGTGGTGTAGTCGACGCCGGCGTCGATCAGGCCGTAGACCTGCACGTTCGATTGGGCATGGGCGAAGCCGCCGGCCGACAAGGTTGCAAGGGCGGCGAGCGAAAGCAGGGATTTCTTCATGGGTGTCTCCAAAATTGCTGGTTATGGTTATGGTGTTGATTCCGGGACCAACTATAGGGTCGCCATCCTTTCAATTCGCTTTCATGTGGTTTTTCGGCCGCATCGCTGCGGCGGCGCCACCGTTTGGCTTACACTGCTCTCATTTGCGGCCGGACCAAGACCATGCGTATCCTGTTAGTTGAAGATCATCTCGAGTTGTCGCACTGGCTCTCCAAAGCCCTGCGCGACGCCAACCTGACGGTCGAATGCGCGCTCACGGGCGCCGACGCCGACGCCTTGCTGCACACCCAGGACTACGCGCTGGTAATCCTCGACCTGACACTGCCCAAGATGGACGGGCTCGACGTGCTGCGCCGCCTGCGCGCGCGCGGCGGGGCCCGCGCCAAGACACCGGTGATGATATTGACCGCGCGCGGCGGGCTGGAAGAACGCGTGCAGGGCCTCAATCTCGGTGCCGACGACTATCTGGCCAAGCCGTTTGAACTGGCCGAACTGGAAGCACGGGTGAAGGCACTGCTGCGCCGCAGCCAGGGCAACGAGGCGCCGGTCCACCAGTGCGGCGCGCTGCGCTTCGACACTGTCACGCGCATGTTCACCCATGGCGCCGAGCCGCTGGTGCTGACCCCGCGCGAGCATGCCGTGCTCGAGGCGCTGATCTCGCGTCCGGGCCGCGCAGTACCGAAGGAAAAACTGTTCGCCGAGGTGTTTGCGCTCGAGGATGACGCCAACATCGACGCCATCGAACTGTACATCCACCGCGTGCGCAAGAAGCTCGAAAGCACCCTGCCCGACGCGGCCATGATCAGCACCTTGCGCGGCATCGGCTATTTGCTGCAGCCGCGCGGCCCGGCCGCGTGAAATCGCTGGCCGCCCGCTGGCAGCGGCGCTTCGGCGCCGGCGCAGCGTTAGGCAGCCTGCGCAACCAGCTGCTGCGCTGGCTGCTGCTGCCGCTGGCCCTGCTGGTGGCGCTCAACGCCGTGTCGGTGTACGACAACGCGCTCGACGCGGCCGATGTCGCCTACGACCGTTCGCTGCTGGCGTCAACGCGCGCGCTGGCCGAACGGGTCTCGGTCAAGGACGGCAAGGTGGTGGCCGACGTGCCCTACGTCGCGCTCGACAGCTTCGAGACCGACACGCTGGGGCGCATCTACTACAAGGTCACCGGCATCCATGGCGAGACCGTGTCCGGCTTCGACGACCTGCCTGCGGTACCGGCCAATGTGCCGCGCTCGGAAGCCTATCCTGCGCTGGTGCGCTTCTACCACGCCAACTACAACGGCGAACAGGTGCGCATCGCCGCGCTGCTGCAGCCGGTGTACGACGATTCGATGCGCGGCATCGCATTGATCCAGGTCGGCGAGACGCTCGATGCGCGGCGCGGCTTGAGCCGCAAGATCCTGTTCGATACCCTGCTGCGCCAGGCGGTGATGGTGCTGGCGGTCGCTTCGCTGGTGTGGTTTGCCGTGCGCCTGGTGCTGCGTCCCCTGATGCGCCTGAAGCTCGAAGTCGAGCAGCGCGCCGTGGGCGACTTGTCCGACGTCGATCCGGCGCTGGTGCACAAGGAAGTGCGTCCGCTGGTGGCGGCCATGAACGGCGCCATGTCGCGCATGCAGAACCTGATCGCCAGCCAGCGCCGCTTCATCGCAGACGCTTCGCACCAGCTGCGCACGCCACTCACCGTGCTCAAGACCCAGGCCGAGCTGGCGCTGAGGGAGAACGACCCGCAGGCCATGCGCGACATCGTCAAGTCGATCGCCAGCACCACCGACGCCACCGTGCACCTGGCCAACCGGCTGCTGACGCTGGCGCGCATCGAGCACGGCAGCCTGGCGTCGAGCATGGCCAGCGTGTCGCTCACCGCCATCGTGCGCCAGGTCGGGCTGGAACTGGCCTTGCCGGCCGTGCAAAAACGGATCGACATGTCGCTCGAAGCTGACACCGAGGCCATGGTTCTCGGGCAGGAGTTGATGCTGCATGAGCTGGTGGCGAACCTGGTCGACAATGCGATTCGCTACACGCCGGCCGGCGGGCGTGTGGTGCTGCGGGTCGTGGAGGCCGACGGCCAGCTGCGCCTGGAGGTCGAGGATAGCGGCGATGGCATCGCCGAAGCCGAGCGCGAGAAGGTGTTCACGCCGTTCTACCGGGCCGCCGCGTCGCTCGAAATCAATCCCGGCGGCACCGGTCTCGGACTGGCGATCGTGCGCGACATCGTGGCGCTGCACGGCGCCCGGATCGTGCTGTCGGATGCGCGCGATGGCGGCCTGAAGGTGGCCATCGCGTTTTCAAGTCCTCAATCGTAGGTCTTGTCGCCGGCCTTGAGCGCCGGCCAATTCTGCCGCCCCAGCGAGATATAGCCTTCGCGGTCGGCGTTCCATTTTAGTGACACGGTGGCGTTATAGTTCAGGTACAGCTTGCCGTCGACGATCGTGTAGGCGGTCGGGTCGACCGCCGGCGCGTACCCTTGCGAGACGCCGTAGGCGCAATAGCCGCCGAATTGCGGCGCATATTTCTCCGGATCGGCCTTGAACGCCTGAAGGTTTTCAGCACTGGCGAAGCGCCATTCCGAACCCTGCCATTGGTGGGTGAAGCGCGGGTCGCCCTTGAGCGCCTTTTGCTGGGCGAAATAGGCTACCGGATCGTAGCCCTTGAGCGCGCCATCCTGGTTGGTGAAGTAGGGGTTGATCGCTTGCGCGGAGAATGCGCACATCAATAAGCCGCCGCTGGCGATCAGTTGTGCCGTGCTGGTTGCAATTTTCATTGTGGCTCCTGGGTTGTGGTCCAGCTCAGTCGCCGCAACCCGGGCCATCCTTACAATCCCGGGCCGATGACGCTTGGCCCGGGAGCTTGTGAATATGTCGAACAATCCCTCATTCCCGCGCAGGCGCACATAGATGCGACCCCAATCGGGCCTTGGACTGCCGCAGAAATCGCGATCATGAAACTTGAAATTCAAGAATCAACGTCGCCCCCGCTTTCGCGAGGACGACGTCGGTCACTATTTTGGTCTTAACCCAGGCCGCGAATTCGGCGTGACCGCACGCTCACTGGACGTTTTGCGTCAACTATGGGAGCTATGGGGGGAACGGGAATCAAGTTGAACGCTTTAGCTCAGGTTTTCGAGCCGGATCTTGGTCACGCCGCCGACCACCGTGGAGAGCGCCTCGATCTTGGCGATCGCCGCGTCGATGTTCTTCTCCTGCGTCTGGTGGGTCAGCATGATGATGTCGGTGCGCGTCTCACCCTCGGCCGGCTCCTTCTGCAGCACGGCGTCGATCGAGATGCGGGCGTCGGCCAGGATGCGCGTCAGGTCCGCCATCACGCCCAGCTGGTCCTTCACGTACACGCGCAGGTAGTAGCTGGTGGTGATCTCCGACATCGGCAAGATCGCCACGTCGGTCATCTGGTTCGGCTGGAACGCCAGGTGCGGCACGCGCGACTCGGGGTCGGCCGTGGCCAGGCGCGTGATGTCGACCAGGTCGGCGATCACGGACGAAGCGGTCGGCTCGGCGCCGGCGCCCCTGCCATAGTAGAGCGAGGCGCCCACCGCGTCGCCGTGCACCAGCACCGCGTTCATCGCCCCTTCCACGTTGGCGATCAGGCGCTTGGTCGGAATCAAGGTCGGGTGCACACGCAGCTCGATGCCTTCGACGCCATTGACCGTGGCACGCTTGGTGATGCCCAGCAGCTTGATGCGGTAGCCGAGCTGCTCTGCGTAGCGGATGTCGATCGCCTGCAGCTTGCTGATGCCTTCGACATGCGCCTTCTCGAACTGCACCGGAATGCCAAATGCAATGGCCGACATGATGGTGCACTTGTGCGCCGCGTCCACGCCCTCGATGTCGAAGGTGGGGTCAGCCTCGGCGTAACCGAGCTCCTGCGCCTGTTTCAGCACGGTGTCGAAATCGAGGCCCTTGTCGCGCATTTCGGACAGGATGAAGTTGGTAGTGCCGTTGATGATGCCTGCCACCGACTCGATGCGGTTCGCCGTCAGGCCTTCGCGCAGCGCCTTGATGATCGGAATGCCACCAGCCACCGCCGCCTCGAACGCCACCATCACGCCCTTGGCCTGGGCCGCCGCGAAGATTTCGTTGCCATGCAGCGCCAATAGCGCCTTGTTGGCCGTGACCACGTGCTTGCCGTTGTTGATCGCCGCCAGCACCAGCTCCTTGGCGGTCGAGGTGCCCCCGATCAGCTCGACCACGATGTCGATGTCGGGATGGTTGACCACCAGCTGCGGGTCGGTCACCAGCTCGCACTCGCCGTTGACGATCGCCTTCGCGCGTTCGAGGTTGCGCACCGCGACCATGGCGATCTCGATGCCGCGACCGGCACGCCGGCGGATCTCTTCCTGGTTGCGTTTCAAGACCTGGAAGGTACCGGTGCCGACGATGCCAAGGCCGATCAGGCCTACTTGGATGGGTTTCATATGCTTCTATAAGTTGAGGGCGCGCGCAGCGGCGCGGCCCGGGTAATCGGGTTCAGCCTTTGCCGTGGCGGCGTCGATAGCCGTCGAGGAAACGCGCGATGCGGTTGCAGGCGTCGGTCAGGTCGTCGGAATTGGGCAGGAACACGAGCCGGAAATGGTCCGGCGCACCCCAGTTAAATCCGGTGCCCTGCACGATCAGCACTTTTTCCTCGGTCAGCAGCTCGCACGCGAATTGCTGGTCGTCCGCGATCGGGTACATCACGGGGTCGAGGCGCGGGAACATGTACAGCGCAGCTTTTGGCTTGACGCAGGTCACGCCCGGTATGTCGGTCAATAATTTATGGGCCAGGTCGCGCTGCTTGAGCAGGCGTCCGCCGGGGCCGACCAGGTCGGCGATGCTCTGGTAGCCGCCCAGCGCAGTCTGGATCGCGAACTGGCCCGGCGCGTTTGCGCACAGGCGCATCGAGGCGAGCATGTTCAAGCCGTCGATGTAGTCCTTGGCGTGGCGCTTTTCGCCCGACACCACCATCCAGCCGGCGCGGTAGCCGCAGGAGCGGTAGTTTTTCGACAAGCCGTTCAGGGTAATGAACAGCACGTCGTCGGCCAGCGAGGCCATCGAGATGTGCTCGTTGCCGTCGTACAGGGTCTTGTCGTAGATCTCGTCGGCGTAGATGATCAGCTGGTGCTGGCGCGCCAGCTCGATGATCTCGAGCAGCAGCTCCTTCGGGTACAGGGCGCCGGTGGGATTGTTCGGGTTGATCACCACGATCGCCTTGGTGTTCGAGGTGATCTTGCGGCGCATGTCGTCGATGTCGGGGAACCAGCCGGCCTGCTCGTCGCAGATGTAGTGCACCGGATTGCCGCCGGACAGGCTCACGGCGGCCGTCCAGAGGGGATAGTCGGGCGCCGGTACCAGCACCTCGTCGCCGTTGTTGAGCAGGCCGTTCATGCCCATCACGATCAGCTCGGAGGCGCCGTTGCCGAGGTAGATGTCCTCGATCGTCACGCCGGTGATGTTCTTGCCCTGGGTGTAGTGCATGACCGCCTTGCGCGGCGCGAACATGCCTTTCGAGTCCGTGTAGCCGGCCGCGCCGTGCATGTTGACGATCATGTCGTGCACGATCTCGTCGGGCGGATCGAAGCCGAATACGGCCAGGTTGCCGATATTGAGCTTGATGATCTTGTGACCTTCCTCCTCCATCTGCCGGGCCTTTTCCATCGCAGGCCCGCGGATCTCGTAGCACACGTCGTCTAGTTTGTTCGATTTCAGTATCGGTCGCAAAATGAATCCCTGTCTGGTGCAAATGCCGTTTGTTTACTGTCGGGTGGAAAAGCGCGGCGCCGTCCGCAAAACCGGGGTCAAACCCCAGGCGGGTCAACCGGGGGCTGACCCCGGTTTTGCCGACGGCGCGGCGCTTTTCCACCCGACGTCCATCTACAATCTCATGTTGCAGTGCGAGAAAACCCCATTCTGCCGAAAGCGACCGATTTAATCAACCGCCGGGGCACTCTATTTAAGAGCAAAAACGTTACAATGCGCCGCTTTGGCGGCATAATCGCGGAAATTCGCGCTTGCCCGCGCTTTGTGTCATGCTAACGCCGCCCTTAACACGCGACCATTACCGATGAAGCTCCACTCCAGCAGTACCCAACAATACCAGACTGTCACCGGCTACGACGACAGCGGGGTCGAAATCAACGCCGTGCGCTTCGCTTTCAGCCTGATCGTGATGCCGGAAACGGCGCCGCGCGCCTGGGACGTGCCGACCTTCGAGTCGCTCTCCGAAGCCCATTTCGAGCAGATCGGCGCCGACGCGCCCGACGTCGTCATCCTCGGCACCGGCGAGCGCCAGCGTTTCATCCATCCACGCCTGGTGGCGAGCCTGTCGGCGCGCCACATCGGCGTCGAGTGCATGGACAGCAAGGCCGCCTGCCGCACCTACAACGTCCTGATGGGCGAAGGCCGCAAGGTCACCCTGGCGCTGATCATCGACCAGCCACGATGAACGAACTGCACAAGAACAGAACGCTGCTCTGGGGCCTCTTGATCGGCTTTTCCGTGGCCTGGCTGTGTCTGCTCGGGGTGCGCACGCTGGTGCCGCCCGACGAAGGCCGCTACGCCGAGATGGCGCGCGAAATGTTCGCCAGCGGCGACTGGATCACCACCCGCCTGAACGGCATCAAGTACTTCGAGAAGCCGCCCCTGCAAACCTGGATGAACGCGCTCTCGTTTGCCGCCTTCGGCCTGGGCGACTGGCAGGCGCGCCTGTGGACCGGCCTGTGCGGCCTGGGCGGCATCGTGCTGACCGGCTACACGGGCGCCAGATTGTTCGACCAGCGCACCGGCTTCTACGCCGCGCTGGTGCTCGGCTCGTCCTTTTTCTGGGTCGCCAGCGGCCAGGTCGATTCGCTCGACATGAGCCTGTCGGGCATGATGACGATCGCCCTGTGCGCCCTGCTGCTGGGCCAGCGCGACCATGCCAGCCCGGCCGAGCGGCGCAACTGGATGCTGCTGTGCTGGGCCGGCATGGCGCTGGCGGTGCTGGCCAAGGGTTTGATCGGGCTGGTGCTGCCGGGCGCGGTGCTGGTGCTCTACACCCTGTTCACGCGCGACTGGGCGCTGTGGGGCCGCCTGCACCTGGGCAAGGGCCTGCTGCTGTTTTTCGCCATCGCCACGCCATGGTTCGTGCTGGTGGCGCTGCAGAACCCGGAGCAACCGCACTTCTTCTTCATCCACGAACACTGGGACCGCTTCTTCAAGAAGGAGCACCACCGCGAGGGCGCCTGGTACTACTTCTTCGTGATGCTCATTCCCGGCATCGTGCCCTGGATCGGCGTGCTGCCGCAGGCGCTCGGGCTGGGCGCGCAGCGCGAACCGGGCCGCTTCCGCCCGCGTCTGATGCTGCTGATCTGGGCCGTGTTCATCTTCGCCTTCTTCACCAAATCGAGCTCCAAGCTGCCCGGCTACATCCTGCCGATCTTCCCGGCGCTGGCCCTGTTGATTGCCAGCTTCCTGGCGTCGGGCGCGCGCCGCAGCCGCCTGTTTTCGGCCGGCCTGGTCGCCTGCGTCGGCATCGCCTTGCTCGCCTTCGTGCCCTACATGACCAGGATCAGCCATCACCCGGGCGAAACGGCGCTGCTGCAAGCCTACCAGCCCTGGGTGATCGGCGCCGGCTTCACGGCCCTGGTGGGCGGCGCGCTGGCACTGCTGTATGCGCGCCAGATGAAGCGCGACCTGTTCGTGCTGACGCTGGCACTGGCCGGATTCATCTCGACCGAACTGATCCTGGTCGGCTTCGAGCCCTACGGCGCGCAGCGCGCCGGCCGCCCGCTGGTGGCGGCGATCCAGGCCGAACTGAAGCCCGACACCCGTATCTATTCGGTCGGCACCTACGAGCAGTCGCTCAGCTTCTACCTGCGGCGCACCGTCACGCTGGTCGACTACCTCGACGAATTCAGCTTCGGCCTTGAACAGCAGCCGGAACTGGCCATCCCCACCGTCGACGCGTTTGCCGGACAATGGACGCGCGACGCAGCAGCCGGCGTGCGCGACCTTGCCATCATCCGCGACGACATTTACAACGACCTCAAACTGAAAGGCGTGCCGATGCGCGTCGTGGCGCAAGATGCGCGCCGCATCGTCATCGCCAACAATCCATGAACCTGTCCACCTTCTCCTTCATCATCAGCGGCGTGCTGCTCAACGCCATGGCCCAGTTGTTCCTCAAGAAGGGCACCATCGCGATGGGCGGCGCGATCCACCTGACGATGGACAACTGGTTCGCCACCGGCATCAAGGTCGTCACCCAGCTGCCGATCCTGGCCGGCCTGGCCTGCTATGCGATCTCGCTGGTGGTGTGGATCATCGGCCTGTCGCGCACCGACGTGACGATCGCCTATCCGATGCTCTCGCTCGGTTACGTGGTCAGCGCGGTGGGCGCCTGGATGTTTCTCGGCGAAGTGATCTCCATGCAACGCCTGGTGGCCATCGGCGTGATCATGGTGGGCGTCGCCTTGCTTGCCCGAACCTAGGACCAACACTGATAAAATGCTAAAAAAATGGCGGATTGCGGCGCGCTTTGGAAACCAGGGTCAGACCCCAAGCGAATCAAGCGGGGGCTGACCCCGGTTTCCAAAGCGCGCCGCAGTCCGCCACACCACCTGACAAGAGAATCCATCAATGACTGCCACGCTGCCCTTCCTGCCCTTTTCCAAGCCGACCATCGACGAGGACACCATCGCCGCCGTCGGCGACGTACTGCGTTCCGGCTGGATCACCAGCGGCCCTAAAGTCCAGGCTTTCGAGGCCGAACTGTCCGAGTATTTCGGCGGCCGCCCGGTACGCACCTTCAATTCCGGCACCTGCACCATGGAAATCGCGCTGCGCATCGCCGGCATCGGCCCCGGCGACGAAGTGATCACCACCCCGATTTCCTGGGTCGCCACGGCCAACGTGATCATCGAAGTGGGCGCCACGCCCGTGTTCGCCGACATCGACCCGGTCACCCGCAACATCGACCTCGACAAGCTCGAAGCGGCAATCACCGCGCGCACCAAGGCCATCATTCCGGTCTACCTGTCGGGCCTGCCGGTCGACATGGACCGCCTGTACGCGATCGCCAACAAGCACAATCTGCGCGTGGTCGAAGACGCGGCCCAGGCCTTCGGCTCGACCTGGAAAGGCCAGCGCATCGGCGCCTTCGGCGACTTCGCCTCGTTCAGCTTCCAGGCCAACAAGAACCTGACCACCGGCGAAGGCGGCTGCCTGGTCATGAACACGCTCGAAGAGGCGCGCCTGGCCGAGAAATACCGGCTGCAGGGCGTCACCCGCAGCGGCGTGGACGGCATCGACGTCGACGTCCTGGGCGGCAAGTACAACATGACCGACATCACGGCCGCCATCGGCCTGGGCCAGATGAAGACCATCGCCGCCGTCAACGCGCACCGGCGCCAGTTGGCCGAACACTACTTCAAGTGCTTCGGTCCCGATTTCGAAGCCCAGACCGGCGCCCAGCTGCCGCAGCAAGCGTTCGAGACTTCGAACTGGCACCTGTTCCAGATCATCCTGCCCGACCACGGCCCCGGCACCCGCGCCGAGTTCATGACGCGCCTGCAGAAAGAGCACAACGTCGGCACCGGCTACCACTACGCGCCGATCCACCTGTTTACCATGTACCGTGAACGCGGCTTCAAGGAAGCCATGTTCCCGGTATCGGAGAAAATTGGCCGCCTGACCGTGACCTTGCCGATGTTCTACGCGATGACCATCGCCGACGTCGAGCGCGCCGTTGGCGCCGTGAAAAGCGTGCTGGCAAAATGACGGTGCACCCGATGAAACCAGAACTGTCCGTTGTCATCCCGATCTACAACGAGGAAGCGGGCCTGGCCGCCCTGTTCGCGCGGCTCTACCCGGCGCTCGACGCCATGCACATCCCCTACGAGATCGTGTTCATCAACGACGGCAGCCGCGACAACTCGGTGTCGATCCTGGCCGAGCAATTCCGCGCGCGCCCGGACGTCACGCGCGTGGTCCTGTTCAACGGTAACTACGGCCAGCACATGGCGATCCTGGCCGGCTTCGAGGCCACGCGCGGCGAGATCGTCGTCACGCTCGACGCCGACCTCCAGAACCCGCCCGAGGAAATTCACAAGCTGGTCGAGAAAATGCGCGAGGGCTACGACTACGTGGGCTCGATCCGCCGCAAGCGCCAGGACTCGGCCTGGCGCACCATCGCCTCGAAGGCCATGAACCGCCTGCGCGAGAAGATCACCAACATCAAGATCACCGACCAGGGCAATATGCTGCGCGCCTACGGCCGCAACGTCATCGACCTGGTCAACCAGTGCGGCGAGGTGAACACCTTCGTGCCGGCGCTGGCCTACAAGTTCGCCCGCAAGCCGACCGAAATCGTCGTCGAGCACGAGGAGCGCTCGGCCGGCGAGTCGAAATACTCGCTCTACAGCCTGATCCGCCTGAACTTCGACCTGGTGACCGGCTTCTCGCTGGTGCCGCTGCAAATGTTCTCCATGCTCGGCATGCTCATGTCGGTCGCCTCGGCCCTGCTGGTGCTGCTGCTGCTGGTGCGCCGCTTCGCGCTCGGCGCCGAGGCCGAGGGCGTGTTCACCCTGTTCGCGATCGCCTTCTTTTTCATGGGCGTGATCCTGTTCGGGATCGGCCTGCTGGGCGAATACGTGGGCCGCATCTTCCAGCAGGTGCGCGCCCGTCCGCGCTACGTGGTGCAGACCATCTTGCAGCATACCCCGGGCAAGGACGACCAGTTGCAGACCGACGCCATCGAAAAACGCCAGGTGGGCCGCTGATGGGCGCGCGCGCCGTCGTCTTCGCCTATCACAATGTCGGCGTGCGCTGCCTGAAGGTGCTGCTCGCCGGTGGCGTCGACGTGGCACTGGTGGTCACCCATGAGGACAGCGCCAGCGAGAACATCTGGTTCGAATCGGTGATCTCGCTGTGCCAGGCCGAGGGCATCGCCTATGTCACGCCGCCCGACGCCAGGTCGCCCGAGCTGCTGGCCCGGATCGCGGCCGCCAGCCCGGACCTGATGTTCAGCTTCTACTACCGCCACATGCTGCCGGCCAGCGTGCTGGCCGTGGCGCCGGCCTACAATATGCACGGTTCGCTGCTGCCGCAGTTCCGCGGCCGCGCACCGGTCAACTGGGCCGTCTTGCACGGCGCCGGCGAAACCGGCGCCACCTTGCACGAGATGACGGTCAAGCCCGACGCCGGCGCCATCGTGGCCCAGAGTGCCGTGCCGATCCTGCCCGACGACACCGCCTTCGAAGTATTCGGCAAGGTGACGGTGGCGGCCGAGCAAACCCTGTGGCGCGTGCTCCCTTCCCTGCTCGATGGCAGCGCGCCGCGCCTGCCGAACGAGCTCGCCCAGGGCGGCTATTTTGGCGGGCGCAAGCCCGAGGACGGGCGCATCGACTGGTCGCAGCCGGCCCAGGCGGTCTACAATTTGCACCGTGCCGTGGCCCCGCCCTACCCCGGCGCCTTCTTCGAACGCGAGGGCGTCAAGTATGTGATCGAACGGGCAAGATTGTCGTCAAAATCCCTGCCAGGATTGCCACTTGGCTTGGCAGTAGTGGATAATTGCACCTTTGGCGTGTGCGGCGATGGCCGCGCCCTGGCAATTTGCGCCTTGCTGGCCGACGGCGTCGCAATCACGCCGGCCCAGCTGCGCGCTCGCCTGGCCCAGCCGGCCAGCGCATAAACGAATTCTAATCAGAGAGCAATCCATGAAAAAAGTCCTCATCCTCGGCGTCAACGGTTTCATCGGCCACCACCTGTCCAAGCGCATCCTCGAGACGACCGACTGGCACGTGTACGGCATGGACATGCAATCGGACCGCATCAAGGACCTGCTCGAGAACGAAGCCTACCAATCGCGCATGCACTTCTTCGAAGGCGACATCACGATCAACAAGGAATGGGTCGAGTACCACGTCAAGAAGTGCGACGTGATCCTGCCGCTGGTGGCCATCGCCACCCCGTCGACCTATGTCAAGCAGCCGCTGCGCGTGTTCGAACTGGACTTCGAGGCGAACTTGCCGATCGTGCGTTCGGCCGCCAAGTACGGCAAGCACCTGGTGTTCCCGTCGACCTCGGAAGTGTATGGCATGTGCCACGACGACGAGTTCGATCCGGAGAACTCCGAGCTGGTCTGCGGCCCGATCAACAAGCCGCGCTGGATCTACTCCAACGCCAAGCAGCTGATGGACCGCGTGATCTGGGGCTACGGCATGGAAGGCCTGAACTTCACCCTGTTCCGCCCATTTAACTGGATCGGCGCCGGCCTCGATTCGATCCACACGCCGAAAGAAGGCTCGTCGCGCGTGGTGACGCAGTTCTTCGGCCACATCGTGCGCGGCGAGAACATCTCGCTGGTCGACGGCGGCGCCCAGAAGCGCGCCTTCACCTACATCGACGACGGCATCGACGCCCTGATGCGCATCATCGACAACAAGAACGGCATGGCCAGCGGCAAGATCTACAACATTGGCAACCCGGTCAACAACTATTCGATCCGCGAACTGGCCGGCATGATGCTCGAGCTGGCGACCCACTATCCGGAATACGCGGAAGGCGCGAAGCAGGTCAAGATCGTCGAGACCACGTCCGGCGCCTACTACGGCGGCGGCTACCAGGACGTGCAGAACCGCGTCCCGAAGATCACCAACACCTGCGACGAGCTGG
Source organism: Pseudomonadota bacterium (assembly GCA_040390195.1). Taxonomy (GTDB): domain Bacteria; phylum Pseudomonadota; class Gammaproteobacteria; order Burkholderiales; family Burkholderiaceae_D; genus Telluria_A. Next base: position 3,217 of record JAZJYV010000004.1, on the reverse strand, counting down.
GCTGGGCGCCGACCACCACCATGGCCGATTCGCTGCGCAACATCTTCGACGCCTACCGCGGCCAGGTAGCCGAAGCCAAAGCCCTGATGGATTGATCGCTTGCCGCTACTGACCCTCAAGATCGACGTCGACACCTATCGCGGAACCCGCGAAGGGGTGGCCAATCTGGTGCGCATGCTCGGCGCCCATGGCGCCCATGCGAGCTTCCTGTTCTCGCTCGGCCCGGACCACACCGGCTGGGCCCTGCGGCGCGCCCTGCGTCCCGGTTTCTTCCAGAAGGTGTCGCGCACCTCGGTGCTCGAGCACTACGGCTTCAAGACCCTGATGTACGGCACCTTGCTGCCGGGACCGGACATCGGCAAGCAGTGCGCCGACCAGATGCGCGCGGTGCGCGATGCCGGCTTCGAATGCGCCATCCACACCTGGGACCACGTGCTGTGGCAGGACAATGTGCGCGCGCGCGACGCGGCCTGGACCACGCGCATGATGCGCCGTGCCGCCCAGCGTTTTCGCGAGGTGTTCGGCAGCGCCCCGCTCACCCATGGCGCGGCCGGCTGGCAGATGAACCTGCACGCCTTCGCCGAGCATGACGTGGCCGGCTACCGCTACGCTTCGGATGGGCGCGCGCGGCTGGCCGGGAATGGCGCGCTGGCCGATCCGCAGGCCGGGCCCTACCGCCTGCCAGGGTCGCACTGCGTGCAGCTGCCGACCACCTTGCCCACGCTCGACGAACTGCTGGGGCGCGAGATCGACGGCGTCCTGATCGGCACCGGCAACATCGCCGCCCACCTGCTCAAGCTGACTGCCGGCGCCACGCGCGACCACGTCTATACTTTGCATGCCGAGCTTGAAGGACAAAAACTCGCCCCCATATTCGAGCAGTTGCTGGCCGGCTGGCAGGCGCAAGGTTACACGCTCGCGTCGATGGCCGACTACTACGACAAGCTCAAGGACGAGGTCTTGCCGGTGCGCGCGGTGCAGTGGGGTGAAGTGCCCGGCCGCTCTGGCGAGTTGATCGTCGCTTAGACGTTTCGACGGTTCCATGGTCGATGACGCTACGCTCTATCGACCCGACGACGAGGGCGTGTAGGGTGGAAAAGCGGAGCGCATTCCACCACGATCCGTCGAAAAGCTTCCCCTGTTGCGCTGCGGGCATAAATCAGCGCCGACTCACCCTTCAGGAGAGACCCTGTGGCTGAAAGCCAATCGATTCCGAACTTTTCCGCCTCCATGACCGGCGGCGCCGACTTCCAGTTGGCCGGCCGTCCCGCGCGCTTCACGGTGCTGTATTTCTATCCGAAAGACAATACCCCGGGTTGTACAACGGAAAGCATGGCCTTCCGCGACCTGCATCCGGAATTTCTTGCCGCCAACACCGAGATCTACGGCCTGTCGCGCGATTCGCTGCGCTCGCACGAGAACTTCCAGTCCAAGCTGGGCTTGCCGTTCGAGCTGATCTCCGACCCGGACGAGGCCGTCTGCGCGCTGTTCGGTGTCATGAAGCTGAAAAATATGTATGGCAAACAAGTTCGCGGAATCGAGCGCAGCACGTTTGTCATTGACGCTGATGGGCGATTGGTGAAAGAATGGCGAGGCGTGAAGGTTCCGAACCACGCCGATGACGTGCTGGAATTTGTGAGGCGCCAAGCGCTCTCTTGATCAACCTGCCCTAGAACGTGATTGCATCAGCCATTTTGAGTCGACGTTTCCCTTCTTGCATCATCCCAATCTGGCGGCCAGCCAGCCCGGCCATTGTGCCGGGTCCGCTTCGCGCCACGCCCCGGGCCCCCTCCTGCACCTTTTTAGATTGAGACCCTGATGCCACTGCCAAAACTGCCCACCAAGCCCGCCGCCCTGCTGCTGGCCAAAGACTATCCGAAAGCGGAGCGCGCCAAGCCCGGCGTGGCCGCTGCCAAGCCTCAACTGGCTGCGGTCGCTGAAGCCGCGCCGCCCGTGCCGGCGCCGGTGAAAGCCCCGGCCAAGCTCGCCAAGCCCCGCACGCCGCTGGCCGAAGCGCCGGCCCCGGTCGCGCCGCCACCCAAGCCGGCCGGCCGCGGCAAGGAGAAGCAGCACGTCGACCTGGACTCGCATCCGGCCAAGCACAAGCCGGTCGAAGTGGCCGTCAAGTCGGCCACCAGCCGGCGCGCCGACCAGAGCGGCATCACCAAGATGTTCGTGCTCGACACCAACGTGCTGATGCACGACCCCTCCTCCCTGTTCCGCTTCGAGGAGCATGACGTCTACCTGCCGATGATGACGCTCGAGGAGCTGGACGACCACAAGAAGGGCATGTCGGAAGTGGCGCGCAACGCGCGCCAGGTCTCGCGCACGCTCGACGCCCTGGTCGGCAGCATCGACGATGGCGCCATCGAGAGCGGCATCCCCCTGTCCAAACTGGGCAACAAGGATGCCAAGGGCCGCCTGTTCTTCCAGACCCGTCTGCAAAGCGGGCCGACCCTGCCCGAGGGCTTGCCGGTTGGCAAGGCCGACAACCAGATCCTGGGCGTGGTGCGCAACCTGGGCGCCGAACAGCCGGGACGGGCCATCGTGCTGGTGTCGAAAGACATTAACATGCGCATCAAGGCGCGTGCACTGGGCCTGCCGGCCGAAGATTATTTCAACGACCACGTGCTGGAAGATACCGACCTGCTCTACTCGGGCATCGTGCAACTGCCCGATGACTTCTGGAACAAGAACGGCAAGGACCTGGAGTCCTGGCAGGAAAACAAGAACGGTTACTCCTCGACCTTCTACCGGGTCACCGGACCGACCGTGCTGACCTTGCTGGTGAACCAGTTCGTCTACCTCGAACCGAAGAATGGCGAAGCGCCCTTCTACGGCCAGGTCAAGCAGCTCAACGGCAAGACGGCCGTGCTGCAAACCTTGCGCGACTTCAGCCACAGCAAGAACAATGTGTGGGGTGTCACGGCGCGCAACCGCGAGCAGAACTTCGCCCTGAACCTGCTGATGAATCCGGAGTGCGACTTCGTCACCTTGCTCGGCCAGGCCGGTACCGGCAAGACCTTGCTGGCGCTGGCGGCCGGCCTGGCGCAAGTGCTCGAAACCAAGCTCTACAACGAAATCATCGTCACCCGCGTCACGGTGCCGGTGGGTGAAGACATCGGTTTCCTGCCCGGCACCGAGGAAGAGAAGATGGGACCGTGGATGGGCGCCTTCGACGACAACCTGGAAGTGCTCAACAAGTCCGATTCGGACG
>JAZJYV010000003.1:128429-211920 GCA_040390195.1 Pseudomonadota bacterium | reverse complement strand
GGGGTCTGACCCCGGGTTGAAGTCCGCGGCTTGCGAACCGGGGTCAGACCCCCAAAGGAAAAACCGGGGTCCGACCCCTTGCATGCTTTCCACTCTAATGGCAGCCTTCGAGCACCTTGTTGGCCTTGGCCACACGCTGGGCACGCTCGGCGTCGTCCATGAAACCGCGCTCGCCGTTCTTGCTGCTGGTGATGCGCACGCCCGAATCGATCTGCATCTTCGCTTCGCGTGCGGCGTCGCAGTTTTCCTTGAGTTCGGCTTTTTGCAGGGCTTCCTCGCCCGCCTTCTTATCGCGCTCGGCCGCTTCCTTGCCGCGCTTGGCAAAATCCTGGTTGCGCTCGGCCAGCGTTGGCGGACCCTTCAGCTTGGGCGCGGCCACGGTCTCGGACGGCACCGCCTCAAGCGCATCGGGGACCCCGCCCGGCTGCCTGAGGATGTCCTTCTTCGGCGTGTCGGGCGGCGGCGGACGGTCCGAGAGCTGCTTGACCCCTTTCGCATCGATCCACATGTATTGGGCTTGCGCCAGCCCGGCCAGCAGCAGCAGGGCGCCGCCAGCCATCAAACGCAGCGCGGACGAGCGTGAAAAGTTGTTCATGTGAATGTTTCCGAGAGTTGAACGCGCCCTGATTTCGCCATGATTCCGGGTCCATGTCAACGAAGTTCGCTCGATACCAGCCATTTTGCAAGCCCTTTGAGACGAGAAAGGGGAACTTCTGTATAATTCACTTTTGCGCCAATAGGAAAATGCTATGCGTCTACTTCAAAAAGCACTCACGTTCGATGATGTGCTGCTCGTCCCGGCTTATTCGAACATTCTTCCAGCCGACACCTCCCTCAAGACTCGCCTGACTCGCAACATTGCGCTCAATATTCCCCTGCTGTCGGCAGCGATGGATACGGTGACGGAAGCGCGCCTGGCGATTGCCATGGCGCAGGAAGGCGGCATCGGGATCATCCACAAGAACCTCAAGCCGAAGGACCAGGCCCGTGAAGTGGCGCGCGTGAAGCGTTTCGAAGCCGGCGTGCTGCGCGACCCGATCACGATCCCGCCGACCATGAAGATCCGCGACGTGATCGCGCTGACCGAGCAATACGGTTTCAGCGGCTTTCCCGTGGTCGAAGGCAAGACGGTGGTCGGCATCATCACCAACCGCGATTTGCGCTTTGAAGAAGACCTGGATGCCGAAGCCCGCGCCAAGATGACCCCGCGCGAGAAACTGGTGTACGTCAACGAAGAGGCTGACCCGGTCGAAGCGAAACGCCTGATGAACAAGCACCGCCTCGAGCGCGTGCTGGTGGTCAACGCCGCCTTCGAGCTGCGCGGCCTGATCACCGTGAAAGACATCCAGAAGTCGACCGAGCACCCGCTGGCATCGAAAGATGCCCAGGGCAAGCTGCTGGTGGGCGCGGCGGTGGGCGTGTCGGAGCGCGACGAAGAGCGCATCGAACTGCTGGTCGCCGCCGGCGTGGACGTGCTGGTGGTCGACACCGCGCACGGCCACTCGCAGGGTATCCTGGACCGGGTACGCTGGATCAAGACCAAATTCCCGCATGTCGACGTCATCGGTGGCAACATCGCCACGGCAGCGGCGGCGCTGGCGCTGGTTGAATATGGCGCCGACGCGGTCAAGGTTGGCATCGGCCCCGGCTCGATCTGCACTACCCGCATCGTCGCCGGTGTGGGCGTGCCCCAGATCACCGCGATCTCGAACGTGGCCGACGCCTTGAAAGGCACCGGCGTGCCGTGCATCGCCGACGGCGGCATCCGCTTCTCGGGCGACATCTCGAAGGCGCTGGCCGCTGGCGCGTCGACCGTGATGATGGGCTCGATGTTCGCCGGCACCGAAGAGGCGCCGGGCGAAGTCATCCTGTACCAGGGCCGCAGCTACAAATCGTATCGCGGCATGGGCAGCCTGGGCGCGATGGCCGATGGGTCCGCCGACCGCTACTTCCAGGAAGCGTCGGCCAAGACCGACAAGTTCGTCCCCGAAGGCATCGAAGGGCGCGTGGCCTACAAGGGCAGCGTGCTGGCCATCATCTACCAGATGGTGGGCGGCGTGCGCCAGTCGATGGGCTACTGCGGTTGCGCCAACATCGACGAGCTGCGCGAAAAAGCCGAATTCGTCGAGATCACCTCGGCCGGCATGCGCGAGTCGCATGTGCACGACGTGCAAATCACCAAAGAAGCTCCGAACTACCGTTCCGAGTAAATCTGAAACAACGCGGCGACCAGTTCGCCGCGTTGCTTTTCCAGCCGCGATTTTCTAATTTCTATCTTCAGCGCTCTCCATGCACTCAAAAATCCTCATTCTCGATTTCGGTTCCCAGGTAACCCAGTTGATCGCGCGCCGCGTGCGCGACGCCGGCGTGTTCTCGGAAGTGTTTCCCTACGACGTCAGCGACGAATTCGTGCGCAACTACGGCGCCGCCGGGGTGATCCTGTCGGGCAGCCACAGTTCCACGCTCGAGGGCGACGCCCCGCGCGCGCCGCAGGCGGTGTTCGAGCTGGGCGTGCCGGTGCTGGGCATCTGCTACGGCATGCAAACCATGGCGGCCCAGCTGGGCGGCAAAGTCGAGACGGGTCTGCTGCGCGAATTCGGTTACGCCGAGGTGCGCGCGCGCAGTCACACGGCGCTGCTCAAGGGCATCAACGACTTCGTCACCGACGAGGGCCACGGCATGCTCAAGGTGTGGATGAGCCACGGCGACAAAGTGCTGGAAATGCCGCCCGGCTTCAAGCTGATGGGAAATACGGCGAGCTGCCCGATTGCCGCCATGGCCGACGAGGAGCGCCGTTTCTATGGAGTCCAGTTCCATCCGGAAGTGACCCACACGGCGCAGGGCAAGGCCATCCTTGGTCGCTTCGTGCACGAGATCTGCGGCTGTAAGTCGGACTGGAACATGCCCGACTACATCACCGAGGCGGTCAACAAGATCCGCGAGCAGGTGGGCAGCGACGAGGTGATCCTGGGCTTGTCGGGCGGCGTCGATTCGAGCGTGGCGGCGGCACTGATCCACCGCGCCATCGGCGACCAGCTGACCTGCGTGTTCGTCGACCATGGCCTGCTGCGCCTGGACGAAGGCAAGATGGTGATGGACATGTTCGCCAAGAACCTGGGCGTGAAGGTGCTGCGCATCGATGCCGAAGGCCAGTTCCTCGGTCACCTGGCCGGCGTGGCCGATCCGGAAGCGAAGCGCAAGATCATCGGCCGCGAATTCGTCGAAGTGTTCCAGGTCGAGGCAGGCAAGCTGAAGAACGCCAGGTGGCTGGCGCAGGGCACCATTTACCCGGACGTGATCGAAAGCGCGGGCAAGGGCAAGAAGGGCCAGACCATCAAGAGCCACCACAACGTGGGCGGCCTGCCGGAAACGCTGAACCTCAAACTGCTCGAGCCGCTGCGCGAACTGTTCAAGGATGAGGTGCGCAAGCTCGGTGTCGCCCTGGGCCTGCCGCATGACATGGTGTACCGCCATCCTTTCCCAGGCCCGGGCCTGGGCGTGCGCATCCTCGGTGAGGTGAAGAAGGAATTCGCCGACCTGCTGCGCCGCGCCGATGCGATTTTTATCGAAGAGCTGCGCAATACGCCGTGCGAACTGCCGGCCCTGGAAAGCATTGACGCCGGCGAAGCGCCAAAGAACTGGTACGAGGCGACCAGCCAGGCGTTCGCCGTATTCCTGCCAGTGAAATCGGTGGGCGTGATGGGCGACGGCCGCACTTACGAATACGTGGTGGCGCTACGCGCGGTGCAGACGCTGGACTTCATGACAGCGCAGTGGGCACACCTTCCGCACAGCCTGCTGGGCAAGGTTTCGAACCGCATCATCAATGAGGTTCGCGGTATCAATCGGGTGGTGTATGACATCAGCGGCAAGCCGCCTGCGACGATTGAGTGGGAATGATTTGATGACTGGCAAGTGCTGGCGCTGATAAGCATCAAACCATACATAAGCCCGTGATTTCATGGGCTTTTTTTTGTCGTTTCGTCTGACACTGTCTGGCAATGATTGGTACATCCGGCACACTTCGGCCAGCTGTGTTGATCATCAGGGGAGTCTCACCAGCGCGTGAAAACATGTCCATCCAAAGAAAATGGTATATGATGATGATCATGCAGAAAAAATCTCCCAAACGCACTGGTGCCACCCGCAAGGAACTCACTCATGAGCGCATCGTCGAAGTGGCGGCGCGCGCCATTCGCCGCAGTGGCTATGACGGAACCGGCGTGGCAGATATTATGAAAGAGGCGGGCCTGACGCACGGCGGCTTTTATGCCCACTTCGACTCGCGCGACGCCTTGTTGGCCGAGGCGGGGGGGCGCGCCGGCGCCGAGGCGGTGGCGCTGGCGGGCCGCTTGGCGGCCGCTGCACCGCCAGGGCAGGGCCTGAAGGCCATAATGCATGCCTACTTGTCGCCCCAGCATATCGCGGCGATCGAGACTGGTTGTCCGGTGTCGGCGCTGTGTTCGGAAATGCCCCGCCAGGCGCCGGAAGTTCGGCGCGCCGCCACCATCCACATCAAGGAAATGATCGACCTGGTCGCCCGCCAGTTGCCCGATTGGGGCCAGCCGCAGGCGCACGAGCAGGCAATGGCGCTGCTGTGCGCCCTGATCGGTACAACCATGCTTGCGCGCGCCGTGGATGATCCCAGACTATCGCAGGCCCTATGTGCGGCGACACTGAAACATCTGGCCCCGGCAGCTGGTTGAGGCTCCCGCCCACGTTTTTTTGAATTGTAATATTATGATCATCATATATATAGTCTCCAGCCGTTGAGTAGTGTCCATCCCATTTGAAAGGATTTATCATGAATAAGAAGATTGCACTGATTACCGGCGCCTCGTCCGGCATCGGCGAAGCCACGGCAAAGCGCCTGACGCAAGCTGGCTTCAAGGTGTACGGCACCAGCCGTCGCGGCGCCCAAGCGGGCCGGCGAGAATACGAGATGCTCGCCCTGGATGTCACGAGCGAAGACTCGGTCGAGGCGGCCGTCGCGGCCGTCATGCGGCTGGAAGGGCGCATCGACTTGCTGGTCAATAATGCCGGCTTCGGCGTCGCCGCCGCAGGCGCGGAGGAGAGCTCGATCGAACAGGCTCAGGCCATTTTCGACACGAATTTCTTCGGAACGGTGCGCATGACACGCGCTGTGCTGCCCCACATGCGCGCACAGGGCAGCGGCCGCATTATCAACATCGGTTCGGTGCTCGGTTTTCTGCCGATGCCCTATGGCGCGCTGTACGCCGCCACCAAACACGCCATCGGTGGCTATTCGGAATCCCTGGACCACGAATTGCGTAACCTGGGCATCCGGTCAGTCGTCGTCGAGCCCGCCTATACCAACACCCCGTTCGACGCCAATCTGATGGAGCCGGACGCCAAACTCGATGCCTACCAGCAGGTGCGCACCGCAGTGACCCATCGCATTCAAGAAACGATGGCGACCGCAGCGGGCCCCGATGTGGTCGCGGAAACCGTCCTGAAGGCGGCGCAAGCACTCAAGCCCAAGCTGCACTATACGGCCGGCGGCCTGGCATGGCGCCTGCGGCTACTGCGCACCTTCGCGCCAGCGAGCGTGATGGACGCCGGAATTCGTAAGGAATTGCAGCTCTCCTGAGCGCAGCTTCCCTCGGTAATGCAGTACCCCACTCAAGCTAAAGGATCTGAACATGTCGACTTCTACTCGTAAAATTGCAGTTGTAACCGGTGCATCGTCGGGCATCGGCGCAGTCTATGCCGAGCGCCTAGCTCAGAGGGGCTATGACCTGGTGCTGGTGGCCCGGCGCGCGGATCGCTTGCAAGCGATGGCAGTCTCGATTGCAAAGGTGCACGGCGTGCGCGTCGAATCACTGATCGCCGACCTTGCAACGGAAGCCGGCCAGGCCGGCGTCGAGCAAATCCTTGCCAGCAATCCGGCCGTCAGCGTCCTGGTGAACAATGCCGGCATCGCGCGGCTCGCTCCGATCGCGGGCAGCCCCCTGGACGATTCCTTGTCCCAGATTTCGCTCAATGTTACTGCGCTGACGCGCCTGACCCACGCGGCCTTGCCCGGAATGAAGGCGCGCAATGATGGACTGATCATTAACATCGCCTCGGCCCTGGCCCTGCATACGTTGCCGTTCAGTTCGGTCTATAGCGGCACCAAGGCCTTCGTGCTGGCGTTTAGCCGCGGACTGCAGCAGGAACTGGCCGATACCGCCGTCAAGGTTCAAGTCGTGCTGCCGGCCGCGACGGCCACCGAACTTTGGGACAACTCGGGCGTGCCGTTGGCGGCGCTGGCGCCGGCGACCGTCATGCAGACCGATCACATGGTGGACGCGGCCTTGCGCGCGCTCGATCAAGGCGAAGATCTCACCATGCCTTCGCTAGCCGATACGGAAGTGTTCGAACGCTTTGACGCGGCTCGCATCGCGCTCTTTAGCACAGCGCAAACCGGCAAGGTGGCAGCACGCCTGCTGCCAGCCTGACCGGACCACCACCACCACCAAAAGGACATTTTCTATGCTATTTACCCCCTACGCTCTCGGCGATAAGATTGTTCTTAACAATCGTGCGGTCATGTCGCCGCTCACGCGCAGCCGCGCCGTCGCCAACAACACGCCGAACGCGCTGATGGCCGCCTATTACGCCCAGCGCGCCAGCGCCGGCCTGATCATTACCGAGGGCACCTCGCCATCGCCGAACGGCCTGGGCTACGCGCGCATTCCGGGCTTGTTCAATGATGCCCACGTAGAAGGCTGGAAACTGGTCACGGACGCCGTCCACGCCAAGGGCGGCAAGATCGTCGTTCAGTTGATGCATACGGGGCGCGTGAGCCATGCGGCCAACCTGCCGGCCGGCGCCAGGGTCATGGGGCCGTCTTCCGACACCTGTCCTGGCGACATGTGGACCGATAGCCTGGGCAGCCAGCCGCACTCGCCGCCGCAAGAAATGACCAGCGCCGAGATCGCCACGGCGGTTCTGGAATATACAAGCGCCGCGCGCCTGGCCATCAATGCCGGCTTCGACGGCATCGAACTGCACGCCGCCAACGGCTATTTGCTCGAACAGTTCCTCAACCCCAATGTTAACCATCGCACCGATGGCTACGGCGGCTCGCCGGAAGGGCGCAACCGGCTCGTGCTCGATGTTGCACGCGCCGTTGCCAGGGAAATTGGAGCGCAACAGCTTGGCATCCGCTTGTCGCCGCACGGCGTGTTTAACGGCACCGGCGGATTCACCGGCGTGGACGAGCAGTATGTGGCGCTGGTGAAGGAACTGTCGGCGCTTGGCCTCATGTACGTGCACGTGCTGGACCACTCGGCCTTGGGTGCCCCGACTGTTTCCGCCAAGCTGAAGGCCGATCTGCGCGCCTCGTTCAACGGCCCGTTCATCCTTGCCGGCGGCTTCGACAAGGCCAGCGCCGAGCGGGCCCTGAGCGAGGGCCACGCTGACCTGATCGCGATGGGCAGGGCGTTCCTGGCCAACCCCGACCTGGTTGAGCGCATGCGCGAGAACGCGGCCTTGAATGCCCCCGACCCAAGCACGTTTTACACGCCCGGTGCGCAAGGCTATACTGACTATCCGGCGCTGGCGCTTAAGTCATAAAGCTTCAATTCTGAAGTGTCCAGAAATCCGCCGAAAATTCGGTGGAATATAAGGATGGCAGCGAAGCGGCATTCCGCCATTGCATGCCTCATGCGGCGCACTTCATGGCGGAATGCGGCTGCGCTTTTCCACGCTACGTATATGTCAATGCACTCCCAACTCACGACACCCAGGGGCATCGCAGCCCAGGTGCGCGTGATAGACTCGATTGGTGGTATCCGGCATGGCCCCCCCCTGTTGTGGAGACAGTCTTGACCAACACGAGCGTATCAGTTTTCGATGCCGAAGGCCGGGGCGATGTGACCGGGCTCGATCGTGACAGCGCGCAAAAGGTGGCGGCGCGCCACCGCTCGGTGCCATGACAGCCGTGCCGGCTGCCGAAGCTGGTTTGACCGAGGCGCAGGCGGCTGGCCGCCTGCGCCAGGATGGTCCGAATGAGCTGGCCGTCGCGCAGCAGCGCTCCCTGCTGCAGCTAATGACGGAGGTGGCCACCGAACCGATGTTCCTGTTGCTGGTGGCGTGCGGCGTGACCTATCTGCTGCTTGGGGACCGCGGGGAAGCGCTGATGCTGCTCGGCTTCGTGTTCGTCGTCATGGGTATCACGTTTTCGCAACAGCGGCGTGCCGACAACGCCTTGGGTGCGCTGCGCGACATGTCCAGTCCAACCGCGCTGGTGGTGCGCGACGGGGAAGTGCGCATGATTTCCGCCAGCGCGCTGGTGTGCGGCGACGTCGTGTTCATTTCCGAGGGAAATCGCGTTCCTGCCGACCTGCGCCTGCTCGGCTCGTCCAATTTGACGATGGATGAATCGATGCTCACCGGCGAGTCGGCTGCCGTCGAAAAATTCGCCAGCGCGAGCGGCACGGAATCGACATCCCTGGTCTTTTCAGGCACGCTCGTCACGCAAGGAAATGCGTGCGGCCGGGTTGTCGCCACCGGTTCGCGCAGCGCGCTCGGCCGGATCGGTGCCTCGCTCGCCGACATCAGCACCGAACCGACCCGGATTGAACAGGAGACGCGGCGCGTGGTGAAACGGGTGGCGCTGGTGGGCCTCGCACTGGCGGGCGTTCTGGCCGTGCTGTACTGGTACTTGCGCGGCGACTGGCTTCACGGCTTGCTGGCCGGGATCACTTTCGCGATGGCGGTTCTGCCGGAAGAGCTGCCAGTGGTGCTCACCATTTTCCTCGGCCTGGGGGCGTGGCGGCTGGCGCGCGAAAAGGTGCTGGCGCGGCGCATTCCGGCGATCGAACTGCTCGGCGCCACCACCGTGCTGTGCGTTGACAAGACCGGCACCCTGACCATGAACCGCATGGCCGTGCGTGCGCTTTGGAGCGAGAACGCGTTCTATGACGCCGCCGGCGCTGGCGCCGCGCCACTGGAGGAAGCGCTGCACGGTGTGCTCGAGTTTGCGGTGCTGGCGAGCCACCGGCGCGCGTTCGACCCGATGGAGTCGGCCATCGCCGAAGCCGGCCAGCGCCTGCTGGCCCATACCGAACACTTGCACGGCGACTGGACGCTGCTCAGCGACTATCCGCTCTCGAAGCAGATGCTGGCCATGTCGCGTGTCTGGCAATCGCCGGACCGGAGCGCGAAGATGATCGCCGCGAAGGGCGCGCCGGAAGCGATCATTGACCTGTGCCATCTCGATGCCGGCCGTGGCGCACTGATCGAACAGCAGGTGGCGCGCATGGCCGGGGAGGGCTTGCGCGTGCTGGGTGTAGCCCGGGCCATCTTCGATGCCGCTGCGCTACCCGGCAACCAGCATGATTTCGATTTTGAATTCCTGGGCCTGATTGCGCTGGAGGATCCAGTGCGCGAGGACGTTCCCGCCGCGATCGCCCAATGCCGGCGCGCGGGAATTCGTGTCGTGATGATCACGGGCGATCATCCCGCGACGGCAATCTCGATCGCGCGGCAGGCGCGCTTCGCTGCAGGCGCCACCATGACGGGAAGCGATCTGGCCGCCATGGACGACGAGGAGCTTGGCCGCCAGCTCGCCGGCACCAATCTGTTTTGCCGCGTCCAGCCGGCCCAGAAGCTGCGCCTGGTGCAAGCGTTTCGCGCGCGCGGCGAGGTCGTGGCGATGACTGGAGATGGAGTCAACGATGCGCCGGCGCTGAAGGCGGCCGACATCGGTGTCGCCATGGGTGCGCGCGGCACCGATGTGGCGCGCGAAGCGTCCGCGCTGGTCCTGCTCAATGACGATTTCGCATCGCTGCTCACCGCGGTGCGCCATGGCCGCCGCGTGTTTGCCAATCTGCGCAAGGCGATCGCATTCGTCGTCGCGGCGCACGTGCCGATCGTCGGCCTGTCCTTCCTTCCGGTCTTGCTCGGATGGCCAATGCTGCTGATGCCCGTGCATATACTATTCCTGCAATTGATCATCGACCCCGCATGTTCGGTGGTTTTCGAGGCCGAGCCGATCGAGGCGGACGCCATGCGTGCCGCTCCACGCCGGCCCGATGCGCGCCTGTTCGAGCGTGCCGTGCTGCTGCGCGGTCTCTGGCAGGGCAGTGGCCTGTTGCTCGTGCTGCTCGGTATCAGTGCGATCGCCCGTGGCATGGATGTTGGGGACGACGCTGTCCGCGCCACCGCTTTCTGCGCGCTGATGCTATCGAATCTTGGACTGATCCATGTAAACCGCGCTTGGCCGCAATCGACCTGGAAGCGGCGCGCCAACGGCAATCCAACGTTTCCATACATCGCCGGAGCGGCTATTGCATTGCTTGCCCTGGTCTTCGGCATTCCCCTTCTGAGATCGCTTTTTGTCTTCGCCATTCCCCCGGCATCGCTGGCAGGGCTTGGAATTTGTGCGACTTTGCTCAGCCTGCTCTGGTTCGAAGCCGTCAAATGGTATTCCAATCGACGCCGCGGCCTGGCCGGTGAATGAAAGTGACAGTTTTTGTCAGCCAATTGGATTTTTGCACATCACTTTTGACAAAAGAATGACACCCAATAGCACTTTACTACCGCATTCGCGTTGAAAAATGGCTGGCATTCTAATTGCTCATACCAAAATGTCTCTCCCGGTTTGAAGAGGCAATACAAGGCTTCACAGAGACCACCCTGTACGCCGCAAACAAACGACGTTGAAACGGCAAACCGCGCGAAAGCGGGGGACGCAAAGCCACGGGCCTTCCTGCATGCGCACCTCCGCGCTGCATATGGCAGCCGGGTTGCCAACCACACAGAGATGGGTTGGAGCTTTCAATTTCTTCGGAAATTTTACTAACAGAAGGAGTTCTAAATGAACCATATCCAACTCGCCATCGCTGTACTGGCATCCACACTGAGCGCCAGCGTTTGCGCGACCAACTTCGGCACGCCCGTGGCCGCCCCCAAGGCGGCGGCTCCGGTGGCGGGCGCTTCGCTCGTGAGCACCGGCACGGTGGCGGCAGGTCCCCAACTGGGCGACAGCTTCCGCATCGTCAAGCCGGACGGAAGTACAGTGATTCAACAGGGTACGCTCGGTAGCAGCGTGCTGACCGGCACGCCGATCACCATCAGCGACAAGGACGCGTTTCTCGTCAGTGGCGGAAAATGTGCGTTCAACGTCAAGTACGATGAAGTCTCGTCGCTTGCCGCTACTGGCACCACCAACCGCCTCTACAGCAACGACGCGCTGATTGCCCAAAATACCAAGATCGACCTCTTGCCAAATGTCTTGAAGACGATCTGGACCCAACCGTATCTCTTCCCCGGCGTGAACAATGTGCGCGTCGTCGTCAACGCCGACAGTGCCGCACCAAGCACAAAATGGATCCGCATCACCGTCAGCGGCACCTGCGGCGCCGTGGCCGCGCCTGTTGTCACTTCCCCCGTGATCACGCCGGTGCCGGTCGTCAAGCCGGTGGCGCCGGTCATTGTTCCACCGAAACCGGTCGTGATTTCTTATGCGCCCGGCTCGGCCGAATGGAATAATCTGAACAATATGTTCGGCTACAGCAACTACGCCAAAACGCAGTTGGCGAATGCGAACTACGCACGTTACGCGGAACTGGTCAAACTCAATGCCGCCGTCACGGCCGCCATCAACGCCAAAACGGTTGAGCAAGGTGCGTACAACAGCCTCGTCACCAGCTGGAATACCTTCGTCACGGAAGAAAGATTCAAGGCCCTGATGGCGGCCGTGGTGCCGGGCGGTGACGCGAAACGCTAAGCGAGCCTGTTCGGAAAATTGTTTCCTTCACCCATTGGAACGCGGGCCGCTCACCGTTCGAGCGGCCCCTTCCAGACACGAAGCATCGGAAAAGAACCATGCCACCGCGCCGCCTGACGCAGCTCGCCAGATTTCTTGGCCAGCCTGCGCTGTATTTCCTGATTATGCTGAATTCGGCGGCCCAGGCAGGGCAGGCTGTTTTGCCGCCGCCGACGACCGCGGCGGTCCCCTCGGCCCAATCGCCAAGCCTTCGTATGCTGCTAAGACCTGTGCCGCTCGGTGTCTCCGGTGATATTGGACGCGCTGGGGTTCCCAATCAACAGGCGCTGCCCACAGCCGAACTGAGCGCAGGCGCAAGCGATATCGCTCAGGTGCTCGGCAGTACCACGAATGGCACGGTAACCAAGGCGTATTCGTTGACCCATGTGCGGGTCGTGGACCTGCAGGCACTGATCGCGGACCCGAACGCGCCCTTGCTGGCGCGTGAAACGTCCAGCGTCGTGGCCGAGTCGCGCAGCAATACGCTCATCGTCAAGGGGACGGACGCAGAACACCAGCTCGTCGAAAACTTGATCCGGCGAATCGACAAACCCATCAAGCAGATCCTGGTCGACGTGAAGATCGTGAGCGCCGACGAGTTTTTCGGCAAGAGCCTGGGGGCGCGTTTCGGCATCACCGCATCGCACTTGCTGAATGCGGCGACGCCGCGCCAGAGTGGCGTGCAAGTGGCCGGTTCGAGCAGCGAACTCAATTCGATCGGGACGACCGGCACCTCGGCGTTTCCCAACATGGTGTCCTTGCCGGCGACTAACACGCTCACGACCGGGGCGCCCAGTACGCTGGCCTTGGGCTTCTACAAGCTGCCAGCGGGAATTAACATCGGACTGGAGATCAGCGCGCTTGAAGAGGCAGGGCACACCAAGGTGCTCAGCAGTCCCAAGCTGGTGCTGAGCAATTTCAAACCAGGCGTCCTGTCGTCGGGCCAGCGCATTCCGTATTCGCGGCCGTCGCTGGTGCAAGGCGTGATGACCACTGAATTCATCGATGCCAAGGTCAGCATTGCAGTCACGGCGCTGGTATCGCCGGACGGTCTCATCGCCATGGACCTGACGCTGACGGACGATAGCGTGGGTTCCGTTTCCGCGGTGGGTCCAACCATCAACACCAATCAAGTGACGTCGAACGTGACTTTGCGCAGCGGCGAGACCTTGTTACTGGGTGGATTTCAAAGCACGACCGAGGCTGAGGAAAAGGAAAAAACGCCATGGTTCGGCGATATTCCGCTTGTTGGCAACCTGTTCAAACGCCGCTCCAACACGTCGGTGAAGCGCGAACTGATGTTTTTGATTACACCGACGATCGTTGATACAGGCGCTTGAGCCGTCGCCTTTCAGCCATGGTCGGCAAGCAATCGCTCGTAGGGTGGGCGAGGGCGAAGGCCCTTACCGGCCATGGCTGGCGCAAACGAAACGCATGGCGGGTGACGCGCTGCACGCTTACCCACCCTAGCGACCACGGCGACTTCTTTGCATCGTTCAATCCAGCGGCACCACCCGATCTCCTGCCCCCGGCCGACAGCCCTCGGCAATCGGACTCCAGCCCCGATGCACCACAGCCTGCTTCCTATCATGGCAAATCTCGACCCGGTCGCTGCCGGGCAAGCGCTGCAGCATGAACGATTCAACCGACGCTGGCAGACTGATTTGCAGCTTCATCGCCGCGCGCTGCGCTTCCGGATGGTCGTCGAGGTGCAGCAGTGGCACGAAATACGAGGCCATCATCAACCAGCGCGAACCGACGTCAACCGGCTCCGGCTCGTAACGTTCCGCACGCAGCCAGCGCTGGGCGCGGGCGCGCAAGTCGTCGCCGTCGTCCATGCCGCCCCATGCCACGGCCAGCAGCTCCACCAGCCACTGATTGCAGTTTTGATAGTCCAGGCCATAGGCATAGGCGTTCGCGCTGTACTGGCCGGCCAGCAGATGCAATACCCGGGAGGTGTCGAACAGCGCGCGCTGCAGCGGCGCGATGGCATCTTGCGGCAGATGCACCAGCGAGATGTAGCCGAGCGCGGGATCGTCGGTTCCCATCGCGAAGCCGGCCAGGCCCTGGTCGAAAATCCGGGGCCGGCTTTCGTCGCAGGCATAGTACAACTGGCGTGCGGACCAGACGCCGCTGTCGGCGCGCCAGGCCAGCGCCGCATGCGAATAGCGGATGCCGAAGCGCGACAGGTCCAGTCCGGAACGGCTGATCAGCGCCACGCCGCCCTCGGTGACGGCCAGCTCCTCGCGCACCACGGCGGCGAAGCGCAGCAAGCGATCCTGCTCGGATGCGGTCAGCAATCGCCCGCGATCACAAAAGCGCGACGCGCCCGAGATGCCGGAGGCCGCATTGGCCGCACCCGCCAGGGCGCAAACCGCAACGGCCAGCGTGAGCGCGCGGCGCAAACTCACATGCCGACGGGGCGTGCCGCCATTTCGTCGTACCACTCGTCGGCCAGTACCAGGAAGAATGCCGCACGCGTATCGTTGCGGGCGAACTCGATACCGTAGACCCGATTTTGCGCCAGCACCAGGTCGCCCTTGTCGAGGCGCTGTTGCTCGAACGTCGCTTTCGGCAGATCGAGCACGATGCGTTGCTGCGCCGCCTCGCCCTGCATGGTCACGCGCGTCATGCCGGTGCGGTCGGGCACTTGCGCGATGTCGATGATGCGGTAGGCGCCATTGGCGGTTTTCTTGTCGCCGGTCGAACTGTTGCTCGAGCCGCGGAACGAATCGGACACGCTGCCGCTGGAGGCCGAACCGGCGCTCGAGGCCGACGAGGTGAAGCTGTCAGCGTGGGCGTTCAGGCCAAGCGCGAGCGCGCCGGCAAAACATGCAAGACGAAAAGAGGAAGAAATAGGCACGACAGTTTCCTTCAAGTGTAGGCAAGCCCGGGACCGCGGACGAGTTGCCATCATAACGCAGGATCAGCTCGCCGGATGCGCCGGCGTTGCCAAATTGCCAGCTTGCGACCAATCACGCCACAGTGCGCGGCACGCTTCAGGTAGGATGTCCGCTCCCTCACTGCGCCCGACCAGCATGGACACCTCACTTGAACTGCGCGCCTGCGCGCTGCAATGCCTGCTCGAACGCGACCCGCACACCAAGGTCGGCGCGGTCGCCGCCATGGCCGCGGCCAGCCTGGCCGGCAGCTGCGGGCTCGACATGGCGGCCGCGCTGCATGCCTCAGCGGCGATACCCGGCCGCCCGGACCGGCCCGAACTGGTGGTGCCGCGCCTGGTGGGGCGCCGCTCGATGGTGACGGTGGAAGGGCGCGCCATGCTGATCCACGCGCTGGCCCACATCGAATTCAACGCCATGAACCTGGCGCTGGACGCCGTCTGGCGGTTCCCGGGCATGCCTGCGCAGTACTACACCGACTGGCTGCGCGTGGCGCAGGAAGAGGCAAGCCACTTCACGATGCTGGTGGCGCACCTGCAGGTGCTGGGCCACGCCTACGGCGATTTTGCGGCCCACGCCAGCCTGTGGGAAATGGTCGAGAAGACCTGCGACGATGTGATGGCCCGCATGGCCCTGGTGCCGCGCACGCTCGAAGCGCGCGGCCTGGACGCGATCCCACCGCTGCGCGCCAAGCTGGCGCAGGCGGGCGACCTGGAGGCGGCGCAGATCCTCGACATCATCCTGCGCGACGAGATCGGCCATGTCGAGATCGGCAACCGCTGGTACGGCTACCTGTGCCGCCAGCGCGGACTCGAGCCACGGGCCACCTACGCCGAGCTGGCGGTGCGCTACGCGGCGCCGCAACTGCGGGGGCCGTTCAACCTCGACGCGCGCCGCCTGGCCGGCTTCACCGAAGAGGAGTTGAACGCCCTTTCCTGAGACCCGCGCAGCCGTTTGCGTGCGCCTGCGCACAGACCACGGCGGCGGCGGCGCGCAAGGTGGCGTAGTCGGCCGGATTTCGGCCGGGGCCATGGAGGTGAACGATGCAATTCGGGATGATCGGCTTGGGACGGATGGGTTCGAACATGGTGCGGCGCCTTTGCGACGGCGGCCACCAATGCGTGGCATACGACACCCATGAGGCGGCGCGCGCAGCAATCGGTGGACCTGGCGTCACGGCTGTGGCCACGCTCGAACAACTGCTCGGCAAGCTCGAAGCGCCCCGTGTCATCTGGATGATGGTGCCGGCAGGCGCGGTCGAGGCCGTGCTGACGGCGCTGACGCCCTTGCTGGCGGCGGGCGACATCGTCGTCGACGGCGGCAACTCCTTTTACCGTGACGACATCCGCCGTGCGGCGCAACTGCAGTCGCGCCAGCTGCACTACGTCGACGTCGGCACCAGCGGCGGCGTGGCCGGCTACGTGCGCGGCTACTGCCTGATGGTCGGCGGCGAACTGCACGTGGTGGCCCATCTGGCGCCGCTCCTTTCCACGCTGGCGCCTGGGCGCGCCGCCGCGCCGCCCACCCCGGGCCGAAAGCAGGCTGGTGGCAGCGCCGACCAGGGCTACCTGCACTGCGGTCCGCATGGTGCGGGACACTTCGTCAAGATGGTCCACAACGGCATCGAGTACGGCATCATGGGCGCTTACGCCGAAGGCTTGAGCATCCTGCGCCACGCCAGCGCCGGCAAGGTCATCGGCGGCACCGACGCCGAAACGACGCCCATGGCCAACCCGGAATTCTATCAATACGAACTGGACCTGCCGGAAATCACCGAGCTGTGGCGACGCGGCAGCGTGATCGCCTCCTGGCTGCTCGACCTGACCGCCGGGGCGCTGCAGCGCGACCCGGCACTGGACGCCTACAGCGGTCGGGTGTCCGATTCCGGCGAAGGGCGCTGGACCCTGGCCGCGGCCATCGACGAGGCGGTTCCCGCGCCGATCCTGAGCGCGGCACTGTTCGCGCGCTTCAGTTCGCGCGGCAATGCCGATTATGCCGACAAGCTGCTCTCGGCCATGCGCCAGGGCTTCGGTGGTCACCTTGAACCTGGGAGTACTTCATCATGAACGCTGCAATCAATCTGCACGCGATGGGCCAGAGCCTGTGGCTCGACAATCTCACGCGTGGCATGCTCGACAAGGGCACGCTGGCACGCTACCGCAGCGAGCTGGCCATCACCGGCCTGACATCCAACCCCACCACCTACCAGCACGCGCTGGCCGGCACCACGGACTACGACGAGGCCATCGGGGCCGCCACGGCCCAGAGCGGCGAGGCGCTGTTCTACGAGCTGGCGCTGCAGGACCTGCGGCGCGCCGCCGACCTGTTCCGCCCGGACCATGACGCCAGCGGCGGCGCCGACGGCTGGGTTTCGCTGGAAGTGTCGCCGCTGCTGGTGCACGACGCACCGGCAACGATACGGGTGGTGGCCGGCCTGCATGCCCAGGGCGCGCGGGCGAACCTGTTCATCAAGATCCCCGGCACGCCGGCCGGCATGGTGGCGATCGAAGAGTCGATTTTCGCCGGTGTGCCGGTCAATGTCACGCTGCTGTTCTCGTGCGAGCAGTACCAGCAGGCGGCCGAGGCCTACCTGCGCGGCGTCGAGCGGCGCATCATGGCCGGTCTCGATCCGGCGGTCGGCTCGGTGGCCTCACTGTTCGTGAGCCGCTGGGATGCGGCGGTGGCCGAACAGGTGCCGGCCGAGCTGCGCAACGAGCTCGGCATCGCCATGGCGCGGCGCACGTATAGCGCCTATCGCGCATTGCTTGCGTCGGCCCGCTGGCGCCACCTTGCCGAGGCGGGAGCGCGGCCGCAGCGCTTGCTGTGGGCCTCCACCGGCACCAAAGACCCCGAGGCGCCTGACGTGATGTACCTGGAGGCGCTGGCTGCACCGAACACGGTCATCACGATTCCAGAAAAGACACTGCTGGCATTTGCCGATCACGGTGCCGTCAGCGGCAGCATGCCGGTGGACGGTGGCGATGCGGAACGCACGCTGGCCGCCTTTGCCACCGTTGGCATCAAGCCTGACACGCTGGCCGCGCAGCTGCAGCGCGAAGGGGCCGAGTCGTTCAGCAAGTCCTGGCACGAGCTGCTGCAACTGATCGAGGGCAAGCGCGCCGCTTCCATGCGCCGGGCGGCCTCATGAGGATTGATTCGCTGGCCGGCGAACCCGCACCCGCATCGGTGCTGGTGGACGTGGCGCGCCTGGTCAGCGCCTACTACACGGACCGGCCCGATGCCGCCGTCGCGGCGCAGCGGGTGGCATTCGGTACTTCGGGCCATCGTGGTTCGTCATTTCAGTCCAGCTTCAATGAACACCATGTGCTGGCGATCAGCCAGGCGATCTGCGAGTACCGCGCGCGCCAGGGCAGCACCGGTCCGCTGTTTCTGGGGATTGATACCCATGCCCTGTCGGTGCCGGCCTGCGCCAGCGCACTCGAAGTGCTGGCGGCCAACGGTGTCGACGTGATGCTGGCCACGAACGACGAGTACACGCCGACGCCGGCCGTGTCGCTGGCGATCCTGACCCACAACCGTGCCCGCAGCGCGCGCCTGGCCGACGGCATCGTCATCACGCCATCGCACAATCCGCCCGACAGCGGCGGCTTCAAGTACAACCCGAGCCATGGCGGCCCCGCCGACACGGGCGTCACCGACTGGATCGGCGCGCGCGCCAACCAGTTGCTAGAGAGCGGCCTGCAAGGCGTCAAACGCATGCCGCTGCAAGGTGCGCTGCGCGCCGCCACCACCCACTGCTACGACTTCATGTCGTCCTATGTCGACCAGCTCGAACAGGTGGTCGACCTGGCGGCGATCCGCCAGTCTGGCGTGCGCATGGGCGTCGACCCGCTGGGCGGCGCGGGCGTCCATTACTGGGCCCGCATCGCCGACCAATACAAGCTGGACCTGACTGTCGTCAGCGACGTGGTCGATCCGACCTTTCGCTTCATGCCGCTCGACTGGGACGGCAAGATCCGCATGGATCCCTCGTCGCCGTACGCCATGCGGCGCTTGCTGGCGCTGCAGCAACGCTTCGACATCAGCTTCGCCTGCGACACCGATCACGACCGCCACGGCATCGTCACACCCGGCGCCGGCTTGCTGATGCCGGACCATTACCTGGCCGTCGCCATCGACTATCTGTTCCAGCACCGGCCGCACTGGGGGCCTGGGCCTGGCGTCGGCAAGACCATCGTCAGCAGCCGCCTGATCGAGCGCGTGAGCGCGCGCCTGGGACGCCGGCTCTACGACATGCCGGTCGGCTTCAAATGGTTCGCGCCGGGTTTGTACGACGGTACGCTCGGCTTTGGCGGCGAAGAGAGTGCCGGCGCGGCCTTCCTGCGCATCGACGGCTCGGTATGGACCACCGACAAGGACGGCATGAGCGCGGCGCTGCTGGCCGGCGAAATCAAGGCCAGGACGGGGCGCGATCCGGGCCAGCTGTATCAAGAGCTCGCGCACGAGTTTGGCGCGCCGGTCGGCGAGCGGGTTGAAGCGCGTGCCACGGCGGCCCAGAAGAAGGTGTTGGCCAGCCTGTCGCCGCAACAGGTGGGCAGCAAGCAGCTGGCCGGCGAGGCGATTGAGCAGGTGCTGACCAAGGCCCCCGGCAACGAGGCCGACATCGGCGGCGTCAAGGTCATCACCGAGAACGGCTGGTTCGTGGCGCGCCCGTCGGGCACCGAGGATCTCTACAAGATCTATGCGGAGAGTTTCAATGGCAAAGACCACTTGCGCCAAATCGTCGAGGAGGCGCAAGCCATGATCGATGCCGCATTGGCGGGTGAACGTTGAACCGTCAGGCCGGCTGGTGGCTCAGCAGCACGCGCGCGCGCAAGCTGACGTTGTCGACGGTGAAGCCGTAGCGCGACATCATCACCTCACCGCTGGCCGAGGCGCCAAAGGTGTCCACCGACAGCACGTCACCGCGTTCGCCCACATAGCGGTGCCAGCCTTGGGACACACCGGCCTCGATCGCCAGCCGTACGACGAGCTGCGGCGGCAGTACCTCGTTGCGATAGTCCTGCGGCTGGTCGTCAAACAATTCCCAGCTCGGCATCGAGACCACGCGCGCCTGCACGTTTTGCAGCAGCAGCGCCTGTTGCGCCGCCAGCGCCAGCGATACTTCGGAGCCACTGGCGATGAGGATGATCTGGGCCTTGCCGTTGGCAGCCTCGGACAACACATAGGCGCCGCGCAGCAGGCCCGAGGCCGGTGCGCAGTGCGCCCGGTCGAGCGTGGGCAGCGCCTGGCGCGTCAATGCCAGCGCCACCGGCCGGTCGCGCGACTGCAGCGCTGCGCGCCATGCGTAGGCCGTCTCGTTGGCGTCCGCAGGCCGGATCACGATCAGCTTTGGAATGGCGCGCAGGCTGGCCAGGTGTTCGACCGGCTGGTGCGTCGAGCCGTCTTCGCCGAGCGCGATGCTGTCGTGGGTGAACACAAACACGACACGCAATCCCATCAGCGCGGCCAGCCGGATCGATGGCCGCATGTAGTCGGAGAAGATCAGGAAGGTGGCGCAGAAGGGAATCGCGCCGCCGTGCGCGGCGATGCCGTTCGAAATCGCCGCCATCGCGTGTTCGCGCACGCCGAAGTGCAGGTTGCGTCCGGCATAGCTCCAGTCCCCTCCGGTGGCGCCCTGGCGGTCCGGCGCGACCAGCGCGTCCGGCTCGAAATCTCCCATTTCCTTGAGCGCCGTGTAGGTCGACGGGTCAAGGTCGGCCGAACCGCCGACCAGCGATGGCAGTTTCGCGGCGATGGCGTTCATGACCTTGCCCGAGGCCACCCGCGTGGCCATGCCCTTGGCGTCGGGCGCGAACTGGGGGATGCAGGCATCCCAGCCGTCGGGCAGGGCGCAACCGCCTTCCTGGCAGCGCTGGTCGAGCTCCAGCGCCAGTTCCGGATACTTCTGGCGGTAGGCGAGGCGCTGCTGCTGCCACTGGGCGTGCGCGTCGTGGCCGCGCCGCCCCAGTTCCAGGAAATGGGTGCGCACCTGTACTGGCACATGGAACGCGGGCTCCTCGGGCCAGCCGAGCCGGCGCTTGGTCAGGCGCACGTCCTCCGGGCCCAGCGGCGAACCGTGTGCTTCGAAGCTGTCTTGCTTGGGCGAGCCATAGCCGAGGTGGGTGCGCACCAGGATCAGGGAAGGGCGCGCGGTCTCGGCGCGTGCCGTGTGCAGCGCCTGTTCAAGCGCGGCGAGGTCGTTGCCGTCGGCGATGCGCTGGACGTGCCAGCCATAGGCGACAAAGCGGGCCGCGCAGTCTTCGCTGAAGCCGATGCCGGTGGCGGCCGACAACGTGACATGGTTGTCGTCATACAGGTAAATCAATTTTCCCAACTGCAGATGACCGGCAAGCGAGGCCGCTTCTGCCGACACGCCTTCCATCAGGTCGCCGTCGCTGACCAGGCCGTAGACATGGTGGTCGATCACGGTATGGCCCGGGCGGTTGAAGCGGGCGGCCAGATGGGCTTCCGCGATGGCCATGCCGACGCCGTTGGCAAAGCCCTGGCCGAGCGGACCGGTGGTCACTTCAACGCCCGGTGTCAGGCCGCGTTCCGGATGGCCGGGTGTGATGCTGTCCCATTGGCGAAATTGGCGCAGCTGCGCAATCGGCACGTCATAGCCGCACAGGTGCAGCAGGCTGTAAAGCAGCGCCGAACCGTGCCCGGCCGAGAGCACGAAGCGGTCGCGGTCGACCCAGTCCGGATGGGCCGGATCATGCTTGAGCAGGCGGGTCCACACCGCGTACGCCATCGGCGCCGCATCAAGCGGCAGGCCGGGATGGCCGCTGTTGGCCTGCTGGACGGCGTCCACCGCAAGAAAGCGCACGGTGTTGACGCATAACAGGTCCAGTGCGGGGTCGGTCGTCGGTGCATTCATGGCTTGAACCCTCGGTGGCGTCACGTGGTATTTACTGTAGCAGGTGTCGCATCTGGCCTCCGTGCGCTGACCAACATTTGCGCCGCGTACGGTGGCGAACAGATGACGCAGCCGTTAGGGCTTAGCTTGGCGGAACAGAAGCGGTCCGAAGCGGTGATCCCACATAGAAAGAAGATAAGATGAAGCTCAAGCACGAGCTGCCTGGACTGCCTGGTATTGATACTGCCGGACAGCAGCGCGCATGGAGTTTCCTGACCTGTCTGCAGCGCGATTCGTTTGCCTATTTCCTGCATGAGGTCAGCGACCACACTGGCCTGGTGCGCGACAAAACCAAACAAGGTTGGCCGGCCAGCATCGCTGCGACCGGGATGGCGCTTACGGTCTATCCGATTGGCGTGGAGCGTGGCTGGATGTCACGCGGGCACGCGCTTGAGCGCACCTTGTTGACACTGCGTTTCCTGGCCGGCAGCACGCAAGGTACACAGGCTGACGCCAGCGGCTATCGCGGTTTCTATTACCATTTCCTCGAGATGGAGAGCGGTGCGCGTGCCTGGAATTGCGAACTGTCGAGCATCGACACGGCACTGCTGATCGCCGGTGTGCTGGCGGCGGCCGCCTATTTTCGCGGCGATGGCGACGACGAGGTGCAATTGCGCGCGCTCGCAAACCAGCTGTACTGGCGCGTGGACTGGGCCTGGATGTGCAATCACAATGAGCTGATGTGCCACGGCTGGAAGCCGGAATGCGACTTCCTTCCCTTCCACTGGGCGGGCTATGACGAGGCGCTGATCCTGTATGTACTGGCGCTCGGCTCGCCGACCCATCCGATTGCGCCGGCCTGTTATGGCGCCTGGCTGCGCAGCTACGATGTGCGCAGCATCTACGGCATCGAGCTGGTCGAGGCGGGCTCACTGTTCATTCACCAGATGTCGCATATGTGGATCGATTTCCGCGCCATTCGCGACAGCTTCATGCGGGCGCACGACAGCGACTATTTCGAGAACAGCCGGCGCGCGACGCTGGTGCAGCGCCAGTATGCGATCGAGAATCCGCTCAAGTTCGAACAGTACGGCGAGTGCTGCTGGGGTATCACAGCCAGCGATGGCCCGGGTGAAGTGGTGCGAGCGGTGCGCGGCGTCGAGCGCACCTTCTACGACTACAAGGCGCGTGGCGCGCCAGATGGCCCAGATGATGGCACGCTCGCGCCCTGGGCGGTGGTGGCCAGCCTGCCGTTCGCGCCTGAGATCGTGATGCCGGCCTTGCAGGGGTTTGCACAGCGACGCCTGCACGAGGCAAAACCCTACGGCTTCAAGGCAGCGTTCTGTCCGACCTTCAGCGATGCCGAAGGCAACGGCTGGGTATCGCCCTACCATTTCGGCATCAATCTGGGACCTACCGTGGCGATGATCGAGAACTATCGCAGTGACATGGTTTGGGGCCTCATGCGCCAGTGTCCGCCGATCGTCAATGGCTTGCGCCTGGCAGGGTTCGAAGGCGGCTGGCTGGCCCACCCTGAGGTTTCCCGATAACTGCAGGTGATCCCGGCGTTCTGAAAATTTTTTTACGCGCAAATCGATAAATCATTTATATTCACGAGTCACAATACGGATCGACACCAAGGAATCGTATGTACTCAACCGTTCAGCGCGCCGTCATGGCACTCATTCTCTGCGCGGCGATGCCCGCCGCTTTCCCCCAAGCGCCCGTACCGGCCGCCGACCCGATCGCAACACTGGTTGGCCATCTCGACCTGGATAAATACAAGGCGACCATCAAGGGCCTCACGCAGTTCGGTGATCGCCGCCAGGGCACCGAGCGCAATCGCAAGGCGCTCGACTGGATCGAGGCACAGCTCAAGTCCTACGGCTGCACCGACACCGAACGGCTGCAATATGACTTCACCCAACCGGCAGCGCGCGGGCCGGCGGCCCCGGCGCCAGCGCGTCCGGCGGGCGGCCCGGCGGGGCAGGGTGGCAGCACGCTGTTCGGCCAACGGGCGGCCACCGGCGTCAATACGGACCCGCTGCTGCAGGCGGACGAAAGGCTGCGCACGCTCAATGCCGAGCAAACCCCGGTCGGCACTTCGAAGCGCGAGGACGTCTACTGCACCAAAGTCGGCACCACCCATCCGGAAGAGATGTACATCATCGGTGCCCATATGGACGGCATCGGCTTCGGCGAGGCCGCCAACGACGACGGCTCGGGCACCGCGCTGGTGATGGAGCTGGCTCGCATTTTCAGCGCACCGGGCGTGGAGACCGAGCGCTCGATTCGTTTTGCGCTATGGAACAACGAGGAAACGGGCTTGAATGGCGCGCGCGCTTACGTCGAGCAGCGTAGCCAGTTGCAGGGCATCGAATCGCCGAAGGGCTCGGGCAAATATCCCGAGCCGAAGTGGCTGGGCATGATCCAGCACGACATGATGATGTGGGATCACGGCATGCCAGTGCCCAAGCTCGATGCAGCTGGCAAGGCCGTGCTCGATGCAAAGGGCGAGCCGGTCTACGTATCGCCCAAGGAACAGCGCCGCGAGGCGGACGTGAACATCGAATTCCAGTCGGTCTCGAAGCAAGCCGATGCTGCGGCCAGGCTGGCCTGGCTGTTCCACGCGGCGAACGGCAAGTACGCCACCGATTATCCGGCCGCCGTCGGACCGCACATGACCAACACCGACTCGACGCCGTTCATGGATCTGGTTCCTGCCATTTCGCTGCGCGAGAACGAGCGCGGCATGCAGATTGGCGCCGGCTGGAATCCGAACTGGCACCAGCCGAGCGACTTGTACGCCACCTACTCGGACAAGGACTTCCGGCTTGGGCTGAACGCGGCCCAAACCACGCTGGCCGGCGTGGCGCAACTGGCCGGTGCCAAAATCAAGAAATAGGGCATCCGTCCACCTTGCGAATATACGCGCATCATTCAAACCGAAACCAGGAAACACCATGTGGAAAGCGTTCGCGCTCTGTAGCACCTTGATGTTGTCGGCCGGCGCAGGCCGCTGCGCCGAGCCAGCCGCCGTGGACTGGGAGGCCAAGTTTCGCGCCTTGCCGCAAGCCGATAACATCAAGGAATCCATGCGCCGCATGAGCGCCCGTCCGCACCATGTCGGTTCGGTCTACGGCAAGGACAACGCCGAATGGATACGCGCGCGCTTCGAGCAGTTCGGCTGGGATGCGAAAATCGAGACCTTCCACGTGCTGTTCCCAACACCGAAGTCGCGGCTGCTCGAAATGACGTCGCCGACCAAATTCGTGGCGCGGCTTGACGAGCCGGCCGAAGCGAAGGACCCGACCTCGGGCCAGAAGTCCGAGCAACTGCCGACCTACAACGCCTATTCGATCGACGGCGACGTGACCGGGCCGCTGGTGTACGTCAATTTCGGCCGGCCGGAAGACTACGAGGAACTGGAAAAGCGCGGCATCTCGGTCAAGGGCGCGATCGTGATCGCGCGCTATGGCCAGACCTGGCGCGGCATCAAGCCCAAGGTCGCCGCCGAACATGGCGCCATTGGCTGCATCATCTACTCCGACCCGCGCGACGATGGCTACGGCGTCGGCGATGTGTTCCCCGACGGTCCGATGCGCAACAAGGACGGCGTGCAGCGCGGCAGCGTGGCCGACATGCCGACCTACCCTGGCGATCCGCTCACGCCGGGGATCGGCGCCACGAAAGACGCGAAGCGCCTTGCCATCAAGGATGCCAAGACCCTGACCACGATCCCGGTGCTGCCGATCTCGTATGGCGACGCCCAGCCGCTGCTGGCGGCGATGACGGGGCCGCTGGCGCCACCTGCCTGGCGCGGCGGCTTGCCGATCACCTACCACCTGGGTTCCGGCCCGGCACGCGTGCACCTGAAGCTGGCCTTCAACTGGGACATCAAGCCGATCTACGACGTGATCGCCACGCTCAAAGGGGCCGACTTCCCTGATCAATGGGTCATCCGCGGCAACCACCACGACGCCTGGGTGAACGGTGCCGACGATCCGCTCAGCGGCATGTCGGCCATGCTCGAGGAGGCGCGCGCGATGGGCGAATTGCTCAAGCAGGGCTGGAAGCCGAAGCGTACCAT
Organism: Pseudomonadota bacterium; assembly: GCA_040390195.1. GTDB lineage: Bacteria > Pseudomonadota > Gammaproteobacteria > Burkholderiales > Burkholderiaceae_D > Telluria_A. The sequence goes on along the minus strand of JAZJYV010000003.1, from coordinate 186,292 downwards.
CGTCTACGCCGCGTGGGACGGCGAGGAGCCCGGCCTGCTCGGGTCGACCGAGTGGGTCGAACAGCACGGCGATGAGTTGGCGCGCAAGGCGGTCCTGTACATCAACACGGACAACAGCGGGCGCGGTTACCTTAACGTGGCCGGTTCGCACACCCTGGAGAAGTTCGTCAACGGCGTGGCGCGCGCGATCGACGATCCGGAGGCCAGGGTCAGCCTGTGGAAACGCGCGCAAGCCCACGAAATCGTCACCGGCAGCGACGAAAAACGGCGCGAAGTGCGCAACCGCAGTGACTTGCGGATCGAGGCGCTCGGTTCGGGCTCGGACTACACCCCCTTCCTGCAGCATAACGGCGTCGCCTCGCTCCATATCGGTTTCGGCGGCGAAGACCATGCGGGCGTCTACCATTCCGTGTACGACGACTTCTACCACTACACGAAGTTCTCGGACACCGATTTCCGCTACGGCCGCGCACTGGCCCAGACTGCGGGCACGGCGGTGATGCGGACCGCGGACGCGGCCTTGCTGCCGTTTGAATTCACCGACATCGCCGATACCGTGCAGGCTTATGTGAAGCAGTTGAAGCAGTTGCTGGAAAAGCGACAGGGCGACACGCGCGAGCGCAACCTGCAGATCGAGGAGGGCATGTTTGCGGCAACCGACGACCCGCACCATCCCTTGCTGCTGCCGGTGCTTGAGAAGGTCGCACCAGCGTTTAATTTTGCGCCGCTCGACAACGCAGCCGTTGCGCTGAACGAGGCCGCGCAGCGCTACAAGAAGGCGGCCGAGAAGGCGCAGGACAAGTTCGCGCAAGATCCGGCTGCCCTGCTGCGCGTGAATGCGCGCCTGATGCAAAGCGAGCGCGCCATGCTCGACCCGAACGGGCTGCCCAAGCGCGAATGGTTCCGCCACCTGCTGTATGCGCCTGGTTTTTACACCGGCTACGCGGTCAAGACGATGCCGGGCGTGCGCGAGAGCATCGAGCAGAAAGAGTATGCCAATGTCGAACCGGAAGTGCAGAAACTGGCACTGGCCCTGTGGCGCGAGATCGACCTGATCAACGCCGCCGCCCAAGACCTCGAGGGGGTGCGCTCCAGGCAGTAGGTTCGGGCGCCGTGCCGTCCATCCTGCCGGCTGAAAATAATTCCGGGTCGTGACAATGTGTGTATTTCTCACCAATAAATTGTCCTATAGTTAAGTTTCGCGGCGACGCGGCGGCCGTTTGGCGCCATCGCATGGACCAGGAACCGAGACGAATGGAGGCAATGATGGCGAAGGACATTATTTTTTGTGCCGACGGCACTTGGAACGGACCCGGGAAGGACCTCGAAGGGCACATGGTCGACACCGATTCGACCAATGTGCTAAAGCTGTACCAGTGGCTTTCCGGCAGCGATACCCAGGAATCGATCAAGTACGCCGGTGAAGCGGAACGGCAATTGTTCGACGCCAATGGCAATCTGCTCCAGGTCGCCAAATACCTCGATGGAGTTGGCTACAACGACAACTGGCTGGTGAAGGCGCTCGGCGGCGTGTTCGGCGCCGGCGTGATTGCGCGGATCGTGCGTGGCTACACCTTCATTTCTCGCAATTACGAGCCGGGCGACCGGATTTTCCTGGTCGGTTTCAGCCGGGGCGCGTACACGGCCCGGTCGCTGGCTGGTTTGATCCTGGATATGGGACTGCTGGACGCGCGGCGCGACAAGCTGGACGACAAACAAAATGCGTACCGGCTCGGCTGCGCGGTTTGGAACCAGCATCGTGAGCATTTCAAGACCAAACCGCATCACGTCAATCTGCTTGGCGAAGTCGAGGCGCTGCTGATCGATTTGCCCGGTTTTTTCAGTGCGGCGCCGAGGCACGCTGCATTGCTGACGGAGATTCCGATTCAGTGCGTGGCCGTGTGGGACACGGTAGGCGCCTTGGGGATCCCCCAATACGAGCAGCGCGATGTGCGCATCGACGCTTTCCAGTTCTGCGATAACACGCTGTCGCCACGCGTGAAGCGAGGTTTGCACGCCGTCTCGAGGGACGAGCAGCGGGCCGACTTTACTCCGGCCCTGTGGGACCGGGCGCCGAATGTGGTGCAAGCGCTGTTCGGCGGGGCCCACGCCGACGTTGGCGGCGGCTATCCGGCGGCAGAGAGCCGTTTGTCCGATGTGGGCCTCAAGTGGATGCAAAACCAGCTCAAGGACGACATCAAGTTCGGCGTGCGGCCCGACGATCTGGCGCCGGACCCGAGCGCCCAGGGCCACAAGCCCTGGGAAGATCCGCCGTTCAAGTATTTGGCCAAGGCGCGGCGCGACTTCTCGGCTCGTCCGGATGTCGATCCCAATCCAGCCTGACCATTAGCCGTGGCCAAAAAGACCAAGCAGGCCCACAACGATCAGGTACAGCGCGATGATGTAATTTAACAGCTTCGGTACGGCCAAAATCACGATGCCGCAGATTAGGGAAACCATTGGAACCATTGTGAGGTGGATATTCATTTTGTATTTTGAACCAATAGGATGCGGTGAAAATTCGGGAAACCAGGCAATGACTTGCCTGCTTATCCCTGTTTTACGCGCCTATTCCATACCCGTCCGTACGTTGGCGAACTGACGATCTCACGCTCCGTTCCCTGGCTCGACCTTGACCACCGTGACCGTGCAATTGGCCTCGGCTACCACCTGCGACGATACGCTGCCAAGGTAGCGTCTCAGCGTGGAGCTGCCGCGCGCGCCGACGACAATATGGTCGACACTGTTGTCGTTGGCGTATGCCACGATGGCCGTTGCCGGATCGGTCGCCTCCAGCACATGGAAGGTGATGCGTTCCGGTCCCAGGCCCAGGGGGCGCGCCCAGTTTTTCAGCTGCGCCAACTGTTTGACGTGCACGTTCTGGCCGCCCTGGATCAGGCTGTCGTCCATGCCCAGCCGGTTGACCTTGCGAACAGTCAGGCAGGCCAGGCGCGCGCCCAGTTTCGATTGCAGCATGCGCTCGGTGATGTCGCGCACGCTCGCGGCCAGGTCGCTGGCGCCATTCAAGTCCAGGGCCACCATCACGATCGGCGCCTTGTTCAATTGCCCGGCCGCGCTCTGCGAGGCAATGCCGTTCATTCCCGCCATCTTCAGGCGGCGCTTGAAGACGGTGAGCACGCTATCGAGATGCATCTTCTCGGCGCGCGCCGTGAGCGGTAATTGCTCGCTGTTCTGAAGCATGAAGGCGAGCTGTCCGGGCGTATCGAAGCGGTTGGCCGGCATGGTTTCAAGGCAGCGCAGTATCACCTCCTGGAACCAGGGTGGAATGTCCGGGCGATGCACGCGCGGCGGAATCGGGTCGCGGTAGATGCGCTTCTTCAGGCCCGCGATCTTGCTCGGCTGACCATACGGGCGCTGGCCGGTGGCCATGTGGTACATCAGCACGCCCAGCGAGAACAGGTCGCTGCGAGGTTCATTGCGCACGCTGAGCACTTGTTCGGGTGAGATATACGGTCCAGTGCCAAAAGGCAGGTGAAATTCTTCGTCAAGCAGGTCAGGCAGCTGATCGTGGCGCGACAGTCCGAAGTCGATCAGCACGGCCGTGCCGTCGGGGCGCAGCATGATGTTGCTCGGCTTGATGTCGAAGTGGATGACGTGCTGGCGGTGCAGCTCTTGCAGGGCTTGCGCAACCTTGATGCCGATCTGGACCACGTCCTGCCAGGGCAGGGGCGACTCGTCCAGGCGTGCACGCAGGGATGCGCCTTCAATCTGCTCCATCACGATGTAGGGCTGGGCATCGAAGTCGCCGGCCCCGAAAAAGCGCGGCACGTGCTTGCCTTTTAGCTTGGGCATGATCATCTGCTCGACTTCGAACGCGACGATCGCCGTCGGGTCGTCGCTGGAAAACAGGCGCGGCACTTTCATGATCAGCTTGGTCTGGCCCAGCACGCCGTGGCGCTCCTGCAAATCGGTGATGCGCCACAGGCCGGCCATGCCGCCGGTATGCAGTTTTTCTTCGAGCCGGTAGCCGTCCACCTCCATGCCCGGCTGCAGGTTGCGGTGGGTGGCCGGGGCGTCGACTTCGCTCATCAATCCCCCGTCAGCAGGCGTTGGGCCAGCGCGGGCGGCAGGCCGGCCGAGCAGATCTTGTCCGCCGCGACCTGGGCGTCGTAGGGGACTCGGAAATAGCGCAACTCCCAGCTGTCGGTATCGTACAGCGCGTAGGCGGCGGCCGGATTGCCGTCGCGCGGCTGTCCCACGGCGCCGGGAATGACCAGCCAGCGGCGCTGGCGGCTTAGCGGAATGGCCTCGTCCGTGGTCGGCGTGAAGCTGCCGGTCTTGCCCGTCATCGTCAAGTGGTAAAGGGCGGGCGTGTGCATGTGGCCGCAAAACGTGACCTGGGCGCGGGTGGCGTTCATGCTGCGCATCGCGTCCATGCTGCCCTCGATATAATCCCAAGTGGCGGGCGACCAGGCGTTGGCGTGGACCAGTTCGATATCACCGATACTGCGCTTGAGTGGCAGTGCGCGCAGAAATGCCAGTTGGGCCGGGTTCAGCTGGGACCGGGTCCAGTTCAATGCCTCGCGCGCGGCCGCAGCCATGTTGGGGCGGTCGGCCTGGAACGTCGCCTCGTCGTGGTTGCCCATCACGACGAAGGCGCCGCGCGCGGCGTGGGCCATCACGGTATCGACGACCCAGCCCGGGTCGGCCCCGTAGCCGACCAGGTCACCGAGGAAGGCGAAGGCGTCGGCGCGCTGGGCGGTCGCGTGCTCGAGAACAGCTTCGACGGCTTCGCGGTTGGAATGCAGATCGGTCAGAATGGCAAGCAGCATGGTCGTTGGCGTGATGGGTATCTTCCTGATATACGCCCTCAATCCTACGCCATCCTTACGAAGGCATAATTTTGGCCGCCAAAGGGGGCACGGGCCAATTGAATCGGCAGGGTGACTGTGATCTAATCAAACATTATCGATCAGGCCCGATTCCATGTTTAGTGCGAACCCATCAGAACAGTCCCCGGCGCGCCGCCGCGCTTATCGCGTGCACCGCTCCAAGGTGCACGGCAAAGGCGTTTTTGCGCAACGCGATATCAAGGTGAGCGAACGCATTGTCCAGTACCGGGGCAGGGAGATCAGCTGGGACGTCGCGCTCGTGCGCGCGGCCGAACGTGGCGGACCGCAGAACCACACTTTTTTCTTCAGCCTGGCCAATGGCAATGTCATCGACGGCGGAGACGGCGGCAACGCTGCGCGCTGGATCAACCATTCCTGCGAACCGAATTGCGAAGCCATCGAGGAGGACGACGGGCGAATTTTCATCTACGCGCTGTTCGACATCGCTGGCGGTGAGGAGTTGAGCTACTCCTATCCCTTGATCTACGAAGGTCGCCATACTGCTGCGATCAAGCGTGCATTCGTTTGCCGCTGTGGTGCGCCTGGGTGCACCGGAACCATGCTCGCTCCGAAAGCGCGGGTCAGGAAGCCGCACGCGAAACGTGTCATGTCGGTGGATCCGATCCGGCTCCCGGCCGACTCAGGTTTTCGAGGAATTCACGGTGACGGCCCAGGCGATTCCTTATTTCAACGCGAATAAATGATTGTCAACCTGGCTTTCCAGACTTTCCGAAACCTGGCGAACCCAAGCTGGCGGAGGTCGGCGCTGGGGACGGGTAGGGTGGAAAAGCGCAGCGCATTCCGCCATTGTATGCGCCGCAATGACGCATGCCATGCCGAAAAGGGACCTACGATCCGGCAAACGGTGTCCCGATAATTCCAACGGCAAGTTCGCCCCATACCAGGAACAGCGCCGCGACGAGCGCCGCACCAGCGACAAGCCGATGCCCTGGCTTGTTGACGCTTCTGGCCAGGCTCAGGTACATGAGGCCAGTACCGACCAACAGGGTTTCTGCAAGCGCGAAATCTGCCAGCTTCCACGCCACTTCATTGGTGAACTGCATTGCCATCAAGGGAACCAGCAAGATCAACGCGGGTGCCAGGACGACGCGGATCAAGAGTTTGATTGATGTGCGCTTCACGTCAAATTTTCCTTCCAGTTTGCCTGGTTCCTCCGTCCGACGCTGATGCCATCGTGGCCGGCGGCGCGTGGGCGATCGTACGGGGCCAAAACGCTGCCGAGATCGGCACTTTGGCGATGCGCTCGACGCAAAGTGCAATCTTGCATAAATATTCATTGCCAAACTAGCAAATGATAAATAAACTACTCATGGTAAAAAATTAATTTTTCACGAAAAAATAAAATGCCCGGATTAACACTGGCCACTTTCGAAAAAGGAAGCAATGCATAAAATTATAAGAGGTCTGGTCGCGATTGCGCTCGCAGGTCTGGCTTGGAACGCCAACGCAATTGTGGTCACTTACGGATTCACAGCGACGCTTCAAAAACTTACGCTAGTCAGTTCCGGTGGTGGAAACCAAACTGACGTTGACAGCAGCACTTTGCCAGGTGCTCTGGTCTCGACTGGCGAAAAGATCGTTGGGCGCGTCTATTACGATACTGGCGCCATACTTTCAGGAACTCAACCGAGTCAGCCATCAAGCGGGACACAACAATCGTACGGCAGCGATAGTGCCAATACCAATATCGAGTTTTTCTTTGTCAATACAGGATTATTGTTTGGGGATAGTGGATCACCTCCAAACAGTTCGATTATTCAAGTAGGTGACGACAATAGCGATGTCGCCGGTGCCGATACACTATTTATAGGAGCTATCAGTTCAAAGCTAAACCAGGTCACATTTTCCATGCTCAGCCTGCGAAATTTGACCGGCCTTGCCGTACAAGGTGGTGGCATTCCGCCCGCTCTTGAAGCGTTTGACCTCTCGTCCGCAGCATTGGCTGGGATCTGGATAAATCAATCTTCGAATGAAGCATTGGCGTACTGGGCCACCCTTGATTCGCTCTGGCGTCTGGAATCGGCTGACGTCCCGGAACCGGGCTCGTTGGCTATGCTGATGCTTGGATTGGCGGCTCTTGGCGTTGCGCGTCTTCGCCACCGGACTGTTTGACGAGGCTACAAGGCCTTCGTCAATATCGCATCAGCGACACAATGTTGACTGAGGGAACGGGAAACATACCTGGTGAACATGTGATCGTCGACTAATTTGTTCCTGAAGCTCAGGCTCGAGCTCTTTGGCCAAGTCGATCCTCGTCCGCCAGCGTCACTTCGATGAGATACGTGTCGTGTCCGGTTCACCGTTGAGATGCGCGACGGTCGCCGCGCAGTCCGGATCGCCGCTGTCGGCCATGCATTGCAGGCAATCGCCGCCGCAATCCACGCTGTACGGGTCGGCCGGATTGTCCAGCGCGCGGCCACAAATGTTGCAGGTTTTCTTGACTTGGTCGGTCATTATCGTGTCCTCAATGGCCAGCGGCTGCCCGCAAATGGCGCACGGCGCTTTTCGTATTCAAATCCAATATTTTGAGTTGCTTGAACCGATCATACACGAGTCGATTATCCTTCTGAGGAAGGCATCACGTCGCTACAACTCTTGCTTAACGATCCAAACCGCATACGCTGTCGAATCAGATGAACGGTATGGGTTCCCGCCTCTCAAGGAACCGCGAGCGGTTTTTCAGAAACTTGTGACTACGCGGGAAGTCGGGAGTGCCTGTGGCAGTAACGACGAGTCAGATTTTCGATGCATTCCTACCTTGTACTACCAGAGCTTGCCCAGCGCGATGACCACGCCAGTGAACAGCGACCAGTCCGGCGACGCCTTGTTCAAGCCGTGCGCTACGCCCAGGTCAATGGTGGCCTGCTTGTTCGGGCTGTAGGCGGCGGCGACCAACACCTGGGCGGTGCTGGCGGCACCGCTGCGGCGCGTGCCCGACAGCTCGCCCGTGACGCCCCAGCGCGCGTTGACCGGGGTCGAGAACGAGGCCGACAGGCCGGTCTGGGTCCTGCTGCTGTCCGGTTCGGCCACGCCCAGCCGCACCACGTTGGCGTTGGCGTCCATGTGCACCTTGCCGAGATCCTTGCTGAAGATCGTGTTGAGCGAATAGTCGGCCTTGCCGCTGCCAATGCTGTCTTTGGCCGTGGGTACCTTGGCGCCCAGTTCGAGACCGAACGCGGTCTCGCTGTCGATCACCAGGGCATGCTTGAGCACCACGCTGGTGTCGCCAAGGCCGCGTGCACGGTGCACGCCGTCCGGTGCCGACACAAACGCTTCGCCGCCCAGCAGCACGCCCCAGCTTTCCGAGAACGCCAGCTTGAACAAGATCGGCAGGCTGTTGCGCCGCGCGTCATCGGTGCGCGTGCTCAGCAGGCCGGCCTCGTACTCGAGCTGTCCAACGGCCGGCAGCTGGGCCGGGCTCGACACCGACGGGCGGTATGGCGTAATGGGCGCCTCGTCGGCCAGCACGGGCGCGGCGGCCACGCAGGCAAGTAGCGGCGCCAGGCGCAGGCAGTGGTTCAGCATCGTTGACCTCATCGTTGACTCTCTTCAATAGCGGAAAATGTCCATGATTATACGTGGGCTTCAGGGACAGCTGCCCGCCTGAGCCTGGCCACGCGACCAGCAGGCTGTGGGCTGCTTGGGCGCCGGGTGCGGCACGCCTTCGCGGTCGATGCGGGTCGAGTCAGTGCGCCAGGCGCGCACGCCCTGGCGGTCGAGCTCCATGCGCAGCACCCAGCCGGTGTTGTTGGCGGCGTCGCTAAAGCCGTCGAACAGGAAGTTGCCGAGGCTGTAGATGATCGGCTTGCCCTGGTATTGCTCCACATCCTGGGTCACATGGGGATGGCCGCCAACGACCGCGTCGGCGCCGGCGTCGATCATGACCCTGGCCAGCTGGCGTTGGCGCGCGCCGGCCGTGCCCTCGTGCTCCCAGCCCCAGTGCATGAACGGGATCACCAGGTCGGCGTGGTAACGCGTGCGGGCATTGGCGATATCGAGGCGAACCATCTCGTCTTCGCTCCAGGCGATGCCGGGCTTGTCGGTGTCGGCTTCGAAGCTGCGTGGGAAGAATTCGTCGTAGCCGAGCAAGGCGATACGCAATCCCTTGCGTTCGACGATCAGCGGCTGGTGCGCGGCGGCCAAGGTGCGTCCGCCGCCAAAATAGGCGATGCCTTTTTTGTCGAGCAGGTCGAGCATCTCGCCAAACGCCTCCGGCCCGTAATCGCCGGAGTGGTTGTTGGCCAGCGCCAGCGCGTCGAAATGGCGCTTGAGCAGGGGCAGGGTGCGCGGGTGGGCGCGGAAAGTGTAGGGCTTGTCCGGCTCCGGGCTGCCCTTGGTGGCAACCACGCATTCGAGATTGCCGACCCGAAAGTCGGCGCTGTCGAGCAGTGATGCCAATGGCGCAAACGGGTCGCGTCCGCTGCGCACCACCTTCCCCGGTGTATCGTCGAGCATGATGTCGCCGGCGAAGGCGATCGACACCGTCTGGGCAGTGGCCGGTATGCAGGCGGCCAGCAGCGCCGCGATCAGCAGCGCTCTCATGATGCGTTCTCCAGCAGCGCGCAGCCGTAATGCATCTCGCGCTCGAGTTGCGGCGAATAGATCGAATGAATGCCAGTTAGCGCATTCGGCCCGGCGCCAGGCTGCGCCACCGGTGCCAGGTAGTTCACCTCGTGCAGCAGCACCGGCTGGCGCCTGGCCGCGCTGTAGGTGTACAGCTTGATGTATTCAACGTGGTTGGCATCGCCAATTACGACCGCCTTGAATCGAAAGCGACCGTTGATGTCGATCGCCTTGACGCGGTAGGGATCGGTGCTTGGCGTGAATTCGAGTACTTTGGTGTTGCCGCCCTGGTCGATCTGGCAGCGCAGCAGGGGAGCGGCCAGCACGGTGGCCGGCGCGAGCGCCAGCAAGGCGGCGCACATTCTGATCATGGACAAACCGGGTCTCAACTTTCTGGATGGGGAGTGTTGGTCAAATTGCAGGGCGGATGACGCGGCGCTCTTCCGTCCTGCGAGCGATCTCACCATGATACAACATGGCAGCAGCACGCCAGTGGCGCCAAGTCGCTGCAGCATCGGAATCGGACTCGATGGCGCCCGGCCAGCTTGGCGTTGCGCTTGTCGCGGCCGAACAACAAGCTCAACCCGTCGGCGAGGGCGTTCGCGTGGCGGATGCCTTGGAGGTTTCTTGTGCTGCTTAATTCATGCGGAAAATTGATTATAACGATCCAAATGATGCATTGGACATTAAAATTGGGCGCCCCTAGACTTGCGTTCAGTGTGATGCCGAGAAAAATAAGAACGTAAAGCCGGTGCGCGTGCAGGAGACAGCATGAATCAGCAATTCGACTATATCATCGTCGGCGCCGGGTCGGCCGGATGCGCCTTGGCCGCCCGCCTGTCGGAAGACCCCACCGTCAGCGTATGCCTGCTCGAGGCGGGTGGGCCCGACACCAGCGTCTTGATCCACGCGCCTGCCGGTGTGGTGGCCATGGTGCCCACCAAGATCAACAACTACGCCTTCCAGACCGAGCCGCAGCCCGGCTTGAACGGGCGCCGCGGCTATCAGCCGCGCGGCAAGACGCTCGGCGGCAGCAGCTCGATCAACGCCATGCTGTATGTGCGTGGCCACCGCTCGGACTACGACCAGTGGGAAGCGCTCGGCAACCCTGGCTGGAGCTACGGCGACGTGCTGCCCCTGTTCAAAAAATCAGAAGCGCACCAGTTTAGCCCCGACTGGAATGCCTGGCACGGCAGCGACGGCCCACTGAGCGTGTGCTACCCGCGTCATACCAGTGCGCTCAACGCCATGTTCATCGAGGCAGCGGCGGAGCAGGGCATCGCTGCCAATCCCGATTACAACGGCGCCGAGCAGGATGGCGCTTTCCTGTACCAGGTCACGCACCGCAACGGCGAGCGTTGCAGCGCAGCCAAAGCCTATCTGACGCCCAACCTGAGGCGTCCGAACCTGACCGTGCTGACCCGCGCCGTGACTGCGCGCGTGCTGTTCGAGGGGCGGCGCGCCAGCGGCGTGGCCTGCTACCTCGATCGCATGCTGGTGGACCTGCACGCGCAGCGGGAAGTGATCCTGTGCGCCGGTGCCTTCGGTTCGCCGCAACTGTTGCTGATGTCGGGGATCGGTCCGCGTGAACAGGCGCTGGCGATGGGCATCGTGCCCGTGCTGGACATCCCCGGCGTCGGCCAGAACCTGCAGGACCATATCGACTATGTGCAATCGTGGCGTCTGCCCAGCCACACCGAAAGTTTCGGCCTGTCGCTGCGCGGCAGTTCCAGGATGCTCGCCGCGATGGCCGAATGGCGTCGCCACCGCAGCGGCATGATTGCCAGCCCGATCGCCGAAGCCGGAGCCTTCTTCCGATCCAGTCCGGAACAGGACAAGCCGGACCTGCAATTGGTGTTCGTCCAGGCGCTGGTCGACGACCACGCGCGCAAGCTGCATGCCGGGCACGGCATGTCCTGCCATGTCGACGTGCTGCGCCCTTTCAGCCGCGGCACGGTGAGCCTGCACAGCGCCGATCCGCATGACGCGCCGCGCATCGATCCGCGCTTCCTGTCGGACCAGCGCGACCTGGACTTGCTGGTCAAGGGCGCCCAGGTGCAGCAACGCATCATGGAGTCGCCCGTGTTCGATGGCCTGCGCGGCAAGATGCTGTACCCGGTGGCGGCCGGCGACGTCGATGCGCTGCGCGAAGACATCCGGGCCCGCGCCGACACCCAGTATCACCCGGTGGGCACCTGCAAGATGGGTCCGGCCAGCGATCCGATGGCGGTGGTCGACGCACGCCTGCGGGTGCGCGGGATCGGTGGTTTGCGGGTGGCCGACGCATCCATCATGCCGACCCTCATCGGTGGCAATACCAACGCCCCCAGCATCATGATCGGCGAAAAAGCCGCGCTGATGATACTCGAAGACGTCCGCCAACGGCAGGGCGACATGGCGCTCGCCCATTCCTAGGAAACATCATGTCACGTTCAACTTGCCTGTTGGCGCTGGCGCTGTTCGCCTGCGCCTTACCCGCCGGCGCCGCCAAGCCGGCCAGCACCACCACGGCCGCCGCCAACCGCGCGTTTGGCGCCGCGCTGCCGCTGGCCGACACCCAGGACGGCCTCGATGCGCGCCGCGGCCTGCTGGGCGTCATGCCCGATGCCCAGATCAAGGATGCTGACGGCAAGCTTGTCTGGGACGCCACCCGTTTCGACTTCATCAGCGGCGCCGCGCCTGACAGCGTCAACCCCAGCCTGTGGCGCCAGGAGACGCTCAACAATGCCCACGGCCTGTTCAAGGTCGTCGACGGCATCTACCAGTTGCGCAGCTACGACGTGTCGAACATGACGCTGATCGAGGGCAAGCACGGCTGGATCATCGTCGACCCGCTCACCACGGCCGAGGTGGCCCGCGCCGGGCTCGAGTTCGCCCAGAAGACGCTGGGCCGCAAGCCGGTGGTCGCTGTGATCTTCACCCACGGCCACGCCGACCACTTCGGCGGCGTGCGCGGTGTCACCAGCGAGGCCGATGTCGCCGCCGGCCGCGTGCGCATCATCGCCCCGGATGGCTTCATGGAGACCTCGGTGGCCGAGAATATCTTGGCCGGCAATGCCATGACGCGCCGCGCGCACTACCAGTTCGGCATGGCGCTCGATGCCGGTCCCCAGGGCGGCGTGGGCAGCGGACTTGGCAAGTTCGTCTCGACCGGCACCGTCGGCCTGATTGCCCCCACCGAGACGGTCAGCAAGACCGGCCAGGAGCTCGAGATCGACGGCGTGCGCTTCGTGTTCCAGATGGCCAATGGCTCGGAAGCGCCAGCCGAAATGACCTTCTACCTGCCCGAGAAGCACGCGCTGTGCCTGGCCGAAGTCGTCACGGCCAATATGCACAACATCTACACCCTGCGCGGCGCCAAGACGCGCGACGCCCTTGGCTGGAGCAAGTACATCAACGAGATGCTGGACCTGTTCCCGGACGCCGAGGTGGGCTTTCGCAGCCACCACTGGCCGGTGTGGGGCACCCAGCGCCTGCGCCAGCAGTTGGCCAATCAACGCGATATGTACCGCTTCATCCACGACCAGGCGCTGAACCTGGCCAACCGCGGGGTGCCGATCGACGACCTGGGCAACGCCACCTTCTTCCCGAAAGGCTTGCAATCGGACTTCTCGACGCACGGTTACTACGGCACCCTGAGCCACAACCTGCGCGGCGTGTACAACTTCTACCTCGGCTGGTACGACGGCAATCCGGCCAGCCTGAACAAATTGCCGCGCAAGGACAGCGCGGTGCGTTATGTGGCAGCGATGGGCGGCGCCGACAAGGTGCTGGCGCTGGGGCGCGAGGCTTACGCGGCGGGCGACTACCGCTGGGTGGCGGAACTGTTGAACCACCTCGTGTTCGCCGAGCCGGCCAACCAGGCCGCGCGCCAGCTGCAAGCGGACACGCTCGAACAATTGGGCTACCAGGCCGAATCTGGCGTCTGGCGCAATGAATACCTGAGCGCCGCACGCGAGCTGCGCAGCGGCGTGACGGCGGTGCGCCTGTCGGCCCAGGGGCCGGACCTGACACGCGCCATGTCGGTCGAGATGATCTTTGACTTGCTGGCCGTGCGCCTGAACCACGAGAAGGCTGACGGCATGCACATCGGCGTGAACCTGGATTTCACCGACAGCGGCGAGCACTACGCGCTGGAGCTGTCGAACTCGGTGCTCAACAACACCCGCGGCCGCGTGCTGGCCAAGCCTGACGTGACGCTCAGCCTGACGCGCGACGCACTGTTCAAGATGCTGCTGGCCAAAGTGCCGCTGCCCCAACTGGTGCACTCGGGCGAGGCGCGCGTGCAGGGCGACCTGAAAGTGCTGGCGGCCTTGCTGGGCAATTTCGACCAGTTCGATCCCTTGTTTCCGATCGTCACGCCATGAGTTTTTGTTGTACTTGCAGTACCCGCGTTGCACACATGTTCATAAAAAAACCCAGGAGACAGAATGACAAAGGAAGCACAATTCATAGGCCGAACCAGGCCGACGGCGGTGGCGCACGCCTGCCGCGTGGCGCTGGCGTTGATGGCGTTGTCGGCACTGCCACAGGCGCAAGCCGATACCTTCACCCTGGACAACGGCATCGAGGGACGCTGGTCGCTCAATGCCTCGATGGGCGCCAGCTGGCGCGCCGGTAACCGCGACCCGAATCTGGTCTCGGCGGCGAACGGCGGCACGGCCGGCGTGGGCAATGGCCACGACGACGGCAACCTGAACTTCAATAAGGGCGTGGCCTACAGCAGCGGCCCGAAGGCGACTGGCGAGCTGCAGCTCAAGAAGGACAAGCTGGGCCTGTTCGTCCGGGCCACCGGCTGGTACGACTACACGCTGAGCGAAAAAGGCGTAGCCCACGGCAGTTTCAACAATCATTATGTGGCCGGCGCCAAATTGAACGACAGCGGTTTCGACACGCTGTCCGGTTTCTCCGGCGTCGCACTCGGTGACGCTTATGTGTTCGGCAATTTCGACGTGGCCGACAAGCCGCTCACCGTCAAGCTGGGTAACCAGGTACTGAACTGGGGCGAGAGCGCCTTCATCCCCGGCATTAATGCGATGGGCGCGTTCGACCTGACCGCAGCCCACCGTCCCGGCGCGCAGGTCAAGGAGATCTTGCGTCCGCTGCCCCAGATCACGGCCAACCTGGGCCTGGGCGATGGCGTGTCGCTCGAAGCGTTCTACCAGCTCAAGTGGCAACGCACCGTGCTCGATGGCTGCGGCACCTACTGGTCGCTGGTCGACTCGCTCAATTGTCCGGGCGGCGCGGTGGTGTTCGGTGACGCGCTCGGCTCCGACCTTTCGCAGTTCAATGGTGTGCCGGTGCTCGGTAGCTTGCCTGCACCGCTGCTGGGCGCCGTCGGCGCCAGCGCGCTGGCCGCCGTGCCATTTAACTTCCGCCTCGGCCGCGCGCCGGATGTGACGCCAAAAAATGCGGGCCAGTTCGGCTTCGCAGGGCATTACTTTGCCGCGCCGATCAGCACTGATTTTGGCCTGTACTTCGCCAACTACCACGCACGCACGCCAACCCTGGCCGTAGTGAAGACGCCAAGCGCGGCGCCATCGCTGTACTCCGGCCAGTATGGCGCCACCTTCACCGCGATCTCGAAGGCGCTCGGCGCGGCCGGTCAGGCTGCGGCGGCCAAGACCTTCGGCCTGCTGGGCGCGATCCCCGCTGCCAGCCTGGCCTGGAACTACGGCGCTGAGAACATCCAGGCGCTGGGCTTGTCGGCCGCTACCGAAATGGGTGGCGTGTCGTTCTTCGGCGAAGCGAGCCACACCCATGGCGTGCCGGTGCAGATCAACGCACCCGACCTGGTGGTGGGCGCGGTGCTGGGCATCGGCCCGCAGGCGGCGGTGGCGCAGTTCCTGCGCAACCCTGCCATCGCCAATGGCACCGTTGGCATCGGCTACGACCGCAAGGACAAGTCGCAAGTCCAGATGTCGGCCCTCAAGCTGTTCGGCCCGATGTTCGGCGCCAGCAGCGCCAGCCTGCTCGGCGAAGTTGGCTACCAGAAGTGGAGCGGCATCGGCGATCCAGCCACCAGCACCCGCTATGGCCGTGGCTTCCTGTTCGGCTTCGGCCCGACGGCAGCGCTCGGCGGCACCTGCGCCGGCTTGAACAACTACGTGCCGTATTGCGAAAACCAGGGCTACGCGACCAGCAGCGCCTGGGGCTACCGCGTTCAAGCCGAGCTGACCTTCAGCGACGTGGCCGGCGGCGTGAACCTGAAGCCGAAGCTGTTCTGGTCGCACGACGTGAAGGGCTATTCGGCCGACAACACCTTCAGCCAGGATCGCCAGGTGCTCGGCAGCGTGCTGCGCGCCGACTACAACAGCAAGTACTACGCGGAGGTGAGCTACACGCGCTACAACCGCAACGCCAAATATGACGTGCTGCACGATCGGGATAACTATTCCTTCGTCGCCGGCATCAACTTCTAAGGAAACAGCGACATGAAATCAATCAGCATACTGGCACTTTCCACCGCGCTGGCCGTGAACGCCTGGGCCGTGACGCCGGCGCACGACATCGAACGCCTGGGCAAGGATTTGACGCCAATGGGCGCCGAGAAGGCCGGCACCAAAGATGGCAGCATTCCCGAGTGGACTGGCGGCGTGATGCAGGCACCGGCCGGCTTCGACGCGGCCAAGGGCTATATCGACCCATACGCGGCCGACAAGCCGCTCTACACGATCAGCGCGGCCAACATGGCCCAGTACAAGGACAAGCTGGCGCCGGGCCAGATGGAGATGCTCAAGCGCTTCCCCAGCTACAAGATGAATGTGTACGCCAGTCACCGTTCGGCGGCCTACCCTCAGGGCGTGTACGACAACGTCAAGGGCGAGGCGGCCAAGGCCGACCTGGCCGCCGGAGGCAACGGCGTGGTCAACGTGGTGCGCTCGAGTGTGCCGTTCCCGGTGGCCAAGACCGGGATCGAGGTGATCTGGAACCACATCATGCGTTACCGCGGCGGTAGTGTGCAGCGCTACAGCGCCGAGTTCCCGGTGCAGGCGAACGGCGCCTTCACGCCCGTCACGCGCACCGAGACGATCGCTTTCGCCAGCAGCATGGACAAGCCCGAGCCGAACCGGCTGCTGTACTACATGGGCGCCATCACGGGTCCATCGAGCGTGGCCGGTGAGGCACTGCTGGTTGTCGATTCGATCGACCAGGTCAAGGAAGCGCGCCAGGCGTGGATGTACAACCCCGGCCAGCGGCGCGTGCTGCGCGCCCCGGACGTGGCCTACGACACCCCAGGTTCGGGTTCGGACGGTTTGCGCACCACGGACGACTACGACGGCTTCAACGGCTCGCCGGATCGCTACGACTGGAAGCTGGTAGGCAAGAAGGAGATGCTGATCTCGTACAACAACTACAAGCTCACCTCCAAGCAGCTCAAGTACACCGACATCGTGCGGCCCGGCCATCCAAACCAGGACTTGATGCGTTACGAGCCGCACCGCGTGTGGGTGGTCGAGGCCACGCTCAAGGCAGGCAAGCGCCACGTTTACGCCAAACGCGTGTTCTATATCGACGAGGACAGCTGGCAGATCGCCCACGCCGATTCCTACGACGGCCGCGGCGAGCTGTGGCGCGTGCATGAGGTGGCCGCGATCCAGGCCTACGATGCGCCCGCACCGTGGTTTGCAGCGGAGATCTTCTACGACCTGCAGGCGCGGCGTTACCTGATCACGGCCTTGGCCAATCAGGAAAAGCCTTGGAAATTCGGCCAGAAGCTGGCACCAAGCTACTTCACTCCCGATAACTTGCGCCGCAGCAGCAACTAAAGCTGAAAGCGCATTGACCCGAGGGGAAGCGCAGCGCCTTCCGCCATGAGCCGCCGATGCGCATGGACGGTGGCATGCGCTTCAGGTTTCCACCCTGGGTTTGTACCGAGTCTCGTTTGCGCCCCGTCCGTTCCCTGGGATGGGGCGTTTTTTTTACAGGATTATCCATGAATACTTTCCGAGCCCTGGCCCTGGCGGCGGCGCTGCTGCCATGCGCCGCGCAGGCCGACACGCTCACGACGCCGGCGCGCGTATCCGAGCGCGCCGCGCGCAGCATGCTGATGGCGCTGGCGCCTGCCGGCGCGCGCCTGGTCGCCGTTGGCGAACGCGGCATCATCGTCTATTCCGACGACAACGGCGCCGTGTGGCACCAGGCCGAGGTCCCGGTATCGGTCACACTAACGGGCGTGCACTTCAACGACCCGCGCCACGGCACGGCGGTCGGCCACGACGGTGTGGTGCTCACCAGCGACGACGCTGGCCGGCACTGGCGCAAGCGGCTCGATGGCAACCAGATCAACCGCATGCTCGAACAGGAGGCCACGGCCGCGGTCGAACGCGCCCGCGGTGTGCCGGCACAGCTCGAGCAAGCCCAAAACGCGGCCCTGGATCTGCAAGCGGCGACCAAATTCGGCCCTTCGCGGCCACTGCTGGCGGTCTGGTACCGCCAGAGCACGCTCGGCTTCGCGGTCGGCGCCTTCGGCCAGGCGCTGCGCACGCGTGACGGCGGCGCCAGCTGGGAGTCGCTGGGCGGGCGCATTGCCAATCCCGACGGCCTGCACTTCAACGCCATTGGCCACAGCGCTGATGGCGCCGTGATGATCGCCGGCGAAGGCGGGCGCGTGTACCGCTCCAACGACGACGGCGATAGCTGGCACGCCATCGACACCGGCTACAAGGGGCCGTTGTACGGCGTGATCGAGACGGCGCCGGGCAAGCTGCTGGCCTACGGCTTCGGCGGCAATGCCTTGCGCAGCGACGATGGCGGCAAGCACTGGAGCGCACTGCCGCGCTTGGGCAGCAAGAACCTGATTGGCGCTGTGCTCAGCGCCGATGGCAAGCTGCTGCTGGCCGCGCGCGACGGCGCCATTTTCCGCAGCGCCGACCGGGGCCGCAGCTTCGAGTGCGTGCATGTCGGGCGTAGACTGGAGCTGGCCGGAATGGCATTGGCGGGAAATCACATTGCGCTGGCCGGAATTGGCGGCGTGCACACGGAAGGAACGCCATGACACCGATCGACGGCCATCAGAAGATGGGGGCGCTCGAACGCTTGATCGAGCCGCGCCTGTTTGCCCACCGCTTCACCATCATGCTGGTATTCCTGATTGCTTCGCTGTTTTTCGGCTGGCAGGCTGCCCAGCTGCGCCCCGACGCCAGCTTCCAGAAGATGGTGCCGGCCTCGCATCCCTTCATCGCCAATTATCTCAAGTACGAAAATGAGCTGCGCCCGCTGGGCAATGTGGTGCGCATCGCCGTGGAGACGGACGGCGCCGACATCTATTCAGCGGCCTACCTCGACACGCTGCGCCGGATCACCGACGAGGTGTTCTACATCCCCGGCGTCGACCGCGGCAACCTGAAGTCGCTGTGGACGCCGAACGTGCTGTGGATGGAAGTGACCGAGGCCGGCATGGCTGCCGGCCAGATCATCCCGCAAGGCTTCGACGGTTCGGCCGCCAAGATCGAGGAAGTGCGCACCAACGTCGCGCGCTCGGGCCGCATCGGCAGCCTGGTGGCGGCCGACCAGCGCTCGACCATCGTGCTTGTGCCACTGCTGGAAAAGGATCCCGACAGTGGCGCCAAACTCGATTACGGCCTGTTCTCGCAGCGCCTTGAGAAGCTGGTGCGCGACAAATACGTCAGGGAAGGCGTGCGCATCCACATCACCGGCTTCGCCAAGGTGGTGGGCGACCTGATCGACGGAGCGCGCGCCATCGGCCTGTTCTTCGGCATCACGTTCGCTCTGACGGTGGCGCTGCTGCTGTGGTACTCGCGCTGCTGGCGCAGCACCGCCGTGACCGTCTTTTGCTGTTCGCTGGCAGTGGTCTGGCAATTGGGGCTGGTGCGCCTGATCGGCTTCGGGCTCGATCCATATTCGATCCTGGTGCCGTTCCTGACTTTCGCCATCGGCGTCTCGCACGCGGTCCAGAACATCAACACCATGGCCGGGGCGCGCCTGGCAGGCGGCTCCAATATGGACACTGCCAAGCTGACGTTCCGCCAGCTGTTTATCCCCGGCACGGTTGCTTTGCTGTGCGACGCGGTCGGCTTCTCGACGCTGCTCGTGATCGACATCGGCGTGATCCGCGAGCTGGCCATCTCGGCCTCGATCGGCGTGGCGGTGATTATCCTGACCAAGATGTTCCTGCTGCCGATCCTGATGTCGTACGTTGGCGTGACCGATGCCTGCCTGCGCCACCAGGCGCGCAAACAGGCCGGATCGCAGCGCCTGGCCCACCTGCTGTCGCGCTTTGCCGAGCCGAAGTTCGCCCGCGTGGCGGTGGCGGTGGCGCTGCTGGTACTGGGCGCAGCGTTCGCCATGAGCCGCGACCTGAAGATCGGTGACCTCGATCCGGGCGCCCCGGAGTTGCGGCCCGACTCGCGCTACAACCGCGATTCGGCCTATGTCAGTGGACATTACGCCACCAGCGCCGACGTGTTCGTGGTGATGGTCAAGACCGCCGCCGGTGAATGCGGTTCCTACCCGGTGGCCGAACTGGTCGACAGCTTCCAATGGGAGATGGAGAACCTGGCCGGCGTGGAGTCGACCATGTCGCTGTTTTCGGGAATGAAGAAGATCATCGCCGGCTCGAACGGCGGCGACCTGCGCTGGCAGGCGCTCTCGCGCAACCGCTTCGTCTCAAACTCGGCGCAGCGGGTGCTGCCGTCGGAGTTGTACAGCAACGACTGCTCGATGGTGCCGGTGATGATCTTCCTGTCCGACCATAAGGCGCAGACGCTGACCCGGGTGGTGCTGGCGGCCCAGCAGTTCGCCGCGCAGCACCCGGTGGCGGGCATCGAGTTCACCCTGGCCGGCGGCAATTCGGGCATCGAAGCGGCCACCAACATCGTCATCAAGCAGGCCGAAGTCGTGATGCTGGTGCTGGTGTATGCGATCGTGGCGCTGCTGGTGTGGTGGGAGTTCCGTTCGTGGCGCGTGGCCTTGTGCATCATGCTGCCGCTGTACATCACCTCGGCGCTGTGCGAGGCCATCATGGCGCGCCTGGGCCTGGGCGTGAAGGTGGCGACCTTGCCGGTGATCGCCCTGGGCATTGGCATTGGTGTCGACTACGGCATCTACATCTACAACCGGCTGCAGCACTTTCTCGACCAAGGCATGGACCTCAAGCGTGCTTATTTCGAGACGCTCAAAGGCACGGGTGCTGCCGTCGCGCTGACCGGCGTGACGCTGGCGCTGGGCGTGCTGACCTGGGTCTGGTCGGACATCAAGTTCCAGGCCGACATGGGGTTGCTGCTGACGTTCATGTTCCTCTGGAATATGGTTGGTGCGATTGTGATGATCCCGGCGCTGGCGGCGCTGATCGTGCGGCCCAAGCCATGGCGCCGCGCGAATTGATCGAGAAGCTGCGTGCGGCGGGCTGCTCGTTCCACGCAATCGCCGCCAATTTGAACCGGCATGGCTTGAGCGCGGATGGAGGCGGGCGCTGGTACGGCGCCTCGGTGCGCCGCGTGCTGGTGGGGCTGCCGCAAGGTGGCGCCCACCGCTGCACCGAGAGCTGCCAGAACAAGACGCGGCCCTGTCCGTTCAATGCTTAACTTGACCTGTCCGCCATGTGAATACATCGAAAATTCGACTGGTCGTTCCCGCGAAGGCGGGAACCCATACCCTGCGTTTCATTCGGCGGCCTATGGGTTCCCGCGTGCGCGCGAACGACGATCGACGGAACTACCCAACCTTAATATGGAGAATCATCGATGGATATCGCCCCAACCACGTTCCCGGCCAGCGAACTTGACGCCTGCTTCGCGCGCCAGCGCGCGGCCAGCCGCAATGTGCCAGCGCCAAGCTACGCCGAACGACGCGCCGACCTGGATCGGCTTGCAAGCATGCTCAAGGACCACAAGGAAGCGCTGATCGCGGCCATCAACGCCGATTATGGCAACCGTTCGCGCTTCGAGACCCTGTTTGCCGAATTCCTGGTCCTGCTGCAGGAAATCAAGGACACCGGAAAGCAGCTCAAACGCTGGATGAAACCGCAGCGCCGGCACACCGACATCATGCTCTATCCCAGCTCGCGCAACCGCGTCATCGCGCAGCCCCTTGGCGTGGTCGGCGTGATCGTGCCGTGGAATTTTCCCCTGAATCTGTCGATTGCGCCGCTGGCCGCCATTTTCGCGGCCGGCAACCGGGCCATGATCAAGATGTCCGAAAATTCGGACAACCTGGCGCGCCTGCTGATCGAGATTGCACCGCGCTACTTTTCAATCGACAAGCTGCAATTTTTCGACGACGCTTGCGGGCGTGGTCCGAGCTTTTCCTCGCTGCCGTTCGACCACCTGTTCTTTACCGGCTCGGGCCAGACCGGACGCGCCGTGATGGCCAGCGCCGCGCGCAACCTGACGCCGGTGACGCTCGAACTGGGCGGTAAGTCGCCGGCTGTGATCGGCCCCGACTATCCGGTCGCGACGGCCGCCGGACGCATCATGTGGGCCAAAGCCTTCAACGCCGGCCAGATCTGCACCAACGTCGACTACGTGTTCGTGCCGGAGGGGAAGGAGGAGGCGTTCGCCGGCGCGGCAGCGGCGGTCATCGCGCAGCGCTACCCGGACATCAACCATGCCGACTACACTTCGATCATCGACGAACGCGCATACTTGCGCCTGCAGGCAATGCTCGACGACGCGGTGGCCAAGGGCGCACGCGTGGTCAACCTGTTTTCCGGACAGGCGCCGAACCGCACGCTGCGCAAATTTCCACTGCACCTGGTATTTAACGTCAGCGACGACATGCAGATCATGCAGCGCGAGATCTTCGGCCCGCTGCTGCCGGTCAAGAGCTACCGCAATGCGCAGGAGGTGGTCGATCACGTCAACCGCGGCGAGCGGCCGCTGGCTCTATACCCATTTACGCATAATCGCGCGCTGCAGCAGTTCTATATCGACCGAGTGATGTCGGGCGGGGTATCGGTCAACAACGCCTTGCTGCATGTGGCGCAGCACGACTTGCCATTCGGTGGTGTCGGCGGCAGCGGCATGGGGCACTACCATGGCCATGAGGGCTTCCTGACGTTCTCCAAGCTGCGGCCGGTGTTCCACCAGGGGCCGCTCTCGGCGATGGGCATGATGCTGCCGCCCTACGCCCCGCGCGCGAACACCCTGATCGAGTGGCTGATCAGGCTGCGCGGCTAGCGCAGCGAGGCGTTGACCCGCTCGAGCGCCGCGGCGCCCGGGCACAGGGCCGCCTCGTCCAGCCCGTTGAGCGGACGCTCGACGGTGTTCAGGTGGCTGTGCAGGTCGTCCGGCTCGGGGTCGATGTGCAGCAGGCCTGTGACCACCTCGCCCTCGGCCTGGCGCTGGTGCAGGTAGTTCATCGCGGCGATGCGGTCGTGCACATCGAATTCGGCGTTCAGACTGCGCAGGCGCAGCACGCTGCCGTCGTGCTGGACCACATCCTGCACCGTGCCGGGCGCGAACTGGGTGGTGATCTCCTGCGCGTAGGGCACGAAATCGACGCGGTTGACCGACTCGTTGTGTTCGCGCACGTAGTCGTAGCTCTTGGTCGAGCCGGGATGGTTGTTGAAGGCCACGCAAGGCGAGATGACGTCGATGAAGGCTGCGCCCTTGTGCATCAGGGCCGCCTCGATCAGAGGAATCAGTTGCTCCTTGTTGCCCGAGAAGCTGCGCGCGACGAAGCTCACGCCCAGCTGCAGCGCCAGTTCGGCCAGGTCGACCGCCGCGTCGTTGTTGACCACGCCGCGCTTGGACTTCGATCCCTTGTCTGCGGTGGCCGAGAACTGCCCTTTGGTCAGCCCGTACACCCCGTTGTTCATGACGATATAGACCATGTTCACGGCACGCCGCATGCTGTGCACGAACTGCCCCAGTCCGATCGAGGCCGAGTCGCCGTCGCCCGACACGCCCAAGTAGATCAGCTCGCAATTGGCCAGGTTGGCGCCAGTGAGCACTGAGGGCATGCGCCCGTGCACGGTGTTGAAGCCGTGCGAGCCGCCCAGGAAGTAGGTGGGCGACTTCGACGAGCAGCCGATGCCCGACAGCTTGGCCACCCGGTGCGGTTCGATGGCCAGGTTGAAGCAGGCTTGCACGATGGCGGCCGAGATCGAATCGTGGCCGCAGCCGGCGCACAGGGTCGAGATCGAACCCTCGTAATCGCGCCGGGTGTAGCCCAGCGCGTTCGCCTGCAGACCGGGGTGGTGCATCTTTGGTTTGACGAGATAGGTCATTTTGCCACCTTCTTGATCGGCGTGACCTTCAGCAGGCCGAGTTTGCCGGCGATCGCGCTGACGATGAAGCGCGCCGTAATCGGCGTGCCATCGTAATGGAGCACCGGCGTGATGCGCGCGGCGTTGAGTTCACCTTCGAGCACCAGCATGCCGCGCAGCTGGGCGTCGCGATTCTGCTCGACGACAAAGATCTGGTCGTGCGCAGCGATGAAATCCATGATGCTTGAGTGGAATGGGTAGGCCCGGATGCGCAGCGCATCGATCAGGATGCCGTCTTGCGCCAGTAGGTCCAGCGCCTCGCTCATGGCCGGGCTGGTCGATCCGAAATACAGCACACCGGCACGGGTCGGCTTGGCCGCGCGCCGTTCAACCGGTTTGGGCACCAGTTCCTTGGCGGTCTCGAATTTTTTTTGCAGGCGCTCCATGTTGGCCACGTAGACCGGGCCTTCCTCGCTGTAGCGCGCGTAGCTGTCCTTGGTGGTGCCGCGCGTGAAATAGGCGCCGCACTTGGGGTGGGTGCCCGGATAGGTGCGGTAGGGGATGCCATCGCCGTCGACGTCGAGGTAGCGCCCGAAGTCGCGTCCCGCCTCGAGTTCGTCATGGCTCATCACTTTGCCGCGGTCCATGGCGCGCGCGTCGTCCCATTCGAGCGGCGCACACAGGCGCGTGTTCATGCCGATGTCGAGGTCCGTCATCAGGAAGATCGGTGTTTGCAGGCGGTCGGCCAGGTCGAGCGCGGCGGCGGCGAAATCGAAGCATTCCTTCGGGTCTTCGGGGAACAGCAGCACGTGCTTGGTGTCGCCGTTCGAGGCGTAGGCGCAGGACAGGATGTCGGCCTGCTGGGTGCGGGTGGGCATGCCGGTCGAGGGGCCGCCGCGCTGCACATTGATGATGGTGGCCGGGATCTCGGCAAAATAGGCCAGGCCGATGAATTCGGTCATCAGCGAAATGCCGGGGCCGGAGGTGGCGGTGAAGGCGCGCGCGCCGTTCCAGCCGGCGCCGATCACCATGCCGATCGAGGCCAGCTCGTCCTCGGCCTGGATGATGGCGAACTTGTTCTTGCCGCTCGCCGCGTCGACCCGGAACTTGCTGCAGTATTTCTGGAAGCTCTCGGCCAGTGATGACGAGGGCGTGATCGGATACCAGGCGCAGACGGTGGCGCCGCCGTACACGCAGCCAAGCGCAGCAGCGCTGTTGCCGTCCATGAAAATGCGCGCGCCCACATTGTCCGCGCGGCGCACCTTCAGGCCGATGTCGGCGCAGTCGAAATGGGCCAATGCGTAGTCGCGCCCCATATGCAGCGCCTTCACGTTCGAGTCGTAGAGCTTTTCCTTGCCCTTGTACTGCTCCGAGAACAACTTCTCGAGCACAGCAGGTTCGATGTCGAGCAAGGCCGACAGTCCGCCCACGTACACGATGTTTTTGAACAGCTGGCGCAGGCGCACGTCAGTGTAGGCCTGGTTGCAGATCTCGGTGAGCGGCATGCCCAGCACGTGGATGTCGGGCCGGAAGCGCGACTCGGGAACGGCGCGCGTGTTGTCGTAGAACAGATAGCCGCCCGGCTCGATCTCCTTGATGTCGGCGTCCCAGGTTTGCGGGTTCATGGCCACCATCAGGTCGCAGCTGCCGCGCCGCCCAAGGTAGCCCGCCTCGCTCACGCGCACCTCATACCAGGTCGGCATGCCCTGGATATTGGAGGGGAAGATGTTGCGCGGACTGACCGGCACGCCCATGCGCAGGATTGCGCGCGCGAACAATTCGTTGGCCGAGGCCGATCCGGAGCCGTTCACGTTGGCGAACTTGACGACGAAGTCGTTGACCGATTCAATTTTTAGCATCAACGGCGCTCCTTATCCGATCTGGCGCAGCGGCGCCTGGTGCTTCTCGTGGCAGGCTGGCCCCGCCTTGCCCGGCGTGAAGAAGAACTTCTGCATGTCCCAGGCGCCTGTCGGGCAGCGCTCGGCGCACAGGCTGCAGTGCAGGCACACGTCTTCGTCCTTGACCATCACGCGCCCGGTCTTGAGGCCGCCCGAGACGAACAGCGATTGCGCCAGGTTCAGCGCCGGCGCTTTCAGGCGCTGGCGCAAATCGGGTTCCTCGCCGTTTTCGACGAAGCTGATGCAGTCCATCGGGCAGATGTCGACACAGGCGTCACATTCGATGCACAGGCTGTCGGAGAACACGGTCTGCACATCGCAGTTCAGGCAGCGCTGCGCCTCCTTCAAGGCCAGCTGCGGATCGAAGCCCAGTTCGACCTCGACCCGGATGTTCTTGAGCGCCGCGTTGACGTCGCGCAGCGGCACCTTGACACGCTTGTCGTTGGAGACCGCGTTGTCGAAGCTCCACTCATGGATGCCCATCTTCTGGCTCATCAAGTGGACCATGGGCGGTGGGCGGTGGCGCACGTTTTCGCCGCTGCAGAACTTGTCGATCGAGACGGCCGCGTCGTGGCCGTGCGCCACCGCGGTGATGATGTTCTTCGGACCAAAGGCGGCGTCGCCGCCGAAAAATACGCGCGGCAGGGTCGACTGGAACGTCAGCGGATCGACCTGCGGCATGCCCCAGTCGTCGAATTCGAGGCCCAGGCCGCGCTCGATCCAGGGGAAGGAATTCTCCTGGCCGACCGCCACCAGCACGTCGTCGCAGGGCACGATCAGGTCCGCTTCGCCCGTCGGAAGCAGGCTGCGTTTGCCGGCCGCGTCGTACTGGGCGGCCACTTTCTCGAATTGCATCGCGCACAGCTTGCCGTTATCGAGCACGAATGCCTTGGGCGCCAGGAAATTGAGGATCTCGATGCCCTCGTGCTGGGCGTCTTCCTTCTCCCACGGGCTGGCCTTCATTTCCTCGAAGCCGGAGCGCACGATCACCTTGACGTCGTCGCCGCCGAGCCGCTTGGACGAGCGGCAGCAGTCCATCGCCGTGTTGCCGCCGCCGAGCACGATCACGCGCTTGCCGATGCGGCTGACGTGGCCGAACGAGACGCTGGCCAGCCAATCGATGCCGATGTGGATGTTGGCCGCCGCCTCCTGGCGTCCGGGCAGCTGCAGGTCGCGTCCGCGCGGGGCGCCGCAGCCGACGAACACGGCGTCGTATTTCTCGGCCAGCAGCAGCTTGAGGCTGTCGATGCGCTGGCCGCCGCGAAACGCCACGCCCAGGTCAAGGATGTAGCCGGTTTCCTCGTCCACCACTTCCTCGGGCAGGCGGAACTTGGGAATCTGGGTGCGGATGAAGCCGCCGGCCTTGGCTTCGGCGTCGAACACGGTGACCTGGTAGCCGTGCTGGGCCAGGTCGCGCGCCACCGTTAGCGAGGCCGGCCCGGCGCCGACGCAGGCGACGCGCTTGCCATTCTTCTCGACGGGCGGCTGGGGCAGGCGGCTGCGGATGTCGTCCTTGTAGTCGGCCGCCACGCGCTTGAGCCGGCAGATCGCCACCGGCTGCTTGCCCGTTTCGTCTTCGACCCGGGTGCGGCGGCAGGCCGGCTCGCAGGGGCGGTCACAGGTGCGCCCGAGGATGCCGGGAAAGACGTTCGATTCCCAGTTGACCATGTAGGCATCGGAGTAGCGGCCCGCGGCGATCAGGCGGATGTATTCGGGAACCGGGGTGTGGGCCGGGCAGGCCCACTGGCAATCGACTACCTTGTGGAAGTAATCTGGACTAACAATGTCGGTCGGCTTCAATATGCAAACTCCTGGTGGGAGGGGCGAATTGCGGTTGCGCAGCTTATAGTACTCCGGCTTGTGGCTGGGTTGGCTAATCTAACTTAGAACATTGGTAAATTGCTGGTCGATCAGCTCGACCATGGTCTCGGCCTCGAGCATTTCGCGCGGCAGCGCATCGCGGATCGAGAACACGCCGAGAATTTTCGAGGTCGGCGAGATGATCGGCAAGTGTCGGAAATTGTGGCGCTTCATGATCAGCACCGCGTCCGTCACGGTCGTTTCGGGTGCCACGAAATGGGGGTTGTGGGTCATGATGTCGGAGACCGGCGTGGTCTCGGGATTGCGCAGCTTGGCGACGATTTTCGTCATCAGGTCGCGCTCGGTGAGGATGCCGAGCATGGCGCCGGCCGCGTCCACCACCAGCACGCTGCCGCAATGGGCGCGGGTCATCGCGCACGCCGCCTTGTAGCTGCTGGCGTCGGGTGGCAGGGCCAGCGCCGAGCTGTGCGAGATCGATTCGATTACGGTACGTTCGGTCATGATTTCACCTTTCGTTCCAAGATATAGACAATAACAAAAAACGCGCAGTCACGCTTCGGATTTTCGTGGCGTGGAACTGCGCAGCGTCATCCGCCATGCGCTGCCAACGGCAGGGCCCTATCCGCCGACGCTACGCTGTTGCGTCCAACGACAGCGCGCCGCTGTCATATGCCGTGCAGTAACTTTCCCAGTCGAGCATCAGTTGCGCGCTGCTTTTTCGGGCCAGCGCCAGCAGCGTGGTGCGCCAGCGCTTCTGGCGTCCGAATCCCACCAGCGCGTCGGCAATGGCCGAGCCGTCGCGCCCGGCGCCGCGCAGGTGCGCCGAGGCGGCCAGCATGCCCATGGTACGCATGGTCGGCAGGTCGAGCGCGCGCGCGCGCCCGATCCGGTCTTCGCTGGGCAGCAGGGCGCGCAGCACGTAGCGGCCGAGCGGTTGCAGGAACGCGATATCTTGCGCTTGCAGCCGGTTTTGCAGCGTCACGATGCGCAGTGGCTGGCTCTTCCAGCGCGGCTGCGGCAAGGGGGAGGCCAGCGACGAGGCTTGCGCCAGTTTCAGGTCGAGCAGGAAATTGCCATCGGCGCCGCGCCCGGCCACCAGGATCACGAAGCGCTCCAGGCCCAGGCTGGCGGTGCCGGCGATGCGGCGCGCCACGTCGAGCGGCTCGAAGTACCCGGGCCGGTCCTGCCGATGATCGTAGTGGCGCAGCAGGGTGCCGACCCGCGCTCGATCGTCGGCGCTGGCGGCCAGCGTCTTCGTGGCATCGATCAGCAAGCGCCGCGCTCCGCGCTTGCCGGTGGTGCGCCGTTCGAGCAGGGCGGCGCGCGAACGGCCGGCCACCTTCTCGAGCAGGAGCTTGACCTGGCCGCCGGCGCCGGCCTGTTCGACCCAGCCGCCCTTGCCCCCGGCCAGGGTGTCGGCATAAGCGTCGAGGAAGGCCATGCACAGGCTGCTCGCATCGGTCGCGGCCAGGCCGAGCCCCTGCGCGCCGACGATCACGCTGGCGCTAAAGCGCAGCAAGTCCCAGCTCAGCGGCGCGAGGCTGGCTTCGTCGAAATCGTTGATGTCGAAGCAGGCGAGCCCGCTGGCGCTTTGGTAGCTGCCGAAATTCTCCAGATGCAGGTCGCCGCAGCACCAGGCGCCAGGCGCGTCGCGCAGCAGGGCCGCCGGCGGCAGGCGCTGGTAGAACAGGTGGCAGCTGGCGCGCAGGAAGCTAAAGGCGTCGCGCCGCATGGCCGCGTATTTGCGCTGCAGGCGCTCGGGATCGCGTCCGCGATTAAAGCGCAGGATCTGCGCGACGGCGTCATCCATGGCGGGCTATTCGTCGTGGCGGTTGATGGTGTCGCGCTCGTCATCGCTCTTGGCCAGCCAGCGCCGGTGCAGCGAGCGCTCCAGCGGGCGGCCGACGACGAACAGCAGCAGGACGATCGCCGTGACCATGCCGGCAACGCGCCAGGCGCCATTGCCGCACACGATGCCCACGGCCGCCGTGACCCAGATCGAGGCGGCCGTGGTCAGGCCGCGCACGCGTTCGCCGCCGTTGCCGTGGACGATGACGCCGGCGCCGAGAAAGCCGATGCCCGTGATTAAGCCCTGGATCGCGCGGCTGACGGACTGGCCGTCGTAGGCGCCGGGCCGGAAATCGAAATTGAGGCTGGCCATCACGACCAGGGCGGCGCCAAGCGCGACCAGGCCGTGGGTTTTCATGCCGGTCGGCTTGCCGTGCAGGTTGCGATCGAGGCCGAGAATGCAGCCGATCAGCGTGGCCGCCAACAGGCGCAACAGGATTTCGGCGTAGTCGGGCATGGGGCTGCGCTGGTCGGTTCGGGGGCACTCACGGTAGCACGGAAGCGGGCGCCGCGCCGCACACCAGCACGCCTTTTATGCTGCGAAGGCCAGGTGCAGGCCCTGGCGTGCCGGGGCCGGCGCGGCAGCCGGTGCATCCACGCTGGACATGCCGGCGGCGACCGAGGTCAAGGTGGCGCGGTCGATCAGTTCAATGTCGCGGTTGCCGACCCGGATCAGGTTCACTTTCTTGAATTTGGAAATGAGGCGGCTGATGCTCTCGATGGTCAAACCGAGGTAGTTGCCGATGTCTTCGCGCGACATGCGCAGCTGGAAGGCGTTGGCCGAGTAGCCGCGCGCCGCATACCGGGCCCCGAGGTTGAGCAGGAAAATGGCGAAGCGCTGTTCGGCGCGCATGCTGCCGAGCAGCTGCATGACGTTTTGCTCGCGCATGATCTCCTGGCTCATGATGCGGTGGAAGTGGTGCAGCAGTTGCGGCACCTGGCCGATCAGCACTTCGAGCTGTTCGTAGGGGATCTCGCACACCTCGCTGTCTTCGAGGGCCACCGCGTCGCAATGGTGGCTGCCGTTGCCGATGCCATCCATGCCGAGCAGCTCGCCGGCCATCTGGAAGCCCGTGATCTGCTCGTGGCCGTGGAAGTTCAGGCGCA
Source organism: Pseudomonadota bacterium (assembly GCA_040390195.1). GTDB lineage: Bacteria > Pseudomonadota > Gammaproteobacteria > Burkholderiales > Burkholderiaceae_D > Telluria_A. Next base: position 156,011 of record JAZJYV010000003.1, on the reverse strand, counting down.
GCGTCTTGAAGTGGCCGAAGCGTACTGCGTACAGGTTGCGAAACGGTTGATCGACGTGGAACAGGGGCTCGTCGCGCGCGACCCGGCGCCGGCGTCCGATGATCTTGTCGAGCCTGACGACGTCCGCCTCGGCCATGCCCAGCGGCAGGCACAGTTGCTTGAGCGTGCAGTTCGAGCAGTTTCCCTTGGCAGCATGCTGGCCGCTGGTGCTTGCGGCTGCGATATGGATGGTGGCGCTCATGGTCGTCGGTCCCGGTGTTCGTGCCGGCCAGGTGTGGCCCGCGATGAATCCAGTATCGGCGACCGTGGCGCGGCGCGGCATCGGCCTTTGCAGCCAGTTCGTGTAGGGGAAAGCGGACAGGCGCGTTGTAGGCGATCCCCTACAGCGGCCTGCGCTTGATCAGGGTGCCGCTGCACGTCGAGGCGTATCCGGCTTTTTCGGTCGCGGGACGGAGAGAGAAATTTGATCTGTTTCCTGTTACAAAGTGTGTATATTTGATAATTTTTTCGACCTATAGTGTAGTTGCGTTCTCGCACCTTCCTCGTGCAGTGGACCGTAAATTCCTTGATTGGAACAAATATGCAGAAGAGTCAAATGACCATGGATTCTACTTCCGATTGGTCTCAGAGCTTGAGGCGAACGCTGCTTTTTCTCACCTTGTGTACCTTCGCGTTTGGCAATGCTCTGGCCGCGCAACATGCTGACCTGCCGGTCGACGCCTATCTTTCGCCGACCAGGCCAATGCTTGAGTTTGGAAAACAGTCAACTTCGGCGACCTTGCGGTTGATAAATCTTGGTTTGCAACCCATCGCGCTGCGCGTGGAGTGTGTCCATTTGATGCTAAAAGGAGGCGGCGCCACGGGGCATATGCACTTTCAGAAAACAGAAAGCAGTATATTTCCAGAAATTCAGCTGGGTGTTGGCGCCGGATCCACGACAAGCAAGAGCAACGGCATCGACATTGTTGTTGAATTCGGGACGCTGCTGAACACTGGGATCTATGAGGCGGCATTTGATATTGTCTCGCTGACAGCTCCCGGCCTGAGAAAACGCGTTGAGGTCGAAGTACTGCGACCCGCTGCCGGCATACCGCCGTCCGTGCGCGCGGTGCGCATGGTCAATGGAACATTGGCGATCAAGCCTCAGTCGGCCGACGATGACACATTTACTTTGTTCGTCGAGAATCCTGTCAATGGCAGTGAATCAAAATTCGAGATTGAGCTCCTCCAACCAGCTGGAAAGGCGGGCAAAATGATGGTTGCAGCGACGCCGTCGTCGTTCATCCTTGCCCCGGGCGCGGCGAAGGCGGTCGAATTTAGCATTGCCAATTTGAAGGAGAGCGGTAGCTATACTGGTGCCATTCTGATCAATGGCGCCAGTGGAGCCCAACGAGATTTGCCACTGATCATAGAGCCAAATTACATTAACGGCTTAACGGTCACCAAGCTGATCTTGTTTGTCGCAATCGGCACCGCGTTTTCCATTGCGGTCGGTACCGTGATTCCGACCATGGTTGCGCGCCGCAAAGCATGGCAAACGCTTGATGAATTGCAAAGCCAGATTGACCACGACCTGACACGCGCCAGCGCCGTGCAAGTTGCGTTGACTGCCGAACGGAGGCGCATTGAGTTCTTAATCGCGCAAATTGGTTGGTATAGCCCCCAGGCCAACGCGGAATTGTTGGAAATTGTTAGGCAAACTGCGGCGCTCAAGGCAGATGTCGATTTCGTTTCGCAGGTAACGTATGAACGTGACCTGGTGCGGCGAGTCGAAGACATGCCAATAAGCTTGGCGGCGAAATTCGTGCGGACACTTGATGAGGTCGGGGATGAAGTCGTCGCAGGAAACAATGCAGCCGCGACGACGAACTTCCAGATCATCAAGACACGTATCCATGATGCGAACTTATTGCAGAGCGTGCAAGAAACGTTGAAACTCAAGGTCAGTGCCTTGCCAGTGCCACAGCCCGACACGTCGCCCGATGTCTTTGTCCCCGATTTGATAATGCGCGCTCGGGTCAGGGCATTGAAATTGAAACTTGCCAGTCTCGCCGGGCCGCTTGATCCTGCAGAAGTGATTGCGATCGACAGTGAATGGTATGCGGTGCATTTGTACGTCGACCAATTCATTGGCCAAGTTTTGAAGCGGCGTCCGAAATTCGATTTCATGGAAGCGACTATGCTCGAGGAGCTGGCAAGCGGCGTGAACGGCTCATGGCGAGCGACAGAACTGCTCAAGAGCCTGGAATCGGGCGTGCTGCCTGCGGATATTGTAAACGCCATTATCACCAATTCATTGATGATCACCGTGATGCCACCGGAACCGCGAGAGCATGAATTGGCAGAGTTTCGATTGACATTCCGTGAGCCTCGCTTAAACGATTCTCCGCTGACGTCGAGAATGAAATTCTTCTGGCGTTTTGGCGATGACACGAGTCCGGCAAGTGGCCAACGTTGCGTTCATTTTTATAAGAAGACTAAGCCGAAAACGCTTGCCGGTATGTTTCGCAATTCGAAAGGCAACAAATCGTATGTCGTGACCTGCATGGTTTCTTATCTTGATGAAGTGGCGGAGACGGCGACGTCAAACGTCCTGGTGCGTCGTGGGCCAAGAACGAACTATCGCATCATCGGTTCGGAGATCACCAGCACCGCCGTAGTATTCGTCGGCGCAGTCGCTTTGTCATTCATCAGCCATATTACGGAGTTGCATGCATTCGAAGGAATCCATGATTATTTCAACCCAATACTGTGGGGCTTCGGGCTCGATCAAATGAAGGGGCTGGTCAACAAGAACAGGGTGAACGCTTAAAAATTGCCGGCATCGTTCAAATCAAGCCCGCCTCGAGCGCGTAGCGGGTCAGTTCGGCGTTGCTGGCCATGCCCATTTTCTCGAGGATGCGGGTGCGGTAGGTGGTCACCGTGTTCGGGCTCAGGTGCAGCAGCTCGCCGATGCGCACCAGGCTCTCGCCGGCGGCGATCAGCTTGAGCACCTCGAGCTCGCGGTTGGACAGCGCTTCGTGGCTGGCACTGGCGCCGCCGCCGATCAGGCTGGCGAGCTTCTCGAGCAGCGCCGGGCTCACATGCTTGCCCCCGGAGGCGGCCTTGCGCACCGCCGCCACCAGTGTGGCGCTGGGCGCGTCCTTGGTCAGGTAGCCGGCCGCGCCCAGCTTGAGCGCGCGGATCGCGTAGATCTCTTCCGAATAGGTCGACAGGATCAGCACGGCCATGCGCGGCTTTTCGATGCGCAGCGACTTGAGCAGGTCGAGTCCGTTCTTGCCCGGCATGGTGATGTCGACCAGCGCCACGTCAAAATCCTGGGTGCGGATCAATTGCATGGCCTCGATGGCGTTGGCGGCCTCGCCGCTGACGCAGATTTCCTCGGCCGAGCTGAGCATGAGCCTGACCCCGTTGCGCGCAATCGCATGGTCGTCCACCAACATGACCTGGATCGGTTTAAACGACATCGCTGTCCTCCAATGGTAATTGCAGCACCAGGCAGGTGCCCTGGCCCGGTGTGCCGCTGATTTTCAATTCGCCGCCGAAATGGCGGCTGCGTTCGTGCATGCCCAGGATGCCCCAGGATTCGCGGTTGAGCAGGCGCTCGGCCTCGATGCCCTTGCCATCGTCGCGCACCGTGAGCAGCAGCTTGCCGGGCAGGCGCGACAGCGCCACGCCGGCGCTGGTGGCGTCGGCGTGGCGCACCACATTGGTCAGCGCTTCCTGCACGATGCGAAACAGCATGGTGCTGCGCTCGGCGTCGAGCTCGATGGTGGCCACATCGGGCGCGATGCGGCAGGTGCAGGCCAGGCCGGAGCGCTGGGTGATCTGGTCGGCGTACCATTCGAGGGCGGACCAGACGCCGAGCTGATCGAGCACGCTGGGGCGCAGGTCGGTGATCACCTTGCGCACCGTCTCCATGGCGTCGCGCGTGAGGCCGGCGGCGTCGGCCAGCAAGGGGTCGGGCGCGGCGCCGGCGCGCGCGGCGCGCTCGATCGACACCGACAGGTAGGCGTTGATGCCGGTCAGCAGGCCACCGAGCTCGTCGTGGATCTCCTGGGCGATGCGCTTGCGCTCGCGCTCCTTGATGTCCTCCTTGTGGGCGACCATCTTGTGCAACTCGCGCTGGGTGTGGCGCAGCGCCTCCTCGACCAGCTTGCTGCGCGTGATGTCGACCAGGATGCCCTGCATGAACATGTGGCGTCCGCCGTCGTCGCGCACCAGGCGCGCCTCGTCGCGGAACCACATGGGCGTGCCGTCGCGCCGGAACAGGCGGTATTCATGCTGCAGCGGCAAGCCCTGGGCGCGGCTGGCGCGGATCGCCTGCAGCGCCGCAGCGCGGTCGTCCGGATGCATCTGGCGCTGGTGCAGTCCGGGCGTGGCCAGCCACTCGGCGGGGGTGAAGCCAAGGATGCCGATCTGCGGGCTGATGTACTGCAGGGCGTCGGTCTCGCCCAGCGGCGCGATGTAGGTGATGGCCTGGATCTGTTCGACCAGGGTACGGAACTTCGCTTCGAGCTGGTGTTTCTCCTTGAGCAGGGCGCGTTCGCGCAGCATGCGGTGGATCGCGCCCGGCAGCAAGCCCAGGTACAGGCGCTCGACATCCTTGACCATGTAGTCCTGGGCGCCGCGGCGCATCGCCTCGGCCGCCACGGCGGCGCTGTCGGCGCCGGTCAGCATCATGATCGGCAATTCCGGCGCGGCGCCCGATTCGGTGGCCAGGCAGGCCAGGAATTCGAGCCCCGTCAGGTCGGGCAGGCGGTAGTCGAGCAGGATGCAGTCGGCCTCGCCGGCGAGTGCCATGTCGAGCCCCTGGCGCCCCGTGTCGGCCTCGATCACCACCACTTCGTGGGTGGTATCGGCGGCGAACGCGCGCCGACACGCCATGCGGTCGACCACATCGTCTTCGACAATCAAAACGCGGATGGGCGCGCCACTCATGCTCAAGGCATCTCGCTGATGGTCCAGTACAGGTCGATCGAGCGCATCATCTCGACGAACTGGCGGTAATCGACCGGCTTGGCCATGTAGCCGGCCACGCCCAGGTTGAAGCTGTCGAGTTTGTCCTTCTCCTCGGACGAGGTAGTCAGCACGATCACCGGGATGCGCTTGCACGACTGGTCTTTCTTGACCAAATGCAGGAATTCGGTGCCATTCATGATCGGCATGTTCAGGTCGAGCAGGATGATGCAGGGCCGTTCCTGGTCCGGGTCGTGCAGGTAGGCCAGCGCCTGCTCGCCGTTCTCGACGTTTACGACCGGGTTGACGACGTGGATTTCCTTGAGCGCGCGGCGGATCGTCATTACGTCGACCTGGTCGTCTTCAACCAGCAGGATGGGACGGTTGCTAATTTTCATTTTGGAGTCCTCGGTGATTTGGGCAGGGTAAACCAGAACGTGGTGCCCTGGCCGATGCTCGATTCGAGCCAGATCCGGCCCTGGTACATGTCCACGATCTTCTTGACCAGCGCCAGGCCGACGCCGGTGCTCTCGACCTTGTCGCGCGGCGCCAGGGTCTGGAACAGCTGGAAAATGCGTTCGTAGTGGCGCTCCTCGATGCCGGGGCCGTTGTCGGCCACGCTGAAGCGCCAATGGTCGCCATCGTCGACCCAGGCCACGCGCACCGTGCCCTGCTCCTTGTCCATGTACTTGACGGCGTTCGAGATCAGGTTCTGGAACACTTGCTGGATGCGGGTCGCCTCGGCCACCACGGTCGGCATCTTCGGCGCGACCTCGATGGTGATGTGCTCGGGCGCGGCCAGCAGGTCGATGACCTCGGCCAGCAGTGGCTGCAGGCGCACGGAAACCAGGCTTTCGCGCACCCGGCCCACGCGCGAGTACATCAGGATGCCGTCGATCAGGCTGCCCATGCGGTGCACCCGGTTCACCAGCAGGCGCATGTGCTCCTTGCCCTCGTCGTTGAACAGGGCGGCGTAGTCGGTCGAGATCCAGTCGGCCAGCGAGCCGATGCCGCGCAGCGGCGCCTTCAGGTCGTGCGAGACGACGTAGGCGAAGTTGGTGAGCTCCTCGTTGGCGGCCTGGATTTCGTGCAGCAGGTCGCGGTTGTGCTGTTCGGCGCGTTTGCGCTCGCTGATGTCGCGCACCAGGCCGGTAAACATGCGGCGCGCGCCGATGCGCATCTCGGCCACCGCCAGATCCATCGGAAACACGCTGCCATCCTTGCGCAAGCCGTTGACCTCGCGCCCGATGCCGATGATCTTCTTCTCGTTGGTGTCCTTGTAGTGGGACAGGTAGCCGTCATGGCTGCTGCGGTGGGGCTCGGGCATCAGGACCGACACGTTTCGCCCGACCAGCTCGTCCTCGGTGTAGCCGAACATCGTTTGGGCCGCGGGGTTCAGGCGCTCGAGGATGCCGCGCTCGTCGATGGTGATGATGGCGTCGACGGCAGTCTCGAAGATGGCGCGCATGCGCGCCTCGCTCTCCTGCAGCGCCAATTCGGCTTCGACCCGGCTAGTGATGTCATGGATGGTGGCCATCACCAGCGGCAGGCCCTGCGAGGTGTTCAGGGGGGACAGCGTCACCTCGACCGGGAAGCTGCGCCCGTCGCGGTGCAGGCCGAACAGCTTGGCGCCGGCCCCCATGCTGCGCGGACGCGGCTGGCCGGCGTAGTCGGCGCGGTGGCCGGCGTGGGCGGCGCGCAGCGGCGCCGGGATCAGCACCTCGATCGGCTGGCCTGCCAGCGTTTGCGGGGCGAAGCCGAACAGGCGCTCGGCGGCGGGGTTGGCCACGGCGATCTTGCCGTCGTCGGCGACGATGAGCATGGCGTCGGTGGCCGACGTCAGTAGCCATTCGAGGCTCTGTCCTTCAATGACGAGATTTTTCAAGGCGCGCCCTGGGGTTGAAAACGTGGTTGCTGCTGTGTGGATGATACTTGGCCAGTGCCTGTGCTGTCGACCATTGTTGCAACTTAGTACACACCGGGCAAGTTTCCGGATAATTTGATGTGCGTCAAATGGTGACCGTGACATGACCTCAGGTGGAAGTTACATTGTAACGATTGAATGGCTTGCCTATTGGAGTTTCGAATGAGTTTGTTCACCGCGCAGGAGCTGGAGGAATTCTCATCGAGCCTGCGAAGCCGCCTTGAGGAGGCAAGGCAAAGCGGCCCGGCGGCCCAGGCGCAGGCCATCGAGGATGCGCTGGCGCGCCTGGCGGCGGGCGACTTCGGCCAGTGCGTCATTTGCGACGAGGCGATCGGGACAGGGCGCCTGCAAGCCCACCCGGCAGTCGAATTGTGCCTGGCCTGCCAGTGCGAGACCGAACTGCGCCCCGGTTTGCCGAACAGCCGCGGGCACAGGTCCTGAGCCACAAAATTCATTATCGCCACCGACGCTGCGCGAGCTATCATAGGCCCTGGTCGACCATCAGGAGAGCCGCAGATGCGTTCACACCTTCACCATCATGTCCGCTGACGCCATGCAGCTCCGGCGCTGCGCGGTGCTCTACATCGAGGCGCGCGAGACGCTGGGCGTCGACTGGGCGGCGCTGTTCGCCGGGGGCGGCACGCTGGCCGCGACGATGGGCTGGGTGGCACTGGCGCCGCACCTGGAGCGCGAGCTGGCGCTCGAGCCAGACTGGCTGCCCGCGCTGGGCGCCATCGCGCCGACCCTGTGGAGCGCGCGTGCCGACTGCGAACAGCGCTTCGGGGCGCAGCCGATCGCGCGCCTGCTCGAACTGGGCCTGCTGCTGTCGGACGGGCCCGAACACGCCCACCTGCGCGCACGCGACGACACCTTGCGCGCCCAGCATTGGCGCCCCTTGTCAGCCTGCGCCCATGTGTTTAGCCGCTGGGAGGCGATGCAGGTCGACTCGGGCATGCAGTTCCCCACCTTCGAGCAACTGGTCGAAGCCAACGGCGCGCCCCCGGCACCGGCCATCGCGCGCGGCGCAGGCCGGGACGCGCTGCGCCTGCCGCCGGCGCGCCCCGGCGCACTCGACGAGACGCTGCTGCGGCGCTACACGGGACGCAATTTCGATCCGGACGGCGTGCTGCCGCTGGCGCTGGTGGCGCGCCTGCTGCAGCGCTGCTTCGGCGCCCAGTCGCAGCGCGAGATGGCGCCTGGCGCCATGGTGTTCAAGAAGACCAGCCCGTCGGCCGGCGCCTTGCATCCGGTCGAGGCCTATTTGCTGGTGCAGCGGGTCGAAGGGGTGGCGCCCGGCCTGTACCACTACCATCCGCTCGACCACAGCCTCGAGCCGCTGGGCGCGCCCGACGGCGCACAGCTGACGGCGCTGGCGTCGCTGGCGGTGGCCGACCAGGAATGGTTCGTCACTGCGCCACTGATGGTGGTGCTGGCGGCGCGCGTGCAGCGCAATTTCTGGAAATACCGCAACCACGCCAAGGCTTACCGCGCGCTGCTGCTCGACGCCGGCCACCTGTCGCAGACGTTTTACCTGCTCGCCAGCGAGGCGGGCCTGCCGGCCTTTGTCACCGCTGCCATCAACGAGGCCGAGATCGAGCGCGCGTTCGGGCTCGATCCGCTGTGCGACGCGGTCATCGCCGTGTGCGGTTGCGGTCCGGCCGGGGCCGGGCAGGAAATGATGGAGCTGCGCTAAGCGTTCCATCCCGCGCAGGCGCACTGCTGTCCCGAATACATAAGTTGACGCGAAACGTCCAGTGCGCATGCGGAAACGCCATATTCGCGGCCTGGGTCGAGACCCAAATACTGACCCGACGTCGTCCTCGCGAAAGCAGGGACCCATACAGAGCACACTCAGTATGGGTCCCCGCCTTATCGCGATTTCTGCAGTAGTCCAAGGCCTAATTGGAGTTGTACCTAGGTCATGAGAACTATTTCGGACACCAGTGCGCGCAGGCGGGAAGCCATAGGCCACAAAACGAGACGCACGGAACGGGGAAATCGCAAGCGCTTCCAACGGGAGGAATCGAGGAAACGGGATTTCGACGCCGGCTACAGTTTCCCCGACAGGAAGAACGGGATCGCGCCGGCGGCGCTGTCAAGCTTGGCCATGAAGGCCGCCCGGTCGGCGCTGATCGACATTTTCGATGGCAGGGCGCGCAGCTGCGGGATCTGGCCTGGATCGATGTCGATGCCGATGCTGCCCAGCGCAGCGGATGGATTGCCCAGCATGTGCGCGCGGAAGGCATCGTCGGAAGAGAGTTTGTCGAGCAGTGTGGAGAGGTTGGAAGCCATGGTGATTCCTTATCGGTTGAACGACGAGTTATTGAACGAGGCTCATTCATCCTAGTTCAATCTTGTTCAATCCTCAAGGTCTATTACTGGATATCTGTGGCCGCGACGTTGGCGATGATTTGCTCGAAGGCGTTGTCGAAGGCCCCAAGGGCGGCGTCCAGGCCCTCGCGCTGGCGCGCCATCAGCAGCGACTCGAGCGCGTCGGCCGCACGGTGCAGCGCGGGCGCCGACAGATTGCCGGCGGCGCCCTTGACCTTGTGCGCCAGCAGCGCGGCGGCGTCGAAGTCGGCCTCGTCCACGGCCGCCCGGATCTGCGCCGGGCCGCTTCCCAGGTCGTGGGCGAACAGGGCGATCAGGCGCAACAGCAAGGCGCCGTTGCCACCCAGGCGCTCCATGGCGTCGGCCATGTCGATTCCGGGCAGCGCAGCCGGCGCCGCGCCGCGCGCCGGGCGCACTGGCTGCGGCGCAGCGCGGCGCAGCGCGTCGGGCTTGATCCGGATGGCCAGCACGGCGTACAAGGTCTCCGGGTCGACCGGTTTGGTGACGTAGTCGTTCATGCCCATCGCCAGGCAGTTCTCGCGGTAGCCGGCGATGGCGTGGGCGGTCATGGCGATCACCGGCAGCGCGGCGTGCTGGTCGCGCTCGCGGATGCGCGCGGTGGCCTGGTAGCCGTCCATGTCGGGCATCTGGATGTCCATCAGCACAGCGTCGAAGGCCGACTGGTCGACCATGCGCAGCGCGTCCAGGCCGTTGCCGGCCAACTCCACGTGCACGCCGGCGCGCTGCAGGATCTCGGCCGCCACCTGCTGGTTGATCGCGTTGTCGTCGACCACCAGCACGCGCGCGCCGGCGATGGCCATCGCCGCCGCCGAGGGAAAGGACGCGGCCGTCGCGGCCGGGGCGCCGCTGGCGAAGCCGAGGCTGGCCAGGACGCTCTCGAGCAGGTGGGCCGGGGTCACCGGCTTGACCAGAAAGGCGTCGATGCCGGCCAGGCCTGCCGCCTGCTTGATGTGCTCGCGGGCGAAGGCGGTCACCATGATGATGGCCGGCAGCTCCGTCAAGGTCAGTTCGGCCTTGATGCGGCGCGCCGTTTCGATGCCGTCCATGCCGGGCATGTGCCAGTCCATCAGCACCACGTCATAGTGCGCCACCTGCAGTTCGAGCAGGGCGCCCGCGCCCGACCCGACGGCGCGCGCCTCGAAGCCGAAGCTGCGCAGCTGCTGTTCGAGCATCTCGCGGGTGGGCAGGCTGTCGTCGACGACGAGCACGTGCTTGCCAACTGCACCCTGGCCGGCGCGCAAGCCCTGCAGGCCCGCGGCCCGAACGGTGCGCAGCACGACGCTAAAGGAGAAGCGGCTGCCGCTGCCGAGCGTGCTGTCGACTTCGATCAGGCTGCCCATCTTGCGTACCAGTTGCTGCGAGATGGCCAGGCCGAGCCCGGTGCCGCCGTACAGCCGCGTGGTGCTGGCGTCGGCTTGGGCGAAGGCTTGGAACAGGCGCGCGCGCTGGTCGGCGCTGATGCCCACGCCGGAATCGTCGACCGTGAAGCGCAGTCGCAGCTGGTCGGGCTCGAGCGCCGGGCCGGCCGGGTCGGCCGTCACGCGCAGCTCGATGTGGCCGTGCGAGGTGAACTTGAGGGCGTTGCCGAGCAGGTTCACCAGCACCTGGGACAGGCGCAGCTGGTCGCCCAGCAAGGCCACCGGCAGCTCGGGCGCGGCCCAGATCACCAGCTCGAGCTCCTTTTCGGCGGCGCGCCAGGCGAACAGGTCGGCGATCTGGTTGAGCGTCTCGGACAGGTCGAACGGCACCACCTCCAGTTCCAGCTTGCCCGATTCGATCTTCGAGAAGTCGAGCACGTCGTTGACGATGGCCAGCAGGCTGTTGCCGGCCCGTCCGATCTTGCGGAAATAGTCGAGCGGCTGGTGCGGCAGGTCCAGGTGCGTGCCCAGGCCGGCGAAACCGAGGATGGCGTTCATCGGGGTGCGGATTTCGTGGCTGATGTTGGCCAGGAAGTCGCTCTTGGCGCGCGTGGCCGCTTCGGCATTGGCGCGGGCCTGCTCGATCTGGCGCAGCGAGGAGGCCTTCTGGAAGGCCGATACGAACGGCTCCTTGAGCGCCACCAGCAGCGCCAGGTCGTCGGCGTCGAAGGCCAGCGCCTGCTGGCGGTTTTCGAACACCAGGAAACCTTCGACCTGCTCGCCGATGCGCATGCGCACGGCCAGGCGGGCGCCGGCGCCGACCTCCCGCATGCCGGCGCCGCGGGTGACGAAAATGTCGGCGGCGACCGGCACGGCCGGTTCGACGTACAGTTGCTCGGCCTGTTCGAGGCTCAGGCGCAACGCTTGTGGCGCGCCGCCCACGCGCACCCAGGAGGCGCGCAATGCCAGCTCGCCGCTGTCCTGTTCGCGCACCAGCGCGTAGGCCGCGTCGATGCCACGGATGAAGGTCGACTCGCGCAGGATTGCATGGAGCAGGGCGTCGAAGTCGGGTTGCTCGTTGATGGTGCGCACGATTGCGTTGAGCTTTTCCAGGTGCTCGGTGCGTGAATAGACCAGCGCCTGCAGCACGTCGCGGTTGCGCTGCAGATGGCGCACCCGCCAGCGCACCGTACCGTAGGCGGCGCCGGCCAGCGCCAGCAGCGCGCCCAGCATGGCCCACCAGGTCTGGTGCCAGGCCGGCAACACCCGCACCGCCAGCGTGAGCTCGCCGCTGCCCCAGGCGCCATCGCGGTTGGCCCCGCGCAGGCGCAAGTTGTAGCGGCCCGGCCCCAGGTTACTGTAGCTGACCACCCGGCGCTGGGCGTCGGTTTCGGTCCAGCCCTGGTCGTAGCCGTCGAGCCGGTAGGCATAGCGGTTGCGCTGGGGCGCCGAGAAGTCGAGCACCGCCAGCTCCACCTCGAACTGCTTGACGTCCGGCGCCAGCACCAGGCCATCCGGGCCGGCCAGCTGGGCCGGGGCCAGCGCGCGCGCGCCCAGCCGCACCGCCGTGATTGCCAGCGGCGCGGCGAAGCGCCACTCGCCCAGCAGGGACGGGCGCACGATGGCCACGCCGCCGGTGCCCCCGAACAGCAAGTCGTGCTCGGGCGTGAGGGCGATCGCGCCCACATAGAAAGTGGGGAAGGCCAGTCCCTCGGCGCGGCCCAGCGCGCGCGCGCGCAGGCTGTGCGGATCGATCACGGCGATGCCCGCGTCCGAGGTGCTGGCCCAGATCCGGCCCTGGTGGTCCAGCTTGAGCGTGGACACGGCCGTGCTGGGCAAGCCATCGGCCACGCCCAGGCGGCGAAAGCGCGGCACGCCGGCCTTGTCACGCCCGGTCAGGATGCCGATGCCGCCGCCCTGGGATGCCACCCACAGGCGGCCCTGGCCGTCCAGCGCCAGCGAGGTGATCACCGGGTCGGCCAGCGCTTGCGGGTCGGCCGGGTTGGCGCTGATCTGCTCGACCGCGCCGCTGGCCGGGTCGAGCAGGTTCAAGCCATTGCGGGTGCCGACCCACAGCTTGTCGCCATCGGCCAGCACGGCCTGGATGCGGTTGTCGGACAGGCCGCCGGCGGCGCCCGCGCCCTGGCCGAAGTTGCGCAGTGCGCCGCTGGCAGGATCATATTGCAGCAAGCCGTCGAAGGTGCCCAGCCACAGCGCGCCGCGGCGCACCAGTACGGTGCCCACGCGCGGGTGGGGGTTGGCCTGGGCCAGCGCCACGCGCCGGACCGCGCTGCCGTGGGCGCTGCTGTGGTACAGGCCGAGCTGGGTGCCGATCCAGGCTTCCTGGGGCTCGGCCTCGGCCAGCGCCAGCACCATGCGGTTCGGCAGTGCGCTGTCGGGATGGAGCGGGTCGGGGCGCAGCAGGGCGCTGCGGGCGCCGTCGGGTGCAACCAGGTCGATGCCCTGGTCGGCCAGCGCCAGCCAGACGCGCCCGCCCGAGTCGCTCATCAGGGCCGGCACGGCCGCCTCCAGCAAGCCTTGGCCGCCGAACAGGGTGGCGACGGCGCGGTTGGCCGGATCGTGGAAGTCGACGCCACGCTCGTTGCCGAGCCAGAGCAGGCCGCTGCGGTCGCGCAGCAGGGCGGCGGTACGGTCGCTGGCCAGGCTGGCCGCCACCGCCGCCTGGTGCTCGATGCGCCGTGCGCGCGTGCCGGCGGCATTGAATTCGATCACCCCGCCGCCGTAGGTGGTGGCCCACCAGGTGCCCGGTGCGCTCTCGGCGATCGCCAGCACCATGTTGGCATCGGCGTCGGGCACGTCGCCGAGCTTGAGCAGGCGCGCGCGCGGCGCGCCCGGGTCGATGATCCCGATCCCGCTCTTGAGGGTGCCGAAGGCGATCTGGCCGGCGCCGTTCTCGGCGATCGCCAGCACGCTGTCGCGCCAGGCCAGGTCCTCGCCCACGGCGACCTCGGTGATCTTGCCGCTGCGGGCATCGCGCCGCGCCAGGCCGGTGGCCGAGCCGATCCACAGATTGCCCTTGCGGTCGACCAGCAGCGAGCGGATGCGCCCGTCACGCAGGCTGCCCGCCTTCGACGGCTCGGCGCGCCAGTGGCGCGCGCCCGGGCGACCCGGTTCGATCCGGTCGAGCCCGGCGGCGGTGCCGACCCAGATCGCCCCGTCCGGGGCGCTGGCGATGGCGCTCACGGCCGCACTGGAGAGGCCCTGGGGACCGGCCGGGTAGCGCACGAATTGTTCCGTGGCCCGGTCGTACATGGCCAGGCCGGCGTTGGCGCTGCCGATCCACAGCCGGCCCTGGATGTCGGCGTGCAGGGCCTGCACGAAGTCGCCCGGCAGCGAGGCCGGGTCGGCCGCGTCGTTGAAGAAGTTGCGCATGCGATAGCCGTCCCAGCGCGCCAGGCCGCGCTGGGTGCCGATCCAGATGAAGCCAGCGCCGTCCTGGGCCAGCGCCATGACGATCGGATGCGGCATGCCCTGTTCCAGGCCGAGGTGGGAAAACAGCGGGGTGGTGAGCTTGTCCCAGCGCTCGGGCGTGGCCTGGGCTGCGGCACTGGCCAACAGCAATGCCGCAAGCAGCGCGCGCCAGCAGCTCATCGGCCGTCCTGCCGGGCGGCGTGGGCGGCAATCTGCAGTGAATGCGCGTATGGGCTCAAATCAGGGTGCGCTCGCGAGTTGGTGTCCCTCCGAAGCGGTGTGGACCCCCTGCACCAAGCATACCGAGTTGTTGCGCGAAAGTCCATGCGGCGGCGCCGCGATGGTTCGCGTGGTGGAAGGCCTGGGCCAAACCACCGCGCGATCGCCCTACAGGGAGCTTTGCCAGCCCAGGGCGCTGCGCGGCAGCGCCGGCGGTTCGCTGCTGCGCGCGGCACCGGCGATCGCCCGTTGCAGCGCCGCGATGGCCGATTCGGGGTCGGCCGCGGTCACGATGCCGCGCAGGACAGCCACGCCGGCCGCGCCGCAAGCCATCGCCCGCGCGCTGCGCGCCAGGTCCATGCCGCCGATTGCCACCAGCGGCTCACTGAGCAGCTGCGACCAGTAGGCGAGATTGTGCTCGCCCTGTGGCAGCCACGGCATGTCCTTGGTGGTGGTCGGGTAGACCGGGCCGCAGGCCAGATAGCTGGGCCGGTGGGCGCGTGCGCGGCACACCTCCCACAAGGTATGGGTCGAGATGCCCAGCCGCAGCCCGGCGCGGCGCAAGGTGTCGAGATCGGCCGTGGCCAGGTCTTCCTGGCCCAGGTGCACGCCGTACGCGCCCCGTTCCAGCGCCAGCTGCCAGTGGTCGTTGATGAACAGCTGGGCCCCGGCCGCACGCGCGGCCAGCACGCTGCGCGCAATCTCGCCGGTCAGGTGGGCGGCGCTGGCCTGCTTGATGCGCAACTGGACCGTGCGCACGCCGGCCGCCAGCACCCGTTCGACCCAGGCGGCGCTGTCGACGACCGCATACAGGCCCAGGCGCGGTTCGCTCAGTGCGGCGAACGGCGCGCCACCCGCCTGCGGGCCGCCCAGCGTGGGCAGCAGGTGGCCGCGCAGGGCGAAGCCGGCCAGGGGACGCACCGGTCCGGCGCCCTGGCCGGCGCCACGCCCCTGACCGAGCGCCGCCGTCACGTTCATCTTGGCCAGCACGGCGGCGTCGGCGGCGCAAAAATCGAGCGCCATGGCCGCCGCCACCGAGGCCGCGTACACGCAGCCGCTGCCGTGGTGGTGTGGCGTGTCGACCCGCGCCAGCTCGAGCCAGCCGCGCGTTTGCGCTGTATCGATCCAGTCCAGCGCGCGCTGGCCGCCGGCATCGCCGCCGGTGATCATCACGGCCGCCGCACCCAGTGCGCGCAGCGCGGCGCCGGCCTGCTCGACGCTGGCCGGCGTGGCCAGCTCGGCGCCGCCCAGCAGCCAGGCCGCTTCGGTGCGGTTCGGGGTCAAGGCGCTGGCGCGCGGCAGTAGCTCGGCCAGTATCGCCGCGCGTAGATCGCCGTCGCCCAGCGTGGCGCCGGTGCTGGCGCGCCAGACCGGGTCAACCACTAGGGCCAGCGGCGCGCGCCGGCGCAGCACATCGACCCAGCGCGCCACGCAGCGCACATTCTCGGCGCTGGCGAGCATGCCGACCTTGATCGCGCGCGGCGCCAGGTCGCCGGCAAGCGCGGCCAGCTGGGCGTCGAGCTGGTCGGTGGGCAGGGCGTCGACGCGCTCGACGCGCAGCGAGTTCTGCGCCGTGACGGCGGCCACCGCGGTGCAGCCGTGCAGCTCGAAGCTGTCGAAGGCGCGCAGGTCGGCCTGGATGCCGGCGCCGGCGCCGCTGTCGGAGCCGGCGATCGACCAAACCACTGGACGGGGAGAGTGTGTCATGCCGGCCTCACAATTCAAAAGGGCGGCCGCCGACCGGGGTCGAGGCGACGGCCATGTCCTGCGGCGCCAGCAGGCCGGCCTGGTAGCCGAGCCGGCCGGCCTCGATCGCGTGGCCGAAGGCGCGCGCCATGCGCACCGGGTCATTGGCCTGCGCCACGGCGCTGTTGAGCAACACCGCGTCATAGCCGAGTTCCATCGCGTGGGCCGCATGCGAGGGCGCGCCGATGCCGGCGTCGACCACCAGCGTCAGCGCGGGCAGGCGCGCGCGCAGCGTGCGCAGGGCCCATGGGTTGAGCAAGCCCTGGCCGGAGCCGATTGGCGCGCCCCACGGCATCAGGATGCGGCAGCCGGCGTCGACCAGGCGCTGGGCGCTGACCAGGTCGTCGGTACAGTAGGGGAAGACCTCGAAACCGTCGCGCACCAGCTGGGCGGCGGCGATCGCCAGCTCCCACGGGTCGGGCTGCAAGGTGTGCTCGTCGCCCACCACTTCGAGCTTGATCCAGTCGGTGCCGAGCAGTTCGCGCGCCATATGGGCCAGCGCCACCGCCTCGCGCGCGCTGCGGCAGCCGGCCGTGTTGGGCAGCAGCCGGGCGCCGCTGGCGCGGATGATGTCAATAAAACCGTTGTCGCCGGCAGCGCCGGCCAGCTGGCGCTTCAGGCCGAGCGTGACCACTTGCGCGCCGGAGGCGGCGATGGCCTCGCGCAGTACCTGGGGCGAGGGATAGCCGGCCGTGCCGAGCAGGAAACGGCTCTGCAGGGCGACCCCGGCGAGCATGAATTCGGTGGACATGTCAGCCTCCCGTGATGGCTTGGAAACAGGTGATCTGGTCGCCCTCGCGCAAGCTGTGCGTGTGGCGCTCGGTGCGCGCGACGAACTGGCTGTTGACGGCGGTGGCGGTGTGCCCGGGCGCTTGTCCGAGCTGTTCAAGCAGGCCGGCCAGGGTGGCGCCTTCGGCCACGCTGTGGGCCTGGCCGTTGACCTGGACGCGCAGCTGGCGCGCCGTCATGCCGCGAACTCCTCGGCCGCCCCGATGCCGGCCTGGCGCAGGGCGTCATCGACCAGCGCCGGTGCGATCAGCCAGCCATGGCGAAACAGGCCGTTGATGCGGGTCAGGCCCGGCTCGTGCACCACCAGCGGCAGGTTGTCGGGCAGCGCCGGACGCAAATTTGCTTCCGAATGGACCAGGCGCGCCTCGGCCAGCTCGGGCAGCACGCTGTGGGCGGCGCTGAGCAGCCCGACCAGGGTGCGCACCGAGACCGGCGAGCGGTCTTCCGACTCGATTTCGCTGGTGCCGACGACGATGATGTCGTCCGGACGCGGCACCAGGTAGACCCGCAAGCGCGCATGCAGCAGCCGCAGCGGACGGCGCAATATGAGGCCAGGGGCGTGCAGCCAGACGATCTCGCCGCGCACGCCGCGCACGGCAAGGTCGGGACGCGCACCGACGCCACGCACGTCGAACACATGGTCGTAGCGCTGGCCGTCGATGACGCCGCATCCGGCCTGGCGCACGCTGCGCCCCCAGTGCCAGCGGGCGCCGCACGCGCTCGCGCCCTCGGCCAGCGCCTGCATGGCCTGCACCGTGTGGATCTGGCCTTCGCCGTCGAGCATCCAGGCGTGCGCCGGGCCGTGGATGGCCGGTTCCAGCGCCGCCAGTTCGGCCGCTGCCAGTGCGCGCGGCGGGTGCGCCGCCTTCGATTGCAGCAGGCCGACCAGGCGCTGGGCCGCGCCCAGGTCGGCGCCGTGCGCCAGCAGCAGGCTGCCCTCGCGCCGGAAATGCACCTGCCCCGGCAGACGCGCCAAGGTCTGCTGCCACAGTTCGAGCGAACGCAGGCCCAGCTCGGCCACGGCCAGGTCCGCGCATTCGAGCTCGGCCCAGGGGCTGAGCATGCCGGCCGCGCTCCAGCCGGCCGCGCCGCGTTCGGCGGCGTTGGCGGCGGGGTCGAACACGCTGACCCGGTGGCCAAGGCCGGCCAGGCGCCAGGCCAGCAGGCGCCCCAGCAGGCCGGCACCGGCAATGCCGATGTTGAGCGGCGCCATGGTCAGCTCCGTTCGGCCGCGACCGGCTGGATCGGAATGTAGATCTCGCCGCCGGCGCGCCGGAACTCGTTCGATTTCTGCTCCAGCCCCTGCTGCAGGGCCGCGTCCTCGGACAAACCCCGGGCGGCGGCGTAGTCGCGCACCTCCTGGGTGATCTTCATGGAACAGAACTTGGGACCGCACATCGAACAGAAATGGGCTTCCTTGCTCGAATCCTTGGGCAAGGTCTCGTCGTGGAAGTCGCGCGCGGTGTCCGGGTCGAGCGCCAGGTTGAACTGGTCGTGCCAGCGGAATTCGAAGCGCGCCTTCGACAAGGCGTCGTCGCGTGCCCGCCCGCCCGGGTGGCCCTTGGCGATGTCGGCCGCGTGGGCGGCGATCTTGTAGGCGATGATGCCAGCCTTGACGTCGTCGCGGTCGGGCAGTCCCAGGTGTTCCTTGGGGGTGACGTAGCACAGCATGGCGGTGCCGAACCAGCCGATCATGGCCGCGCCGATGGCACTGGCGATATGGTCGTAACCGGGCGCGATGTCGATCGTCAAAGGACCCAGGGTATAGAACGGGGCCTCGTCGCAGTGCTTGAGCTGCTCTTCCATGTTGGCCTGGATCAGGTGCATCGGCACGTGGCCGGGGCCTTCGATCATGGTTTGCACATCGTGCTTCCAGGCCGTCTTGGTCAACTCGCCAAGCGTGCGCAGCTCGGCGAACTGGGCTTCGTCGTTGGCGTCGGCGGCGCAGCCGGGGCGCAAGCCGTCGCCGAGCGAAAAACTCACGTCGTAGGCCTTCATGATCTCGCAGATGTCCTCGAAGTGCGTATACAGGAAGCTCTCCTTGTGGTGCGAGATGCACCACTTGGCCATGATTGAGCCGCCGCGCGAGACGATGCCGGTGCGCCGGTTCGCCGTCAGGTGCACATAGGCCAGGCGCAGGCCGGCATGGATCGTGAAGTAGTCGACGCCTTGCTCGGCCTGTTCGATGAGGGTGTCGCGGAAGATGTTCCAGGTCAGGTCTTCGGCCACGCCGCCCACTTTCTCGAGCGCCTGGTAGATCGGCACGGTGCCGATCGGCACCGGCGAATTGCGCATGATCCAGTCGCGCGTGGTGTGGATGTTGCGTCCCGTGGACAGGTCCATCACGTTGTCGGCGCCCCAGCGGATCGCCCACACCAGCTTTTCGACTTCTTCGTCCACGCTCGAGGTGACGGCCGAATTGCCGATGTTGGCGTTGATCTTGACGAGGAAATTGCGGCCGATCGCCATCGGTTCGAGCTCCGGATGGTTGATGTTGGCCGGGATGATGGCGCGTCCGCGCGCCACCTCGTCGCGCACGAACTCGGGCGTGATGATGCGCGGAATCTGGGCGCCCATCGGGTTGCCGCGCAGGCGGTTTTCACGCGCCTCGTCGGCCAGGTACTGGGCCATCCACTCGCGCTTGCCATTCTCGCGAATAGCCACGTATTCCATCTCGGGTGTAATGATGCCCTGGCGCGCATAGTGCATCTGGCTGACGTTGGCGCCGGCCTTGGCACGCCGCGGCGTGCGTTGCAGCGCCTGGGCTTCGCGCCGCAGCGCGGCCAGCCGTTCGCCCTCCTTACCGCCATCGTCGAGCGCCTGCGGGGCGCGACCGGTGTAGGCTTCGGTGTCGCCACGCGCCTCGATCCAGCCGGCCCTCAACTGCGCCAGGCCCTGGCGCACGTCGATACTGGCCGCAGCGTCGGTGTATGGGCCGGAGGTGTCGTACAGTGCGATGCGCTCGCCGTTGGTCAGGGCGACTTCGCGCATCGGCACCCGCAGCTCGGGGTGCAGGGCGCCTGGGATATAGATTTTCTCGGACGCGGGGAACGGTTGGCGCGCCGCCGAAAGCAGGGCGGCGAACTTCGCGGTGTCGAACATATCGGGGGCATTCATCAGGCAGTCCTTTCACGGTTGGCATGGTCAAGTGCTCCGGAAAGGTTCCTGGGTGTGCGTGGCGCCGGATTTCGGGCGTGGGCTGCGGGGAACGATTCGGCTCTTCTTCCGCCGGTATTAACCGGATCAAGTTCGTCGGGTTCGGCTTTCGCCATCTCAGCACTGTGTGCACCCCGGAGCGCTTGCAGTTATACACGTGCTCCGTTTTGCCTGTCAATGCCCGCCGCCGGTTTTTCCAAAAAAAGCATGCGTTGTCGTTTTGACGCCCTTCAAAAAAAACTTCCCGGGTCGATTTCGGCGCCACACAGCGTGCCGTCGTAGCCGGGCAGGGCGGACAGGGTGGCCTTGAAGGTGTCGCTGCGCATCACGCCAAGCGTGGCGGCCAGCAGCGGGCCGGCCAGGACTTTGTGCTCGCAAGCGAGGAAATACTGCTCGCGCGCGATCGGAACGAAATCGAGATCGAACCGGCGCGCAGCCGTCTCGACGCCAAAGCTGGCGTCGGCCATGCCGCTGGCCACGTAAGCGGCCACGGCGGCGTGCGTGAACTCGGCGCTGTCGTAGCCGGCGATCGAGGCTGGCGCGACGCCCTGGTCGGCCAACAGCAGTTCGAGCAGCACGCGCGTGCCCGATCCGAGTTGGCGATTGACGAAACGGAGGTCGGCGCGGGCCAGGTCGGCCAGTCCGGTGATGCCCATCGGATTGCCCTTGGCCACGAAGATGCCCTGCATGCGATACGCCAGGTGGATCAGGGCGTGCTGCTTCGGATTGAACCACGGCAGGTACTTGGCGGCGGCCGCGCGCTCGAAGGCGCCCACCGGCAGGTGAAACCCGGCCAGGTCGCATTCGCCGCGCGCCAGCGCCGCCACCGCCTCGGTGCTGCCGCGGTACTTGAGATCGACGACGCTGCCGTGGGCTTCGAGTTGCGCGATCAGGGCGGCCACTGCGAAGCCGTGCGAAGCGGTCAGGCGCAGCGCCTGCGGCCGGTCCGGCATCACGCTGGCGAGCTCCTGCTGCAGCTCGGAAGCGAGGCTGTCGAGCAGCGGCGACAGGCGCGCGCTGATGCGTTTGTCGGCCCAGATCAGTTTTTCGGCCAGCGGCGAGAGCACGGTGCCCTGGCCACGCACCTTGTGCACCAGCTCCGCGCCGAACTGGCTATTGAATTCGCGCAGCAGGCCCCAGGCGTGACGGTATGACATGCCACAGTCGGCAGCGGCCTTGCTGATGCTGCCCAGCTGGCGCACGGCGGCCAGCAGCGCCAAAAGGACGGGCAGGGACGTGGACAGGCCATCGGCGTGGCGCAACACCCATGACGGTTCGATCTCGACTTTGAACATATGCAAATTCTTTCATATTGATTCGATTTTTTAACGGTGCTAGCCTTCGTACATAGCCGCACTATAACCGATATATATGTTTTATAAAACATATGGAGACAGCATGAACCAGCGCGCCACCGATCCCGCCGCCGACCTTGAACAGGTCCGTTCCATCCTCGCCTTTGGCGCCAGCGGGCAAGACCAGCTGCTGCCGGTGCTGCACGCCATCCAGGACACGCTCGGCTTCATTCCACCCGATTCGGTCTCCGAAATTGGCGCCGCATTCAACCTGTCGCGCGCCGAAGTGCACGGCGTGATCACTTTTTACCATTACTTTCGCAGCGCGCCGCCGGCGCGCCATGTGATCCAGCTGTGCCGCGCCGAGGCCTGCCAGAGCATGGGCGGGGACGCCTTGCTGGCGCACGCCGAACGCGCGCTGGGCTGCGCCATGCACGCCCACACGGCCGACGGCGCTTTTGCGCTGGAGCCGGTGTATTGCCTCGGCCAATGCGCGACGGCCCCCGCCATCGCGGTCGGCGACGCGCTGCATGCGCGCGTCACGCCGGCCCGCTTCGACCGGATCATCGCCAAAATCAAGGAGTCCGTATGAGTTATCGTATTTTCGTTCCGCGCGATTCGACCGCGCTGGCATTGGGCGCCGACGACGTGGCAGCCGCCATCGCCTTGGAGGCGGCGCGCCGCAACATCGACATCGAGATCGTGCGCAACGGCACCCGTGGCCTGCTGTGGCTCGAACCCTTGGTGGAGGTCGACACCGCACAAGGGCGGCTCGGCTTTGGCCCGGTCGACAGCGACGATGTGGGCGCCCTGTTCGATGCCGGGTTCCACCTGGGCCAGGACGGCCACGGCCTGTGCGCCGGCCTGGTCGAGCAGCTTCCCTATCTGGCCAGGCAAAGCCGTTTGACGTTTGCGCGCGCCGGCATCACCGATCCGGTCTCGCTGGACGACTATGAGCTGCATGACGGCTATCGCGGCCTGCGCCAGGCGCTGGCATTGGAGCCAGCGGCCATCGTG
The DNA here is from genome assembly GCA_040390195.1 of Pseudomonadota bacterium. Classification (GTDB taxonomy): domain Bacteria; phylum Pseudomonadota; class Gammaproteobacteria; order Burkholderiales; family Burkholderiaceae_D; genus Telluria_A. The sequence goes on along the minus strand of JAZJYV010000003.1, from coordinate 133,764 downwards.
GCAGCCGTTACTGCCTCGGGCTTGCGCGGTCGGGGCGGTGCAGCCTTCCCGACCGGGATCAAATGGAACACGGTATTGAAGGCCGGCGGCGCCCAGAAATACATCGTTTGCAACGCCGACGAGGGCGACTCCGGCACCTTCGCCGACCGCATCGTGATGGAGGCCGACCCCTACGTCCTGATCGAGGGGATGACCATCGCAGCCCTGGCGGTGGGCGCCACCAGGGGCTACATCTATGTGCGCAGCGAATATCCCCATGCGATCGCCATACTCAACGAAGCGATCACCACGGCCACCGTGCGCGGCTACCTGGGCGCCGACATACTCGGTTCGGGACGCGTGTTCGACCTCGAGGTTCGCAAAGGTGCCGGCGCCTATATCTGCGGCGAGGAAACTGCACTGCTCGAAAGTATCGAGGGCAAGCGCGGGATGGTGCGCGCCAAACCACCGCTGCCAGCGCTGGCCGGCCTGTTCGGCAAGCCGACGGTGATCAACAACGTGCTCTCGCTGGCGACGGTGCCCATCATCCTCGACAAGGGCGCGGCCTTCTACCAGGACTTCGGCATGGGCCGTTCGCGCGGCACGCTGCCGGTCCAATTGGCCGGCAACATCAAGCATGGTGGCCTGATTGAACTGGCGTTCGGCGCCACCTTGCGCGAGATTTTGTACGACTACGGTGGCGGCAGCGCCAGCGGGCGCCCGATCAAGGCCGTGCAGGTGGGTGGCCCGCTCGGCGCCTACCTGCCCGAGTCGCAATGGGACACCCCGCTCGACTACGAGGCCTTCGCCGCCTTGTGGGCGGTGCTCGGCCACGGCGGCATCGTGGTGCATGATGACAGTGCCGACATGGCCGGGCTGGCACGCTACGCGATGGAATTTTGCGCCGTCGAATCGTGCGGCAAGTGCACGCCGTGCCGCATCGGTTCCACCCGCGGCGTCGAGGTGATCGACAAAATCCGCGCCGGCACCGAGCGCACGCAACAGGTGATACTGCTGCGCGACCTGTGCGACACCATGCTGCATGGCTCCCTGTGCGCCATGGGCGGCATGACCCCGTATCCGGTGCTGTCGGCCCTGAACCACTTCCCACAAGATTTCGCCGCACTGGAGAACGAACATGCTTGAAACCATATTGACCCGCGACTTCGGCACGCCCGCCAGCGTCGCCACCGAATTTGTGACGCTCGAAATCGATGGCAACCTCGTCAGCGTCCCGGTCGGCACTTCGGTGATGCGCGCGGCCGCCGAAAACGGCGTCAACATCCCCAAGCTGTGCGCCACCGACAGCCTGGAGCCGTTCGGCTCCTGCCGCCTGTGCCTGGTCGAGATCGAGGGCCGGCGCGGCTATCCGGCTTCGTGCACCACGCCGGCCGAGCAGGGCATGGTCGTGCGCACCCAGTCGCCCAAGCTGCAAGAGGTGCGCAAGGGCGTCATGGAGCTGTACATTTCGGACCACCCGCTCGACTGCCTGACCTGCCCGGCCAACGGCAACTGCGAGCTGCAGGACATGGCGGGGGTGACCGGCCTGCGCGAAGTGCGCTACGGCTACGAGGGCGCCAACCACCTGGCCTTGAAGAAGGACGAATCGAACCCCTACTTTAGCTTCGACTCGTCCAAATGCATCGTCTGCAACCGCTGCGTGCGAGCCTGCGAGGAGACGCAGGGCACGTTCGCGCTCACCATTTCCGGACGCGGCTTCGAAGCACGCGTCTCGGCCGGGCAGGACCAATCGTTCATGGAATCGGAATGCGTCTCGTGCGGCGCCTGCGTCGAAGCCTGCCCGACCGCCACCTTGCAGGAGAAGTCGATCATCTGGCTCGGCCAGCCCGAGCACAGCATCACCACCACTTGCGCTTACTGCGGCGTGGGCTGCTCGCTGAACGCGGAAATGAAGGGCAACCAGGTGGTGCGCATGGTGCCGGCCAAGGACGGCAAGGCCAACGAGGGCCACGCTTGCGTCAAGGGCCGCTTCGCCTGGGGCTATGCCACCCACAAGGACCGCATCCTCAAGCCCATGATCCGCAGCAAAATCACCGACCCATGGAAAGAAGTGTCGTGGAACGAGGCGCTCGACTACGCGGCCTCCGAATTCAAGCGCATCCAGGCCAAGCACGGCCGTGACTCGATCGGCGGCATCGTCTCCTCGCGCTGCACCAACGAAGAAGGCTACCTGGTCCAGAAACTGGTACGCGCCGCGTTCGGCAACAACAACGTCGACACCTGCGCGCGTGTGTGCCACTCGCCGACCGGCTACGGCCTGAAACAGACGCTGGGCGAATCGGCCGGCACCCAGACCTTCAAGTCGGTGGCAAAGTCCGACGTCATCATGGTGATTGGCGCCAATCCGACCGATGGGCACCCGGTATTCGCCTCGCGCATGAAGCGCCGCCTGCGCGAAGGCGCCAGGTTGATCGTCATCGATCCGCGCCGCATCGACCTGGTCAAGTCGCCGCACGTGCGTGCCGACTACCACTTGCAGCTGCGGCCAGGCACCAACGTCGCGCTGGTCAGCTCGATGGCGCATGTGATCGTCGAAGAAGGCCTGCTCGACAACGCGTTCATCGCCGAGCGCTGCGATGATCGCGCCTTCGCCCAGTGGCGCGACTTTGTGGCGCAGGACGAGAACTCGCCCGAAGCGATGGAGGCGATCACCGGCGTGCCGGCCCAACTGGTGCGCGAGGCGGCACGCCTGTTCGCCACCGGCGGCAACGGCGCCATCTACTACGGCCTGGGTGTGACCGAGCATGCGCAGGGCTCGACGACGGTAATGGGCATCGCCAACCTGGCCATGGCCACCGGGAATGTGGGACGTGAAGGTGTGGGCGTCAATCCCCTGCGCGGCCAGAACAATGTGCAGGGCTCGTGCGACATCGGCTCGTTCCCCCATGAGCTGCCCGGCTATCGGCATGTGTCCGACAGCACCACGCGCATGCAGTTCGAGGCGGCGTGGGGCGTCGAAATCCAGGCCGAACCGGGCCTGCGCATCCCCAACATGTTCGACGCGGCGCTTGATGGCAGTTTCATGGGCCTGTATTGCCAGGGCGAGGACATCGTCCAGTCCGATCCCAACACGCAGCACGTGACGGCGGCGCTGTCGGCGATGGAATGCATCGTGGTGCAGGATATCTTCCTGAACGAGACGGCCAAGTACGCGCACGTGCTGCTGCCCGGCTCGTCGTTCCTGGAGAAGGATGGCACCTTCACCAATGCCGAACGTCGCATCTCGCGCGTGCGCAAGGTGATGCCGCCGAAAGCCGGTTACGCCGACTGGGAAGTGACGATCCAGCTGGCCAGGCGGCTCGGCTACGAGATGAATTACAAGCACCCGTCCGAGATCATGGACGAGATTGCGCGCCTGACGCCAACGTTCAGCGGCGTCAGCTACGCCAAGCTCGAGAAGCTGGGCAGCATCCAGTGGCCATGCAACGACGAGGCGCCGGAAGGCACGCCCACCATGCACATCGACCAGTTCGTGCGTGGCAAGGGGCGCTTCATCATCACCCAGTACGTGGCCACCGACGAGAAAGTGACGCGCAAGTATCCGCTGATCCTGACCACCGGGCGCATCCTGTCGCAGTACAACGTGGGCGCGCAGACGCGGCGCACCGAGAACGTGCGCTGGCATGCCGAAGACCGGCTCGAAATCCATCCGCATGACGCCGAGGAGCGCGGCATCAAGGACGGCGAGTGGGTGGGCATCCACAGCCGCGCCGGCGAAACGGTGCTGCGTGCGCAAATCACGGAACGCATGCAGCCGGGCGTGGTCTACACCACCTTCCACTTTCCCGAGTCTGGCGCGAATGTGATCACGACAGAAAATTCGGATTGGGCCACCAACTGTCCGGAATACAAGGTGACGGCAGTGCAGGTGATGCAAGTGCAGCAGCAATCCGAATGGCAGCTTGAATACGCGCGCTTCAACGAAACCCAGCTGGGACTGGCCGAGGCGGGAGCGCCGGCATGAGGGTCGACCTGGATGGAATGACGGCGCCGACCAGCCGCCAGTGGGTGTCGCGCCCGCACGCGGGAAGCTGGAAACAGGCCGAGGACGAACTGGCCGAGGAAGTGCCGGTGGCGCTCGAGTACAACGGCATCTCGCACGCGGTGATGATGGCCACGCCCGCTGACCTGGCGCAGTTTGCGCTCGGTTTCTCGATCAGCGAGGGTATCGTGCGCTCGCCAGGAGAGATGTACGGGGTCGAGCTGGAGCAGGGCGCGACGGGGATCACCGTGCATATCGACATCGCCAGCGCGGCGTTTGCGCGCCTCAAGGAGCGGCGGCGCAGCATGACCGGGCGCACCGGATGCGGCTTGTGCGGTGTTGACAGCCTGGACCAGGTGTTGCGGCCCTTGCCCTGGCTGGCGCCCAGTCGCGCCTTGTCGGCGCCGGCGATCCGACGCGCGCTGGCCGGCGTCAAGGCGCTGCAGCCCTTGAACCGGCTGACCGGCGCCACGCATGCGGCGCTGTGGTGCGGCATGGGCGGCGCGCTCGAGATCGGGTTTGAGGATGTGGGCCGGCATAACGCGCTCGACAAGCTGATCGGCGCCCTGGCCGAGGCTGAGACGGAGCTGTCCGATGGTTTTGCCCTGATCACCAGCCGGGCCAGCGTGGAGATGGTGCAGAAGGCGGCGACGGCGGGTATCGCCGCGCTGGTGGCGATCTCGGCGCCGACCGCGCTGGCGGTGCGCGCCGCGCAAGATTGCGGAATGAGCCTGGTCGCATTTGCGCGTGGCGAGGATTTTGTGGCGTACGCCCACGGCGTGAACATAGGACTGATATGAAAATTGACAATCTTGTCACCATGGCCAATCAGATTGGCGCATTCTTCGCGTCCTACCCGGACCAGGTGGAGGCGTCGAGCGAGATCGCCAGCCATCTGCAGCGTTTTTGGGCGCCGCGCATGCGCAGCCAGTTGCTGGCGCATGTGCTGGAGCAGGGTGGCGAGGGCCTGGCGCCGCCGGTACTGGCGGCGATCGAAACCCACCGTGTACGACTGTTGCCCGTGGCCTGATCGACTCCCGAAAATTTGCTTCGTCGTTCCCGCCATGCACTGGTAACTGGCCAAATCGTTGGCATATCCGTAGGGTGGAAAAGCGTAGCGCATTCCACCATGCAAGCGCATCGACGGCTCATGGTGGAATGCGGCCTGGGCGGCCCCCTTATTTTCCACCCTACGAGTTTGAGAAAAATTCGACTTCGCGACCAAGCCGTCATTTCCGCGCAGGCGCACTCGTGCCCGGAATAATTCTGTTGACATGAATGCGGCCCCAATCAGGCGTTGGAATGCTGCCGAAATCGCGAAAACAACAACTGAAATTTAAGAACCAACGTCGT
>JAZJYV010000003.1:0-128419 GCA_040390195.1 Pseudomonadota bacterium | reverse complement strand
GCGAACGCGGGGACCCATACTGAGCACATTCAGCATGGGTCCCCGCATTCGCGAGGACGACGTCGGCTCCCTATTTTGGTCTCAATTCATACATTTCGGACCGATTTTCGACGGATTTCAAACCTCCAGCATGACCTTGCCGATGTGGCTTCCGGCTTCCATCAGCGCGTGCGCGTCGGCGGCCTGCTCCAACGGGAACGTCCGGTAGATCACCGGCTTGACCAGGCCGTCCTCGATCAGCGGCCACACCTGCCGGCGCAGCTGCGCCGCAATCGCAGCCTTGAACGCCACCGGGCGCGGGCGCAGCGTCGAGCCGCTCACCGTCAATCGCCGCAGCAGCACCTGCCCCAAACTGAGCTCCACCCTGGCGCCACCGAGCAGGGCGATGAACACCAGCCGCCCATCGTCGGCCAGGCAGGCAATCTCGCGCGCCACATAGTCGCCGCCAACCATGTCGAGGATCACATCGACCCCCTTGCCGCCGGTTTCCGCCTTGACCACTTCGACGAAATCCTCATCGCGGTAGTTGATCGCGCGCGCCGCTCCCAGCGCGACGCAGGCGCGGCACTTTTCGTCCGTCCCCGCAGTGGTAAACACCCGATGCCCAAGCGCCGTCGCCAACTGGATCGCCGCCACACCGATCCCCGAGCTGCCGCCTTGCACCAGCAGTGTCTCGGTCGGTGCCAGCCGCGCGCGGTCAAACACATTGCTCCAGACGGTAAACAGGGTCTCGGGCAGCGATGCCGCTTCCAGCATGCTCAAGCCCTTAGGTATCGGCAGGCACAACGCAAGCTCGGCCGCGCAATACTGCGCATAGCCGCCACCTTGGACCAAGGCGCACACTTTGTCGCCGATCTTCCAGCCGCTGCTGCCAACGTCGCCGGCGACGATCTCGCCGGCCACCTCCAGCCCGGGCAAGTCCGATGCGCCAGCTGGCACCGGGTACTTGCCGCTGCGCTGAAGCAGGTCGGGCCGGTTCACGCCGGCCGCGTGCACCTTGACCAGTACTTGGCCCGGCTGCAGCGAGGGGCGCGGGCGCTCGCACAGCTGCAGCACATCGGGCGCTCCGGGGTGAGTGATTTCGATGGCGCGCATGAAGTCCCTTTCTCGGCAATTGGATGCCGATGGTAGGCGCAGGCCCGGTAGAATGCACTTGACCGCGATCAATCTTCTGAAATTTTGCGCGGCGCTGTCATCTTGCTAAACTTGACCGGGGTCAATGAGGCGTTTTCCGGCGCCTCGCTATGATGGGTGTATCTACAGTGGCCGCGGCCGCTGCGCACGATTTGTATATATCCTGGAGACTTGTATTATGAGCAAAGCACTAGACGGGGTCCGCATCCTCGACTTCACCCACGTGCAATCGGGCCCGACCTGCACCCAGCTGCTGGCCTGGTTCGGCGCCGACGTCATCAAGGTCGAGCGCGCCGGCGAGGGCGATGCCACGCGTGGCCAGCTGCGTGATATTCCCGGCGTCGACAGCCTGTATTTCACGATGCTGAACCATAACAAGCGCTCGATCACGCTCGACACCAAGAAGCCGCTCGGCAAGGAGGTGCTCGAAACCCTGATCAAGGACTGTGATGTGATGGTCGAGAATTTCGCTCCCGGTGCCCTGGACCGCATGGGCTTTAGCTGGGCGCGCATCCAGGAGCTCAATCCGCGCATGATCGTCGCGTCGGTCAAGGGCTTCGGCCCCGGCCCCTACCAGGACTGCAAGGTCTACGAGAACGTGGCCCAGTGCGCGGGTGGTTCGGCCGCCACCACCGGTTTCGACGACGGGCCGCCAATGGTCACCGGCGCGCAGATCGGCGACAGCGGCAGCGGGCTGCACCTGGCGCTGGGGATCGTGACGGCGCTGTATCAACGCACCAGCACGGGGCGCGGACAAAAGGTGGAGACGGCGATGCAGGATGCGGTGCTGAACCTGTGCCGGGTCAAGCTGCGCGACCAGCAGCGGCTCGAACGGACCGGCGTGATGGAGGAGTATCCCCAGTTCCCGAGCGGCCAGTTTGGCGATTCGGTGCCGCGCGCCGGCAATGCTTCCGGCGGCGGCCAGCCGGGCTGGATCCTCAAGTGCAAGGGATGGGAGACCGACCCGAACGCGTATATCTATTTCGTGTCGCAGGCGCCGGTGTGGGGCTCGATCTGCAAGGTGATTGGCAAGGAGGAGTGGATCGACGACCCCGACTACGCCACACCGCGCGCCCGCCTGCCGCGCCTGATGGCGATCTTCGCCACCATCGAGGAATGGACCAAGACCAAGACCAAGTTCGAGGTCATGGACATCTTGAATCAGTTTGACATTCCGTGCGGGCCGATCCTGTCGATGAAGGAGATCGCTGAAGAGCCGTCGCTGCGCGCCAGCGGCACCATCGTCGAAGTTGATCATCCGGAGCGTGGCAAGTACCTGACCGTCGGTAACCCGATCAAGATGTCCGACAGTGCGACCGAAGTGACGCGCTCGCCCTTGCTGGGCGAGCACACCGACGAGGTGCTTGCGGAGCTGGGGTACAGCGCGCTGCAGGTGGCCGCGCTGCGCGAACAAAGGGTGATCTAAGATTCCATAGGGCGGATGACGCCGCGCTCTTGCGCCCTTCGCTATTGTCAAGCAGTACGCGACCAGTACCCGGGCTGCGCGTAGGTCGCCTTGAGCGCATCGATGAAAAATCGCACCTTGGCCGGCAAGTGGCGCTGCTGCATGTACACCGCCGTGATGTCGTAGTCGGGCAGCGCATAGTCATCCAGTACGGTGATCAGTTCTCCTGATGCCAGCTGGGACTCGATCTCCCAGGTCGAGCGCCACGCCAGCCCAAGCCCCTCCGAGGCCCAGCGGTGCAGCAGTTCGCCGTCATTGCAATCGAGGTTGCCGCTGACCTTGACCGTGACTGGCTTGCCGTCCTTCTGGAAGTACCAGCCGCGCTGCTGCCCGCCCTGCAGGTTGAATGCCAGGCAGTTGTGGCCGGTCAGGTCGTCCAAGGTGCGCGGAATGCCGTTGCGCTCGAGGTAGTCCGGCGTGCCGCACACCACGCGCCGGTTGCTCGCCAGTTTCACGGCCACGAAATTTGGATCGATCACGCCGCCGATCCGGATTCCCAGCTCATAGCCTTCGCGCACCAGGTCCACCACATGGTCGGTCAGGTTGAACGAGATCTGCACTTTCGGATTGGCCGCCAGGAACGCGGGGGCGTGCGGCGCCACGTGCAGGCGCCCGAACGCCGCGGGCGCCGATACGATCAGGTGGCCGGTGGCCTTGTGGCGCCCCTCGGAGACGATCGTTTCGGCGAAGTCGACGTCGGCCAGCAGCTTGCGACAGTACTCAAGGAATACCGATCCCTGCTCGGTCAGGGTCAGGTGACGCGTCGTGCGGTGCATCAGCTTGACACCCAGCCGCTTCTCGAGCATGTCAATGCGGCGCCCGAGCATCACCGGGGTGATGTGCTGTTCAAGCGCGGCGCGCGCCAGGCTGCCTTTCTCCACCACGTCGACAAATGCGGCCATTTGTTTGAGTTTGTCCATGTCTGGATTATTCCATACTTCAGGTATCGAATAAAACGATATTTTGTCCTCTTATCGCGCCTGCCATTTGTCCCTACGATGGAGCCATTGATTTACATCGCATACAATCGGGAGACGCGACATGGCAAAAATGACTGCGGCAGAAGCAGCTGTCCACGTAATGGAAAAAGAAGGCATCACGGTGGCATTCGGGGTGCCGGGTGCGGCAATCAACCCGCTGTATGCTGCCTTGCGCAAGCGCGACAGCGTGCGCCACATTCTTGCACGCCATGTCGAAGGCGCTTCGCACATGGCCGAGGGCTACACGCGCGCCAAGGCCGGAAACATCGGCGTGTGCATCGGCACTTCCGGCCCGGCCGGCTGCGACATGATCACGGGCCTGTATTCCGCTCAAGCCGATTCCATACCAATTCTCTGCATTACCGGGCAGGCGCCGCGCGCCAGGATGTACAAGGAAGACTTCCAGGCGGTCGATATCGAGTCGATCGCCAAGCCCGTCACCAAGTGGGCGGTGACGGTGCGCGAGCCGGCGCTGGTGCCGCGCGTGTTCCAGCAGGCGTTCCACCTGATGCGCTCCGGGCGCCCCGGTCCGGTGCTGATCGATTTGCCGTTCGACGTGCAGGTCGCCATGATCGAATTCGACCCGGACACCTACGAGCCGATGGAGGCATTCAAGCCAAAGGCCACCCGCGCCCAGATCGAAAAAGCGATGACGATGCTGAACGCGGCCGAACGCCCCTTGATCACGGCCGGCGGCGGCATCATCAACGCCGACGCCGCCGGGCTGCTGGTGCGATTCGCCGAAATCACGGGCGTGCCGGTGATTCCCACCTTGATGGGCTGGGGTGCGATACCCGACGACCACCCGCAGATGGCGGGCATGGCCGGCCTGCAGACGAGCCACCGCTACGGCAACGCCACCGTACTGGCGTCGGACTTCATGCTTGGCATCGGCAACCGCTGGGCCAACCGGCACACCGGCTCGGTCGAAGTGTTCACCAAGGGCCGCAAATTCGTTCACGTCGATATCGAGCCGACCCAGATCGGGCGCGTGTTCGGCCCCGACTACGGCATCGTGTCGGACGCACGCGCGGCGCTCGAACTGTTCATCGAGGTGGCGCTTGAATGGAAGGCCGCCGGCAAGCTCGAAGACCGCTCGCCGTGGCTGGCCGAATGCCAGGAACGCAAGCGGACCATGCTGCGCCGCACCGACTTCGACGAGGTGCCGGTCAAGCCGCTGCGCGTGTACCAGGAGATGAACGAATTTTTCGGCAAGAACGTGCGCTATGTGTCGAGCATTGGCCTGTCGCAAATCGCGGCCGCCCAGTTCCTGCATGTCTACCATCCGCGCCACTGGATCAACTGTGGCCAGGCCGGCCCACTCGGCTGGACCATATCGGCAGCGCTGGGCGTGCGCGCGTCCGACCCGACGGGCGACATCGTCGCTATCTCGGGCGACTACGATTTCCAGTTCATGATCGAGGAACTGGCCGTCGGCGCGCAATTCAAGCTGCCCTACATTCATGTGCTGGTGAATAACTCCTATCTCGGCCTGATCCGCCAGTCGCAGCGTGGCTTCGAGATGGACTACTGCGTGCAGCTCGCGTTCGAAAATGTCAATGCGCCCGAATTGAACGGCTACGGCGTGGACCACGTGGCCGTGGTTGAGGGACTCGGTTGCAAGGCGATTCGGGTGTTCAAGCCGGACGACATCCTGCCTGCCTTCGCGCGGGCACGCGAGCTGATGAAGCAATTTAGCGTCCCGGTGGTGGTGGAGATCATCCTCGAGCGCATTACCAACATCGCGATGGGCACCGAGATTGACGCCATCAACGAATTCAACGATGTCCTTGACGTCAAATAAGGGAGCCGCGCCATGACAAAATTTGCAGCCAACCTGAGCATGCTGTTTAACGAAGTCGGTTTCATGGACCGTTTTGCTGCAGCCGCACGCGCAGGCTTTCACGGTGTCGAATTCCTGTTCCCGTATGCGTATCCGGTCGAGCAGATCGCCCACCAGCTCCATTCCAACGAGCTTGAACTGGTGCTGCACAACCTGCCGGCAGGCGACTGGGCGGCCGGTGAGCGCGGCATTGCCTGCCATCCGGACCGCAACGGTGAATTCAGGCAGGGCGTCGACGACGCGGTGCGCTATGCGCGCGCGCTCGGCGTCAAGCAGGTGAACTGCCTGGCCGGAATCAAGCCGCCCGAGGTGACGATGGAGCAGGCGCGCGCCACGCTGGTGAGCAACCTGCGCTTCGCTGCCGCCACGCTCAAGGACCATGGTATTCGCCTGCTGGTCGAACCGATCAACACCTTCGACATTCCCGGCTTTTTCCTATGTGGTACCCGTCAGGCGCGCGAACTCATTCACGACACCGGCTCCGACAACCTGTTTCTCCAGTACGACATTTATCACATGCAGCGCATGGAGGGCGAGATTGCGGCGACGATCAAGGCCAACCTCCCGATGATCAAGCACATTCAGCTGGCCGACAATCCGGGTCGATTCGAGCCGGGCACCGGTGAAATCAACTACCGCTACCTGCTGGCGATGCTCGATGAGATCGGTTACGACGGCTGGATCGGCTGCGAATACAAGCCAAAAACGAGCACCGAAGAAGGCTTGTCCTGGCGCGCAACACACCAGGCTTGAACCGACCGTCGCTCCCGCGAAGGCGGGAGCCCATACGCAGTCTCATGCTATGACGGCGCATGGGTCCCCGCCTGCGCGAGGACGACGGGCTAATACCAACTACCAGGAGACGAACATGACAAAAGTAGGATTCATCGGCCTCGGCATCATGGGCGCGCCCATGGCCGCCAACCTGCAGCAAGGCGGCTGCAAACTGTACCTGCACGACATCAGGAACCCGCCGGCGAGCCTGATCGACGGCGGTGCCACGGTGTGCACCTCGGGCGCGGAAGTGGCCAAGCGGGCCGACATCATCATCATCATGGTGCCCGACACGCCGCACGTCGAAGCGGCCCTGTTCGGCGAAGACGGCGTCGCTGCCGGCCTCACGGCGGGCAAGATCGTGGTCGACATGAGCTCGATCTCACCGATGGCCACCAAGGAATTCGCAAAGAAGATCAACAAGCGTGGTTGCGACTATCTCGACGCCCCGGTGTCGGGCGGCGAGGTCGGCGCCAGGGCGGCATCGCTGACCATCATGGTTGGCGGCCCGGAGAGCGCATTCGCCATCGTCAAACCGCTGTTTGAACTGATGGGCAAGAACATCACGCTGGTCGGCGCGAACGGCGACGGCCAGACCACCAAGGTTGCCAACCAGATCATCGTGGCGCTGAATATCCAGGCAGTGGCCGAGGCGCTGCTGTTCGCGTCCAAGGCGGGCGCCGATCCGGCCAGGGTGCGGCAAGCCTTGATGGGTGGCTTCGCGGCCTCGCGCATCCTGGAAGTACATGGCGAGCGCATGGTCAAGCGCACCTTCGCGCCGGGATTCCGGATCGAGCTGCACCAGAAGGACCTGAATCTCGCCTTGCAGGGCGCGAAGGCGATGGGCATCTCGCTACCCAACACCTCGACCGCGCAGGAGTTGATGAATTCCTGCGCCGCCCACGGCATGAGCGGCCTCGATCACTCGGCGCTATGCCGCGGCATCGAGATGATGTCAAACCACGATATCGCCAAGGCCTGAGCATGGATGGCGGCCACATCACAGAACCACGCCAGTTGCTGATCGACCTCTACGCCAGCGCCGTTGGCGCGGTCACGGCCGACAAGTGCCTGCCAGCCTTCCTGCCCGAGCGCAGCACGCGCGGTCGCACGCTGGTGATCGGCGCCGGCAAGGCGGCCGCCGCAATGGCACGGGTGGTCGAACGCCACTGGCCTGGCGAACTGCCCGGCCTGGTGGTCACGCGCTATGGCCACGGCGCACCGTGCGAGCGGATCGAGGTCATCGAAGCGGCCCATCCGGTGCCCGACGCGGCCGGCCACCTGGCCGCCGCCCGCATGCTCGACATGGTGTGGGGACTGAGCGAGGACGACACCGTCCTGTGCCTCATTTCGGGCGGTGGCTCGGCGCTGCTGGCACTTCCCGCCGACGGCATCACCTTGCAGGACAAGCAGGCCGTCAACAAGGCGCTGCTGGCTTGCGGCGCCACCATCGCTGAAATCAATTGCGTGCGCAAGCATCTCTCGGCCATCAAGGGCGGGCGCCTCGCGCTGGCCTGCGCGCCGGCGCGCGTGATCACGTTGCTGATCTCCGACGTGCCGGGAGACGACCCCGGCATTATCGCCAGCGGTCCGACCTTACCCGATCCGACCAGTTGCGAGCAGGCGCTGGCGGTGTTACGCAAGTACGCCATCAGCGTGCCGCAGGCGGTGTTGCGCCATCTTGAATCGGGCGCCGGCGAAACGCCCAAGCCGGGCCACCCCGCTTTCGCGCGCAACAGCTGCCACGTGATCGCCACCGCCCAGCACGCGCTGGACGCGGCGGCCCGCACGGCGCGCGCGGCCGGCATCACGCCCTACATCCTGTCGGACGCGATTGAAGGCGAGGCACGCGACATCGGCCAGATGCACGCTGCATTGGCCAGGCAGGTCGCCACGCGCGGCCAGCCGTTCCAGCGCCCGTGCGTGATCCTGTCCGGCGGCGAAACCACGGTCACGGTGCGCGGCCAGGGACGGGGAGGGCGCAACACGGAATTCCTGCTCAGCCTTGCGCTCGCGCTCGATGGCCTGCCCGGCGTGCACGCGATTGCCTGCGACACCGACGGCATTGACGGCTCCGAGGACAACGCCGGTGCGCTGTACCGGCCCGACAGCATGGCGCGCGCCCACGCGCTTGGCCTGCTGCCGCGCGCGATGCTCGATGATAACGACGGCTACAGTGTATTCTCCAGTCTGGGTGACCTGGTGATGGGAGGACCAACCCGTACCAACGTCAACGACTTCCGTGCCGTGCTTGTCTTGTAGGGACCGCTCACCATGACCACGCGTATTTACTCGCATATCGATTGCTATGGCCACCAGCCCGGCGCCGGCCATCCTGAGGCGCCGCAGCGGCTGGCGGCGGTGCTGGAGGCATTGAAGGCACCCGGGTTCGCGGCCCTGGACTGGCAGGAGGCGCCGCTGGGAACGCGGGCGCAGGCGATGCTGGTGCACGATGAAGCCTTCGTCGAGGCGGTTGACGCAGCGGCGCCGGTGCATGGCACGGTCGCGCTCGACGGTGGCGATACCTTGATGTCGGCCGGCTCGTGGCGCGCCGTGATGCGCTGTATCGGCGCGGCCTGCGCCGGGGTTGACGACGTCATGCTTGGCGTGGCCGCCAACGTGTTCTGCGCAACCCGGCCCTGCGGCCACCACGCCGAACCGGACCGGGCGATGGGCTTTTGCATCTTCAACCAAGCCGCGATTGCGGCGGTCTATGCCTGCGAGGCGTACGGGCTCGAGCGGGTCGCCGTGGTGGACTTCGACGTCCACCATGGGAACGGCACGCAAGCGGCGTTCCATGCCCATCCGGGCCTGTTTTACGCCTCCAGCCACCAGTCGCCGCTGTATCCGGGCACCGGCGCGCGCGAAGAAACGGGAGCGCACCACAACATCCTGAACATCCCCTTGCCGCGCGGCTGCGACTCGGCCATGTTTCGCGCCCGGATCGGCGCCGAGATGCTGCCGGCCTTGCGCGCGTGGGCACCGCAACTGATCATCGTCTCGGCCGGCTTCGACGCCCACCAGCTCGATCCGCTCGCTGGCCTGAACTTGACGGACGACGACTTCCACTGGATCACGCGCGAGATCGGGGCCATCGCCGCAGCCAGCGCCGAAGGGCGTATCGTCTCCATCCTCGAAGGCGGCTACAGCCTCGAAGGCCTGGCCAGCGGCGCCGCCGCACACGTCCGGGCACTGATGGCATGATGTGAGTATTCGATAGAATTTGATCCACATCAAATTTCAATTTGGAAACCCTGTTAGCATTCACACACCTACTCATCAGGCCTGTGCGCACGCATGATGGTCGGTATCAGCACCTCAACGCGGCCCCCCGAAACTGCGCCGCAGCGGAAAAATAGAACGCGTTCTCGCGAGAATTGGCGGCTCTGCACGCCAGTCTTGCCTTTGCCGTACTCTGGCCTCCGCACAACACGATAAGCAATTCGGTTGTACCCTTGCTGGCCTGCCAGGTCGCGCCAGCATGGCCGCATCCGATCCATCCCGATTGGAGAGAAATAGATGAATTCCAGCAGCATTGCCGCCCTGCGCCTTGGAGCGCTTGGCTTGGCCCTGAGCCAGGCGTTTTCCCCATCCGCGTGGGCGGCGACCGAGGCCGAACGGATTGCCGTGCTTGAAAAACAGATCCAGGCGAACAATGCCCTGATTGCCCAGCTGGCAGCGCGCCTGAACCAGCTCGAACATGCGCCCGCCGCGGCGCCCGCGGCCACTCCTGATGCAGCAGCGCAAGCGAGTCGCATCGACGCCATCGAACAGACAGTGTCGCAAATCGTCGACGCTGAGAACAACAGCAAGACGGCCAACAATGGCGTGCCTTTGCACGGGTTCAGCGACGTGCGCTACGCCTATTCGGGCAAGCCGGTCGCCGACGGTCGCAAGAAGGGCATGGCACTGGGCAACCTGGACCTGTACCTGACGCCGGACCTGGGCGGTCGGGTCAAATCACTGCTTGAACTCAATTTTGAGTATGGCGATGCGGGCACCCTGGGAACCGACCTGGAGCGATTGCAGCTCGGCTATACCTTCAGCGATGCGCTCACCGTCTGGGCCGGTCGCTTCCACACGCCCTACGGCTACTGGAACACGGCGTTTCACCATGGCGCCCAAATCCAGACTTCGGTCGACCGTCCCCGCATGATCGATTTCGAGGACGGCGGCGGCATCCTGCCTGCACACACGGTGGGCATCTGGGGCACCGGCCAGGTCCGCCTCGGCAATGGCAAGCTGGCCTACGATGCCTATCTGGGCAACGGCGGACGGGTGCTCGACGGCATACTCGACTTTAACGCCGTCAAGGACGACAACGGCAACAGCATGGTCGGCGCCAGCGTGCGCTACCACTTCGGCGGCGCGGCCGATGGCCTGGTGCTCGGCGCGCACGCCTTTAACGAAGACGTCAGCGCCTACAGTGGCGCGCTGCGCGCCAGTTCCACGCGCATCAGGATGGCGGGCGCCTATGCCTACTACGACGCCAACGACTGGGAAGTCATCAGCGAGTACTACCACTTCCGCAACCGCGCGCTGGAGCCGAATGGCGCCACGCGCGCCAGTTGGAGCGGCTTCCTTCAAGTGGGCAAGCTGCTCGATTCGGGCTTCACCCCTTATGTACGCTGGGAAAAAGCTGCGCTGGACCAGCAGGACGCTTATTTCGCGGCGCTTGACTCGGGCCGTTCCTATGTGCGCCAAGCCATCGGCGTGCGCTATGACTTGACGCCGAAGATGGCGCTCAAGCTGCAACTGAGCCACAGCGATGACAGCCAGGACGGTGGCGCCAAGTACAGGGAAGCCCAGCTTCAGGCGGCGATCCGGTTCTGATGGCGATGGCGGCGCGTCCGCTTGTTTATACATGATGCTCGGCATTTTGCTGCTTGTTATCGAGGATTCGAAGATGAACGTGTTTGACAAACTGATCATGGCCACCCTGCTGGCCTGCCCGATGGGCGCGTGGGCGGGAGACTTGTATGTGGTGGCCAATGCGGGCGTGAATCTGGCCGAGGGCGAGGTGCGCGACGTGTTCTTGGGAGATAAGCAAATGGCCGGCGCGATCCGTCTCGTCCCGATCGACAATGCCTCGACCCAGAAGGAATTCCTGGAAAAGGTCATCAAGATCGACGCGAGCAAGTATGGCGCGGTGTGGACCAAGAAAGGTTTCCGCGACGGACTCAATGCCCCGGCCGTCAAGTCGGGCGATGCCGAGGTGCTGGCATTCGTGCGCGGCACGCCGGGCGCGGTCGGCTACGTCAGAAGCAAGCCGACCGGCGTGACGATCATTGAAAAGTATTGAGGGTGGCAATGATGAACCTGAAGATCAAGTCGCGCATGTACCTGCAGTTCGCCGCCGCGATCCTGCCGATGGTGCTGCTGTTGACGTATCAACTGCTCACGCCGAACGATCTGCCGGCCCAGGTTGACCGCACCGTAGGCGCCTACGACAGCGCGATGCAGGCCGTGGCCAGCTACAAGACCTTCCTCAACGGTGTTTCCGACGCGATCGACTCGGGCAAGCTGTCCGAGAAGGCGATCAGCGCCCTTTCCGACGCGCGTGGCAAAGCTGCCGTGCCCGATGCCCTGCTTCATTCGCCACAGAGCCAGACGGCGCTGGCCCAGTTGGACAAGTTGCTTGGCGCCGTCAAGGGCAACGCCTCGCTGGAGGCTTTGTTGCCGCTGCGGGCCGACATCAACCGGAGCGATGCGGAGCTGGCGCACATGGCCCAGGACGCCAAGACGACCCTGTCGGCGATCGTTGCCACCGATGCCATGCGCACCCGCAATGGCCACCTGTGGCAGGTCAGCGTGGCGATCCTGACCCTGGCGGCCCTGGTGCTGTTCATCCAGTTGATGGTCAATGGTTTGATCAAGCCAATCCGCATGGCCGTACTGGCCGCCCAGCAGGTCGCCAGCGGCAACCTGGCCGAGCGGATCGAGGTCAGCCGTAACGATGAGATCGGCGACTTGCAGCAGGCGCTGCTGGACATGAACCACGCCTTGAATGGCATCGTGTGCAATGTGCGCCACGGTACGGACGTGATCGCCAGCGCGTCGCAGCAGATCAGTGCCGGCAATGCCGACCTGTCCGAACGCACCGACGCCCAGGCCGATTCCCTGCAACGCACGGCCGCGTCAACCGAGCAGCTCAGCGTGACGGTGCGCCAGAACGCCAACCACGCCCATCAAGCCAACGAGCTGGCAATGTCGGCGTCGCAAGTGGCGGTGCGCGGCGGTGCCGTCGTCGCGCAGGTGGTCGAAACCATGGGTGCCATCAGCGACGCGTCCAGACGCATCGTCGATATCATCGGCGTGATCGACGGCATCGCTTTCCAGACCAATATCCTGGCCTTGAACGCGGCCGTCGAAGCGGCGCGCGCCGGCGAGCAGGGCCGCGGCTTCGCCGTCGTCGCCACCGAAGTGCGCAACCTGGCCCAGCGCAGTGCCGCCGCGGCCAGGGAGATCAAGGACTTGATCGGCAGTTCGGTCGAGCGCGTCGAATTTGGCAGCGCCCAGGTCGAACAGGCGGGGGCGACCATGCAGGAAGTGGTGGCGAGCATCCGCCGGGTGACGGACATCATGGGCGAGATCAGCCTTGCCAGCGAAGAACAAACCAACGGCATCGAGCAGGTCAAGCAAGCCATCGTCGAGATGGACCGCGTGACCCAGCAGAACGCGGCCCTGAGCGAACAGGCGGCCAGCGCGGCGCAGGCACTCAACGATGAAGCTGACCAGTTGTCGTCGGTGGTTAGCGTGTTCAAATTGCACGGCCACGCATCGGCCGCGCCGCTGGCCCTGGCGCTGGCCTGAACACCTCGGCCAGGCGGGGCCGGGCAAAAAAAGACCCGCAATCTGCGGGCCGAATGCTTGTGGAGTAAGCGAATCCAGTATTGACTTTTGCCCCGGGAATTTCCTTGACTTGTGTCAAGTTTACCCGGCTTGCCGCTTTTTCCTCGCCCGCGCGCCACGCTGCCCGAACGGCAGGTAGTGCGCGATCAGCGCCGCACCGTCGCTCAGCAAGAAATTCTTGAACGCCAGCGCCACCGGGGGCAGGCGCTTGTTCTTGCGATGGACCACGTACCAGTCGAGCATGACGGGAAAGCCGACCGCGTCGAGCACCGCCAGGCTGCCGGCCTTGAGCTCCTGGCTGATGGTGTGGGCCGATAAAAATCCGATCCCCATGCCCGCGATCACGGCCTGCTTGATGGTCTCCGTGCTTTTGATCTCCATCGCGATATTGAGTTCGTGCAGGTGCTCGCCAAAGCCGTCCTCCATCGAGTTCCAGGTGTCCGAACCCTTCTCGCGCACCACGAAGGGCTCGCCCTTGAGCTGCGCCATCGAGATGTTCTTCTTGCCCACCAGGTGATGGCCCGGCGCGGCCACGATCACGTAAGGGTGGGGCGCAAACGAGGCGTGCAGGGTGTCGCAGTCCTGCGGCGGACGCACCATCACGGCCAGGTCGGTCAGGTTGCCGCTCAATTGCCCCAGCAGTTCGGCGCGGTTGTGGACCGTCAGGTTCAATTTCACGCCCGGGTGGCGGCGTGCGAATTCGACCAGCAGGCGCGGGAAGAAATAGTCACCCGCGCTGATCACCGCCACGTTCAGTTTTCCGCCGGGGATGCCGCGGAACTGCGTCAGCGCCTCCTCCGCCTCCTGGAATTGCTGGATGATGGCACGGCTGTGGTACAGCAGTTCGGCGCCGCCCGGGGTCAGGTAAACCTTCTTGCCGAGCTGTTCGAACAGCACCAGGCCGACGTGGCTCTCGAGCGTCTTGACCTGGGTCGAGACGGCCGGCTGGGTCAGGTGCAGTTCGTCCGCCGCACGCGAGAAACTGAGGTGGCGCGCGACCGTCTCGAACACTTTCAATTGGCGCAGGGTGGCATTCTTCATCGTGTTTATCATTCATGATCATGAATCATTATGCTTAAAAACTTTAACTATACCTAATGATTTTTTGACTCTACGATGGCTTCGAGATCAGCGCATTGGACGCTTGAGCGAAACCGAGGAGAGCACCATGTTCCACAACATCATCAGCCGCAACGACGCCAGCGCCGCCGCCGAAGTGCACCGCAACGCATTCAACGCTGCGTTCTACGAACTGGGCCTGCCATTTCATTGGGACAGCGCCACCTACCAGAGCGTGTTGTGCGAAGAGGGCGAGCGCGAATGCCTGTGTGCCTACCTGAGCGCGCACCAGGCCCATTTGCTGACCGCCTACGACGCCACTTTCCTGGTCGACGCCATCCAGCTGGCCAAGACGCGCTGCTACGAAGCGCTTACCGCAGACGGTTGCAGCCCGGCCGCCTACATCAACTGGGCCGAACTCCAGCAGTGCCAGGTCGGCGTCTGAGTTGAGCTTGAGCGGTGACATTCCTGTCAGCCCGTCGTTCCCGCCTTCGCGGGAACGAGCAATGAGTTTTGTACGCAGGCCGAAGCGTTCTTTTTAATTAACACCAGATTCCGAAACTTAACCGCGGTCAAGGATAACGGGTTTCGGTTCTTCCACAATCGACCCGTCTCATGGTTTTCATAAAAGACCAATTCGACGCCGGACAGCCGGAGTCTCCGCCGACACCGTTGGGACGCCAGGCAGGGGCAGGGTCCGAAATTGTTTTGTTTCCATCCGCGCAGCCGGTAGGATTCCAGCATGCGGTGTAGTAGCGACAAGCGACATCAAAAATACAAATGGAGATACGAAAATGAAGCAAGAGGACTCACTAGCGCCGGTAGTTCGGCCTCCGTCATACCGCTGGATCCAGCTGTTGATGGGGATTATCTGCATGGCGATGATCGCCAACCTGCAATACGGCTGGACCCTGTTCGTCAACCCAATTGCCGATAAATACGGCTGGTCGAAGGCCGCCATCCAAGTCGCCTTCACCATCTTTGTATTGACGGAGACCTGGCTGGTCCCGATCGAAGGCTGGGCGGTCGACAAATTCGGTCCGCGTCCGGTGGTGTTGTTCGGTGGCCTGCTGTGCGCCCTCGGCTGGATCATGAACGCCTACGCCAACTCGCTCATGTTCCTGTACCTCGCAGCAGCGGTCAGCGGCATCGGCGCCGGCGCCGTGTATGGCACTTGCGTCGGCTCGGCCCTCAAATGGTTCCCGGACCGGCGCGGCCTGGCGGCCGGCTTGACAGCGGCGGGATTTGGCGCAGGATCGGCAGCGACCATCATTCCCATCTCGATGATGATCGCCAAGAGCGGCTACGAGTCGACCTTCCTGTTCTTCGGTATCGGCCAGGGCGTGATCGTGATGCTGCTTGCTTTGCTGATGGTGCGTCCGCCGGCCCATGTCGCTTCGACGGCGAACAAGTCCAAGGTCCAGCAGGCCAAAATCGAGTACCCGCCATCGCAGATCATTCGCAAGCCGGTGTTCTGGGTCATGTACCTGATGTTCGTGCTCGTTGCCGCCGGCGGCCTGATGGCCACCGCGCAAATGGGACCGATCGCCAAGGACTTCAAGATCGACGGCGTGAGCTTCAACGTGATGGGCATGGTGCTGCCGGCCCTGACCTTCGCACTGGCCATCGACCGTGTGCTCAACGGCTTGACACGACCATTCTTCGGCTGGGTGTCGGACCAGATCGGCCGCGAAAAAACCATGTTCATCGCCTTTGCGCTTGAATCGGTCGGCATCCTGGCGTTGTACTACTGGGGCCGCGACCCGATCATGTTCGTCATCCTGACCGGGGTGGTGTTCTTTGCCTGGGGCGAGATCTACAGCCTGTTCCCGGCCACCAGCGCCGACACCTTCGGTACCAAGTACGCCGCTGGCAACGCCGGCCTGCTGTACACGGCCAAGGGCACGGCATCGATCTTCGTACCGGTGTCGAGCATGATCACCGTCGCCACCGGTTCGTGGGAGGCCGTGTTCTTCGTCGGCTGCGGCCTGAATGCCGCCGCCGCGCTGCTGGCCTGGTATGTGCTCAAGCCGATGCGCAAACGCTTCATGGACAACTCGGCGGCCAGCGCCGCCGACGAGAGCGTGGCAATGGCGTCGGCCGGTGCCAGGTTGGCGAACTGACTCGATGCAAAGCCGGAATCAGGGGGGCTGCGTTCCCCCACTCACGCGGGCGGTCAGGCATGCATGCCGCCGCGTGGGTACGGCTGCGCCGGATCCACCCTGAACGTCATTACTTTTATAGAACGAGGATCAAATGATTCACCGCTGGCTGCGCTTCCATCACCTTGACACGATCCGCTTCGGCACGCTTGAAGGCGACAAGATCCGCGTCTACAAGGGCGACATGTTCGATGATCCGGAACCGACCCAGATCACCATGAGGCTGTCGGACGTGACGGTGCTCACGCCAGTCGTGCCGGGCAAGGTGCTGGCGATGTGGAACAACTTCCACGCACTGGGCAAGAAGCTGGGCCTGGCCCCGCCGCCCGAGCCGCTGTACTTGCTGAAGACCCCCAATTCCTACCTCAATCCCGGCGCAACGATACGCCAGCCCCTGTGCGAGGGCAAGGTCGCCTTCGAGGGCGAGCTGGGCATCGTGATCGGCAAGACCTGTTTCAACGTTTCCGAGTCCGATGCCATGGAGCATGTGTTCGGCTATACCTGCGCCAACGACGTGACCGTCAATGACATCATTCAGCGCGACCCCACCTTTGCCCAGTGGGTGCGCGCCAAGGGCTTTGATACTTTCTGCCCGTTCGGGCCAGTCATTGCGACCGGGCTCGACCCGGCCATGCTGGTCGTGCGCACCATCCTCAATGGCGAGGTGCGCCAGGACTATCCGATCAACGACATGGTATTTCCGGTGCGCCGCCTGGTGAGCCTGATTTCCCGGGATATGACGCTCAACCCTGGCGATATCCTGTTGTGCGGCACCTCGGTCGGTGTCGGGTCCATGCGGCCCGGCAGTACCATCGAGGTCGAGATCGACGGCATCGGAAAGCTCAGCAATCGATTTGACTAGGCTAAGGGGTGAGGCAATGAAGATAGCGATAGTAGGAGCGGGAGCAATCGGAGGATATGTGGGTGCGAAGCTGGCCTTGGCCGGCGAGCAGGTCACCTTTATTGTGCGGGGCGCCAATTTGA
Organism: Pseudomonadota bacterium; assembly: GCA_040390195.1. Lineage (GTDB taxonomy): Bacteria > Pseudomonadota > Gammaproteobacteria > Burkholderiales > Burkholderiaceae_D > Telluria_A. Next base: position 111,166 of record JAZJYV010000003.1, on the reverse strand, counting down.
AGGCGATCCGCGCCAACGGTATCAAGCTGATCTCGCACGATGGGATCGCGCAGGTGGCCACCAACGTCGTCGCCACCGACAATTATGCCGAAGCGGGGCCGCAAGACCTGGTGATCCTGGCGCTCAAGGCGCACCAGGTCGACGCCGTGGCCGACCAGTTGCACGACCTGTACGGTCCCGACACCTGCGTGGTCACCATGCAAAACGGGATTCCCTACTGGTATTTCCACCGCCATGGCGGCACGCTGGAAGGGCGCCAGGTGCACAGCGTCGACCCGGGCGGACTGCTGGCGATGCGCATTCCACCCGAGCGGGTGATCGGCTGCGTGGTCTATCCGGCCTCGGAGCTGATCGCGCCGGGCGTGATCCAGCATATCGAGGGCGAGCGTTTTCCGCTCGGCGAGCTCGATGGCTCGGCCAGCGCGCGCGTGATGGCCATCTCGGCGTGCTTCACGCGCGCCGGCTTCAAGGCGCCAGTGCTGGAGGACATCCGCGCCGAGATCTGGCTCAAGCTGTGGGGTAATCTCAGCTTCAATCCGATCAGCGCGCTGTGCCACACGACGCTGGTCGACATTTGCCAGTATCCCTTGTCGCGCGACCTGGCCGCCGAGATGATGCGCGAGGCCGAGACCGTGGCTGGAAAGCTGGGGATCAATTTCAGGGTCACGCTGGACAAGCGCATCGCCGGGGCCGAGAAGGTCGGCAAGCACAAGACGTCGATGCTGCTCGATGTGGAGGCGGGGCGCGACTCCGAGATCGACGCCCTGGTGGGATCGGTGCGCGAGCTGGGGCGCTTCACCGACACGCCGACGCCGCGTATCGACACCGTCTACGCGCTGGTGAAGCTGCTGGGGCGAACCATGGCCGACGAAAGTGGCCAATTGCGCCTGCAAAAGCTGGCGCTGCAATAGAACGCAGGGTGGAAAAGGCGAAGCCGCATTTCGCCATGCTCGCGCCAAATTGGCGCATGCATGGTGGAATGCGGCTTCGCCTTTTCCAGCCTACGAAAAGCGGAAAGCGGACTTGCCTTACATGCCGTAGTGGTAGGCGGCGTCCGACTTGTCGCCGCTGGTGTCGGCGTCGAGCTTCTCGCGCATGTTCACGGCGAACAGCGTTTCAATGATGCCGAACAGGCTGAACGTAGGGGTTTCTGGTGCGGTATTGGCTGGGGCGTTGCTGGTGATGGTGGTCATGGTCAAGCTCCTTAAGTGAGAATTCTTCTATAAGACTGAGTATAGGGAAGTCACTCTTCAAAGCCAATTCCGTGTATTGATATCAGATATTCATGTTATGAATAGTGCCTATGGGGAACTGCCATTTTTGCGATGTGCGAACGCACAATTACTTTGCGGTAAATTGACCTAGGTCAATTATTAGATCTTGCCCTGATTTTTCAGGCGGCTCAGCGTTTCCGGCGACAGGTTCAGGTAGGTCGCCAGTTCCTTCTTCGGAATCCGGTCGAACAGGTCGGCATGCTTGCGTACGAAGCGGTGCACCCGTCCCGGCGCGTCGAGCAGGTGCAAGGTGATGGTGTGGGCCATGATTTCGCTCATCAGGTTCATCACCTGGTATTCGAACGTCTGCTTGACCTGGCTGTGGCTCTCCAAGAAATCGACCCACAGTGGCAGCGGCAGCTTGGCCACGCGGGCCTTGGTCACGCACACGATGCTGTACGGGGTCGGCGTCTTCAGGCGCCAGGCCGCGTAACTGGTCTCGATATCGCGCTCGGCCGAGAAGCGCAGGATCATCTCCTTGGCCTCCTGGTTGGTCACCACGCGCTTGAGCACGCCGTCGAGGATGAAATATTGCTCCATCTCATGCACGCCCTGGTTCAGCAGTAGGTCGCCTTTCTGATAATTGACGATCGTCAGGTACGGCTCGAGCGCGGCCATCTCGCTGTCGCGCATTTCCTTGAGCACCACGTTCTGCTTGAGTTGGACACGGATCACATTCCGTTCGGGGTGGTTTGCAACGAGCGTCATGTCGGGACCGATTTACTTATCTTGAAAGGTTGAACATCATGCTGCGAAAATTGACCGCGGTCAATGAGAGAAATCAATGGGACTGGCTATGATGGCCCCAGACAAAAGTTCACCATGGCGACAGCGAGCAGCCCTTTAATCACACCAATAGAAGAGACACTCATCATGACCAACATCACGCAGCCAGCAGAACTGACCGATGGATTTCACCTCGTAATCGATGCGCTTAAACATAACGACATCGACACCATCTTCGGCCTGGTTGGCATTCCCATCACTGACCTGGCGCGCCTGGCGCAGGCCGAAGGAATGCGCTTCATCGGTTTCCGTCATGAGCAGCACGCCGGAAACGCGGCCGCCATCGCCGGTTATATTACACAAAAGCCGGGGATCTGCCTGACCGTGTCGGCGCCGGGTTTCCTGAACGGCTTGACGGCGCTGGCCAACGCCACCACCAACTGCTTTCCGATGATCCTGATCAGCGGTTCGAGCGAGCGCGAAATCGTCGACCTCCAGCAGGGTGACTACGAAGAGATGGACCAGCTGAACGCCGCCAAGCCCTATGCCAAGGCATCCTACCGCATCAACAAGGCCGAAGACATCGGCATCGGCATCGCGCGTGCGATCCGGGCCGCCGTGTCCGGTCGTCCGGGCGGCGTCTACCTCGACCTGCCGGCGCAGTTGCTGAGCCAGTCGCTCGACGCCGAACACGGCAAGCGCTCGCTGGTCAAGGTGGTCGACCCGGTGCCGCGCCAGATTCCCGCGCCCGAGTCGGTGCAGCGTGCGCTGAACCTGCTCAAGGGGGCCAAACGGCCGCTGATCTTGCTGGGCAAGGGCGCCGCGTATGCACAGGCCGACGCCGACATCCGCGCCTTCGTCGAGAAGTCCGGCATTCCCTACCTGCCAATGTCGATGGCCAAAGGCTTGCTGCCCGATACCCACGTGCAGTCGGCATCGGCAGCGCGTTCCTATGTGCTGGCCGAAGCGGACGTGGTGCTGCTGATCGGGGCGCGCCTGAACTGGCTGCTCGCGCATGGCAAGGGCAAGACCTGGGGCGCGCCGAAACAGTTTATCCAGATTGATATCTCGCCGACCGAGATCGACAGCAACGTGGCCATCGCCGCGCCGGTGATCGGTGACATCGGTTCCTGCGTGGCCGCACTGCTGGCGGGTATCGGTGACGACTACGCCAAGCCCGACAACGCCTGGACCGGCGCCATCGCCGAGCGCAAGGACAAGAACCTGAGCAAGATGGCGGCGATGCTGAGCCAGAACCCCTCGCCGATGAATTTCCACAGCGCGCTGCGGGCAATTCGCGACGTGCTCAAGACGCGGCCGGACATCAACGTCGTCAACGAAGGCGCCAACACGCTCGACTACGCGCGCAGCATCATCGACATGTACGAGCCGCGCAAGCGTTTCGACTCGGGCACCTGGGGCATCATGGGCATCGGCATGGGCTACGCCATCGGCGCGGCCGTCATCACCGGCAAGCCGGTGGTGGCGATCGAAGGCGACAGCGCGTTCGGCTTCAGCGGCATGGAGCTCGAGACCATCTGCCGCTACGACCTGCCGGTGGTGACGATTGTCTTCAATAACAATGGCGTCTATCGCGGCACCGACATCAACCCGACCGGCGGCAAGGATGTCGCGCCGACCGTGTTCGTCAAGAATGCGCGCTACGACAAGATGATCGAAGCGTTTGGCGGCGTCGGCTACCACGTCAGCACGCCCGAAGAAATGACGCGCGCGCTGGTCGAGGCGATCGCCTCGGGCAAGCCGACCCTGATCAATGCCGTCATCGACGAAGCTGCGGGCACCGAAAGCGGTCGCCTGACCAACCTGAACCCGCAAAGCAGCGCGAGCAAGAAGTAAACCATCACAAGGAGACGCACCATCATGAGCAAACCGTTAGACGGCATCAAAATCATCGACTTCACCCACGTGCAAGCCGGTCCGGCCTGCACCCAGCTGCTGGCCTGGTATGGCGCCGACGTGATCAAGGTCGAGCGGCCTGGTTCGGGCGATGTGACGCGCTCGCAGCTGCGCGACATTCCCGGCGTCGATGCCCTGTACTTCACTATGCTCAACAGTAACAAGAAGTCGCTCACGCTCGACACCAAGACGCCCGAGGGCAAGGAAGTGCTGACGCGCCTGATCAAGGATTCCGACGTCCTGGTCGAGAACTTCGGTCCCGGCGCGCTGGACCGCATGGGCTTCACCTGGGAGCACATCCGCGAACTCAATCCGGGCATGATCGTCGCTTCGGTCAAGGGCTTTAGCGATGGCCACCATTACGAAGACTTGAAGGTCTATGAGAACGTGGCCCAGTGCGCCGGCGGCGCCGCCTCGACCACCGGTTTCGACGACGGCCCGCCGACGGTCAGTTCGGCCGCCCTGGGCGACAGCAACACCGGCATGCACCTGGCGATCGGCATCCTGACCGCCCTGCATGCGCGTAACAAGAACGGTGGCAAGGGCCAGAAGGTGGCCGTGTCGATGCAGGACAGCGTGTTGAACCTGTGCCGCGTGAAGCTGCGCGACCAGCAGCGCCTGGACCGCATCGGCTACCTGGAAGAGTATCCCCAGTACCCGCACGGCACATTCACCGACGTGGTGCCGCGCGGCGGGAATGCCGGTGGCGGCGGCCAGCCGGGCTGGGTCCTCAAGTGCAAAGGCTGGGAGACGGACAAGAACGCATACATCTACTTCACCATCCAGGGCCATGCCTGGGCCCCGATCTGCAAGGCCATCGGCAAGCCGGAGTGGATTGACGATCCGGCCTACATGACGGCTTCCGCGCGCCAGGACAAGATCTTCGACATCTTCGCCGTGATCGAGGACTGGCTCAAGGACAAGACCAAGTTCGAAGCGGTCGACATCCTGCGCAAGTTCGACATTCCTTGCTCGCCCGTGATGACGATGAAGGAGATCGCAAACGACCCGTCGCTGCGCGCCAGTGGTACGATTACCGAAGTGGACCACAAGGAACGCGGCAAGTACCTGACCGTGGGCAGTCCGATCAAGTTTTCCGACATGACGGTCGAGATCACCGGTTCGCCGCTGCTGGGTGAACACACCGACGAGGTGCTCGAATCGCTCGGCTACACCAGTCACCAGATCGCCGAGCTGCACGCCGCCAAGGCCGTCTGATGCTCTAGCAGGCCAGGCTGCCCGGGATTCGCGTCCCGGGCATTTTTCATTTTGCGAGGAGATCGGCAGTGACGACAGCAATGAACTATCAGGAAGTGATCGAGTCGGTGGGCGACGCCATCGTGGTGTGCGACGCGGGTGGGGCGATTATCGTGTGGAATCCGGCGGCCGAGCGCATGTTCGGCTTTTCCAAGGCCGAGGCGCTGGGCCAGTCGCTCGACCTGATCATCCCTGAACGCCAGCGCCAGCGGCATTGGGATGGCTACCACAAGACCATGGCCACCGGCCAGACGCGCTACGGCAACGACGTGCTGCGCGTGCCGGCGCTGCACAAGGAGGGCAAGCCCTTGTCGATCGCGTTCACGGTGGCGATGACCTACGCGGCCGATGGCGCCGTGAGCGCGATCGTGGCCGTGATCCGTGACGAAACGGTGCGCTGGGGCGAAGAGCGCCAGTTAAAGCAGCGCGTCGCCCAGCTCGAGGCGGCCGCGCTGAAATAAGCACGCTCACCCCCTCGACGCTTTCTGCGCACCAAGTTGGCGCACCGTAGTGGTGCGCCACCCAAAATGGCGCAAATACAATTCCCATAAGAATCAAGCTCTTGGCAATTCGCACCAAAATGGTACGAAAATTGCTTGAGTAGTCAATGGTTGAATTTTTTTGCATTATTTTGGGGAGTGGAACTGGATGGACGGTTTGAAAAACGGCGCGGATGCGCTCTTTATTTTGCTTGGCGCGATCATGATCCTGGCGATGCACGCCGGCTTCGCCTTCCTCGAGCTGGGCACGGTCAGGAAAAAAAACCAGGTCAATGCCCTGGTCAAGATCCTCGTCGATTTCGCAGTCTCGACCATTGCCTACTATTTCGTCGGCTACAGCCTGGCCTATGGCATCGACTTCTTCGGCAGCGCCGAGGCGCTCGCCCAGCGCAACGGCTACGAGCTGGTCAAGTTCTTCTTCCTGCTCACGTTCGCCGCGGCGATCCCGGCGATCATCTCCGGCGGCATCGCCGAGCGCGCCAAGTTCTATCCGCAACTGGCGGCCACGGCGTTGCTGGTTGGCTTGCTGTACCCGCTGTTCGAGGGCATCGCTTGGAACCAGCGTTTCGGTTTCCAGGCCTGGCTCAAGCTGGCGTTCGGCGCCGAGTTCCACGACTTCGCCGGTTCGGTGGTGGTCCATGCTTTCGGTGGCTGGGTCGCCTTGGCGGCGGTGATTCTGCTTGGTGCGCGGCGCGGGCGCTATACCAAGAGCGGCGGCATCGCGGCCCACCCGCCGTCGTCGATTCCTTTCCTGGCGCTGGGCGCCTGGATCCTGACGGTGGGCTGGTTTGGTTTTAATGTGATGAGCGCCCAGACGCTCGAGAAGATGAACGGCCTGGTGGCCGTGAACTCCCTGATGGCGATGGCGGGCGGCACGCTGGTGGCGCTGGTGCTGGGTAGGAACGATCCGGGCTTCGTCTACAACGGACCGCTGGCCGGTCTGGTGGCGGTGTGCGCCGGTTCGGACTTGATGCACCCGCTGGGCGCATTGCTGACCGGTGGTATCGCCGGCGCCATTTTCGTCGGCATGTTCACGCTGACCCAGAACCGCTGGAAGATCGACGACGTGCTCGGTGTGTGGCCGCTGCACGGCCTGTGCGGCGCCTGGGGCGGCCTGGCGGCTGGCATCTTTGGCTTGAAGTCGCTCGGTGGCAGCGGTGGCGTGTCGTTCCTGGCGCAACTGGCCGGCACCGCACTTGGCGTGGTGCTGGCCTTCGGTGGCGGTTTGCTGATCTACAGTGTGATCAAGGCGCTGACCGGAATCCGGCTTGATCCGGAAGACGAATTCCAAGGCGCGGACCTGGCCATCCACCGGATCTCATCAACTCCCGAGCGCGAGTCGAACTGGTAGCGAATCGTTGGCCGACAGCAGGGGTAAATAAGGGGGGCTCGAGGTCGCATACCCCCCCCTTTACGTGGCTCTAGGCCGCCAGCGCTTGCGGCGCCCGCGGCCGGATGGTGTCGACGAAGGTGTCCGCATCCGGGCCCACCAGGTGCTGCAAACGGTTCGCCAGCGCACGCGCCCGTTCGGCCGGCCAGTCGGCCGGTAGCAATTGCACAGGCAACTGGGGATCGGCACACACCACCTGGCGCCAGCCGTGCAGCAGCAATGTGTGGGCAGCGAACGCCCATTGCACCTCATGCCGCCAGCGGCTCTCCGACATCGCCGCCAGCACATGCTGGAATTGTTCGATGAAGCGCTCGTAAGCTGCGGCGACCTTGTCAAGCTCCCAGCTTTGCCGGACCAGTGTGCGCAGCGCTCCCTGGCCGATGCCATGCAGCCTGGCCACGTCGCACACCAGCAGCGCGCCCGGATCGCCCTGAGCGATCAACGCCGCCTCGACCGCTGCCGGGTCGCCTCCGGGCCGGCCATACACGCCAGAGCGCAATTGCTGATAGCCGTTTGCCAGCAGGTAGGCGCGCACACGCAGGCTTTGCTCCGGCGTGCGCGCAGCGTTCCAGCCGGTGACCAGGGTCCAGTTGCCGGGCCAGCGAGGCTGGTAGCGCCGCATCATGGGCGGCGCCGGCGCCAGCAGCGCGTTCGACTCCGGATTGGTGCTGTAGGCGCTGCGCCGGCCGCTGCGGTGTGCCAGCAGCGCGCCTTGCTGCACCAGGCGGAACACGCCGGTGCGCAGCGCCCGCTCGCTCACTCCGAGCGGTGCCAGCAGCGCTATCAACTCGCCAAGCCAGACCGCCTTTTCCGTGGCCGGCAGGGCATCGGCGAACAGGCCGAGCACCAGCTCGTTGACGCTGGGCCGGCACAGTGCCAGAGCCGCATCGGCCTGATGGCGCTGGGCAAGCGCGATCGGGCTGTTCATGCGGCACACGGGCGCGCGCTGCGCGGCACGGCCCGGCGCGCGATGCGCAGCGCCCCGAACAGATTCCTGGCCAGCCAGGCGGAGGCCACGCACACGGCAAGTGCGGCCGGTCGCGCCAGCAGCTCGGGCCACCACGCTGCGCACACCAGCAGGGCAAGCGCCAGCGCATGGGCGCCGACCTGCTGGCGCGCGCCGCGTTCCGGCACCAGCTGTTTCACCGACGGCATGCTTGCGCGCGTGACGCCAGGTTCGCCCTGCAAGTGGTACCACAGCAGGAAGGGAACGATCTTGTACAACATGCCGAGAATGACCGAGCCGGCAAAGCCGAACACGAACAGGACACCGAGCGCCATGCCGCGCGCCTGGCCGCCAAGTGCGGCCGGGGCACTGGCCAACAGGCAGGCGGCGACCAGGCTGGCCATCGCCAGGCGCCAGGACAGCGTCATCGCATCTGCCGCCGGTTTGCGGCGTGCCAGCAGGCGCCAGGTGACACCGGCGAACAGCGCGAAACCGGCAGCCAGCGCGGCGGCGGCCAGCGCCTGGCCCACCTCAGCGATGATGCTCACCGACCAGAGCACCAGCGCCAGGAACAGGCAGGTCGCGAGCCAGCGTTCGATCGCAGCGGCGTACAGCGGCGTGACCTGGAACATCGGCAGCACCTGGAACGCGACGCCGGCAACGAGCAGGCCGGTCCAGCCGAGCAGTCCCCAGCCCGCATGCAGGTCGGTCAGCAAGGGCAGCGGGAGGCGCGTCAGGCCAGGCCAGGCAAATGCGCTGGCCAAGGCGGCGCCCAGGCCGATCGTGACCAGCAGCGCAGCCAGCGCCAGCCGGATCGCGCCGACCATCGGAGCGGTGCCGGCCGCCTGCTGGCGCCACAGTGCGCAACTGGCGCCGGCCAGCAGCCAGCCGAAGGCGCCCAGCAGCAGCGCCGGTGCCAGCTGCATCGCCCAGCGCAAACTGAAGACAAAGCCGGCCACCAGCAGGACGGTGCCGCAGCACAGCAGGGCATGCACTGAGCGGCCCAGGGTGGCGGCGTGCGGCACGGGGCAGCCAGCCACGGCGGGCAAGAGCTGGATCAGTGCGCCGATCATTGACATCGACAGCACGCCAAGGGTGAACAAGTGGGCCAGGCCCAGGGTCGCTGGCGACCAGCGTGACGCCATTGCGGCCGGCCCAAGCCACAACAGCAGCAGTCCGGCCAGCAGCGCGAACAGGGGCGCGCTGAAGAAGAAGGGCAGTACCGCAGCGGCAGGCGGATTGAGGTCGAATGAAAGTTGGCGCCGCATGGATTTAGCCGTTGGCCGGCGCGCCGTGGTGGGTGGCCGGATACCAGATGCGTACCTCGTACTTCTGGTCGTGGCGCAGCGTGGTGTGGAACACGAAGCCATTCTCGGTCAGGATGTGGTACAGCGGGCGCGGCTCGCGGTCGATCAGCATGCACAGCGACTGGCCGTGCGAGAGCTTGTCGAGCGCCTCGAGCACCTGCACCATGGGTTCGGGCGGCTCCAGGCCGCACACGTCGAGCAGGACGGCGCCGGTCATGCTGCGCTCCCCGCCGGATCGACCTGGACAAAGCGCGCCATGGCGTCGATCAGCTCCGACAGGCGTGGCGCCAGCAGCCGTTCGATGGCAGGGTAGAGCACGCCTTCTTCTTTTTCTCCATGCTGGTGCAGCAGGATGCGCAAGGTGTCGGCATGCATATAGAACGACAGGCCGTCGGCCTGGTCCAGCGCGTCGGCCATGCGCACGGCCATGCCGCGTATCAGCCTGTGCTCCGAGCGCAGCATGGCGCACGGCTCCGATGGGTGTCCCAGTCCCTGTTCATAGGCGGCGAAGACGATATCCTCCTCCATCGAGAGATGCCGGTTGGCGGTGCGCGCGAACGCGCTCAGGTTGCGCGTCGCCTCGCTCCAGTCGTGAATGCGCACCGCTTCGCGCGTCAGCGAGAGCAGGGCGTCGCAGCGCGCATGGTCGGCGGCCAGGAAGCTGCTGATTGTTTTCATGGTAGGTCCTACTTCCTTTGCATGGCGCATTGTCCTCCCGGGGCGAACATAAAATCCTTGATGCACCTCAAGTAAGCACAAGTGCACACAAGGCCAGGCGTGGTAGCTGGCGCCAAATGGGACCGCGCGCCCAGGCATGCCGCGAAACCTTGATGTGCCTCAAGGATTTGTTGGCGGCCACTGCGTTACAGTTCGGTCCCGTATCGCGGCCCCGCGGGGGCTGAGCAAACTGGAAGAACACAGTGCTAGCAAGCGCATTCGCACCATTCAAGATCAAAGGGAAATCCCTGCTGCCCGTGGTCCAGGGAGGGATGGGCGTGGGCGTGTCTGCCCACCGGCTCGCTGGCAACGTGGCCCGGCTCGGCGCGCTTGGCACGATTGCCAGCGTCGATCTGCGGCGCCACCATCCCGACCTGATGCAAGCGACGTCGGAGGCGCGTAACGCGCAACTGATCAACGTCGCCAACCTGGTCGCGCTCGAGCGCGAGATCTCGGCAGCCAAGGCGCTGGCCCAGGGCCACGGCATGATCGCGGTGAACGTGATGCGCGCCGTGAAGGAGTACGAAACGCTGGTGCGCCACGCCTGCGCCTGTGGCACCGACGCGCTGGTGGTTGGGGCAGGCCTGCCGCTCGATCTTCCGGAACTGACCGCCGGCTACCCGAACGTCGCACTCATTCCCGTGCTCTCGGACGCGCGCGGCATCAGCCTCTTGCTCAAGAAATGGATGCGCAAGAACCGCCTGCCTGACGCCATCGTGATCGAGAACCCGCGCCACGCGGCCGGCCACTTGGGCGCCCCAAGCCTGGAGCAGGTTGGCTCGTCGAAGTATGCGTTTCCACAGGTGCTGGAAGAGACCTTGACGCTGTTGCACGACCTGGGAATCGAACGCGAGGCGCTGCCGCTGATCGTCGCCGGCGGCGTGCACACCCATGAGCAGATCGGCGAACTGCTCGAGATCGGCGCCAGCGCGGTCCAGCTGGGCACCCCGTTCGCGGTCACCGAAGAAGGCGACGCCCACCGCAATTTCAAGCAAGTGCTGGCTGGCGCCGGCCCCGACGACATCGTCACTTTCATGAGCACGGCCGGCCTGCCTGCGCGCGCGGTGCGCACACCATGGCTGGTCAACTACCTGGACAAGGAGGCGCGCCTGCAATCGAAAGCGCGCGTCAAGCCGTGCACGGTCGGCTTCGACTGCCTGCAGCAATGCGGCTGGCGCGACGGCATCGCCAAGGCCGGCCAGTTCTGCATCGACACCCAACTCGCGTTCGCCCTCGCCGGCGACAAGAAGCGCGGCCTGTTCTTCCGCGGCACCGAGGCGCTGCCGTTCGGCGCGGCGATCCGGCCGGTGCGCGAACTGCTTGACTATCTGTTGACCGGACACCGGCCCAACCTGGCCCTGGCGGCCTGACCCTCTATCGACCTATTCCGATGACTACCCAAGCAACTGTCGCCCCCGCGGGCCCATCCACGCTCGAACTGGTGTGCCCGGCGGGCAGCCTGCCAGCCCTGAAGGCCGCCGTCGACAACGGCGCCGACTGCGTCTACCTCGGCTTTCGCGATGCCACCAATGCGCGCAATTTCGCCGGACTCAACTTCGACGAGGCCGCCATCGCCCAGGGCATCGACTACGCGCACAAGCGAGGGCGCAAGGTGCTGCTGGCCTTGAACACCTACCCGCAGCACGGCGCCTGGGACCTGTGGCGCAGCGCCATCGACCGCGCCGCCGGCGCCGGCATCGATGCCGTGATCCTGGCCGATCCGGGCCTGATGCGCTACGCCGCCGATAACCATCCGGACCTGCGCCTGCATCTGTCGGTGCAAGGCTCGGCCACCAACTATGAAGCCATCAACTTCTACCGCCACCATTTCGGCATCAAGCGCGCCGTGCTGCCGCGCGTGCTCTCGCTGGCCCAGGTCGAACTTGTCACGCGCAACACAGAGACCGAGATCGAAGTGTTCGGCTTTGGCAGCCTGTGCGTCATGGTCGAGGGGCGCTGCGCTTTGTCATCGTATGTCACGGGCGAATCGCCCAATACCCACGGTGTGTGTTCACCGGCGCGCGCGGTGCGCTGGCAGCAAACGCCGAAGGGCCTCGAATCGCGCCTGAACGGCGTGCTGATCGACCGCTACCGCGAAGACGAGAATGCCAGCTACCCAACCCTGTGCAAGGGCCGTTTCGACGTCGGTGGCGAGGACTATTACGCGATCGAGGAACCGGCCAGCCTGAACACGCTCGAATTGCTGCCTCAGTTGCTGGCCATGGGCGTGAGCGCGGTCAAGATCGAAGGGCGCCAGCGCAGTCCTGCCTATGTGGCGCAAGTGACGCGCGTGTGGCGCGATGCGATCGACCAGTGCCGCGCCAATCCGCAGCGCTACTCGCTCAAGCCGGCCTGGATGGCCGAACTCGACAAGGTCGCCGAAGGCCAGCAGCACACCTTGGGCGCCTACCACCGCGCCTGGAAATGAACCTGGAAACACCATGATGAAAATCGCCCTCGGGCCCATTCTGTATTTCTGGCCGCGCGCGGCCGTGTTCGAATTCTACGAGCAGGCCGCCACCAGCGCCGCCGACATCGTCTACCTGGGCGAAACGGTGTGCTCGCGCCGGCGCGAATTGCGCGTGGCCGACTGGATCGAGATTGCCACGATTCTGGCCGACGCCGGCAAGCAGGTCGTGCTGTCGACCCAGGCGCTGCTCGAATCGGGCGCCGACCAGAATACCTTGCACAAGATCGTTGACAACGGCCGCTTCATGGTCGAGGCCAACGACATGGGCGCGGTACACCTGCTGGCCCAGCGCCTGCCGTTCGTGGCTGGTCCGCACCTGAACATCTACAACCGGCCCACGCTGGCCCTGATGGCCGCCCTGGGCGCAGCGCGCTGGGTCATGCCGCTCGAGATGGGGCGTTCCGGCCTGGCCGAGATGCTCGTCGGGCGTCCGCAAAACCTGGAAACCGAGGTATTCGCCTATGGCCGCATGCCGCTTGCCTTCTCGGCGCGCTGCTTCACCGCGCGCAACCGCAATCTGCCAAAAGACAATTGCCAGTTCAGTTGCCTGGACTACCCGGATGGCTTGCCGCTGGCAACCCGTGAAGGCCAGCCCTTCCTGGTGCTGAACGGCACCCAGACCCAGTCGGCGCAGGTCTACAACCTGCTGGCCGAGCTGCCTGGCATGGCGTCGATGGGCGTGGACGTGGTGCGTGTGAGCCCCCAGGCCGAGCACACGCTGGAGGTGGTGGCCTTGTTCGACGCGGTGCGCACTGGCCGTCTCGACGCCAGCGCGGCGCAGACCTGCGCCATGGCGCTGATGCCGGCCGCCCCGTGCGACGGCTACTGGCATGGCCTGCCCGGGCTGGTGCAACAAGCGCGGGTGCCGGCATGACGCGGGCGTCCAGCAAGATGCCGCCGGCCGTGGCGCAAGTGCTCGGTCACCTGCCTGGCTATCCCGGCTCGCTGCTGTTTTCCAGTGCCCTGAACCTGGCCATGGCGCAGCACCTGCCACCGGACGTGCGCGCCGCGCTGGAGGGCAAGACCTTGCGCATCCGGGTCACGGACGCCGGCATCGGCTTCGACTTCAGCTGGCGCGGCACGCGTTTTTGCGCCGTAGACAAACGCGCCGTGCCTGACCTGACGATTGCCGCCAGTGCCCAGGACTTCCTGCTGCTGGCCCAGCGCCGCGAAGACCCGGACACGCTGTTCTTCAGCCGCCGCTTGGCTATGGAGGGCGACACGGAACTTGGCCTGTTGGTCAAGAACACCCTCGACGCGATGGAGATGGGCATGTTCGAGACGGCGCGCCAGGTGCCCGCGCGCCTGTTCGCACGGGCCCGCCAGGCGTTTGGAAAATGAAAGCGACCGTCATGAATCTCTCTTGTCAATTGCTGCGGGCCCTGCGCCAGCACGGCGCGCGTGAAGTGTTCGGCATTCCCGGCGACTTTGCGCTGGCGTTCTTTCGCCAGATCGAGCTGTCCGGCATCTTGCCGCTATATACCCTGAGCCACGAGCCGGCGGTTGGCTTCGCGGCCGACGCGTCCGCGCGCTACCATACGCGCCTGGGCGTGGCGGTCGTCACCTACGGCGCCGGTGCGCTCAATATGGTCAACGCGGTGGCCTCGTCGTACGCCGAAAAGGTGCCGTTGGTGGTCATCTCGGGCGCGCCCGGCGCAGGGGAACGGCGCAACGGCTACCTGCTGCACCATCAGAGCAAGACGCTCGACTCGCAGATGGCAATCTTCCGCGAAATCACCTGCGACCAGGTCGTGCTCGACGACGCGGCGCGCGCACCGGCGGACATTGCGCGTGTGCTGCATCGCTGCCTGACCGAATCGCGCCCGGTGTACATCGAACTGCCGCGCGACATGGTCGAGGCGCCATGCGCCGAGGTCGGGCGCCTCGCCGCCGAAGCGATCGACCGCGACGCGCTCGACGCCTGCGTGACGGAAGTGCTGGCGCGCCTGCATGCGGCGCAATCGCCGTTGTTGCTGGCCGGTGTGGAAATCAAGCGCTTCGGCATTGAACACAAGGTGGCGCGCCTGGCGCGCCTGCTGAACCTGCCGGTGGCGACCACGTTCATGGGACGCGGCGTGCTGGCCGACACCGACGTGCCGCTGATGGGCACTTACCTCGGCGTGGCCGGCCCGCCGGCCATCACCCGCGCGGTGGAAGGCTCGGATGGCTTGCTGATGCTCGGGGTGATCGTCTCGGACACCAATTTCGGCGTATCGGAGAAGAAGATCGACCTGCGCGGCAGCATGCTGGCGCGCGACGGCCGGGTTACGCTCGGTTACCACGTCTATCCGGAATTGCCGCTCGAGGCGCTGGTGGACGGCCTGCTCGAGCGCGCCGTCCGGCTGCGCGAAGGAAGCGCCGGTGGCACCGGGCCGCACGGTTATCCGCATGGCCTGCAGGCCGACGACGCTCCGATCGCCCCGATGGACATCGCGCGCGCCATCAACGACGTCATGGCGCGCGGCGTGCGCATGCCGATTGCCTCGGACATCGGGGACTGCCTGTTCACGGCGCTCGACATCGCCGACAGCGCCTTGCTCGCGCCGGGCTACTATGCCAGCATGGGCTACGGTGTGCCGGCTGGTTTGGGCCTGCAGGCCGGCAGCGGCGAGCGGCCGTTGATCCTGGTGGGTGACGGCGCGTTCCAGATGACGGGCTGGGAGCTGGGCAATTGCCAGCGCTACGGATGGGATCCGATCGTCATCGTATTCAACAACTGCAGCTGGGAGATGCTGCGCACCTTCCAGCCCGAGTCCGGGTTCACCGACCTGTCCGACTGGCACTTCGCCGACATGGCTGTGCCGATGGGCGGCCAGGGATACCGGGTCAGTACGCGCGGCGCGCTGGCGGCGGCGCTGGAGAAGGCGATCGCCACCCGCGGCAAGTTCCAGCTGATCGAAGCGATGATACCGCGCGGGGTACTGTCGGACACCCTGCAGCGCTTCGTGCACGGCGTGCGCCGCCTGCAGCAGAGCGCGACCTAAAACCGGAGCCGCAAGGGGGCGGACCCCGGTTTCGCAGACGCCGCCGTAACCGGGGTCAGACCCCCAACAGAAGAACCGGGGTCCGACCCCTCGCGCGCTCCTGCCTCGTCGAACAATGATGGCCGGCGCAACTCACGGCGTGCGCTGCCAGCAGCAGACACAGGGGTCGGACCCCGGTTTTTCTGTTGGGGGTCTGACCCCGGGTTCGCAAACGCAGTCTCAACCGGCCCGAGGTCCGCCCCCTCGCTCCTGCGCCCTACGAATGCTGCCTGAACGTGAACTCGTCGAACAATGATGCCACCCGTTCAAGCATGCCGGCACTGGGATAGCCGGCGCAATTGATCCCGTTGAGCATGCTGTCGGCGCAGCCTTGGCTTCGGAACGCCTGCAACGCGTAATTGCGCACGCCCAGGCTGGCCAGGGTCACGGCCAATTCTTCGATCTCATCCTCGGCCAACAGCCCCGGATGGATGGTGGTGCGGCATTCATAGTCGATGCCGCTAGCCAGGATCAGCTTGGCGCACTCCCTTGCCGCGCCGCCGCTGCCAGCGGCCTTGGTGATGCGCGGGTACAGCGCGAACGGCGCCTTGATGTCGAACCCGACCCAGTCGACCAGCGGCAGCACCAGCGACAGCTGGCGCGGATAGATGCACGCGGTGTGCAGGCCGACCTTGTAGCCGAGCGCGCGCACATCGGCCATCGCCTGCGGCAGCGCCGGATCAATGACCGGCTCGCCGCCGCTGAACACCACGGCGTCGATCAGCCCGATGCGCCTGGCCAGGAACTCCAGTACGTCAATCCACAGTTCGGCGCCGCCGTTGCGGTCCTGCAGGTGCGGATTGTGGCAGTAGCCGCAGCGCCACGGACAGCCCTGCACGAACACCACTGCCGACAGCTTGCCGGGGTAGTCGGTTGCGGTGAACGGCGTAACCCCGCCCACCCTCAACGCGCGCCTGGCCGCCTCAGTTGGCGAGACCGGCGCACTGCTCGCTGAAATACGTGCGTTCATGGAATTCACCCTTCTTTCCAGTGTTAAAAGACGAGACCGGACGGTGGTAGCCCATCACGCGGGTCCAGATTTCGCACGGCTGGCGCTCCTCGTCGGTCAGCGTGATAGTGGCGAAAGTGGGGTGGATCAGCTCATTCATGGGTGGCTCCTTCAGTTGGTGTGCGTTGTTTGGTGGCGATCAGGTCGGCGTCGCATTTGGGGCAGAACTTGTGGCTGCCGCCAAGGTAGCCATGTTTCGGGCAAATCGAGAACGTCGGCGTGACCGTGATGTAGGGCAGGCCGAAGCGGCTCAGCGCGCGTCGCACCAGGTTGCGGCAGGCGTCCGCGGACGACAGCGGGTCCGTCATGTACAGGTGCAGCACCGTGCCGCCGGTGTATTTGCGCTGCAGCTCGTCCTGGCGTTCGAGGGCTTCGAAAGGATCGTCGGTAAAGCCCACCGGCAGCTGCGAGGAATTGGTGTAGTAAGGCATGTCGCTGGTGCCCGCCTGCAAAATGCCGGGGAAGCGCTTGCGGTCCTCCTTGGCGAAGCGGTAAGTGGTGCCCTCGGCCGGTGTCGCCTCGAGGTTGTACATATGCCCCGTCTGGTCCTGGAATTCGAGCATGCGCGCACGCACATGGTCGAGCAGGCGCACCGCGAACGCATGACCCCAGACACTGGTGATGTCGTCTTCGCCGAAGGTGAAGTTGCGGATCATTTCATTGATGCCGTTCACGCCGAGCGTGGAGAAATGGTTGCGCAGCGTGCCGAGGTAGCGCCGGGTGTACGGGAACAGGCCGTTGTCCATGTGGCGCTGGATCACCTTGCGCTTGATCTCCAGGCTGTCGCGACCGAGGAACAGCAGGTCGTCGAGCGCGGCCAGCAGCGCCGGTTCGTTGGCGCGGTGCAGATGGCCCAGGCGCGCGCAGTTGATCGTCACCACGCCCAGCGATCCAGTCTGTTCGGCCGATCCGAACAGGCCGTTGCCGCGCTTGAGCAGTTCGCGCAGGTCCAGCTGCAGGCGGCAGCACATCGAGCGGATCATGTTCGGCTTGAGCTCCGAATTGATGAAGTTCTGGAAGTAGGGCAGGCCGTAGCGCGCCGTCATCTCGAACAGCAGGTCGGCGTTCGGGCTGTGCCAGGCGAAGTCCTCGGTGATGTTGTAGGTCGGGATCGGGAAGGTGAATACCCGTCCCTTGGCATCGCCGGCCGTCATCACCTCGATGTAGGCGCGGTTGATCAGGTCCATCTCCGGCTGCAGATCGCCATAGGAAAATGGCATCTCAACCCCGGCGATTACGGGGATTTGGTCGCGCAGGTCTTCTGGACAGACCCAGTCGAACGTCAGGTTGGTAAATGGCGTCTGGGTGCCCCAGCGCGAAGGCACGTTCAGGTTGTAGATCAACTCCTGGATGCACTGCTTGACGGTGGCATAGTCCAGGTCATCCTTGCGCAGATAGGGCGCCATGTAGGTGTCGAAGGAGCTGAACGCCTGCGCGCCGGCCCATTCGTTTTGCAAGGTGCCAAGGAAATTGACGATCTGCGCCACCGCGCTCGTCAAGTGCTTCGGCGGACCCGATTCGACCTTGCCGGGAACGCCGTTCAAGCCTTCGTGCAGCAAAGTGCGCAGCGACCAGCCGGCGCAATACCCGGCCAGCATGTCGAGGTCGTGCACATGCAGGTCGGCGTTGCGGTGCGCCTCGCCGACAGCTGGCGGATAGACGTGGTTGAGCCAATAGTTGGCGATCACCTTGCCCGACACGTTCAGGATCAGGCCACCGAGCGAATAGCCCTGGTTGGCGTTGGCGTTGACCCGCCAGTCGAGCTGGTTCAGGTATTCGTTCATTGACGCTTCGACGTCGACCAGGCTCTTGCGATCCTGGCGCAAGCCCTTGTGCTGCTCGCGGTAGACCACGTAGGCGCGCAGCGTGGCGCGGTGTCCGCCATCGAACAAGGCCGCTTCCACCGCGTCTTGCACCTGCTCGACGGTCGGTATCTGCCCGGCCGGACCGGCCAGGCGCGGCAGCACCGTGACGCAGGCGATCTGGTGGGCCGAATGGACATCAAGTTCGCCACTGGCCTGTCCGGCGCGCTGCAGTGCCGAGGCGATGCGCTCAGTGTCGAAGGACTTGACGGCGCCGTCGCGCTTGCGCACAAAGGCGGGTGTGGATACTGCCTGGACTGTCATAAAATCTCCGTTAAAACACAAGATGTGGTGTGTCTTTAGAGATTAATCACTAGATGTAGTGAGGTCAACCAAAAGCCAGGGGAACCCGGAATTCCTTGATCCAGATTAGTTTTTCAGCCCAGGAAGGGCAGCACGTGGCGCGTGGTGGCGACCGCCACGATGTAGCCGAACACCAGCACGGCGCCGGCCAGGGCGACGCTGCGGGCACGCTTGCTGCGACCGCGCTTGAGTGCCAACGTTCCGAGGCCGATATAGGCCAGCAGGGCCAGTACCTTGGCACCGAGCCAGGGCTGCGCGAAAGGATACTGTCCGCTCCAGACCACCATCACCAGCGCGCTGGCCAGCAGTGTCGTGTCGACCAGGTGCGGCAGGGTGCGCACCCAGCGTCGCTCCAGCATGGCCGAGTCGCGCAGCATCCAGGACCCGCGCAGCAAAAAAAGCGCGCCGCTCAGGGCGGCGCAGCTCATGTGCAAATGCTTGATGCTCAGGTATTCCATCGATGCTGCTTTCCTCTAACCGGCCACCAGGAAATCAATCACGATTTCGCCCGGTTTGCGCGCGACATACGTGATCCGGACGTGCTCTCCCCAGTGGCCGTTGATCTGCGCCAGCAAGGGCAGCGGATCATGGTCGTTATAAAAGCGCATGGTCTCGCCGGGCTCAAGGGCGTCGAGCGCACCGAAAATGGCGGCGTGCCGGAAGCGCTTGGCGATGCCGCGCGCGTCGAATCCATAAATACCGGCATCCACGGCCGGTGCGGAACAATCGTGAGGCATGCTACGACTCCTGTCAAGAAAGGGAAAACGCAGGGCGCGATTGCGCCCTGCGCAAGGATCAGGCCCGGGCCGGAACCAGCACCGGCTGGCGTTTGCCGCCGGTCAGCAGGCGCACCGCGAACCAGGCCAGGAACAGGCAACCGGCCGCGAACACGATGTCGCCGGGTACCCGCATCCAGACCAAGGTTTCCATCACGTGCGAGTGGACCACTTCAGGCGAGCGGGCAAACCACATGCCCTTGGTAACGCTGGCCCAGGCCTGGTAGATCCCTGCAGGCACCAGCGAGATGAACACCATCATGGCCAGGCCGATGTTCAGCGACCAGAACATATAGGCCAGCAGCTTGTCGGACCAGGCGGCGCGGTCGGACAGGCCGCGCAGGCAGAACAACAGCAGGCCGATGCCGAGCATGCCATAGACGCCGAACAGCGCGGCGTGGCCGTGACCGGCCGTCAGGTTCAGGCCCTGCATGTAGTACAGCGCGATCGGCGTGTTGATCGAGAAACCGAGCAAGCCGGCGCCCACCGTGTTCCAGAAGCCGACCGCGATGAAGCACAGGATCGACCATTTGTAGGACTTCACCCAGGGCGCCGCCTTCGAGCGCTTGTAGTTGTGGAAAGCCTCGACGCCGATCATTGCGAGCGGTACCACTTCAAGTGCCGAGAACATGGCGCCGATGGCGATCACGAAGGTTGGCGTGCCGGTGAAATACAGGTGGTGCAGCGTGCCGAGAATGCCGCCGAACAGGAACACGATGGTCTCGAGCACGATGGCGCTGTTGGCGGTGGCCGCGCGGATCAGGCCAAGGCGGGTGAACAGCAGCGCAATGACGGCGGTGGCGAATACTTCAAAGAAACCCTCGACCCACAGGTGCACCAACCACCAGCGCCAGTACTCGATCATCGAATAGTGGGTATGCGGACCCCAGGTCAGCGAGGTGGCGTAGAAGCCGCCGATGCACATCGCCGACAGGAACACCATGGCGATCAGGCCGCGGCTTTCGGACGGGGTTTTCAGCGCCGGCCACAGGCCGCGGCCGAGCAAGGTCACCCAGAACAGCAGGCCGACGAACAGCAGCACTTGCCAGATCCGGCCCATGCTGGTGAATTCGAGGCCCTGGTTACCGATCCAGAAGCTGAAGCTGTTGCCCAGGTGTTGAATTGAACCGATCCAGCCGAACGCGGTCGAGCCGACCACGATGAACAGCAGCGCGTAGAACAGCACGTTCACGCCCAGTTTCTGGTACTTCGGCTCGTGACCCGAGATCGCAGGCGCGATGTACAGGCCGGTGGCCAGCCAGGCAGTGGCGATCCACAGCACCGCGAACTGGGTGTGGATGGTGCGGCTGACCGTGAACGGCAGGATCTGCGCCAGCGGGAAGCCGAAGAAGCTTTGGCCTTCGACTGCATAGTGGGCAGTGATCACACCCATGCCCACCTGCGCCAGGATCAGGCCGATCACGACGTAGAAGTACTTGCGGGTCGCTTTCATCGATGGCGTCGGTTTCAGGTCGAACAGCGGGTCGCTCTTGGGCGGTGCCGGATCGGCTTCTTGTTTGCCGGTGGAGTGGTAGAAGATCATGCCGGCGATACCGGCGATCATGAAGATGATACTGGCGATCGACCAGATGCCGGCGCCGGCGGTCGGTTTGTTGTCGACCAGTGGTTCATGCGGCCAGTTGCTGGTGTAGCTCAGGTCGGTGGCGCCGGGACGGTCGGTCGCGGCCGACCAGGCAGCCCAGAACATGAAGGCGGGCAGGGCGCGCAAGTCTTCCGCATCGGGCAGTGAACCCGGGTTCATCGCATACTGTTCGCGCAGCTTGTCGAGCTTTGGGTCGTTGCCGAACAAGCCGGCGTAGTGCTTCGCAACCTCGCGCACGGCGGCGGCGCGTTCGTCCGACAGCGTGATGGTGGCGCTCGACTCGTTGTAGGTGTTGCGCCGCATCTCGCTTTTCAAACGGGCGTTGAGCACTGCTTGCTGGCCGACGTCGAGCTGCTCGTACGCCTGGCCGTAGTCCTTCTGGGCCCAGATTGCGCGCAGCGCCAGCGCTTCGCGGTGCAGCCAGTCGGCCGACCAGTCGGGGGCGACATAGCTGCCGTGACCCCAGACCGAACCGAGTTGCTGGCCGCCTGCGGACAGCCAGGCTTCCTGGCCGCGCTGCACCTGGCCGGGCGAGAACAGCACATCGCCCTTGCTGCTGACGACCTGGTTGGGGATGGGCGGGGCGGTGAGGTAGATTTCGGTGCCGACCCAACCGAGTACGGCGAAGGACAAGACGCAGATGACTGCGAGCCAGGTCCAAAGTTTGCGCGTGGCGTGCATGACGTGGATTCCTTATTGTTGGTGGAAGTGCGGGACAGCCAAAAAGCAAACTCGGCTGTCGTTAAAGATGCATTCTAGACGCATGTATTAGAAGATGCAAGACAAATACATTTTTAACTACTGTGGCGTGCACGAGCCAGATAAACATATATACTGGCTACTTGATTAAACAACGCTGCGACTGCCATGAGACTGACTGCCTACACCGACTACACGCTGCGCACGTTGATGTTCCTGGCACGTAATGGCGATCAACTGGCCACCATTCACGACATCGCCGACGTGCACGGCATCTCGAAGAACCACTTGATGAAAGTGGTGCACCAACTGGGCCTGTCCGGCATGGTGGAGACGGTGCGTGGCAGGAACGGTGGCCTGCGCCTGCGCATGGCGCCGGCCGACATCAACCTGGGCCAGGTGGTGCGCAACACGGAGAGCGATTTTTTCATGGCAGAGTGTTTCGACCGGAGCAACGACAGCTGCCTGTATTCGTCCGCCTGCGCGCTCAAGGGCGTGCTTGGCGCGGCCACGTCGGCGTACCTGGCCGTGCTCGATGGTGTCACTCTGGCCGATCTGATCGGGCCCGTGAAGCGCGCCAGTGCTGTCGTTAAATTCAAGTAGGGTTCGACCCTACGGGATTACCTATTCCTTGAGTTCCCACCGAATCAGCCGCAAGCAGGTTTTCAATTTCTTCGGCCACTCCTACCGGCCTAGTCACTACTAGTTCTTTCGGCAGTGTGCGCTAGCCAGATTGCCTTTCCAAAATACCCCTCCGGCCAATAGTGGCCGCGCCCGCCGACACGTAAGCTTGTGCTATCGGTTTTGGCTCCCTGGGAGGGTCGTGTGGCAATCCAACATAAACAAGTGTCGGTGCTCGTTAGCAGCACATTCGCTTTCACCATCTGCTTCGCCGTCTGGATGATGTTCGCGGTGCTCGGCATCCCCATCAAGACCCAGCTTGGCCTGAACGAAACCCAATTCGGCTTGCTGGCCGCGACCCCGGTGCTGACAGGCTCCCTGATCCGCGTGCCGCTCGGGATCTGGACCGACCGCTTCGGCGGACGGATCGTCTTCTTCCTGTTGATGCTCGCCAGCGTGCCACCGATCTTCCTGATTTCCTACGCAAGCGCCTACTGGCACTTCCTTTTGCTCGGCCTGTTCGTCGGCCTGGCCGGCGGTTCGTTCTCGGTCGGCACCCCCTACGTGGCGCGCTGGTTCAGCAAGGAGCGGCGCGGCCTGGCGATGGGCATCTTCGGGGCGGGCAATTCCGGCTCGGCGCTCACCAAGTTCGTCGCGCCGGCCATCATCGCCGCCTTCGGCTGGCAGATGCTGCCGCGCGTGTACGCAGGCGCGATGCTCGTCACCGCATTGCTGTTCTGGTTTTTCTCGTACACCGACGACGCGCACCAGGCCGGCGCAGGCATCACCTTCACCCAGCAAATGAAGGTGCTCAAGGATCCGCGCGTGTGGCGCTACTGCCAGTACTACTCCGTGGTATTCGGCGGCTACGTCGGGCTGGCGCTGTGGATGACCAAATACTACGTCTCCGAATACGGCTTCGACATGCGCCTCGCCGCGCTGCTGGCAGCTTGCTTCTCGCTGCCGGGCGGCGTGCTGCGCGCGCTGGGCGGCTGGATTGCTGACCGCTTCGGCGCCCAGAGCGTCACCTGGTGGGTGATGTGGGTGTGCTGGGTGTGCTTCTTCCTGCTCTCGTATCCGCCCACCGAAATGGTGATCCGCACTGTGCGCGGCGATCTCGCGCTGCACCTGGCGATCACGCCATGGATGTTTACCGGACTGCTGTTTGTGGTCGGCATCGCCATGGCGATTGGCAAAGCCTCCGTCTTCAAATTCATCGGCGACGATTTCACCGACAACATCGGCGCGGTGTCGGGCGTGGTCGGCCTGGCGGGTGGCCTGGGTGGTTTTGTGCTGCCGATCATGTTCGGTGCGCTGGTTGACCTGACCGGCGTGCGTTCATCGGCCTTCATGCTGCTGTACGGCGCCGTCAGCGTGTCCCTGGTCTGGATGCACTACTCGAATAAACCATCGGCCGCGGCAATGCCTGCAGCGGCCCTGCCAGCTTAAATCGAACCACCCTCTAGGAGAGCAAAGTGAGCAAATACCTGATCGCCAGCTGGGAGCCCGAGCGCGCCAGTTTCTGGCACGCCAATGGCAAGTCGGTCGCCAACCGCAACCTGTGGATCTCGATTCCAGCGCTGCTGCTGGCGTTCGCGGTCTGGATGGTGTGGAGCGTCGTGGTGGTCAACCTGCCCAACATCGGTTTCAAGTACAGCACCAACCAGTTGTTCTGGCTGACTGCCTTGCCTGGCCTGTCCGGCGCCACGCTGCGCATTTTTTACTCGTTCATGGTGCCGATCTTCGGTGGCCGCAAATGGACCACCATCTCCACCGCCTCGCTGCTCATACCGGCCATCGGCATCGGCTTCGCGGTTCAGGACATCAACACCAGTTACCCGACCATGCTGATCCTGGCGCTGCTGTGCGGTTTCGGCGGCGGCAATTTCGCCTCCTCGATGGCCAACATCAGCTTCTTCTACCCGAAAGCGCAGAAGGGCTACGCGCTGGGCATGAACGCCGGACTGGGCAACCTTGGCGTGTCGGCGGTGCAGTTCGTGGTGCCGCTGGTGATCACGGCCGGCGTGTTCGGTGGCTTGGGCGGCGAGCCGATGACCTGGCTCAAGGCCGGCCAGACGAAGGCGATGTGGCTGCAAAATGCCGGCTTCATCTGGGTGCCTTTCATCGCCCTGACCACGCTTGCCTCCTGGTTCGGCATGAATGACCTGGCTTCGGCCAAAGCTTCATTCGCCGAACAGGCAGTGATCTTCAAGCGCAAGCACAACTGGCTCATGTGCTGGCTCTACACCGGTACCTTCGGCTCCTTCATCGGCTACTCCGCCGGCTTCCCTTTGCTGATCAAGACCCAGTTCCCGGATGTCAACCCGCTCGACTATGCCTTCCTTGGACCTCTGGTGGGCGCGCTGGCGCGCGTGGCTGGCGGCTTCGTGGCCGACAAGCTCGGGGGCGCGCGCGTGACGCTGTGGACCTTTGTGGTGATGATACTGGCCGTGGTCGGGGTGGTCGGCTTCCTGCCCCATGGCGGCGTGGCGGGTAATTTCAGTGGCTTCTTTTGGATGTTCATGCTGCTGTTCGCCGGCACCGGCGTCGGCAACGCTTCGACCTTCCGGATGATTCCGGTGATCTTCATGACTGAACGCCAGCGCGCCGCCGCCGGCAAAGGCGCGCCGGCCGAGGCGCAAGCCATCGTCGACGCCAACAAGGAGGGGGCGGCAGTACTCGGCTTCACCTCGGCGGTGGCCGCGTATGGCGCCTTCTTCATTCCGAAAAGCTATGGCACTTCGATCGCGCTGACCGGCAGCCCGGACGCGGCCCTGTGGTGTTTCGTCGGATTCTATGTCAGTTGCATCGTTGTCACCTGGTGGTGCTACGCCAGGCGCAATGCGGCCATGCCGTGCTGATGGGGACGGTACCAGGATGGAAGACATTGAAAAATTCGTGCGCGGCTTCAGCAATTTTCAGGCCCAGTATTTCAGCGAGGCGCACGGCATCTACGACAGCTTGCGCACCGCCCAGCGCCCGAACACCCTGGTGATCGGTTGCTGTGACTCGCGCGTCGACCCGATGCTGTTGACCGGCTGCGGGCCGGGCGACATGTTCGTTGTCCGCAACATCGCCAATCTGGTGCCACCTTGCACGCCGCAGGCGCCGCCCGGCGTGAGCTCGGCGATTGAATTTGCGATCTGCAATCTGGAAGTGGCGCGCGTGATCGTGCTTGGCCATGCCCGCTGCGGCGGCATCCGCGCCTTGCTGGCGCCGCAACAGCTCGCGCCGGAGACGGACTTCGTGGGCAAGTGGATGAAAATCGCCGAACCGGTGCGCGAGCGCGTGCAGCGCGAACTGGCGCACCGGTCACCGGAAGAACGCCACAAGGCTTGCGAGCAGGCCAGCATCCTGCAATCGCTCGACAACCTGCTCACCTATCCGTGGCTGAAACGGCGCGCCGACGAGGGCAAGTTGAAGCTGCACGGCTGGTATTTCGACATCGACAGCGGCGCCCTGATGGCGTATTCGGCACGCCAGCAGCGCTTCCTGCCGCTGGTCTGTCCGCTCGAGCGCGGCTTGCTGCACTCAAACGCGCCGCTCGAACAGGGCGAACAGCAGCATGCCGGCCAACATCGCGGCGACGAACACGCCCGCCTGGGGCAAGCCCATGGCCAGAGCCAGCAGTGCTGGGCCGGGACAGATGCCGGCGATGCCCCAGCCGATGCCGAACAGGGCGCCACCGACCAGCAAGGGACGGTCGATGCGGGTGGTGTCGGGCAGGCGCATCTCGGCGCCGAGCAGGGAACGCTGGCGCTTGCCGGCGGCCAGGAAGGCCAGCGCGCCGACCGCGATGGCGCCGCCCATGACCAGCATCAGCGACGGATCCCAGGCCCCGGCCAGGTCGAGGAAACCGAGCACCTTGGCCGGATTGGCCATGCCCGAGACGATCAGGCCGAGGCCGAAAACCAGGCCGGCCAGCAGTGCGGCGAGTATGGGCATGAAGCTCTCCTAGAGCGCGTGGCGCGCGACGTAGACAGTGAGGAAGCCGGTCGCCATGAACACGGCGGTGGCCAGGGCCGAACGCAGGGACAGGCGCGACAGGCCGCACACGCCGTGGCCGCTGGTGCAGCCGGAGCCGTAGCGGCTGCCGAAGCCGACCAGCAGGCCGGCAACTGCCAGCGCGCCGACACTGGCGTCGATGCGCACGGCCGGCAGCGGCGCGAACAGGCCAAACAGCAGCGGTGCACCCATCAGGCCGGCGATGAAGGCGACGCGCCAGGCGACGTCGCCGCGCTTGGGCCGCGCACCGAGAATGCCGCTGATACCGGCAATGCGGCCATTCAGCAAGACCAGCAGGGCCGCTGCGCTGCCGATTAGGGCGCCGCCGGCGGCAGCATGCCAAGGGGTAAAGCTGGACCAGTCAATCAACATCAGAACGCCTCATCCGGGTAGTCAATGCAACAACATCATCATACCTAAAACCATAGCGCTCAAGCGGTGATCGTATCAGTGCAGCACTAAATTGATATGCATCAAATTTTTTCACGTTTCCAAGTCCCACACTTCGCTCGGCAACTTGCCCGCAGCAGGATGGACCAATCAAGGAGAATACAGATGGAGCTCGACCCAAAAACCACGCCCGCCAAGGACCAGGACACCGTCACGGAGCGCCGCCGCTTTCTCGGCAAGAGCGCTCTATTGGGCCTCGGCGGCGCAGGTGCCGCACTGGCCCTGACCGGCTGCAAGCAAGAAGCAGTCGCCGTCCAGCCCGCAGCGGCCGCCAAGGGCGCGCCGGCCAGGGACCATGTGGCGCCTGGCCAACTGGACGAGTACTACCATTTTTCCAGCGGCGGCCATTCGGGCGAAGCGCGCATCATGGGCGTGCCGTCCGGCCGCACCTTGCGCCGCATTCCCGTCTTCAATATCGACCCGATGGTTGGCTGGGGCATCACCAATGAATCAAAAGCCATCATGGGCACGCGCGCCGATGGCAGCCTGAAATACACGACGGGCGACACCCACCACGTGCACGGCAGCTACAAGGATGGCAGCTACGACAGCCGCTGGCTGTTCGTCAACGACAAGATCCACTCACGCCTGGCGCGCATCCGGATGGACACGATGGAGTGTGACAAGATCCTCGAACTGCCGAACGTGATGGGTTTCCACGGCATCTTCCCCGACAAGTGCGATCCGCTCGACCCAAAGATCAACTACACCACGCGCGTCTTTTGCGGTGCCGAATTCCACATTCCGCTGCCCAACGATGGGCGCGACCTCGACAGCCCCGAGAAATGGGGCGCGCTGTTCAGTTGCGTCAACGCCGAGACCATGGAAGTGATGTGGCAGTGCCGGGTCGACGGCAATATGGACCTGGTGGCGACCTCGTACGACGGCAAGCTGGCCGCGTCGAACCAGTACAACACGGAAAACGCGGCCGACCTGGCCGGCATGATGGCGGCTGAACGCGACGCCTGCGTGTTCTTCAACGTGGCACGCATCGAGGCGCTGGTCAAGAGCGGCAAGGTGAGCACCATCGGAGGCTCCAAAGTACCGGTAGTGGACGGCCGCAAGGCAGCCAATAGCGATCCAAAAACGGCCGTGACCTGCTACGTGCCAGTGGGCAAGAACCCGCATGGCGTCAACGCCACCCCGGACGGCAAGTATTTCATCTGCGCCGGCAAGCTCTCGCCGACGGCCACCGTGATCGACCTGGGCCTGGTGCTCAAATGGTTCGACGGCGGCCTCAAACTGGAACGCGACACCGTCGTCGCCGAGCCCGAAATTGGTTTGGGTCCCCTGCATACTGCCTTCGACGGCAAGGGCAATGCCTATACCTCGCTGTTCCTCGACAGCCAGGTCGTGAAATGGAATGTCGACCTGGCGATTGCGCAATTCAAGGGCGACAAGACGGCCAAGCCGGTAATCGACAAGATCGACGTGCATTACCAGCCCGGCCACGGCTACTCGTCGATGGGCGAAACGCGCCAGGCCGACGGCAAGTACTTCAATTCGGGCAACAAGTTCTCGAAAGACCGTTTCCTGCCGGTGGGCCCCCTGCATTGCGAGACCGAGCAGTTGC
This sequence comes from Pseudomonadota bacterium, assembly GCA_040390195.1. Classification (GTDB taxonomy): domain Bacteria; phylum Pseudomonadota; class Gammaproteobacteria; order Burkholderiales; family Burkholderiaceae_D; genus Telluria_A. The sequence goes on along the minus strand of JAZJYV010000003.1, from coordinate 82,738 downwards.
TCGACATCAGCGGCAGCAAGATGGTGCTGATTTCGGACCACACCGCCTATCCCGAGCCGCATGATGGCATCATCGTGCGGCGCGACGTCGTCAAGACGCGCCAGATCTACAACATGGACGACTTCCCCAACGCGGTCAAGGCCGAGAACGCCGGCGTCGAGCGCAAGGGCAACAAGGTGCATGTGCGCCTGATGTCGCAGGCCCCGAACTACAGCCTGCCGATCATCAAGGTCAAGAAGGGCGATGAAGTCACGCTCACCCTGACCAACCACGACAAGGTGGAAGACCTGACCCACGGCTGCGCGATCCCGACCTACAACATCAACTTCATCGTCAACCCGCAGGAAACCAAGTCGGTGACCTTCAAGGCCGACCATGCCGGTGCCTATTGGATCTACTGCACCCACTTCTGCCACGCGCTGCATCTGGAAATGCGCAGCAGGTTCCTGGTGGAAGCCTGAGGTCCGGTCGATGCGCCATTTGCTAACCACCCTGCGTGCGCTTGCATTTGGCCTGCTGTGGGTGGTGACGGCGTCGCAGGCTTCGGTCTACGACGTCGAGTTGCCCGAGCAGGTGCTGCATGGCAGCAACCTGTGCGCGCAAGCGCCTTGCCGCGAGGTGATGCCGCAAGCGCAGCGTTTCTCCTTGCGCAAGGGCACGCCCAGTTACGTGGAAGCGTTCGGCAGCGTTGGCGGCAAGCCGGAACAGTTGCTCGGCTATGTGTTCCTGTCGACCGACGTAGTCGACATTCCCGCCTATTCCGGCAAGCCGGTGATCACCCTGATCGGCATGGATGTGCGCGGCACGATCACCGGCGTGCGCGTGCTCAAGCACTCCGAGCCGATCTTGCTGGCCGGGATTCCAGAGTCGAAGCTGCTCGAGTTCATCGCGCAATACGTGGGCAAGGCCGGTGACGCCAAACTGGAAATTGGCCATAGCAGCAGCGGCGGCGGCGTCGGGCTCGACGCCATTAGCGGCGCCACCGTGACGGCCATCGCGGAAAACCAGGTCATTTCGCGCAGCGCCTACGAGATCGGCCGCCAGGTCGGCATCTTCAAAAGCGAGGCGCGGCCGCTGGCCCACTTCAGCGCGCTCGACGAGCGCCTGGGCTGGGCACAGTTGCGCGCCGAGGGCAGCATCGGCCATCTGCTGGTGCCGGCTTCCGATGTTGGCAGCAATCATTCCAGCCCCTACATGGATCTGTATTTCGGCTACCTGAACGTCCCTACGGTCGGAATCAGCCTGCTTGGCGAACCTGGCTATCGGCGCCTGATGCAGGACTTGAAACCGGACGAACATGCCATCTTCATCATCGCCAACGGCCAGGTTTCATTCAAGGGTTCGGGTTTCGTGCGTGGCGGCATCTACGACCGCATCCAGCTGCGCCAGGACCCGGTCAGTTTCACTTTCCGCGACACCGATTACCAGAATTTGTACCGGCTTGAACCAATCGACGCGCCGCCCTACGTCGAATCAGGCGTGTTCATCGTGCGCTCTGCCAATTTCAACCCCGCCTGGCCATGGCAGCTGACGTTTCTTGCCAATAAACTCGATGCCGACAGCGGCGTCAAGACGTTCGCCCACTTCGACGAGGATTATTGGCTGCCGGCGCGCTACCTGGTCGGTGGCCACCCCCGCGTCGAACGTCCGCAGGCGGCCTGGATGGCCATCTGGCGCGGGCAGAAAATGGCGATCGCCGGCTTTGTGCTGGTGTTGCTGTTCACTGCCGTGATGTACAGCCAGCGCGACCGCCTGGTACGCATCTCGCGCCGCAAGCACAAGCCCTGGATCGCGCGCCCGCGCCACGTGCTGTGGCTGGCCAGCGTCGGCTTCCTGGGCTTCTATTTGAAAGCGCAGCCTTCCATTACCCAGGTGATGACCTGGTTCCATTCGCTGCTGCATCAGTGGAAATGGGAACTGTTCCTGTCCGATCCCTTCATCTTCCTGTTCTGGTGGTTCATCATCATCAGCGTGCTGGTGTGGGGGCGTGGCGTGTTTTGCGGCTGGCTGTGCCCGTTCGGGTCGCTGCAGCAATTGGCGCTCAGCCTGGGCAAGGCAGTCGGCCTGGCGCGCTTTCAATGCCTGCTGCCCAAGCGCCTGCACGACAAGCTCCGGTGGCTCAAATATGGCATTTTCGTCGGCTTGCTGGCGGTGTCCTTCTATTCGATGGAGACGGCCGAACGCCTGGCCGAAATCGAGCCGTTCAAGAGCACCTTCCTGGTTGGCGTCTGGAATCGCAGCTGGCCGTTTTGGCTGTTCGTCGGCGCCATACTGGGGTGGTCATTCTTCAGCGAGCGGCCGTACTGCAAATACCTGTGCCCGCTGGGCGCTGGCCTGGCCATTCCGGGCAAGTTCCGCCTGTTCGGCCTCAAACGCAAGGCCGAGTGCCAGACTTGCCACGCCTGCGCCGCCGGCTGCGGCTCGCATGCAATCGACAGCGCCGGCAAGATCGACCAGATGGAATGCATGCTCTGCCTCGATTGCATGATCTTGTACTACGATGACCATGCCTGTCCGCCGCTGGTGGGCGAGCGCAAGCGGCGCGCGCGCGACGGCCAGGCGCTGACCAGGATTGACGCGGGCGGCTACTTCATCGCGCTCGACGCGGTGCGCGGCAGCCTGGCGCATGCGGTGGAGAAGAAGCGATGAAGTTTGCCGCCGCCATGTTCTTGCTCGCCGTCCTCAACTGCGCCAGTGCTGCGCAGTTGCAGGTGCGCTTGGGCCAGTCGATCGCGGCCGCGCTGGCGCAGGCCAAGCCGGGCGACACGGTCGTGGTCGGTCCTGGCGTGTATCGCGAAAACCTGGTGATCGACAAGGCATTGACCCTGCGTGGCGAGCAGCGTCCCACCATCAGCGGCCAAAACCGCGGGGACGTGCTGCGCGTGCGCGCCAGTGATGTCACCATCGACGGGTTCTTGCTGCGCGACAGCGGCGCCGACCTTGGCGCCCAGAACGCAGGCGTGTACGTGGTGCCGGGAGCGGACCGGACGACGGTGCGCAACTGCGAACTGAGCAACATGCTGTTTGGCATCTGGCTGGAGAAGTCGATCGGTGCGCTCATCACTGGCAACACCATCACCGGCAAGCGTGAATTGCAGTCGGCGGCGCGCGGCAATGGCATCCAGGTCTACAACACGCGCGACACCGAGGTGATTGGCAACGACATCAGCGACGTGCGCGACGGAATTTACGTCGACATCTCGAACCACGCCTTGTTCCGTGGCAACAAGATCCACCACGTGCGCTACGGCACGCACTACATGAACACCAATTACAGCACTTGGGAAAACAACGAGTCCTACCAGAACCGGGGAGGGCTGGCTCTGATGGAGGTGCGCAATCTGATCGTGCGCAATAACATCGCCTGGGGCAATGAGGACCACGGCATCATGCTGCGCACTATTCAGGATTCGCTCATCGAAAACAATGTGGTGGCCGGCAATGGGCGCGGCTTTTTCGTGTATGACGCCGAATACAATGTCTTGCGCAACAACCTGGTCATCAACAACCGGGTCGGCGTGCATTTGACGGCCGGTTCGTCCAACAACGAGGTCGACGGCAATGACTTCATCGGCAACGAGGAACAAGTCAAGTTCGTCGCCGCGCACGACGTCGACTGGGGCCGCAAGCGCGGCAACTACTGGAGCAACTACAGCGGCTGGGACCAGGATGGCGACGGCGTCGGCGATGTAGCCTACCTGGCCAACGACCTGGTCGACCGGCTTAATTGGCAATATCCGCTGATCAAGCTTCTGCTTACCAGTCCCTCCGTGCAAACCCTGCGCTTCGTGGCGCGCCAGTTTCCCGTGCTGCGCGCGCCAAGCGTGCAGGACCGGCACCCGCGCACCCGGCCCGCCTATCCGAACTGGAGGAGATGGAATGCGCTCCATGCCCATTGAAATGACGGCGCTGTGCAAATCCTTTGGCACCGTCGAAGCGCTGCGCGACGTGACGCTGCAGCTTGGCCAGGGCGAAATGCTCGGCCTGATTGGCCACAACGGCGCCGGCAAGAGCACCTTGTTCAAATTGATGCTGGGGCTGATGACAGCCAGTTCCGGCAGCCTGCGGATTTGCGGTGTGGCCACCGATGGCCCCGGGTTTCGCCAGGTGCGGCGCCGCATCGGCTATCTGCCGGAAAATTTCGTCACCTATGACAACCTGTCCGGGCTCGAAGTGCTGCACCTGTTCGCCGACCTGAAACAGGTGCCGCGCACCGGCTGCAGCGCCTTGCTCGAGCGGGTCGGGCTGGCCGAAGCGGCCACGCGGCGTGTGCGCACCTACTCGAAAGGCATGCGCCAACGACTCGGCTACGCCCAGGTGCTGCTCGGCGATCCGGACCTGATCTTCCTTGATGAACCGACCAATGGCCTCGATCCCCAGGGCATCGCCGATTTCTACGCCATCCTGCGCGAGCTGCAGGGGCGCGGCGCCACCATCGTGATCACTTCGCACATCCTGGCCGAAATCGAGCAGCGGGTTGACCGGCTGGCAGTTATGAACTGCGGCCAATTGGTGGCCAGCGGCACCCTGGCACAACTGCGCGCGCAACAGCTTCTGCCGTCGGTGATCGGCCTCACGCTGCGCGCCGGCCATGGCGAGCGCCTGCGCGGCGCGCTGGCCCATCTGCCTGGCCTGGTGCTGCATTTCGGGCCCGAAAGCGCCAGCATCGACTGCCGTGCAGAGCAAAAAATGGCGGTGCTGGCCGCGCTGGACGGCGACGTGCTCGACGTCACGGTGGCCGAACCCTCGCTGGAAGACGTGTTTCTCGGCTACGGAGGCAAGCATGTCCAGGCAGCTTGAATGGCGCCAGGTGCGGGTCGTGGCGAGCAAGGAGTTTCGCGACCGCATCCGCAACCGCTGGGTGCTGGCGGTGGCCGTGATTTTCGCACTGTTCGCGCTGGCGATCGCCTATTTCGGCGCAGCCCAGCAAGGGGAGGTGGGGTTCGTCAACATCGGCGTGACCGTCTCGAGCCTGGTCAGCCTGGTGATCTACCTGGTGCCGTTGATCGCTCTGATCCTCGGCTATGACGCGATTGTCGGCGAGAGCGAGCGCGGCTCGCTCGAATTGCTGTTGTCGATGCCGATCACCCGCTTTGAAATTTTGCTCGGTAAATACCTGGGATTGTCGGCCGCGCTGGCCAGCTCCACCATCCTCGGCTTTGGTGCCGGGCTGCTGCCGCTGTCGAACCAGCTCACCCACAGCGACGGCGTGCAGTATGCCGGTTTTGTATTGAGCGCGATCCTGATGGGCATGGCCTTCCTCAGCATCTCGATGCTGGTGTCGGTGCGCGCGCTGGACCGGGTGCGTGCCAGCGGCATCGCCATCGGCCTGTGGTTTTTCTTCGTGCTGGTGTTCGACCTGCTGCTGATGGGGGCGCTGGTGCTTAGCCAAGGCAGCCTGAGCAGCAGCGTGTTCGGCGTCGCCCTGATGTTCAATCCGGCCGATGTGTTCCGGATGCTCAATATTTTCAGTTCCGAGCAGCTGCAGACCATGTATGGCCTGGCCACCGTGATGCCCGAGGGCTTGACCCGGCCGACGGTGCTGGTGGCCATCATGCTCGGCTGGATCGCGCTGCCTTTCACCCTCGCTTACTGGAGTTTCGCATGTCATCGTCATTGAACAAAATATGGGGCAGCTGGTGCGCCGCGCTTGTGCTGGGTGCGTGCAGTCAAGTGGCGCCATCGGTGATTGCGCTCGAACCGGGCGCGGACGCGGCCTGCGCGCTCGACGGCATGGTGCTCAAGGATTTTCCCGGCCCCAAGGCCCAGATCCTGTATGCCGAGGGGCGGCCAGACTATTACTGCGATTTGATGGAATTGTTCGCGGTGCTGCAGGCGCCCGAGCAGAAACGCAAGGTCGCCGCCATTTTCGTCCAGGACATGGCCAAGGCCGATTGGGAGCACCCCAGCGGCCACTGGATCGCCGCACGCGGCGCCCTGTTCGTCGTTGGCAGCAAGAAGGCCGGCTCGATGGGACCCACCTTTGGCGCATTTTCCACACGTGAAGCGGCCGCCGCTTTCGTTCAACTTGAAGGTGGCAACATCGTCGCCTTCGATCAAATCACCCCCGCGATGCTCTCAACAGGCAAGCACGGCATGCCGATGGCGCACCGGGACCTTCATTTAACTCAACCAAAGGAAACATCATGAAATCGACCTCCCTCTCCCTGGTATTGATCGCATTGGCAGTGAGCGCTTGCGGCCAAAAAACACCTGCCGCTGACGTCGCGGCACCTGTGGCGGCTGTCGCAACAGCGCCTGCCCCGGCAGCGGTCGCTGCTGCTGCGCCGATGGCGCCCGTCAGCGCGGCCGATCTCGCCATCGGCGAGAAAGTCTATGGCGCGACCTGCCTGTCGTGCCACGGCGCGGCCGTGTTGGGCGCACCGAAGTTCGCCGACAAGGCGGCATGGGGCCCGCGTATCGCCAAGGGCAAGGACGTCCTGTACGCGAGCGCGCTCAATGGCTTCAAGATGATGCCGGCCAAGGGCGGCAACGCCGCACTCAAGGACGATGAACTGAAGGCCGCTGTCGACTACATGGTCAGCAAAGCACTGTAATCGGGAGAATGACGATGAGCCATCCTGCTGGCTTCCTGGCATTGACCAAGGAAGTGTCAAACAACCTCGCGCTGCTGCGCGCCGACATGCCCGAGGTAATGAAGGGCTTTTCCGACCTGGCGCGTGCCGCATCGCGCGAAGGGGCGCTGAGTCCGAAAACCAAGGAATTGATCGCGCTGGCCCTGGGCGTGGCCGCCCATTGCGACGCGTGCATCGGCTTCCATGTCCAAACGCTGGTCAAGCTGGGCACCAGCCAGGCTGAACTTGAGGAAGCGCTGGGCATGGCCATTTACATGGGAGGCGGGCCGTCATTGATGTACTCGGCAAACGCCATGGCTGCCTATCAGGAGTTTAGCGCTCTGCAACAAAAATAGGGAACTTCGCCGGCAAGGTCGTATCCAATCTGTATCTCATGGACAGGCGGAGGCGGCGATGGTTGCCGTTAAAGCTTGCGTGTTGCTGCTGGCTTGCTTGGGCACGCCGGCGGTGCAGGCATCTACGCCCGAGACGGCGCCTGCCAAGGCCGGGCAGCCGCAACAACTGGACCGCTCGGGCAAGATCAGGATCGGCAAAGCTTCGTACTACGGTCGCGAATTCTATGGCAAGAAAATGGCCAATGGCGAACGAATGAAGCCACGCGGCGACAATGCCGCGAGCAAGACGTTGCCGCTGGGAACAAAGGCGGCGGTCACCAACCTGGAAAACGGCAAAACCGACGTGGTCGTCATCAAGGACCGGGGGCCGTACGTGGCCGGACGCATCATCGATGTGTCGCCACAGACGGCGATCGACCTCGATTTCAAGGAGCAGGGCATCACGCCAGTGCTGGTCATGCCATTGGAAATCCCGAAACGCCATATGGATTCAGCCCGGCCGGATTAACCGGCTGTCCGGAATTTGCCTTGGTCCCTGGCCGGCCAAAAATCGCATTTCTCCTATGAGACGTGGAGAAGGGGGCCGCTTGCCCCCAGCAGTTCGTCGCAAACCGCCCACGGGCACATCTGCCGATCCTAGAATGGGACATTATTGACCACTCAAGGATCCCATCATGCGCCACCTGCTCCTGCTCGCCATTCTTCCGCTTGCCACCCTGGTCCACGCCGAGGAACAAAGCCGTAGCTTGGGCGCCTACAGTTCGATCAACATCCGCGGTCCGATCAGCCTGGCGGTCGACGCGGGCAAGGCGCATACGCTGACCGTGCGCGGCAACAAGGATTTCATCGACCGTGTCGTCACCGAAGTTGTCGACGGGCGCCTGAACATCAGTTATCTGCATGAAGACAACAAGGTCAACGTCAAGGGCGATGCGCGCATCCTGATCACCCTGCCGATGCTGGCGAAGCTGACCGCCAATGGCGCCGGCGAGACGATCCTGTCGCACATGGAGGGGGAACGCCTCGACATCGTTTACAACGGCGCCGGCCGGCTCGAAGCGAGCGGCAAGGTGAAAGTGCTGCACCTGACGGCGCAGGGCGTGGGCGAGGTCGACACACACGCCTTGATCGCGGAAGACGCGGACGTCAACTTCAACGGCATTGGCGCGGTCAAGGTGTATGCGAACGGCCGGCTCAACGCCGTCGTGCGCGGTATGGGTGATTTGATTTATTATGGAAAGCCACGCTCGGTGAACAAGTCGGTGGCCGGTATCGGCAGCGTCAAGGCTGGTGACTGAGCGCAATATTCCTTCATGAGGCCAGGATGCACTATCTGTTGATCTACGAATTGGCGCCCGACTATCTCGAACGGCGCGGCCAATACCGCGACGTGCACCTGGCGATGGCCTGGGACGCGCAGCGGGCCGGTGAGCTGGTGCTGGCAGGGGCCCTGGCCGATCCGGCTGATGGGGCGATTCTGCTGTTCCAGTGCGAATCGCCGGAGCCGGTGGAACGCTTTGCCAAGGCAGACCCGTATGTGATCAATGGCCTGGTCAAGCGCTACCAGGTGCGGCATTGGAATACGGTGGTCGGCGACGACGCCTGCACGCCAGTGCGGCCAGGCTGAGACGCTCGCAGAGTGTGCCTGGCGCGTCAACCTGACGCATGGTGGATGACGCTCGGCCCCTTGGGGATTCCACCCTACGTATGGACCTTACCAGGGTCACTCGCCGAAATAATCGCGGCTGACCTTGACCAGTTTTTCCGCTTGCAGCGTGAGCGCCGAGTGCTTGTGGTCGGCGTCCTGTTTGCAGCGCTCGATTGCAGCGCCGAAGTCGTCGACGAAATCGGACGGCCCCAGCACTCCTGCCAAGTCTGCCTTGTCAAGCTTGGCCCGAACCCGCTCGTTGGCCTCGCACAGCAGCACGCGCACGCCGCGTGCGCGCAGCTTGCGGATCACATCTTCCAGCGTAAGGATGCCGGTGATGTCCATGAACGGCACATGGCGCAGCCGGATCACCAGGATTTTCGGCTCGGTATGGGTTTGCACCAGCGCACGCTCGAAGCTTTCGACCGCGCCGAAAAACACCGGGCCTTCGATACCGTAGACCAGCACGCCCTTGGGCAGGCTGCTCAAGCCATGCTCGCCAAGCTCCAGCGCCAACTCCTTGTCCAGCTGCGGCTGCACCTCGACCGCGCTCGACATGCGGCGCAAGAATTGCAGGGTGGCCAGGATGACACCGATATTGACGGCCACCACCAGGTCGGCGAATACTGTCAGGAAGAACGTGATCAGCAGGATGGCCACGTCGGCGCGTGGTGCACGCCGCAGCATGCGGCCAAAATGCTTCAATTCGCTCATGTTAAAGGCCACCACGAACAAGATCGCGGCCAGTGCGGCCAGCGGCACGCTGGCCGCCAGCGGCGCCAGCGCGACCACGATCAGCACCAGCGTGAGCGCATGGAATATCCCGGCCAGCGGGCTGCTGCCGCCATTGCGGATGCTGGTGGCGGTGCGCGCGATGGCGCCGGTGGCCGCGAAGCCGCCGAACAGCGGTGCGGCCATGTTGGCCAGGCCCTGGCCGACCAGCTCCCGGTTCGAGTCGTGGCGCGTGCCGGCCATGCCGTCGGCCACCACCGCCGACAGCAGCGACTCGATCGCCCCCAGCATCGCGATCGTGAACGCCGGGCCGATCAGTTCGACCACGCGCGCCGCACTCACGGTGGGCAAGCCGAACACCGGCCATTGGCGCGGTATGCCGCCGAACGCGCTGCCGATGGTGGCCACGCCGTCGAACGGGAACAGCGCGTAGGCCACGGTGGTGGCCACCATCGCTACCAGCGGGCCGGGAACGTGGCGCAGGCCGGGCACGCGCGGCGACAGCAGCACCAACGCCAGGCCGAACAGGCCAAAGCCGGTGGTGGCCAGGTGCAGTTGCGGGAAGACGGCAAACAGATGCCACAGCTTTTCGTGAAAATGGCTGGCCTCGATCGGATCGAGGCCGAAGAAATACTTCCATTGACCGACCCAAATGATGGTGCCGATGCCGGCCGTGAAGCCGACGATGACCGGCGCCGGTATGAAGCGGATCACCGCACCCATGCCGGTCAAGCCCATCAGCACGAGTATCATGCCGGCCATCAGGGTGGCGATCTGCAGGCCGTCGATGCCATATTTTGCGGTGATGCCGGCCAGGATTGCGATGAAGGCGCCAGTCGGACCGGCAATCTGGGCGCGGGTGCCGCCGAACAGGGAGACCAGCACGCTGGCGACGATGGCCGTGTAGAGCCCCTGCTCAGGGCGCGCACCGGAGGCGATTGCGAAGGCCATTGCCAGCGGCAGGGCCACCACGCCGACGATCACGCCGGCCACCAGATTCGGCACGAGCTTGTCGCGCGAGAGCATGCCGGCGCGCTGTGCTTCGTAAATTCCCATCGTCCTGATCCCGCCTCTCAATGCCACAGCGACCAATCTACTGTGATTGACAATGCAGGTCAACCGGTGTGCGCAACTGTCAGTGGAACTTGAGCAGCTCACCGTCGCGGTCGAAGGCCAGGAAATTGCCAAGTTGCCCGCCCTGGATCGCGGCCACCATGCGCTTGAGCGGGGCCTCGACGCTGGCCGGTTCGTCCATGCTGCTCACGAACACCACGTCCCAATGGGCACCCGTGTGGCGCGATTCGTCCACCAGCTGGGCAAAGGTGCCGAGATCGGCCGGCGACTTGTCGACGCACATGACCGGCTCGAGCGCACCGCCGCGCCCGGCGCCGAAGCGGGTGCGCTGGTCAAAGTCGGCCCCGGCTGGCAGCTCGGCGCGCGCGAAGGCGAACAGCAGGCGCTGGGGCAGGCTCTGGGCGCGTGCCGCGGCGAGCAGCTCGCCGTAACTTGAAATCATCATGGTGCTTCCTCATGTCAGAGCAGGGGTCAGACCCCGGTTTTTCTGTTGGGGGGTCTGACCCCGGTTTGCGGACGCCATCTCAACCGGGGTCAGACCCCCTGAAATGAAAAACCGGGGTCTGACCCCTGGCGCTACCGAATGTATACCGCAACGCCGCACCGCCCTCCATAGCCATTAAGGCGTAGGCTGCCTAGTCCTTGCTGCACGGGAGAACCGACTTCTTGCCAATACCCAGCCAGCGGCACGCTGCGTAGACTGCTTGAATCAACCTCATGCCTTGGAGCCAAGATGAGTCACTTTCTGGACCGCCTGAAATTCTTCGCCCAGCCCAAGGAGAGCTTCTCCGATGGCCACGGTGCTGTTGTCAATGAAGACCGCACCTGGGAAAACGCCTACCGCCAGCGCTGGCAGCACGACAAGATCGTGCGTTCGACGCACGGCGTGAACTGCACCGGCTCGTGCAGCTGGAAGGTGTACGTCAAGAACGGCCTGATCACCTGGGAGACCCAGCAGACCGACTACCCGCGCACTCGTCCCGACCTGCCCAACCACGAGCCGCGCGGCTGCCCGCGCGGCGCCAGCTATTCCTGGTATGTGTATTCGGCCCAGCGCGTCAAGTACCCGATGGTGCGCGGCCGTCTGATGGAAATGTGGCGCGAGGCGCGCCTGACGCGCGACCCGATCGCGGCCTGGGACCATATCAGCCAGGATCCGGTACGCGCCAAGGCCTACAAGTCGGTGCGCGGCCTGGGCGGCTTCGTACGCGCCAATTGGGACGAGGTCAACGAGATCATCGCCGCCGCCAATGCCCTGACGATCAAGAAATACGGTCCCGACCGCATCGTCGGCTTCTCGCCGATTCCGGCCATGTCTATGGTCAGCTACGCCGCCGGCACCCGCTACCTGTCGCTGATCGGCGGCGTGGCGCTGAGCTTCTACGACTGGTATTGCGACCTGCCTCCGGCCAGCCCGCAAGTGTGGGGCGAGCAGACCGACGTGCCTGAATCGGCCGACTGGTACAACTCCACCTTCCTGATGGTGTGGGGATCGAACGTGCCGATGACCAGGACCCCCGACGCCCACTTCTACACCGAGGTGCGCTACAAGGGAACCAAAACCGTGGCGGTGTCGTCCGATTTCGGCGAAATGGCCAAGTTCGGCGACATCTGGCTCGCGCCCAAGCAAGGCACCGACGCCGCGCTGGCCATGGCAATGGGGCACGTGATCCTCAAGGAATACCACGCCAACAGCAAATCGGCCTACTTCCGCGAGTACGCCAAGCAGTACACCGACTTCCCGATGCTCGTCATGCTCAAGGAAACCAATGGCATGCTGGTGCCGGACTACTTCCTGCGCGCCTCGCACCTGGCCAACAAGCTTGACGAGACCAACAACCCCGAGTGGAAAACGCTGGTCATCGATGAACTGACCGGCAAGATCGCCGCCCCTGGCGGGTCGATCGGCTTTCGCTGGGGCGAATCGGGGCGCTGGAACCTGGAGCAGAAGGCGGGCACCAGCGGCAAGGAAATCGATCCGCGCCTGTCGCTAATCGACGCCAATGACGGCATGGCCGCGGTCGGCTTCGCCTATTTCGGCGGCAAGGACGCCGACGACATGCTGCTGCGCCAGGTCCCGATCCGCAAGCTGCAACTGGCCGACGGCAGTACCGCGCTGGTCACCACCGTGTTCGACCTGACGCTGGCCAACTACGGCATCGACCGCGGCCTGGGCGGCGCGAACGTGGCCGCCAGCTACGAGGACGACGTTCCCTATACTCCTGCATGGCAGGTCAAGCACACCGGCGTGAAGGCGGCCGATGTGATCACCGTGGCGCGCCAGTTCGCCGAGAACGCCGACCAGACGCGCGGCAAGAGCATGGTCATCGTTGGCGCGGCGCTGAACCACTGGTACCACATGGACATGACCTACCGCGGCATCATCAACATGCTGATGATGTGCGGCTGCGTAGGCCAGTCCGGCGGCGGCTGGGCCCATTACGTGGGGCAGGAAAAGCTGCGTCCGCAAACCGGCTGGACGCCGCTGGCGTTCGCCCAGGACTGGAACCGGCCGATGCGCCAGATGAACGGCACTTCCTTCTTCTATGCCCACACCAGCCAGTGGCGCCACGAAAAACTGCACACCGCGGAAATCGCCTCGCCCTCGGCCGACGCCAACGTCGCGCCGATGTCGCTGATCGACTACAACGCCAAGGCCGAGCGCCTCGGCTGGCTGCCGTCAGCACCCCAGCTCGAGACCAATCCCCTGCAGCTGACGCAAGAGGCGAAGGCGGCCGGCATGGACCCGAAAGCCTATGCCCTGGCGCAGATCAAGGCCGGCAAGCTCAATTTCTCGTGCGACGACCCGGACAATCCGGCCAACTTCCCGCGCAATATGTTTGTGTGGCGCTCGAACATCCTGGGCAGCTCGGGCAAGGGCCACGAGTACTTCCTGAAATACCTGCTGGGCACCCAGAACGCGCTCATGAGCGACGAGACCAACTGCATCAAGCCCAAGGACGTGAAGATCCGTCCGGCCGCCGAGGGCAAGCTGGACCTGCTGGTGGTGCTCGACTTCCGCATGTCGACCACCTGCCTGTATGGCGACATCGTGCTGCCAACGGCCACCTGGTACGAGAAGGACGACTTGAACACGTCCGACATGCATCCCTTCATCCACCCCCTGTCGGAAGCCGTGCAGCCGTTGTGGCAGTCGAAATCGGACTGGGAAATCTACAAGGGCATCGCCGAGAAGTTTTCCGAAATCGGCGGCGACTACCTGGGCACCCAGCAGGACCTGATCCTCACGCCGCTGATGCACGACACTCCCGGTGAACTGGGCCAACCGTTCGATCCGAAAGACTGGCGTGCCGGCGAATGCGAGCCGATTCCTGGCAAGACCATGCCGAACTTCACCGTCGTCGAGCGCAACTACAAGGACGTGTTCAAGAAATTCACCTCGATCGGTCCGCTGCTGGAGAACCTTGGCAATGGCGGCAAGGGCATCGGCTGGAAAACCGGGCACGAGGTCGAGGTCCTGCGCGGCATCAACCGCACCGTGCTCGAGGAGGGCGTCTCGAAAGGCCAGCCGCGCCTGAACACGGCCATCGACGCGGCCGAGATGATCCTGTCGCTGGCGCCGGAAACCAACGGCCACGTGGCGGTGAAGGCCTGGGCGGCGCTGTCGGTAATGACTGGGCGCGACCACACGCACCTGGCGTTGCCGCGCGAGCACGACACGATCCGCTTTCGCGACGTCCAGGCGCAGCCGCGCAAGATCATCTCCTCGCCCACCTGGTCGGGCCTGGAGTCGGAGGAGGTCAGCTACAACGCCGGCTACACCAATGTGCACGAACTGATCCCATGGCGCACATTGACCGGGCGCCAGCAGTTCTACCAGGACCACCGCTGGATGCGCGATTTTGGCGAGGGCTTGTGCGTCTACAAGCCGGCGATCGACACCAAGACCACCACGGCCATGCTGGGCGCGAGCCCGAACGGCAACAAGGAACTGGCGCTGAACTTCATTACGCCGCACCAGAAGTGGGGGATTCATTCGACCTACTCGGACAACCTGCGCATGCTCACGCTCTCGCGCGGCGGTCCCCACGTGTGGCTCTCGGAGATCGACGCCAAGGCGGTCGGCATCGTCGACAACGACTGGATCGAGGTATTTAACGTGAACGGCACGCTCACCGCGCGCGCCGTCGTCAGCCAGCGCATCCCCGAGGGCATGACGATGATGTACCACGCCCAGGAGAAGATCATCAACGTGCCCGGCTCGGAACAGTCGGGCAAGCGCGGCGGGATCCACAACTCGGTCACCCGCACGGTGACCAAGCCGACCCACATGATCGGCGGCTACGCCCAGCTGTCGTGGGGCTTCAACTACTACGGCACGGTCGGCTCGAACCGCGACGAGTTCGTGTTGGTACGCAAGATGAACAAGGTCGACTGGCTTGAAGGGCCGTTGCTTGAAAAGGAGGCACACGTATGAAAATCAGAGCGCAAATCGGCATGGTGCTGAACCTGGACAAGTGCATTGGCTGCCACACCTGCTCGGTCACCTGCAAGAACGTGTGGACCAGCCGCGATGGCGTCGAGTACGCCTGGTTCAACAACGTCGAGACCAAGCCTGGCATTGGCTATCCGAAGCAGTGGGAAAACCAGGATAAATGGAACGGCGGCTGGAAACGCAGCGCGTCCGGAAAGATCGAGCCGCGCCAGGGCAGCCGCCTGAAAATCCTGGCCAACATCTTCGCCAATCCGAACCTGCCGGCCATCGACGAGTACTACGAGCCGTTCACCTTCGACTACGAGCGCCTGCAGAACGCGCCGCTGTCGGAAACGCCGCCCACGGCGCGCCCGATCTCTGTCCTGACCGGCAAGAAGATGGACAAGATCGAATGGGGGCCGAACTGGGAGGACGACCTGGGCGGCGAATTCGCCGCGCGCAGCCAGGACAAACTGTTCGACAATATGCAGAAGGAGATGTACGGCACGTTCGAGAACACCTTCATGATGTACCTGCCGCGCCTGTGTGAGCACTGCCTCAATCCGACCTGCGTGGCCTCCTGCCCATCGGGGTCCGTATACAAGCGCGAGGACGACGGCATCGTGCTGATCGACCAGGACAAGTGCCGCGGCTGGCGCATGTGCATCTCGGGCTGCCCGTACAAGAAAATCTACTACAACTGGTCCTCCGGCAAGGCCGAGAAATGCACGTTCTGCTATCCGCGCATCGAGGCCGGCCAGCCGACCGTGTGCTCGGAAACCTGCGTGGGGCGCATTCGCTACCTTGGCGTCTTGCTGTACGACGCCGACAAGATCGAGCAAGCGGCCTCGGTGGCCGACGAACGCGACCTGTATCCCTCCCAGCTGGGCCTGTTCCTCGACCCGCACGACCCGGCCATCATCGAGGAAGCGCGCCGCCAGGGCATTCCCGACGCCTGGCTGGAGTCGGCCAAGCGCTCGCCGGTATACAAGATGGCAGTCGAATGGAAGGTCGCCTTCCCGCTGCATCCCGAATACCGCACGCTGCCGATGGTGTGGTACATCCCGCCGCTGTCGCCGATCCAGGCGGCCGCCGAATCGGGCAAGCTGGGCAAGAACGGCATCCTGCCCGATACCCAGAGCTTGCGCATTCCGGTGCAGTACCTGGCCAACCTGCTGACGGCCGGCGACCAGGCGCCAGTGCTCAATGCGCTCGACCGCATGCTCGCCATGCGCGCCTACATGCGCAGCAAGAGCGTCGAGAAGACGGTCAACCTGGAAGTGCTCAAGCAGGTCGGGCTGACTCAGGCCGTGGTCGAGGACATGTACCACATCATGGCCATCGCCAACTACGAGGACCGTTTCGTGATCCCGTCGAGCCACAAGGAGATGGCCGAGGACAGCTTCAACGAGAAGGGCTCATGCGGCTTCAGCTTCGGCAACGGCTGCTCGGACGGCGTCAGCGACACCAGCCTGTTCGGCAAGAAGAAACACGGTTCGGCGATCTTCATGTCGATGCCCAAGTCGCGCAAGAAGAAAGACGTGGAGGAGGTGTGATATGAGCGTACTCAGACATTACCAGGTGCTGTCAAACCTGTTGCTGTATCCCGAGCCTGAACTGCTGGCGGCCTTGCCCGCGCTTTCCGGCATGATGGCCGCCACGCCCTCGCTGCACGCGCCGCTGCTGCCGCTGTTGGGTTACCTGGCCGGGACCCGGCTGATCGACCTGCAGCAGAACTACGTGATGACGTTCGACCGCAATCCGGCCCATTCGCTGCACCTGTTCGAGCACATTCACGGCGAATCGCGCGACCGGGGGCAGGCCATGGTCGACCTGATGGAGGAATACAAGCGCCACGGGCTGGAAATGCAGGGCGACGACTTGCCCGATTTCGTGCCGCTGTTCCTCGAATTCCTGTCGCAGCAAAGCGCAGCCGAGGCAGCGCGCCTGCTATCGGACGCGGTGCATGTGCTGGCCCACATCGGGCGCAAGCTGGCCGCCAACGACAGCCCGTACGCCGGCCTGTTCACGGTGCTGGAAATGCTCAGCCCGGTGGCCGCCGAAGTCCTCAGCGAGCCGCCGGTGCGCGACATGGACGAGGCGCTGGAAACCTTCGGGCCCGGCGTCGACGGTGTCGAACCGCTGCTCAAGACCCAGCCCGGCGGCGCCCACCCGATCAATTTCTATCCGAAGGCCCGGCCCGCCGCGCCCAAGGCCGCGTAGAGGAGCACACAATGGACCATCTTCACCAATTCATCTTCGGGGTCTACCCCTACATCGCGCTGGCGGTGTTCCTGCTTGGCAGTCTGGTGCGCTTTGACCGCGAACAGTACACCTGGAAGTCCGATTCGAGCCAGATGCTGCACCGCGGCAGCCTGCGCCTGGGGAACATCCTGTTCCACGTCGGGATCATCGGTCTGTTGTTCGGCCATCTGGCCGGGCTGCTCACGCCGGTGTGGGTGTGGGACAGCTTGGGCGTCTCGCACGGCGCCAAGCAACTGGTGGCGATGGCCGCCGGTGGCCTGATGGGCAGCCTGTGCCTGGCCGGCGTGCTGATCCTGCTGGCGCGCCGTTTCGGCAACGACCGGCTGCGCGCGGTGACCACCTTCAAGGACAAGGTCGTGATGCTGTGGATCCTGACCACCTTGCTGCTCGGCCTGTCCTCGATCGTCGCATCGGCCTCGCACCTGGATGGCCACATGATGGTGCAGTTGATGAACTGGGCCCAGCACGTGGTCACGCTGCGCGGCGGTGCCGCAGGCTTCATCCTCGATGCGCCGCTGGTGTTCAAGATCCACCTGTTCATGGGCATGTCCTTGTTCGTGCTCTTTCCATTTACCCGGCTGGTGCACGTCTGGAGCGGCTTCGGCGCCGTCGGCTACCTTGGCCGCGCCTTCCAGCTGGTGCGCCGCCGCTGATCCGAGGAGACCATCATGGGCATTGCAGTAAACGGCATCGAGATCGACGACCTGGCGGTGGAGCGCGAGCTGGCGCACCACCAGCATGCGAGCAACCCACTCAAGCAAGCAGTCAATGAACTGGTGCTGCGCAGCGTGCTGCAGCAAGAGGCGCTACGCCTGGCCATGCCGGGCATGGATGACGAGGCGCGCATCGAGGCGCTGCTGGCACAGGAGGTGACGGTGCCGCAGGCGGACGAGGTGGCCTGCCGGCGCTACCACCAGCAGCAGCAGGCGCGCTTTTCCTACGGCGAACTGGTCGAGGCGCGCCACATCCTGTTCCAGGTCACGCCGACGGCGCCGCTGGAGCTGCTGCGCGGCACCGGTGAAGCGGTGCTGGAGGAATTGCAGTGCCATCCCGAGCGATTTGACGAGCTGGCGCGCCAGTATTCGAACTGCGCCTCGGGGGCGCTGGGCGGCAGCCTGGGCCAGCTCACGCGCGGCCAGAGCGTGCCCGAATTCGAGCAACTGGTGTTTCGGCTGGCGCCGGGCGAGCTGTCCGCACGGCTGCTGGAGACCCGGTTTGGCTTGCATATCGTGCAAGTGCTGAGGCGGATCGACGGCAAGGTGCTGCCGTTCGAGGCGGTGCATGCGCAAATTGCCGACTACCTGGCGGCGCAAAGCTGGCAGCGCGCGCTGCATCAATACCTGCAAATCCTGGTTGGGCAGTCCAGCATCGAAGGTGTCACGCTTGAAGGCGCCGACAGCCCGCTGGTCCAGTAGAATGGAAAAGCGCAGCGCCCCAGGCAAAACCGGGGCCGGCCCCCGGTTGAGCTGGCGTCTTCAAACCCGGGGTCAGACCTCCAACAGAAAAACCGGGGTCTGACCCCTGGGCTACGGCCCGGAGGCGTGCTCGACGCGGCCGGCCAGCAACTGTTGCATGGCAAGCAAAATGACATAGGGGTCAGACCCCGGTTTTTCTTTTCGGGGGTCTGACCCCGGTTGCGCTGGCGTCTGCAAACCGGGGTCAGACCCTAATGGCGTTAACTTAAGCTCGATTGTTGACCTATAGCCCATCGTTCCCGCCTGCGCGGGAACGACGGGCTTAACTTAGCGGCATTAGGGGCGGACCCCAGGCGAATGAACCGGGGGCCGCCCCGGTTTTGCCTGGGGCGCTGCGCTTTTCGATCCGATTTCTCGGCCACATCGCCGTTCCCGCGCAGGCGCGCACCCATAGGCCGCCGAATGGGACGCAGCGTATCGAGGGAACCCATGCGTTTCCCGTTGCGACGATTTCTAGTTCTTTATAGCTAGCACGCCTACCCCGAGAGGGGCACAGCCAGCGCCGCGCCGCGCCGCTACAATGAAACCATCTTCTAACTTGAGGGCCGTGCGATGCTACGTGACCGCTTTGGCCGAACCATCGAATACCTGCGCCTGTCGGTCACCGACCGCTGCGACCTGCGCTGCACCTACTGCATCCCGAAGGGGTTCACCGGCTTCGAGGAGCCGCGCCACTGGCTCACTTTCGACGAGATCGAACGGGTGGTGGCCGCCTTCGCGCGCCTGGGCACGCGGCGCCTGCGCCTGACCGGTGGCGAGCCGCTGCTGCGGCGCGACCTGCCGCAACTGGCCGCGCGGCTGTCGGCACTGCCGGGCATCGACGACCTGTCGCTCTCGACCAACGCCACGCGCCTGGCGCGCCACGCGCAGGCGCTGCGCGTGGCCGGCGTGGGCCGCATCAACGTCAGCCTCGATTCGCTCGACCGCGCCTGCATGGAGCAGATCACCGGGCGCGACAGCCTGCCGCAGATTCTCGACGGCCTGGTGGCGGCCAAGGCCGCCGGCTTCGCCCCGATCAAGATCAACATGGTCGCCATGCGCGGCGTAAATGAGCACCAGATCGACGACATGGCCGCGTTTTGCATCGAGCAAGGCTTCATTTTGCGCCTGATCGAGGCGATGCCGATGGGCGCCACCGGCCGCAACACCGCCTTGCTCGAACTCGGGCCCATCCAGGCCAGGCTGCGCGCCCGTTTCTCCCTGGTGGAACAGGCGCTCGAACTCGGTGGCGGACCGGCGCGCTACCTTGCGACGCCCGACGGCAGCGCCAGTATCGGCTTCATCACGCCCATGTCGCAGCATTTCTGCGCCACCTGCAACCGGGTGCGGCTGGCCGTCGACGGCACGCTGTACCTGTGCCTGGGGCAGGAGCAGAGCATGGAACTGCGGCCCCTGCTGCGTGCCGGCGCCAGCGACGCCGAGCTTGAAACGGCGATCCGGGCTGCCATCGAACTGAAGCCGCAACAGCATGATTTCCGCGAACAGCCGGAAAAAATCGTGCGCTTCATGGCGCAGACAGGTGGCTAGGTGAAGGCGAGCGGGCCCCAGCGAAAACTGTCGACCAAGATCGTCGGCGCTCTTTTTGGCTTCCTGACGCTGGCCCTGGGGGCGATCGGCTGCACGTTGTTGCTGTCCTGGCAGCTCGAGGGCAGCGCAGCGGCCATCAATGACACCGGCAGCCTGCGCATGAACAGCTACCGCCTGGCGCTGCAGCTCGAGCGTCTGAACGAGCAACCCGGCCTGACGCGCCTGCGCGCCGCGGCCGAACAGCAACTGGGCGCGATCGACGCCACCTTGGTCCTGTTGCGCCAGGGTGACCCGCAGCGGCCCCTGTTCCTGCCCCCGGCAGCACGCATTCAGCACGATTTCGCGCAGATCGAGTCCGAATGGCGCGAATTGCTGCGTCCTGCCGCGCAGGAGGCGCTCGGCCAGACCGGCGCCAGCCAGCGCGCCAGCCTGATCACCTACCGCCTCAGCACCGACGGCTTCGTCGGACGCGTCAACGCGCTGGTGCAGAAAATCGAACTTGACAGCGAGGCGCGCACCTTCTGGCTGCGCGCCTCGCAACTGGCCTTGTTGGCGATGGCGCTGGTGGGCACCGTCAGCCTGGTCTACCTGATGTACAGCCTGATCATCGAACCGGTGAACCGGCTGCACGAGGGGATCGGGCACATGAAGGAAAAACAGTTCGAGGTGCGCCTGGCGGTGGAGAGCCGCGACGAATTCGGCGAACTGGCGCAAGGCTTCAACCAGATGGCCGACCGCCTGCAGTCCTTGTACGGCAACCTCGAGGAGCTGGTCAAGAGCAAGACCGCGACGCTCGAATACCAGAACCGCGAACTGGGCCTGCTCTACGACAGCGCCGCCTTCCTGCAGCGCCCGCAGCAACTCGAATCGCTGTGCGAAGGCTTCATGCAGCGCATCAGCAGTTTTTTCGAGGCCGACGGCGGCTCGGTGCGGGTGCTTGAAGCGGGGCGCGGCAACCTGCACATGGTGGTGCACCACGGGATATCGCAAGAACTGGTCGACAATGAGCATTGCATCAAAGTGGGCGATTGCCTGTGCGGCGAGGCGGTCGCGGCACAGGTCGCGGTGGTCCATGACCTGCGTTTCATCGACCGCGCACAGCAGCTGCAATGCCATCGTGAAGGCTACGTCACGGTATCGGTATTCCACATTCACGCGCACGAGCAGCATCTGGGGATTTTCAACCTGCACTTTCGCAAACCGAAAACGTTCGACCTGCGCGAGCACGCCTTGCTCGAAACGCTGGGCCAGCTGCTCGGGGTGGCGATCGAGAACCTGCGGCTGGGCGAGCGCGAGCGCGAAATGGCGGTCTCGGAGGAGCGTAACCTGGTGGCACAGGGCCTGCACGACAGCATCGCCCAGGGGCTCAACTTCCTCAATCTACAGGTGCAGATGCTGGACCAGTCCCTGGCCGCCGGCCAGCTGGACGATGTGGCCTCGATCGTGCCCGCCCTGCGCACGGGCGTCCAGGAGAGCTACGCCGACGTGCGCGAACTGCTTCTCAATTTCCGCAGCGGCCTGGCCGAGGGCGACTTGCTAGGTTCGCTCGAAAGCGCGGTCGACAAATTCCGCCGCCAGACCGGCATCGTCGCCACGCTGGAGGCGGACATGGACGGCGCACCGTTCCCGCGCGAGCAGCAGCTGCAGTTGCTGTTCATCGTGCAGGAGGCGCTGTCGAACGTGCGCAAGCATGCCGGCGCCAGCGCGGTGAGCATCGCGCTGCGCGACCACCAGGATTTCAGCCTGACGATCGCCGACGACGGCAGCGGCTTCGATCCGGCGCAGCAGGCGGCGCTGGGCGAACAGCACGTCGGTATCCACATCATGCGCGAACGCGCCCAGCGCATCGGCGCGACGTTGAACGTGCACTCTGCGCCCGACAGCGGTACCATCGTCACATTGCAGTTGCCGCAGGCGCAAAGGCGCGCGGCATGAACCGGTCAGGAGAGAAGCATCATATGGAAAACGAAGTAAAGATCATCAGCGTCTTGCTGGTCGACGACCACTCGCTGTTTCGCAGCGGGATACGCTCACTGCTGCAGCGCCATCCGGAATTTAACGTGGTAGGCGAGGCGGCCGACGGGGTCGAAGGCATCAAGCGCGCGCAGCAGTTGCAGCCCGACGTGGTGCTGCTGGACCTGAACATGCCGGGCATGTCGGGGGTGGAGACGCTCCAGTTGATGCGCCAGGACTGTCCGCACACCGCGATCCTGATGCTGACCGTGTCCGAGGATGCGTCCGACCTGTCGGTGGCCATGCGGGCCGGCGCCTGCGGTTACCTGATCAAGAACATCGAGACCGATACCCTGGTGCGCGGGATTCGGCGCGCCGCCGCCGGCGAGACCGTGGTGGCCGAGGCCATGACGGCCAAACTGGTGGCTCAGTTGCAGGGCGGGGCGCCAGTATCGGTCGCCTCCGAACTGGACAAGCTGACCCCGCGCGAGCGCGAGATCCTTGCCGGCCTGGCGCGTGGCGAGAGCAACAAGGTGATCGCGCGGGTGCACGACCTGGCCGAGAGCACAGTCAAGATCCATGTCCAGAATGTGCTCAAGAAGCTCAAGCTGAGCAGCCGGGTACAGGCTGCCGTGTACGCCGTCGAACACCGCCTGGCCAGCGAATCGGAGCCGCGCCAGCGATAGATCTAGCCGCAGCAACCGCCGCAGCAGCCGCCGGCCGGTGCGGGCGCGGCGTTGAAGCCGGCGCCGCTCATTGCCTCGCGCAGCTCGGCGCTGCTGATGATGGTGGAGTCGAACAGCACGGTGAGGCGCTGCTGGGCGAGCGAGGCGCTCACTTGCGAGACCCCCTTCATCGGCTGCAGCACGCGTGCCAGGACGAAGGCGTTTTCCTTGTCCTGCAGTTCGGGGATTTTGAAGATTTCGGTTTTCATGGCGGACGCTTCCTGATTAAGACTGATCCAGCGTAAGCGAGAGATCTGCGGTGGTCCATAAGAATCGGCAGCGCGCACGGGCCTTTTTCAAATTCCTTGATTTGGGTTAGGAAAACCTGGAAATGACGGTGCAGGCCTTGTGCGAGGGCGCCGTTTAAAGTAGTATTTAAAATGCATCTTAAAGCGAAAGCACTTCATGAACCTGCATCCTATCGAGGAACCCGTCATTGCGCGTGCCGATCATCCGCTCTGGCGCCTTGGATTTCGACCGTTCTACCTGTTGGCGGCCAGCTTCGCGGCGCTCAGTGTCCCGCTCTGGGTGGCGCGCTACCTTGGCCTGTTTATCGGGTGGCAGCAAGTCGGCCTGGGCTGGCACATGCACGAAATGGTGTTCGGCATGGCGATCGCCGTGATCATTGGCTTCCTGTATACGGCGGGGCGCACCTGGACCGGGCTCGATACGCCGCGCGGCAGCCAGCTGGCGGCACTGGCGGCACTCTGGCTGGCCGGGCGGCTGGCGATGCTGGCCGCGCCGGAGGGCCTGGCGGCGCCGATCGACCTGCTGTTCCTGCCGCTGGCCGGCTGGCCGCTGTACCAGGTGCTGACCCGTTCGGGCAACAAGCGCAACCTGTTCCTGGTCGGCCTGCTTGGCTTGCTCACGCTCGCCAACGTGCTGTACCACGCCAGCGCGCTCGCTTGGCTCGCGCTGGCGCCAACGGTGCCGGTGCAGGCGGCCATCCTGGTAATCGTGGTGATCGAATCGGTGATCGGGGCGCGTGTGATTCCCATGTTCACGCGTAACGGCGCGCCGGGCACCGAACCGCTGGTGCATCCGCGCCGCGACCAGATCGCGCTGGCCTTGACGGCCGGCGCCAGCCTTGGCTGGACCTTCGGGCTGGCGCCGGCCGCCGTGGCCGCGCTGGCGGTGGCGGCAGGCTGCGCCATCCTGGTGCGCCTGGTCGGCTGGCAGCCGCAACGCACGCTGGGCGTGCCCTTGCTGTGGAGCTTGCATCTGGCCTACGCCTGGATCCCGGTTGGCTTCTTTTTGCTGGCACTGGCCGCCTTGGGTGTCGTCTCCTCGAGTGCCGCGTTTCATGCCTTGACGGTCGGCTCGATGGCCGGCCTGATCATCGGCATGATGACGCGCACCACGCTCGGCCACACCGGTCGTCCCTTGAAGACGGGGCGCGCCGAGCCAGTGATGTTCGGGCTGGTCCAGGCCGGGGCCGTGCTGCGCCTGTGCGCCGCGCTGGGGCCGTTGGCCTGGCGTGACGCCTGCCTCGTGGCCGCGGCGGCTTGCTGGAGTGTCGCCTTCCTGATATACCTGGCCGTGTATGCGCCTTACCTGTGGCGCGCCCGTCTGGACGGTCGCGACGGTTAAAGCGCATCTGCGCTATGCTTCGGCTACATCGTGGGACTGAACCCAATACGCGCTATTCGACTTAAATATGGCAAGCTACCAAACCGCACATGCTGAACGCAGCGCAATCGACGCCTTGCCGGGCCTGGTGGTGCTCGATTTCGGCACCGACTGGTGCTCGATCTGCCGCTCTTGCGCGCCACAGATCGAGGCTGCGCTGGCGGAACAGCCCGAACTGGGCCACCTGAAGATCGAGGATGGTCCGGGACGTGCCCTGGGCCGATCCTTCCGCATCAAATTGTGGCCCACGCTGGTGATCCTGCGCGATGGCCGCGAAGTGGCGCGCGTGGTGCGCCCGGCCGACGCGCAGACGGTACGCACCGCCCTGGCCTCGGCCTGAACTAGCGTTTGGCGCCGCGGGTTTCGCCATGCTCGGCGCGCTGGCGGTTGACGATGCGCGCCGCCACCTCTTCTTCACGGCCCCGATAACGGCCTTCCTGTTTGAACTTGCCCTTCAGTTCCTTGTATTCGCGTTCGCGTTTCGGGCTGGCTCCTCGTGGCATGATGACCTCCTGTTCCAACGAACTGGCGCACAGCTTAACGCCGCCGCACTGCGCCTGCCGTGCGCTGGCGCACCTTCGAGCATCACGCGCCGATGCGCGATATCGTGGCACAATAGGCAAGCTTTTCAATCTGGAGGGTGCCATGCGCAGCATACAAAAAATCACGCCGTGTTTGTGGTTCGATGACCAGGCTGAGCAGGCCGCCGATTTCTACACTGCCATTTTCCCCAACTCCAAAATTACCCTGGTGTCGCGCTATGGCGAGGCCGGCCGCGACATCCATGGCAAGGAACCGGGCAGCGTGCTGACGGTCGTGTTCGAACTGGAAGGGCAGGGCTTCACGGCCCTCAATGGTGGGCCGGTCTTCAAATTCAACGAGGCGATTTCGTTCCAGGTCCATTGCGACAGCCAGGACGAGGTCGACTACTATTGGGATCGGTTGAGTGCTGGCGGCGACGAGAATGCCCAGCAGTGCGGCTGGCTCAAGGACAAATTTGGCGCTTCGTGGCAGGTGGTGCCGCGCGTGTTGCCGGAAATGTTGACCGACCCGGACACGAGCAAGTCGCAGCGCGCGATGGCGGCCATGATGAAAATGAAAAAGCTCGACATCAACGCGCTCAAGCACGCGTTTGCCGGTCTTGCCTGAACCCGCTTAAGGCAACGAATACAGCGCGCTGTGGCCGAAGCCCTGCTCGTAGTCGATCACGGAAATGACTTCTGGCGTGATGCGGATGAACAGCGCGCCAGCCCAAGGCAGGGCCGTGGTGCCTTCCTGCAGTGCGGCAAGCTGGGGGAAACGCTTCATCAGGTGGCTGGCCGCACGCGCCATTTCGTCGGCGTCGGCGATGATGTCAGCGCGCCCGCCCATCGACAGCGCCCGTATCCGGTCCCAGGGCAGATTGGCTGGACAGACCGTCAGCGACACCCTGGGCTCTTGCCGGATGTTGTGGGCCTTTTGGCTGTCCAGGCCGATGCCAACATATAAGGTCAGGCCGTCGCTGGCGAAATTGACCGTCGTCGCCTGCGGATAACCATCCGGGCGTACGGTTGCCAGGCTCAGTTCTTCGACCTGGGCCAGCAGTTCAAGCGCCAGCGTCCTGGCGGCGTCATCCAAAGGTTTCATTCCCGTCCCCAGCGTGGCTGTCAGGGTCATGATACGGTGCCCGCCCGGATCGCGGCGCGCGCCTGCCGCTGGTTCAAATTTGATTCACATCAATGTTTAATTTGACAATTTTTGAGACAATCGCCCCGACCCGCTGCTACCGGTGCGGGCCATTCCACGTGCGGAGTCATGCCATCAACAAGAGCTCCACCCTGTCCTTCAAGATGTTGCCCGGCTGGAGTTTGCTGGTGGCGGCCTTGCCGCTGTACTGGCTGCTCGGCCAGCCGGGATCGCAGACGCCGATCGACCCGGGCCGGATCGTGTTCTGGCATACGCTGGTCGAACTGGTGTCGGTGGTGGTGGCGATGCTGGTGTTCGTGACCGGTTATTACGCCGTCCTGCGCGAGCGCAAGACGGCCGTCACCATGCTGGCCATCGGTTTCCTCGGGGTTGGCCTGCTCGACCTGCTGCACCTGCTCTCGTCGCTTGGCATGCCCGACGCGTTCACGCCCAATTCGCCGCAAAAATCGGGCTATTTCTGGCTGGCCGCGCGCATGCTGGCCGCGTTCACCTTCCTGGCCTACCTGGCCTATCCGGCGCGCTGGCAACTGGTTGGCCGCGGCCGCTCCTCGACCCTGGCGGGCATGCTGCTGCTGGTGGCCGGTATCGGCGTGTTCGGGATGCTGCGACAGGACTGGGTGACACCCCTGTTCGTCGCCGGCAGCGGCCTGACCCGTTGGAAGTTCAGCCTCGAATGGCTGGTCATCAGCGTGCACCTGCTGACGCTGGTAATCCTGTGGCGCCACCGGGCACTGCTCGAAAAAGAGGGCCGCGCCGCGCTGGCGTTCGCCATTACCCTTTCGGCGCTGTCGGACCTGTATGGCACGCGGCTGGGGGTGTTGGACCAGGAGCTGGCGAACAGCCTGGCGCATGCCTACAAGCTCACAGCGTACCTGTACCTGTTCCACGTCACCGTCAACGCGGCCCTGATCCGTCCCCTGCATCAGCTAAAAGCCCAATACCTGCGCGAGAACGTCACCCTGAATGCGGCGCCCGACGCGATTCTATGGGTGGACGCCGACGGCGATATCCTGATGGCCAATCCGGCGACGACCAGGCTGACCGGTTACACGCCAGATGAGCTGATCGGCCGCAATGTCGACCTGTTCCTCCCGGAGCACTTGCGGCGCAACCACGCGACAGCGATCCGCCAGTATTTTCAACGGCCCACATCGAGCGCGATGGGCTCGGCCGACCTCAAGCTGATGCGGCGCGACGGCAGCATCGTGCCGGTCGATATTTCGCTCGGCTACTGGGAAGATGCGGATGCCGGTGCGCACGCAATTGCCTACGTGCGCGACCTGAGCGAGCGCAAGAATTTCGAAGAGTCGCTGCGCCACCGTGCCACCCACGACGAGTTGACCGGGCTGCCCAACCGCTGGCTGTTGGGCTTGCAGTTGAACCAGGCGCTGGCGCGCGCGGCGCGCAGCGGCGCCAGGGTGGCAGTGCTGTTCCTCGACCTGGACAATTTTAAGAACATCAACGACAGCTTCGGCCACGCGGCCGGCGACGCGCTGCTGGTGCAGGTGGGGGCGCGGATCCGCTCCGGGCTGCGTGCCAACGACCTGCTGGCGCGCCTGGGCGGCGACGAATTCGCGATTTTGCTGGCCGATATGGCGCGCCCGGAAGACGCGCTGGGGGTGGCCGCCAAGCTGCTCGCCTCGCTGCAAAACGTGTATCAGGTGCAGGGCCAGGACGTCTACTCGGGCGGCAGCCTGGGCGTGTCGTTCTTCCCCGACGACGCAAGTGACTGCGATACCTTGCTGCGCTACGCCGACATGGCGATGTACCAGGCCAAGCGCGCCGGGCGCGGCGGCTACGCCTGCTATTCGCCGGCGATGGACAAGCGGGTGCACGATGACATGCGCTTGCACACGCGACTGAAGGAAGCCATTGCCAGCGCGGCGCTGCGCCTGCACTACCAGCCCAAGGTCGACGTCGCCACCGGCGCCGTGATTGGCGCCGAGGCGCTGCTGCGCTGGCACGACGCGCAGCTGGGCGAGGTTCCGCCGGCGCGCTTCATTCCGATGGCCGAGGCCACCGGCTTGATCCTGGCGCTGTCGGACTGGGTGCTGGAGACGGCGTGCCGCCAGATTGCAGCATGGGAGCGCGCCGGCACGCCACTGCGAGTGGCGGTCAATTTTTCGGCCCAGCACTTCAACCAGCCCGACTTCGCGGCCAACGTCGCGGCCACGCTGGCGCGCACCGGCGCCTCGGCCCGGCTGCTCGAAGTCGAAATCACCGAATCGGTGGCAATGGCGCAACCGGAGCAAGCCTGCCTCCAGATCCAGGCCCTGGTCGACAATGGCTGCAGCGTGGCGCTCGACGACTTCGGCACCGGCTATTCCTCGCTGGCCTACCTGAAGGCGCTGCCGGTGAGCACGCTCAAGATCGACCGCAGCTTCATCCGCGATTTGCCAAGCGACGAAAACGACGTCGCCATTTCGCGCGCCATCATCGCGCTCGCGCATAACCTGGGCCTGACACTGGTGGCCGAAGGCGTGGAGACGTGCGAGCAGCTGGCGTTCCTGCGCACACACGGCTGCGAGAGCTACCAGGGCTGGCTGTATGCCGCCGCCATGCCGGCGGAGGCGATGACGGCCCTGCTGGTCACGTCAGTCTGCGAAGACGCCTCAGCGTACAACATGTGACTCGCCGTTCCCGCGCACGGGAATGACGATCTCGCGACTGCTCAACGAATCACGAGCGGCGCGGCCAGGCCTTGCGAAAAGCGCCGCACATATGCGTCCCAGGCGTTGGCGTCGGCGAAGTCGCCCTTGCTCCAACCCGCGCCCAGATAGTAGGTGAATACCTTTGGCGGCCGGACCCTGGCCAGCGCCAGGTATTGCCCGGCATGCTCGGCGAAGCTGGCGCCGGCGCCGACGATCACAGCGCAAGCGATGCTGCCGTCGGCGCCGTGCTGCGGCTCCCAGTAGCTCATCGAGCCAGCCACGCGCTCTTGCGTGTAATGGCCGTCACCTTTGCGCTCGGTGATGCCGACCCCAAGCAGCAGCGGCCGCGTACCGGAAAACCGGCTTTCCACGCGGCTGAAGCTGGAGCCGGCGTCGAGCGTGATCCGGCGCAGCTCCGACACCTTGCGTCCACCCGCATCCCAGGCGTCGAAGCTCAGTTCGAACTGGGCCCGCAGCGGGCCGTCGGCCAGCACTTTCCAGCTGCTGAAATTGGCCGGGTTGTACAGGGCCTTGCCGTCGAAGATGCCAAGCCCGCCACAACCGCGGCCGTTGCCGACGCTGTAGAAATCCAGCCCTTCGCCATGGTCCTGGTGATAATCGCCGGCCTTGTACCACTTGTCGATGACGGGGCTGCGGACGGACTTGACCCAGACGTCGACGCCGCTGCTGACCAGCTTCTCCTTTGGATCGTGCATGATGGCCGGGCCGTACATGCGGTGCGCAATGCGGTCGTTCTCCCAGGCGAAGTCGTCGAGCCGCTCAGGGACGAAACGCGCGTGGGCCTTGACGTCCGGCGGTGGCAAGGCCGGCAGTTGCGCCGCGTCGAACAACAGGTAGCTGCGCGTCTCGCCGGGCGCCAGCGTGGCCTGGAACAGCAGCCGATGGTCTTGCAGCTGGCTGGTGAGGATGCGCGAGGTGGCGCCGTCCATCACTGCGCTGGCGGCCCCGGGCGCCAGTTGCACCAACTCGTCGGCGCGGTGGAAGTCGGCCGGATTGCGCACCGTGACCAGCCGCGGCCTTGCCTGTTCCTGCAAAGCCATGCGGTACATTTCACTGCCGGCGAGCAGGAAGGCGCCGACGCCGTACACCTCGGTGGCATTCTCGTCGAACGCCTTCGGTGCCAACCCGATCGGCTGCACGTGGGTCAGCTTGCCGTCGGCCTGCACGCTCACCACCAGCGCGCTCCAGGCGCGCCGCGCCGCCGGTTCGAAGCGCGCCCGTTCGAGCAGGCCCTGGTTCACTCCCCAGGCAAAGGCATAGGTGTACAAACCGGTGCCGCTGGTCTCCCTCATCGGATAGCTGGCCGGGTCGAGCAGGCTGGCGCGCCACATGCCATCGTCCTGCTGGAGCGTGACCAGGCGCGCTGCCATCTGCTTGAATTGCTGCTCGAAACGGGCGCGCGCCGGGTGGTTCGAGGGCAGGTACTGCAGCATGCGCACCAGACCGCCCATGACCCAGCCGTTGCCGCGGCTCCAGTACACCTTCTGGCCGTTCGCCTCGCGCCGCTCGAAGTAGTTACTGTCGCGGAAATACAGGTGTTCTTCCTTGTCGTACAGGTAGTCCGAAGTGCGCCACCAGTGGTTCACCGCCAGATCCAGGTAACGCTGCTCGCCAGTGGCCGCGTACAGGCGCGCCCAGGCGGGTGGCGCCATGAACAACGCGTCGCACCAGGACCAGCGGTCCTGATTCCCTTTCACGGTAAATAGCAGCGGGCCTTCGTGCGGGTTGGCCAGCAGCTCGTCGAACTGGGCACGCATGGCGGCGATCATCTTTGGCTCGCGCAGCTGCAAATACAACTCGGCATAGGTCTGGCCGACGATCTGGTCGTCCGCGTGGTAACGGTTCGGGCCCAGTTTCCAGCCATTCTTCTCGCCCATCGCCAGCATCGCGTCGCGGTAGCTGGCCTGGCCCGAGATGCCGGCCAGCGCCATCATGCCGGTGTCGCCTACGGCCTGGGTCCAGTCGGTCGCCGGATGGCCGCTGGGGTTGGCCAGCTGCCAGTTTGCCACCTGCTGCATCACCTCGAGCACGGCCTTGGGCGCGAACGCGTCGGAGAAGGGGGCGCTCGCGATGGCCCTGGCGCCTTGGGCAAAACAGGGCTGGCCGGGCAGGGACGTGGCCAGGATGAACAGCGCGGCGGCACGCATCAGCGTGGTGTGAAGTGGTGGCATGGGGCGTCTCAGTCAAGTGGTTAAACGTTTGACTAATATATTAGAGTATTTTTGCGCACCCGTACACCGGGCATGCGAAAAAGCACCATTAAGGTCGCGTGTAGCGGTTGTTGAATTCGGCCAGATAGGGTTCGCGCGGCAAACGCGGGTAGCCGAGCCGGCGCGCCGGCTCGATCCCGGCCTTCTCCAGGTTGGTCCAGTAGTCGTCCGAGTCGTACTGCACCGGGCGAAACGAGCGCGCGCCGCGCGTGTTCCAGTCCGACCAGGGGTGCTGGGGATCGATGTGGGCGCCGATCCGCGAATTCATGACCACCGTCTTGCCCACCGTTTCGAGCACCGTCTTCGAGACCGTGCCGCGCGGGGCGGCGTAGGCGTCGATTTCGCCAAGCGTGCAGCGGTAGTCCGGTTCACCCGCCAGGGGCCCGTAGGGCGTGCATTTCTGGCGGTGGAACCACTGGCGGGCGAGAAAGAACTTCCCGGCCAGCGCGTTGGCGCTGCCGTCGTTGCTGAAATCGCAATCGTCAAACACGAAGCCGTATCGCGAGCGGTAGTTGGTGTTCGGCGCGACCGCGTAGGCATGCGAGGTGCGGCTGCCAAGGGTCTTGACCTCGCACTTGTAGAAATAGGCGATCGTGTCGCCGAAAATGAAATCGACGTCGCCCTCGACGTAGGACTTGTGGAAAAAGCTGCGCACCGTGATGCCCGGGGCCGCCGAGCGCAAGAACAGGGTGTCCTGGTTGCCGATGAAACGCACGTTCTCGAACTGGACCTTGTCGGCCGCCTCGACCAGCACCGCCACCGCCTGGTGCGGACCGCGCGCGTACTGGCGCGTCGGGTTCATGTGCTGGCAGGCTGGATCCAGGCAATCGGGATGCGCGCGATCCTCGTTGTAGAAATTTTCGACCGTGATGTTGCGGGCCTGGAAGCCGTCGTTGCGCACCCACAGCACGGGCGTGCCGATGGTGTCGATGATCGCCTTCTCGCGCAGCGATGCATGCATGGCCGCCACCGCCGGAGCGGCGCCGGCGAACTGGGCGCCGTAGCGCAGCGCGTAGGCTTCACCAGTCATTCCGGCGTCGAGGTTGGCGCGCAAGCGCGTACGGGCCGCGTCGGCGTCGTTGCTGAACATGGTGATGGCCACTGCCGCCGGCGGCACGTAGACCAGGCCATGGTAGGAACCGGGGCGTAGCTCGATATAGACCCGGCTGGCCGCGTGGGTGTCGCTGACGGCGCGGTCGATGGCCGCCTGGACTGTATTGAAAACCGTGGCGCCGTTCGCCTCGGCGCTGGTGTCGACCACATAGTCGGCCATGAACGCAGCGCCTTGCGCCAGCGGGTCGGCCAGCGGATTCCAGGGATCGATGCGCTCCTTGCCGGCCTGGCCGACATACTTGAGCACCTCAGTCATTGAGTAGCTGGCCGCCTGTGCGGCGCTCAGTTGGGGATGGCGCGGCTCCTGGGCCGAAGCGGCAATAGCGAGCAGGCAGACGGCGAACAGGAACAGGCGCATGGTTGATCGGTACAGGCTGAGATAAGAAAAAACGCCCCCGTGACGCATGCGTCGACGGGGGCGCGAAGGGCAACAACGCGCTTAGAAGTTGTACGTTGCGCGCAGGTTGAATGAACGGCCGATCGGGCTGGCCGCACTGCTCAGGTAGCCGAAGGAATAGCCGCTGTGGTTTGTGACCGGCGGATTCGCGTCAAGCAAGTTGGTGATGCCGCCGACGATCTGCACATGCTTGATGCCGTTGTACGTGGTCGTCATGTTCCACACCTTGTAGCTGTTGATGTTGCGGTAGTACTGGGCCGCGATCAGGTTCTGGTCGGTGTATTTCGAGTTGTAGTTCTGGGTCAGCTGGGCAGCCCAGTCGCCTTTCGACCACTGCATCGTCAGCGTGTGCTTCCAGCGGAAGGTGATGATCGGCAGGCTGCTGGTGGTGCCGTTGCTGGCCAGGCCGAACTGGCCGATGTTCGAGACGAACGGGCTGTCTTTCTCGAGCTGGTTGTCGAACTGGGTCAGGTAGGTGCCGTCCAGGCGCACCTTGAACAGGCCCGCCGCCATTTCGGGGAACACATAGCCGCCCGAGATATCGATCCCGGCTGCCTTCTGGCCACCCAGGTTCATCGTCACGTTCTTGATGAAGGCCAGCGTGCCGTCGGCGTTACGCACGAACAGGTCGTTGTATTTGACCGGATCGAGGAAGTAAGCCTGCTCTGGCAAGTTGGCCAGCATGTCGGTCATGCGCACGTTCCAGTAGTCGATCGAAATGGTCGAACGCTTGGTCGGCTCGATCACCATGCCGAGCGTGTAGCCGCGCGATTTTTCCGGGATCAGGTCGGCGTTGCTGCCGGTCTGTTTTGGCAGCGACACGTTGCACACGGCCGAGGCGACGTAGCCTGCCAGCGGTTTACCGGTGCCGGCGATGGCCGGAGTCGGGCTTGGGCACAGCTTCGGATCGTCCCACTTCGACGAGGTGGTGGTGGTCGCACCGGGCAGGCGGTAGCCGTAGCGGTCGAACAGGGTCGGGGCGCGGAAGCCGGTATTGGCCGAGCCGCGGAACATCAAGGTCTTCATCGGCTCGTAGCGGAAACTGGCCTTCGGATTGAAGGTGTTGCCGAAGTCGCTGAAACGGTCATCGCGGCCAGCCAGGTTGACGGTCAGTTCTTTGGTGAACGGCATTTCCAGCTCGGCGTACACGGCCGCGACGTTGCGCGCGCCCTGGCCATGCGACGGGCTCGAGCCGGCGTAGGTGACGATGCTGGTGATGTCGGTCTTGGTGTCTTCCGTGGTGTCGCGGTGGAAGTCGGCGCCGACGGCCAGCGCCATGTCGCCGCCGCCCAGCTTCATCAAGGGACGGCTGGCCGTGACGTCGACCCCGGCGAAGGTGCTCTTCGAATCGCGGTTCAGGGAGCCGTCGGCCGAGATGCTCTTCAGGTAGTCCTTGCCGGCCTGGTCCTGCAGTGCGAACGGGTTCAGCGAACCGTTGGCCAGGCCGGTGATCAGGCCGGGGCCGCTCACGTAGCCGGAGTCGTAGAAATTCTGGCGCTTGCTCGAGCCGTACACCAGGCCGGCTTTGTAGTCCCAGTCGCCCAGGTGGCCTTCGTCGCTGATGGCCAGGCGCTGGTTGGTCTGCACGTCCTTGGTCTGGGCCAGGCCCAGGTCGGCCACGCTCCAGGTCACGATCAGCGGCTCGCCTTTCAAGGTTGCCACTGCCGGGGTGCCGCCGCTGTTGCCCGGATACCATTTGCTGGTCGATGGCAGGGTGGCCGAGATCCCGTTGGCGGCCAGGCTGGTGGTCGGGTTCTTGGTGCCGAGGATGAATTCCTGGCCGATGACATAGTCGATCGTCAGGAAATGGTCTTCGCTGAATTTCTTTGTGCCGCGGCCGTAGAACGTCACTTGCTGGTTGGCGTACAGTGCCGTGCCGTATTCGTTGGTGTCGAGGATACAGGTGCTCTTGGCGCCGACGATCGAGTAGGGCGCCGTGCAACCGGCGGCGACGCGCGGGTTCTGCGCCGTCTTGTTGGCGCTGGTGGTGAAGTTGGCCGGCATGGCGAAGCCGCCGCTGCCAAGCGTGGGCGCGCGCCCGATGCTCGTCAGCAGGTCGACCGAGCTCAGTTCGAGCCGGTCTTTCGAGGCCAGGCGGCTGCGCTGGTGGCCGTCGATCGTGCCGTACACGTTCCAGCCGTCGGAGGCCAGGCTGCCGATGCCGAACGTGGCGCTGGCGCGCTGCTCGTCACCGCCGCCACTCTTTTGGGGTTGTACATACTGACCCGTGATCGAGGCGCCTTCGAAGCCGCGTTTGGTGATGAAGTTGACCACGCCGCCGATCGCGTCCGAGCCATAGATCGAGGAGGCGCCATCGCGCAGGATCTCGACGCGCGCCAGGGCGCTCATCGGAATGACGTCCAGGTTGGCGTAGCCGTCGGCGATGGCTTCGTTGGCAAGGCGGCGGCCGTTGAGCAGCACCAGGGTGCGGTTCACGCCCAGCCCGCGCAGGTTGATGTTGGTGCCCGAACCGGCGTTCGACGGCGCCAGCGACGCCGATTGCGGCAGCGCCATCATGACGTCGGCCAGCGTGGTCATGCCGCGCTGCGCGAACTCTTCGGCGCGGATGGTGGTCACGGGAAGCGCCTCCTCGCTGGCCAGGCGTTTGATGCTCGAACCGGTCACTTCGACGCGCTGTACCACCTCAGCCGCTTGCTGCGCTGCCGCCTGGTTCATCATCGTCAGGACTGCGAGGGTAATCGACGACAGAATCAGGGTCGGTTGATTGGATTTGTTGTGCTGCTTCATGGGGCTGTCTCCTGCTGATTATTGATTGACGTTGAAGCGATCCGGTCATTGCCGGCCCGCCGATCAGGACACCTCGCGTACCCTGTGCCACTGCGACGAGGGCGTGCAGACAAGCTGCGGCCGAGGTCAAAGGTGGTCAATAATTTACTGCTCTTTTTCATGCCTGGTTCATCCGCGCGAAAACGTCCTGGTGACGCGCTCGAGGTGGGCGCGCATCGCGCGCCGCGCCGCGGCTGGATCGTGCGCGACGATCGCCTGCAAAATGCGGCGATGGTCGGTCAGCGTCTCCTGGCGCAGTTCCTCGGTTTGGAAATGTTCTTTCAGTTTGTGCCACAGGCTGCCGCGCTGGTTCCACAGGTGCTCGATGGCGCCGACCAGTGCGCTGTTGCCGGTGGCGCGCGCGATCGCCATGTGGAAGTTGCGGTCGGCCTGCTCGTTGCCGCTGTAGTTGTCGTGGTCCTGCTCCATTGCCATCACGGCCGTCAGGATGGCGTCGATTGCGCTGTCGGAAGCGACGCGGGCGGCAATCGCGCAAATCTCGGACTCGATCAGGCGGCGCGCCGAGAGTACTTCGAACGGGCCGGGGCCCACTTCCGGCAGGTCGGCCGGGGCGGCGTGGGTGCCGCTGACGTACACACCGGAGCCGCCGCGCACTTCGACCACGCCACCGAGTTCGAGGGCGATCAGCGCTTCGCGCAGCGAGGCGCGGCTGACGCTCAGCTTGGTCGACAGGTCGCGCTCGGAGGGCAGGCGGGCACCAGCGGCGATGCCCTCAGCCGCGATCAGCTCCTCGATCCGGTCGGCCACGACGCGATAGAGCCGCGGTTCATGCAGCGTGCTGTCGTTGGGGATCGAGGGTTTCTTGAGCATGGCGGTTTGGGCGTCTTGTTTTGGTCAGGCCATTTTAAAGTGGTCCGACCAATTATGCAAGGTGGACTAGCCAACTGTCGTTTTTAATGGCATACTGAAAATGCGTCAACAGGGCGCCCAGGCCGCCGCCACACAGAGTGGCGCCCAGCGGAACACAGGGAAAATACCCCCATTAGCCCATTTGCTTAAATACAACAATGACCACTGACATCTCCCCGCCACTGTACATCCGCATGCACGAAAACGACAATGTCGCCATCGTGGTCAACGACGGAGGGCTGGCCGCGGGCGCCGTGTTCGCCGACGGCCTGGTCTTGCGCGAGGCGGTGCCCCAGGGCCACAAGGTGGCGCTGGCCGACCTGGCCGAAGGCGCCCCGGTGTTGCGTTATAACGTCACGATTGGCTTTGCGGCGCGCGCGCTGGAGCGCGGCAGCTGGATTTCGGAGGCGGTGCTGCGCATGCCGGCCGCACGCGAGCTCGAAGGCTTGCCGATCGCGACCCGCGCCGCGCCGATGCTGGCGCCGCTCGCCGGTTTCACCTTCGAGGGCTTTCGCAACGCCGACGGCTCGGTCGGCACCCGCAACATCCTGGCCATCACCACCACCGTGCAGTGCGTCGCCGGCGTGGTCGAGCATGCGGTCGCGCGCATCAAGGCCGAGCTGCTGCCGAAGTATCCCAACGTGGACGACGTGGTGGGCCTGGAGCACAGCTATGGCTGCGGCGTGGCGATCGATGCGCCCGGCGCCGAGGTGCCGATCCGCACGCTGCGCAACATCAGCCAGAACCCCAATTTCGGTGGCCAGGCGATGGTGGTGAGCCTGGGCTGTGAAAAGCTGCAACCGGCGCGCCTGTTTCCGAAGGGCTCGATTCCGATCCTCGGCGGCGCCGACATCAGCACCGTGTGCCTGCAGGACGCGGGCCATATCGGCTTCCAGTCGATGATCGACTCCATCATGCGCACCGCCGACACCCAGCTGCGGGCGCTCGACCTGCGCCGGCGCGAAACCTGCCCGGCGTCCGAGCTGGTGGTGGGGGTGCAGTGCGGCGGCAGCGACGCGTTCTCCGGCGTGACGGCCAATCCGGCGGTCGGCTACGCCACCGATTTGCTGGTGCGCGCCGGCGCCACCGTGATGTTCTCCGAGGTCACCGAAGTGCGCGACGGGATCGACCAGCTGACCGCGCGCGCCGCCACGCCCGAGGTGGCCGAGGCGATGATCCGCGAGATGGCCTGGTACGACGCCTACCTCACGCGCGGCGGCGTCGACCGCAGCGCCAACACCACGCCGGGCAACAAGAAGGGAGGGCTGTCGAACATCGTCGAGAAGGCGATGGGCTCGATCGTCAAGTCCGGCAGCGCGGCCATCAGCGGCGTGCTGGCGCCGGGCGAGAAGCTGAGCCAGAAGGGCCTGATCTACGCGGCCACACCGGCCAGCGATTTCATCTGCGGCACCCTGCAGCTGGCCGCCGGCATGAACCTGCACGTCTTTACCACCGGGCGCGGCACGCCGTACGGGCTGGCCGCCTGCCCGGTGATCAAGGTGGCCACCCGCAACGACCTGGCGCGCCGCTGGCACGACCTGATGGACTTGAACGCCGGGCGCATCGCCAGCGGCGAGGCCAGCATCGAGGAGGTGGGCTGGGAACTGTTCCAGCTGCTGCTCGACGTGGCCAGCGGACGCAGGACCTGGGCCGAGAAGTGGAAGCTGCACAACGCGCTGGTGCTGTTCAACCCGGCGCCGGTGACGTAAGCACGGCGTCGTCCCGGCGCCTGTCGGGCAATGGCGTTTTCGGCCGAACCATGTATAGTGAGCGCACCCCAAAAACTGCGCTCCGCCGAGCCGATCCGATCATGACAATCTCCCTGCGCCTTGCCTGTTCCTCACTGGCCCTCGCGGCCTTCGCTTGCCACGGCGCGACGGCCCAGCCGGCGTGGCAGATCGAAGCGAGCGGCACCAGTGCCGAGCTACGCGGGCTGTCCGTGGTCAGCGCCAAGGTGGCCTGGGCCAGCGGCGCCAAGGGGACCGTACTGCGCACCATCGACGGCGCGCACTGGCAGGCGATGACGGTGCCGCAGGCCGATAAACTCGATTTCCGCGACATCCATGCGGTCGATGCCGACACCGCGCTGGTGATGAGCGCCGGCCCCGGCACGGCGTCGCGTGTCTATCGCACCATGGATGGCGGCGCGAGCTGGCAACTGCTCGCGACCAACCAGTCGCCCGAAGGTTTCTGGGATGCGATGGCGTTCTGGGACGCGCGCAATGGCATCTTGTTCGGCGACCCGGTAGGTGGCCAGTTCCAGGTCTACGTGACGGCCGATGGCGGCGCCAGCTGGCAGCCGGTGTCGGATCCATCGATGGGCCTGGCGGCCCTGAAGGACGAGGGCGCGTTTGCCGCCAGCGGCACCTGTCTCTCGGTGGCCGGCAGCAGCGACGCCTGGATCAGCACCGGCGGCGCGCAGACGGCGCGGGTGCTCCATTCGTCGGACCGTGGCGCCACCTGGCGCGCGGCGGTCTTGCCGGTGATTGCCGGCGCGCCGTCGCGCGGCGCGTTCTCGGTCGGCTTCGCCAACCCGCGCGAGGGCATCGCGGCCGGCGGCGACTACAAGGAACCGGCGCTGGCGGCGCTCAATGGGGCACGCAGCGAAGACGGCGGGGCCAGCTGGAGCGCGGCGCAGATCCTGCCATCGGGCTTCATGTCGGTGGTCATGCCGGTGCAGGGCGCCGCGCACAGCTACGTCGCTGCTGGCCTTGCCGGGTCGGGCTTTTCGACCGACGGCGGCAAGAGCTGGACGGTGCTCGACCGCACGCCGGTCAACACGGTGGGCTTTGCAACGCCGGCCAGCGGCTGGGCCGTCGGTCCGAAGGGGCTGCTGATGAAGTACAGCGGACCGGCCCTCAGCTCTCACTGATGTCGGAGCGCACGATCCAGAATGGCACGGTGGAGTTGGCCGTGCGCGAGGCTGGCGCCGGCCCTGTGCTGGTGTGGGGGCACGGCCTGGTGTCGAGCATGGCATCCGAGGATGCGCTCGACTGGTTCGACTGGAGCGCCATGTCCGCCACGGCGCGCCTGCTGCGCTACGATGCGCGCGGCCATGGACAGAGCGGCGCAGCGGGTACGCCGGAAGAGTACCATTGGCGGGTGCAGGGCCAGGACATGCTGGCCGTGGCCGGGCAGTTGAACGCGCCCCGGTTCATCGCCGCAGGTGCCTCGATGGGCGCCATGAGTGCCCTGTATGCAGCCTTGCTGGCGCCGGAACGGGTCACGGCGCTGGTGCTCGTGATCCCGCCGACGATCTGGGACAGCCGCAAGGCACAGGCCGCCCAGTATCAGATGACGGCACGTGCCGGCAGGATCCTGGGGGCCGCCGCGTTGACCGGGATGATGCAGCGCAGTCTCGCGCGCAGCCTGCCGCACTGGCTGGTGGAGGCTGAAGCGCGGCAGCTGCAGGGCGCCGCGCTTGGCCTGCAGGGACTTGCCAGGCGCACGCTGTGGAACCTGTTTCGCGGCACTGCGCTGAGCGATCTGCCGCCACCCGGGGCGCTTGCCCCATTGGCGGCGATTCCGGCGCTGATCCTGGGTTGGGATGGTGACGCGACCCACCCGGTGGCCTCGGCCGAGCTGCTGCACCGGCTCCTGCCGCAGTCAGAATTGTTCATCGCAGTCGACTACGCCGGGTTCAAGACCATTGCGCGACGAATGCGAGAGTTTGTCGACGCCCAAAGATCCGATTGAAGCATTTGAAAAGGCCGGCCATGACCACACTTCGATTGTTTTTCCTGTTGTTGCTGGTGTGCGCACGCAGCGCCGCCGCCGACTATTCCGCTGTGCAGCAGGGCGATGCGCTGCTCAAGGATTTTCGTTTCGCGTCCGGCCAGTCGCTGGCCCAATTGCGCATCCACTACCGAACAGTGGGCACGCCGCAACGCGACGCGAAGGGACAGATTCGAAACGCGGTGCTGATCACGCATGGCACCGGCGGCACTGGGGCACAGTTCCTGCGCCCGGAATTTGCCGGCGAGCTGTTCGCGCCCGGCGGTGCGCTTGACGCGGCGCGCTATTTCATCATCCTCACCGATGGCATCGGGCACGGCCAGTCGAGCAAGCCAAGCGACGGCCTGCATGCGCGCTTTCCAAACTACGGCTACCAGGATATGGTCGACGCCCAATACCGTCTGCTGCGCGAGGTACTGGACGTGCAGCACCTGCGGCTGGTGATGGGCACCTCGATGGGCGGCATGCAAACCTGGGTCTGGGGCGAACGCTACCCGCAGTTCATGGACGCCTTGATGCCGCTGGCGAGCTTGCCGACCCAGATTGCAGGGCGCAACCGGGTCTGGAGGCGCGCCATCATCGACGCCATTCGCAACGACCCGGAATGGAAGGGAGGCGAGTACAGCGTGCAGCCGCAAAGCCTGCGCCTGGGCGAACAACTCTTGTATTTCATGGGCAGCAATCCGATCTTGCGCCAGTCGCAGACACCGAGCCTGGCCGCGACCGACCTGGCGCTCGACGCCTACGTGGCCGCCGGCGTCAAGAGCGCCGACGCCACCGACCTGGTCTACCAGCTCGAAGCGTCGCGCGACTACGACCCCGGTCCGGAACTGGAGAAGATTGCGGCTCCGCTAGTGGCCGTCAATAGCGCCGACGACCTGATCAATCCACCGGAACTGGGCATCCTGGAGCGTGAAATCAAGCGCGTCAGGAACGCCAGCGCGGTCGTGCTGCCGCTGTCGCCGGACACACGTGGCCACGGCAGCCACACCATCGCGGCACTGTGGAAGACCCATTTGAAGCAATTGCTGGAGGTCAGCGCGAAATGAAGATCTGTATTGTCGGTGCCGGTTCGATCGGCGGATTCATCGGCGCACGGCTGGCGCGCAGCGGCCAGGCCAGCGTCAGCGCGGTTGCGCGCGGCGACACGCTGGCGGCCCTGCGCCAGCACGGCTGGCGTCTGCGCGAACAGGGAGCGCTGCTGCAGGTGCCGGCCTTCGCCGTGGAAAATCCGACCGAGCTGGGTGTGCAGGACGTGGTCGTGGTGGCGGTCAAGGCGCAGGCGATGGGGCAAGTGGGCGCCAGCATAGGTCCCTTGCTCGGGCCGCACACAATCGTGCTGCCGGCCATGAATGGCGTGCCCTGGTGGTTCGCGCACGGCATTGCGGCGCTGGGCCAGGCGCCGCTGGAGAATCTCGATCCTGGTGCGCGCATTGCGGCGGCGATTCCATTCGAGCAGGTTGTCGGCTGCGTGGTTCATGCCAGCACCTGGCGCTCCGAGCCTGGCCTGGTCGAACACCGCATGGGACAGGGCTTGATTATCGGCGACGCCGGGGGCGGCGTGTCGGTGGCCGCCGAGCGGCTCGGACAGGTGCTGCTCGCGGCCGGTTTCGAGCTGACGCTGTCGACTAACATCCGGCAGGACATCTGGTACAAATTATGGGGCAATATGACCATGAATCCAGTATCGGCGATCACCGGCGCGACCATCGATATGGTGCTCGACGATCCGCTGGTGCGCAGCTTCTGTTCGGCGGCGATGGCCGAGGCGTCTGCAGTTGGCGCCCTGATCGGCTGCGCCATCAGCCAGACGCCCGACCAGCGCCAGGACATCACGCGCAAGCTGGGGCGTTTCAAAACCTCGATGCTGCAGGATGTCGAGGCGGGCCGCCCGATCGAGCTCGATGCGCTCGTCACGGTGGTGCACGAGATGGCGCTGCGCCTGGGCGTGGCCACGCCCAACATCGACGCCCTGCTGGGCCTGACGCGCCTGTTCGGACGCGTCCACGGCCTGTACGAGTAGGAACAGCGGACCAGGGGTCGGACCCCGGTTTTTCAGTTGGGGGTCCGACCCCGGTTGAGACGGGGTATGCGGACCGGGGTCAGACCCCCAACAGAAAAACCGGGGTCCGACCCCTTTGCGATTTTTTCAACACTCCCTAGTCGGTCTTGACCACGCCCGGCATCTGCCAGGCGCGGTTCAGGACCGCCGGTTTGGGGTGATAGACCCGCAGGACCAGGTTGAACGGACCTGGTGGCGTCGGCAGCCAGTTCGATTCGAATTCGGCGCCCGGCGAGCTGCCTTGCAGGTACAAGGTCAGCGAACCGTCAGGATCGTATTTGAGCTCGCCGGCCAGGTCGCCAATCGCATAACGCTTTTTCTCATTCTCGATCGGGAAGCCTTCGGCGTCATATAAGGTCACCGACCAGAACGCGCGCGCCGGCGGCAGTTCGCCCTTTTCGAAATGGATGGTGTGGCGCCCATTGCCATTCAGCGGTTTTGATGCCGTGTCGACACCGGCAAACGCATACACGGCATCCTGCGGCGGATTGGCGCCCAACCCGACCAGCGCGACGGTTGCCCGGCTCAAGTAACTGTTGCCGAAGTTGCCGATGTTCTCGGTCACGGTCATCCAGCCGTTCACACGCGGCGCCATGCGCGGCAGTGTCGACAGCACCAGCTTCAGGCCATCGGGGACGGCCTTCTCGAGGGCGCGCTGCACCGTCGGTTCTTGCGCCGCCAGCTCGAACGGCCGCCCCGGAATCAGGCCGAGGCGCCGCATGCGCGCCATGATCGGCTGATCCGTCGCGTGCGCCGGATGCTGGCCCATCAGTTCTGCGGCAAGCTTGAAATATGCGGCTGCAGGCAGGGCGTTGACCTGGCGCATGGGAGGTGTCTTCATGTTCACTGCCGGATCGATCGCCGCCGCTCTTTGCGGTGCCGGCGGCTTGCCCCATTGGCTCAGCGGCACCAGGCGCATCGCGTCCTGGAACGCGTGGACGGCCGGGTAATCGGCCACGCCGTTGGTTTGGCTGCGCCCGGCCATGAGCACCACCGGCGTGGTGGCGTCGATTCGCTCGACGCCGGCGGGCAGCTTGCCATGCCAGCCCGGCGCCACGACCGCGAAAGTGTGCGGGCCATTGCCGGTGGTGCGCGTTCCGGGCGAGGCAAACACTTCGGTCCACATGTCGAGCATCGGCAGCAGGTAGTAGCGGTCCTTGCTCGCGGGGACGGTGATGAGCATCGGTTCGCGTCGCAGGTCAAGCCATGCAAACGAGTACAGCGTGTCGAAATTCGGGCGTACCACGTCGCGATAGCTGGCCGGCGGGTAGGCCCGCATGTGGATCAGCGTATTGACCGGAGCGCGCCCCATGGTGGTGCCGGCAGCGGCCACGTTGGTGATCTGGCGCCGGGTCAGTTCCATCGTCACCAGCGGATAGGTGTAGGCGTAGGCCTCCAGGCCAATCTCGTAGGCGTCCTGTTCCGTCACTGGCACCTCGCCGGCCCTGGCCGGCACGATGAAGGCCAGCGCGCACAAGGCGGCCGTGGCAAATTGTTTGATAATCATTGATTTCCTATCGGCTGAAGATGTTGACGACGGCCGCGCCTTCTTCAACGCCCTGCAGGCCGCCGCCGTTCTCCTGGATCGCGTGGCGCGCGCCGTGCACCTGGCGCACTCCGGCTTCGCCGCGCAGCTGGGTCACCAGTTCATAGATCTGTCCCAGGCCGGTGGCGCCGAGTGGATGGCCTTTCGATTCCAGGCCGCCCGAGGGATTGATTGGCACGCGCCCGCCGATAGTGAATTCGCCACGCTCGGCGGCCGGGCCTCCTTGGCCGGGTTCGACCAGGCCCAGGTTCTCCGCCTGCAGGATTTCGCCCATCGCCGATGCGTCGTGCACCTCGGCCACGTCGATGTCCTGCGGACCGATGCCGGCCAGCTGATAGGCGTTTTGCGCGGCCAGCCGTACCAGGTTGCGCTCCTGCTGTTCGTACCGGCGCAGGCTGAAGCTGCGCACCACCGATGCGGCCACTTTGATGGCGCGCTTGCGGTCGATGCCCAGGCGGCGCATGCCTTCCTCGCCGGCTACCAGGACGGCAGCGGCGCCATCGGACAGTGGCGCGCACATTGGCAGCGTCAGGGGGTAGGTAATCGGCGCGGCGGCCAAGACCTCGTCGATGGTGAAGCTCTTGCGGAACTGCGAAAACGGATTGTGCACTGAATGCTGGTGGTTCTTGGCGCACACGGCCGCAATCTGGCGCTGCGTGGTGCCGTGGGTTTTCATGTGCCAGCGGCACATGGCGGCGTAGATCGACATGAAGCGGCTGTAGGGCCGCTCCGACTCCGACCCGGGCGGAGGCACCACGCCTTCGCCGAGGCTGACCAGGAAATCGTAGTTCTCCTGGGCCCGCGACACATCCCAGCCAGCCTCGAAAGTACCCATCGCCTTGGCGCGGTCGGGGATATTCATCTTCTCGGCCCCGAGCG
The DNA here is from genome assembly GCA_040390195.1 of Pseudomonadota bacterium. Taxonomy (GTDB): domain Bacteria; phylum Pseudomonadota; class Gammaproteobacteria; order Burkholderiales; family Burkholderiaceae_D; genus Telluria_A. The sequence continues at coordinate 38,387 of JAZJYV010000003.1, read as the reverse complement.
CCAGCGCCACGTCGCAACTGCCCGAGCGCACGCTCTGCAGCGCCAGGTTGAAGGCCGAACTTCCAGAGGCGCAGGCGTTTTCAACGTTGAAAATGGGGATGCTGTTGATGCCGATCTTGCTGAACACAACCTGTCCGGGGATCGCGATCTGGCCCTGCAGCGGACCGTTGGTCATCCCGGCGTAGAACGCGGTGCCGATATCGGCTGCGCCGCAGCCGGCATCCTTGAGGGCGCCGGCCAGCGCTTCGCCGGCCAGGTCCTCGAGTGGGCGCTCGGGATGGCGCCCGAACACCGTCATGGCGGCGCCGATTACGTAGATATCTTGCATGTCATTCCTTGAAGTGATGGAACCTAGATGCCCAGCATGGACATGATCGCGTGGTAGCGACGCGGGAACAGGCGTGGCAGCCATTCGGCCAGTTTCGACGCCTTGCCGGTGACGATGCGGTCGCGCCCGCGCGCGATGCCGTCGAGGATAGCAAAGGCGCAATCGGCGGCCGGCGTGATCAGCAGTTTATCGGTCAACTCCATGACTGCGCGTTCGGTTTCCCCGGCGTGCTTGCCCATTGGCGCGGCCTTGGCGAAATTGGTCTTGATTCCGCCCGGATGCACCGATACCGCCTTGACGCCGCTGCCTTCGAGTTCGCGCCACAGGCACTCGTTCAAGCCACGCACACCGAACTTTGCGATGTTGTAGGCCGATTGAGCCGGGTAGCCGATAAAGCCGAAGATGCTCGAAATGTTCACAATGTGGCCTTCGCGCTGGGCCAGCATCATCGGCAGGAAGGCCTTGCTGCCCCAGATGACGCCATACAGGTCGATATCGAGCAGCCAGGTCATCTCGTCGGGCGTGATGTGCTCAAACGTCGCCGCCAGGGTCACGCCGGCATTGTTAAAGATGAAGTGGGCGGTGCCGAAATCGCGCCGCACCTCGGCTGCGTGGGCGAAGATGGCCTGGCGCGTGGAGACGTCGAGGCTGTAGACGCGCGCATCGGCGCCCACGCACAGCCTGGCCGTTTCGTTCACCCCGTCGGGGTTGCGGTCTGACAGGGCCAGGCGCGCCCCGCGCGCGGCCAGCTGAATCGCCAGCTCGCGGCCGATGCCCGAACCGGCTCCGGTGACGACGGCGACCTTGTCGCGAAACAGATCGGTCCTCATTCGAGCCCCGCCAGTGGACCCCAGATGTGCGTGAAGCAGCACATTTCCATGCCGCGGGTCTGCATGCCGGCGCCAAGCGCGGCGGCGATGCGTTTCTGCGCCGGTGCACTGCTGGCCGACTTCAGGAACAGGCGCTCCTCCAGTGCCAGGTCGTGTTCCAGCGTGGTGTCGGTGGCGTCGACCATTTGCTTGGCCAGCGCCAGCGTGGCCGCCGGGAAGCCAGCGATGCGGGCTGCGAGGGCATTGACGAACAGGTCAATCTCGCTGGCCGGCAGGGCGCGGTTGATCCAGCCGTAGCGTTCAGCCGTCTCGGCATTGAAGTCGGCGCAGCCGAGGATGATTTCAAGCGCGCGGCCGCGGCCGACCAGGCGTGGCAGGCGGGCAGCGCCGCCGGCGCCGGGGATCACGCCGACTCCCAGTTCCGGCTGGCACAGCGAGGCGCGGCCGATGGCGGCGAAACGCATGTCGCACGCCAGCGCCAGTTCGCTTCCGCCGCCACGGCAGCGGCCTTCTATCTTGGCGATGGTCGCCTTGGGCATGGTGCGGAAACGGTCCAGGATGGCGTGCAGCATGCCCAGCTTCTCGTTGCGTGGCGCCGGCTCGGCAGGCAGTTGCCCAAAGGCGGTCACGTCGCCATGGGCGATGAAGAAGTCGGGATTGGCGCTTTGCAGGATCACCACCATGACGGCGGGATCGGCTTCGAGCATGGCGCCGGCGCGGGCCAGGTCGCCCAGCATGGGCATATCCATCAGGTTGATCGGGCCGTTGTCGAACGTGACGCGCGCCACGCTGGCGGTGACGTCGACGCTGAGCGTGGTGAAGTGATTGTATTCCATGGCTGTCTCCTGTTGTCGTTGTCAGATCTGGCGCTCGGCTGCGCTCCAGTATTGGGCGCGCAGGTCCTTCTTGAGCACCTTGCCGATTGCGCTGCGCGGCAGGGCCGCGACGAAATCGACGCTTTTCGGGGACTTCACCGAGCCAAGTTTTTCCTTGCACAGGGCGATCAGTTCCTGTTCCGTCACCTGCTGGCCGGGGTTCATCTCAACTACCGCCTTGACCGCTTCGCCCCACTGCGCGTCTGGCACGCCGATCACGGCGCAGTCCTGCACTGCGGGGTGGGCCCAGATCACCTGTTCGACTTCGCTCGGATAGACATTGAAGCCGCCCGTGATCAGCATGTCCTTCTTGCGGTCGGTGATGTGCAGGAAACCTTCGGCATCGAGATGGCCGATATCGCCCGTGTGCAGCCAGCCGTTGATGATGGTCTCGGCGGTCTTTTCCGGCGCCTTGTAGTAGCCCTTCATTACGAGGTCGCCGCGCACGCAGATTTCGCCAGTGGCCCCCGGCGGCAGAATGCAGTTTTGCTCGTCCATGATCTCGACCCGGATCAGCGGGCTGGGTCGGCCGACCGAGGACAGGCGCTCGTCCGATGCCATCCTGTCGCCGTCGAAATGCAGGGCCGGCGGCATGATCGCGATCGAGGCGGGCGCCTCGGTCTGGCCGTAGCCGCCCGTCATGCAAGGACCGAACACCGCGACTGCCTTTTTCAGCTTGTCGACCGACATCGGCGCCGCGCCGTACAGGAAGTACTTGAGCGAGCTGAAATCGAGCTGCCCGATGCCCGGCACTTCCAGCAGGCGATAGATGACGGTCGGCGGCAGGAAGAACTCGGTGACCTTGTGGCTGGCGATGGCGCAAAGCATTAGCGCTGGGTCGGGTTTGGTCACCACCACCACGGTGCCCCCGCGCGCCGTCGTCGGCAGCGACAGCACGCCGGCCGTGTGGGTCATCGGCGCGGCGGCCAGGTTGACCGGACGCTCGTTCGGTCCGTACTGGCAGGCGAGCATGAAGTGTGCGACGAAGGTCTGCACACTGCGGTGGGTGTTCATCACGCCCTTGGGTGTGCCGGTGGTGCCGCCAGTGGGCGCGACCATGACCACGTCGTCCATGTCGTAGTCGACCACCGGCGCGATGACGCTGTGCGCGCCGCACCAGGAATTCAATTCGGTCTCGATGCACAGCCACAGGCGCACCTTCGGCAAACTGGCACGCAGGCCATCGACCGCCGCTGCGTAAGCCTGTTGGTAGAACACCACTTCGCAGTCGAACGCGTCGAGCAGTGCGCCGTTCTCCCCGGCTGCGTTGCGCGCACCGACCGGTATCCAGGCCAGGTTGGCGCGCCACAGGCCGAGCGTGCAGGTCCAGGCATGCACGTCGTTGCCGGCCCAGACGGCACCCTTGGCACCGCCTTCAAGGCCAGCGGCCAGCAGCGCGTTTGCGATGCGGCAGGACTGCTCGCCCACCGCGCGAAAGCTGTGGGTCTGACCGTCCTGGATATAGGCCGCGCCGTCCGGTGCGATGCGCCAGCCGCGGTCGAAGAAATCGATGATCGCCATCAGGTGCCTCGCATCACAGTTGCGTTACATGGCCGCGCGCCAGGCCGCGCTGCTCGAGGAAATTGAGCAGGTAGCGGTGGTCGAACGCCTGGCAGGCCGATGCAAAGCCGACCTTGCGCGTTTCACCGTCGAGCAGCTTGATGGCCGCCGCCACCTGCAGTGCGCCGGTGGTGATGTAAGGCGTGATCGAGGTGACGCTGGCGCGTACGCTGGCCAACTGGCCGCGCCCGATGGCGATGTCGACCGAACGGTTCAGCGTGGTGCGCTCGCGTGGCGGCATCGACGGCGTCGTCGACGCGACGATTTGAGCCACCACGGCGTCTTGCGCGTGCTCCGGCAGGTGCTTGAATTCCTCGTCCCACTTCTTGCCCATGCCATGGACCAGGCGCATGGCTGGATTGTCGTAGAAACCGACCACCGAACGGCAGTAACGCACGCGCGGATCGCGCTCGAAGAACACTGGCAGCGAGGTGCCGCCCCACGGCAGGCAGAACACGGGCAGCAGGAACTCTGGCGCATGGACTTCGTGCGACGCGCCGACCGGCCATTCGATCAACTGCTTGTCCCACAGGTGCAACTGCTTGTGGCGGTACAGCTCGAATATGGAGGCGGTCGAGCCGACCGTCACGCCGGAACCCTGGATCGGGCCGCGCGACAGGCTCGCCGTCTCGAGGGAATCGATGCCGGGCGTCTCCAGCGCCAGCTCGGCGGCGATTTCACCAACGGCGTACATGTACGAGACCGAAGGGGACAGCACCAGGCCGGCTTCGGCATAGTGTTTGCCGAAGCGATCGCGCGCATCCATGATGTAGGATTGCTCGCCGGTGGTGTCGAGGTGGTGGCAACCGGCCTTGAGCGCCGCTTCGACTGCGACCATGCCGAACTTGACGAACGGGCCGACGGTGTTGCAGACGACCTTGGCGCCCTTGAACACGGCCGCCAGTTTGTCGACGTCATGTTCGCACTCGACGATTTCGTAGGTGGCCGATTCGAGCCGCACCACGCGCTGCTTCATCATGTCGAGCGTGCGGCCGGCATTGCGCGCCACGGCGGTGAAGGGGATGTTCTGGTCGATCAACCAATCCATGGTGAGCATGCCGGTGTAGCCGCTTGCGCCGTAGACGACGACTGGATATTTAGCCATTTCACTGTCTCCTGATAGATTTTGTATGGGGTGATTCTAAAGTTGGGTCGTGTCGGCTACTTGTGGAAATCCGACATTGATTTGTGATTTTCCGCCGCGCTCAGACCGATGTTTCGGCACGCCTGAGGAACGCGAAGAAGAACGCGGCGTAGCTGAGGTCGACCGCGGTCAGCGCCGGCAGATGCCAGCTGGCGGTACCGGCCCACCAGAAGGCGCACACGATTGCCGTCACGCCCAGCTTGGTGAACGCGCCAAGGCGCACCAGCGCCACTTGGTTCAGGTCTTGGCTGACCATGAAGTAGGCCCAGCCAAACACCGCCACCGCTAGCGCGAACAGGTGCAGGTACATGGCCGGCTCGGCCGCCGGTGCAAGGCCCAGCAATCGCCCCAGTTCGCGGTGCCAGATCGCCAGCACGGCGGCCGCGCTCCAGTTGAAGATGGCGCCAGAAAGGAACAGCCGGCGCCAGAAAAGCTCGCTTACTTGCCACGTCATTGGGACCATCCTTGCTGGTACAAGCTGCCGCACAGGGCGCCCAGGCGCATCGTCAGGACCCGGTTTTCGCCGTCCTCGATCAGTGCCGAACGAACGTCGCGAAACAGCTTCTCGATCGGATATTCGCGCGAGGTGCCTGCGCCGCCGAACAGCTGAAGCGCCTCGTCGACCACCTTCATGGCCTCCTCGGTGACCGTGACCTTGGCCGACGCCGTCACCCACGGGTGCGTCTGCGGCGACTGGCGTGCGAAAGCCAGGCTGCGGCGCGCCACGGCGCGGCAGGTTTCCACGCGCCGCATCATGTCGCCGAGCCGGAATTGGGTCAGCTGGTGGTCGATCAGCAGGGCGCCGCCCTGGCGCCGTTCGTGGCAGTACTGGAGCGCCAGCTCGAAACCGGCGCGCGCCACGCCGGTAAACAGTTGTGCCATGTGGGTGCCGGCGTAGGACCAGGCCGAGGTGACGTTGCCCACGTACTCGTCCTGCAAGGCCACTGCAAAACGCTTGGGCACGCGGACGTTGTCGAAATAGACTTCGCCTTGGGGAAGCGCGCGCTGGCCAATCTTGTCGAGTGGTTTGCCGCGCGAGACGCCGGGCAGGTCGAGCGGCACAATCACGGACACGCCATAGGGCATGCCGTCGTTGTCAAAAAAGCCGTGGCCGTAGTCGGCGCTGGCATACATCAGTGCCACCTGGGCGATGGCGCCGTTCGACACCCAGGCCGAGCTCTGGCCGTTGATCACGATCTCCTCGCCCTCGAAGCGCGCGTGCAGGTTGCCGCGGTTGCCCTGGATCCCTGCTGGCCAGTCAGCCTTGGAAAACACGCCGACGTCGCTGCCCTTGTCCGGATGGGTGATCATCCAGCAGCCGATTTTGCCGCTGCACAGCGCAACCAGCTCGTCATTGCCGACGGCCGCTGCCATCTGCCCGGGAAAGCCTGCCACCGCCAGTGAAACCCCCAGCCCGGCGTCGCCCCATCCCATTTCCTCGCCCACGATCGATTCGAGCTGGATCGCCATCTCGGGCGGGAACTGGGCGAAGATGGCTGGGTCGAGTCCCAGCTTGGCCGCTTCACCGAACACGCTCCAGAGGGGAGAGCCCGGCGCAATCACCTGCTCAGCGCCGAGGCGATCCAGTTCGCGCCCGGCCGGGCGCAGCACTTCCTTGGCAAAGCGGTGCACGCTGGCCTGGACCGCGCGCACCTCCTCGGCCAGTGGCGGCTCGAAGCCGCTCAAGCCCACGCTGGGCAGTGTCAGGTGTTTTTTCAGTTGCAGCATTGTCGTCTCCGTATCAGCCTCGGTGGCTGCTTGTGCTGAACATTCTGGATTTGACGGTCGGGTGGCGCTTGTGATTTTCCGACAATTGCTTGGTTTTTCTGGACACGACGGCGTCGGGCAGGCAGGATGATGGTTTGTGCCATGCTGGAGTGTTATCCATGTCTGAACGTGTCATTGGCGCCCCGGCCCGGTCGCTGTTGCCGATTTTGCCAGTTCGCTATTTCGTCCTGCTGTGCGACTTGCTCGAGTCCTGGGGGATTCGCAGTGCCGACGTATTGGCGGCGGCGAACATCGATGCGGTACAGTTCAATCAGCCGCATGTCAACATCACTACCCAGCAGGGCGACACCTTGGTGCGCGAAGCGGAGCGCGTCACGGGGCGCATGGACCTCGGCTTTGAACTGGGCCGCCTGGTCAAGCCCAATTCCCACGATACGCTAGGCTACGCGATGATCAGCAGTCCCACCTGCGATCACATGTTTCGCCTGGTGTCACGCTACTACCGCCTGATCACACCCATGTTCGCGATGAGCTACCGGCGCGAACGGGACACGGCCGAATTGAGCTTTCGTCCAGTGATGGCGATGTCACGCGAGTCCATGCGCTTTTACCAGGAGGTGATCGCCACCACTACCTACCTGCACATCAAATCACTGCTGCAGTGCCATCCCGCGCGCTGTGCCATCTATCTGTCGATGCAGGAACCGGCGCATGTGGCGCGCTATAAGGAATTGGCGCCGGCCGCAGTTCATTTCGGTGCCGCCTCGATGCCTGGCGTGACGATCACGCTCGATGCAGAACAGCTCGACGTGCCGCTCACGATGGCCGACCAGCGCGCCCGCAACCTGGCCGAGGAGCGCTGCCGCGAACTGTTGCAAAACGTGCGCGAGCAAAGCAGTTTGAAAGAATGGGTCAGCATGATCTTGAACGAAGCCGAGGATTGCCAGCCCAAGCTCGACGATCTGGCAGCGATCTTGAACATCACCACGCGCACGCTGGATCGCTACCTGCGCAGCGAAGGCACCACGTTTCGCGTGCTCTCGACTCAGATTCGCAACGCGCGCGCCTGTGTCATGCTCGATGAGGGGCGGCTGTCGATCTCGCAGATCGCTTACCGGCTCGGTTATACCGACGTTGCCAATTTCAGCCACGCCTTCCGTACTGGGAACAACTGTAGCCCGACTGCGTTCCAGGCCAGGAAGTAGCACCCGTCGTTCCCGCGCAGGCGCACTGGTGACCGGAATAATTCTCTTGACATGGATGCGACCCCAATCGGGCCTTGGACTATTGCAGGATTCATCGTCGTCCTCGCGAAAGCGGGGACGACGTCGGTCATTATTTTGATCTTGAACCAAGCCGCGAATTCGGCGTGACCACATGCTCATTGGACGTTTCGCGTCACCTTGTGTATTCCGGACACTGGTGCGCGCAGGCCCATACGCAGCCGGCTAAGGTGCAATCACGGATTCCCGCCGTGCGCCGCAGCGACGGGTTCAATATATCAGCGCACCCAGTGGCTGTCGGCCGGAGGGCAGTTGACTGTCTGCGGGCGCGCGCTGTCGTGCAGGATGCCGGGTGTGAAATTGACGTTGCCGCTCATGTAGCAGCGTGACTGCCCGCCCTGCGTGAGGCGGGTGATGGTGACGCCGTCAGCGGCCGTATAGTGGTCGGAGGTGAGCGTGAGCGAACGGTCGATGTAGGCCGTCGCCATCAGGCGTTCGAAGCGCTGTTGCGGCGAGTCTGGCCGCAGCGCAGGCACTGCCGGCGTGCCGGTGCGTAGTTCTCGGTCGATCGCCCCGGCGCTATTCCTGGCGCGCGCGGTCAAAGTATCGGACGGCGCCGCCCGCGCTTCCGAAGGCACCACGGTTAGCGGGGCCTCGATCGGCGGGCGCTGCACGGGCGCCGGCAACGGCGCCACGCGTGACATAACCGGCGCATGCACTATGGCGCGCACTGGCGCCGGTTTGCGCGCGGCAGGCGCCAGCAGCCATGCCACGTAGGGGCGCGAGAGCCCGGACGCGCCCGCGTGACGCGAGCGCGCGGCCTGCCAGCCCATGATCAGCAACAGGTGCGCCAGCAACGTCAACACCAACACCACAGCGCGGCTGGCCGACATGCGTCAGAACGAGTACACCAGCGTCAGCGAGGTCTGGGTGTCGGTATTCTTCTTGTCGGCCGGGACGTTGCTGTCGCTGCGTGTAACGAACGCCGCCTTCATCTGCATGGTGCCGTTGATTTTGGTGCTGAGCGCCGCCTCCGCGCTCGAATGCACGTTCGAGGTGCCGCGCTCGACGCTGAGCGTCTGCGTGATCAGGGCTTGCGGGCTGAGCTGCCACTTCATTGCTGCCGCACCGCGTACCGTCACGCCGCTTTCCGCTTCGCCGCTGGCGCGCGTTCCGCTGAAGTAGCCCGGTCCGATCTCCACTTCCACGCTCTTGTCGTCCGACTTGTACCAGCGCGTACTGTGGCCGATGGCGAGGCTCGAATAGCTGGTGTAGGCGCCGAAATGGTCCACCAAATGGGAGCCGAGCGCGAACAGCTTCTCACCGTCCTGCAGCAGCTTGTAGGCCGCCTTGGCCGATACGGAGTAGCGTTCGGCCGAACGCTGGCTTGTCCTGCTGCCGTTGACGATATGCTCGTCGTCCTTGAAGTAGCCGCTCAGGATGAACTGGTCGCTCCACTCGGCAAGCTCCTGGCGGGCATCGATCTTGCCGGTCACTGAGGTGCCGACCGTGTTCCCGGAAGTCGTAATGGCGCCCAATTCGGCCGAGGTGTTCCAGCGCGCATCGGGAATATCGTTAGCGGCGCTGGCGCCTTGTGTGCTGGCCAGTGCCAGCACGAGAACGGCAAATGATTTCATTCGATTTTCCGGCAGCGGTGAGTGGTCGCTGCATTGTAACCGAGGCCCGATTGTAGTGCTTCATGCGGGACCGGTCAGCGGCCCGCCAGCCGTCGCTGGCGCATGCTATCGGCCAGCAGCATTTGCTGGTGCGCCGCCTTGAGCGTGGCGACGTCCCCGCCCAGCATGCGGTTCGGCTTGACCGGATGCAGGGGAGGGGGCGCTGGCCGAAGTATGAGCGCCGCCAGCGGCTCTGGCGCCGGCACGACCATCTCCGCGCACGGGGCGTCGGTCAGTGTCAGGTGCCCTTGCTGGTCGCGGCATTGGTTCACTTCGGCACCGGCCCTGCGCGCCGCGCACAAGGCCAGGGCGAGCAGCAGTACCGTACTGTGGAAGGCGTTGCGGTTCATGGTCGGTCTCCTGATTGGTGATGTCAATCAGTGTCCACCGGCGAGCCGCACCACTCTGTACGCTGGAACACGCGCGGCGGCCCTGCAAGCAAATAAATTGGAGCGAAACCCCGGCGGCGACCGCCATTCGGCCCAAGTGCCGCCAATTTGCTACCATGGCGGCACATTTCCCCTCCGAGCCAGCCGCCATGCCCAAGAATAAACGCCCCGTCCCCCGTAAATCAGCCCCTGTGCCGCCCGAAGACGACGAGCTGCTCGCCGCCGCCCTGGCCGACCTGGCGCTGACCGTCGCCGAGCAGGAGGACGGCGACCTCGCTGCCTTGCGCGTGAGCGAGGACGAGTTGCACAAGCTGGTGCGCAACGCCCTGCGCAAGAAGCACGACGAGGTGCTATACGGCGCCGTCGAGCGCACCCGCTATGCCGACGCCGGCGCCTACCAGCTGCTGCGCGCCGCCATCGAGGAGGCGGCGGCCACCGTGCTGCTGCGCCGCGAGGGCGCGCCCACGATGGAGATCAACGCCTTCATGGTGCCGATGTTCGTGCACAGCCAGGGTGGCCTGGACGAGAGCGTGCAGTTCCAGGACGGCGCGGCGTTCGAGGCACTGGTGGCCAGTTTTCAGCAGGCCGGGCTGGAGAGCGCGGCTGCCAAGGTGGTGCTGATCAGCCACGCCTACGATTTTGGCGAGGTCGACCGCATCACCTACAGCCATTTGAACGACATGCTGCGCGACGCTGCGGCATCGATGAACGAGCGCAAGCTGGTGGCAACGCCGGCCATTGAGCGCAGCCTGGCCGGTTGGGATCCGCGCAGCTTCGAGGCGGGCGACACGGCGGTCGAATTGCGCTTCCTGCTCGGCTTCGCGCTCAAGCGCTCGGACGATCCCTTTTATCAGGTGCCAGCGGAGGAGGGGGCGGCAGACGCCTATTTCGACCAGCGCATGGCGCGCTACGTAAGCTGGACTGAGGAGGCCGCGCCGCTGGTGGCGCGTTGCCTGGCAGCGCCGGCGCCGTCGGAGCTGCATTTCCTGTATCAGGACCTGTTCTATGGCGCCAAGCAGCAGGGCATGGACGAACTGGCCATGCTGCAGCTGATGAGCGAAGTGGGTGCCGTGCTGGGCGCCGGCCAGCTCGCGCCCGAAGCGGTGCAGGCGACCGTGGGCGCCGCGGCCGAGGGTGACGAACTGTTACTGCGCCTGTCCCTGGCCGGCGCCGACGGCGTCGTGCTGGCCACGGTCGACAAGGCGCTCGACGTGGCGGCCGACCTCGAGGCTGAAATCGAAGACCTGCGCGACGCCCTGGCGACGCTCGGAATCACTAATTTGGTGCAGCGCGCCTGATTGCCGGGTCGACGTGGCTGCGATCGTCAGGACAGCTTGCCGTGCGACAGAAACAACCAGGCCACGCTGATCACCACCATGCCGGCCAGGGTCACGCACGACCAGGTGAAAAACCACGCCGACAGCAAGCTCGCCTGCACGGCACGTTCGAACAGGCAGCCCAGCCCGAAGTCGAAGGCGGTCAGCACCGACCAGCGCCGCAGGTAGGTCGGCAGGTAGATGCACATGCGCCGATTGTGCTGCACGGCCGCGTGGCGCTCGTACAGGTTGCGCGCCAGGCTGATGTCGCGAAACAGCCAGTCGAAGAACATGAAGCGATACAGCAGTGTGGAAAACGGCAACTCGATCGCGGCCGCTTCCACGGGCGGCGGCTGGGGCTGGTCTGACATGGCGGCACCTTTGCGCTGGGGTGAACCCAGCCATCAATATACCGCACTCAGGCGGCAAGTGGGCGCGGCTTGCCAAGCCAGAAACCCTGGGCGAAATCGACGCCGATTGCGCGTAGTTTTTCGACGATGGCCGGGGTACTGACGTATTCGGCGATCGTCTTGCGGCCCATCATATGGCTGATGTCGTTCGTGAAGCGCACCATCTCGAAGTCGACCTCGTTGCTGGCCATGGCCTCGATGAAGGAACCGTCGATCTTGATGAAATCGACCGGCAACTGCTTGAGGTAGGAAAACGAGGTCATGCCGGTACCGAAATCGTCGAGCGAAAAGCGGCAGCCGCGCGCCGACAGGGCGTCGATGAAGGCGATGGTCTTTTGCATGTCGGCGATGGCCCCGTTTTCGGTGATCTCGAAACACAGTTTGTTCGCCGCCACGTCGTAGCGGTCGATCGCCTCGGCAGCGAAGGTGTGAAAGCTCTGGTCGGCCAGTGAACGGCGCGACAGGTTGATGCTGCACATCTGGATGCGCGACGCCTGCTCCGGGTGGGTGCTGAGCCACTGCAGCGTGTGGCTGAGCACCCAGCGGTCGATCTTGAGGATCACGTCGTAGCGCTCGGCGGCCGCCAGGAAAATGCCGGGGCCGATCGGCCCGTGGTGGGCGTCGTTCAGGCGCAGCAGGATTTCGTAGTGCTGCGGGTTCTGCTCCGATCCGAGCGAAAAGATCGGCTGGCAGTACAGCTGCAGCTCGTCGTGCTCGAACGCGTGGTTCAAGCGCGTGACCCAATGCATGTCACTGCGCCGCTGGGCGAAATCGAGGTCGCCCTTGTAATGCACATAGACGCGGTTGCGCCCGCGCTCCTTGGCGATGTAGCAGGCATGGTCGGCGCGCCGCAGCGCCTCTTCCACGCTGGCCGTGGTGCGGTCGATCGGGGTCAGGCCGATGCTCACGCCGAGCTGGAACAGGCGTCCCTTGCAGGCGTAGCGGAAATTGCGCGTCGCCTCGAGGATCTTGTGGGCCACCGCCATCGCCTCGTCAACCTCGCTGTGCTCGACGATGAGCGCGAACTCGTCGCCGCCGATGCGCGCCAGGGTGTCGCGTTCGCGCACATGCTGGGCGTAGGACTGGGCCAGCAGCTTGAGCAGGTCGTCGCCAGCCGAGTGGCCGCAGGTGTCGTTGACGATCTTGAACTGGTCCAGGTCCATGTACAGCAGGGCCGCGTGGCCGCCTTGGGCATGGCGGGCGCGCTCGAGCGTGCGCTGCAGGCGCGCCTCGAACTCGCGCCGGTTGACCAGGCCCGTGAGCGCGTCGTGGCTGGCCTCGAAGCCAAGGCGGCGCAGCAGGCGCTTCGATTCCGTCACGTCGTGGAGCACGATCACGGCACCGAGCAGTTCGCCGTCGCCCAGCACCACGGGAGCGACCGCGCTCTCGACCGAATAACGCTGGCTGTCGGCCCCGTGCAAGGTCAAGTGCGGCAGATCGGTGATCACATGGCGCTCGGCCAGGCAGCGTGGAATGGCGCCAGACAGGGCCGCCGCCGCCTCGGCTTCCTCGATCCGCAGCACCTGGGCGAAGGGACGCCCGATCGCTTCATGCTGGCAGCAGCCCGTGAAGCGCTCTGCCGCCGGGTTGACCGAGGTGACCACGCCCGTGCGATCGGTGGTCACCACGCCGTCGGTGAGCGAGGCGACGGTCACCAGCGCGCGTTCCTTCTCGGCCGCGGCTGCCTGTTGCGCCTGCTTGAGCTCGCTCACGTCGTGCATCACCGCCACCGCCAGGCGTGCCTCGCCGTCCTGGTCGACGATCGGTGCGCTGGTGATGGCGAAATGGATCCGGCGCCCGTCGGCGCGCAGGTAGGTCAGGTCCTCGCTGTGGGTCGCTTCGCGCTGCACGACGCTGCGCGCCAGCGGCAAGGCTTCAGCCGGCACGCTGGCGCCGGAGGCGTCGACAAAGTGGTAGCGGGCATAGTCGTGGTAGCTGTCGATACCGCGCAGCTCGCGCCCCAGCATGGCACGCGCGGCCTGGTTCTGCCAGCTCAGTTTGCCCGACGGGATATCGGCCAGCACCACTCCCGACGGCAACTGTTCGAGAATGGTCGCGAAGCGCGCGCGCTGGCAATCGAGTTCGCGGGCCAGGCGCTGTTGTTCGGCCTCGACCAGTTTCAAGTGGTCGATCAGGACGCACACGCCCATCAGCAGGGGCGCCTGACCCGGGTCTTCGCGGTGCCAGTTGGCGCGCATGAAGAACCAGTGGTAGCGCCCGTCGCGGCTGCGCAGGCGCACGTCCGCTTCGATCGGCACCAGGGCTGTCTGCTCGCGCACGGCGCGCAGGCGGGCGGCAAATTCGGCGCGCTCGGCGCCATGCACGTGCCGCAGCCAGGCCTCGAACGGCATCTGGCAATCCTCGCTCTCGTAGTCGAGCAGGTGCAGCAGGTGGCGCGAGACGACGATCCGGTCGCGCCCGACGTCCCACTTCCAGGTGCCCGACTCGGCCGCCTGCAGGATCTGGTCGATCTCCTGGCGCTCTTGCTCGCGCTGCTCGAGCAGCTTGTGGCGGCTCAGGTCGAGCGTGGTGGTGGAAAAGCCAAGCAGCTGGCGCGGTTTCAGGTGATACAGTGCAGTAATGACGAGGAGGGACCAGAACTGGCTGCCATCCTTGCGCCGGCGCCAGAGTTCGGCGCGCAGCACGCCGTGGCGCGCAGCCAGCGCGAGATGGCGGCCCGGCAGGCCGGCCCGGCGGTCGTCCTCGGTGTAGAGCAGCTCCAGCGGCTGGCCGAGCACTTGCGTTGCCGGGTAGCCCAGCATGTCGGCGGCAGCCTGGTTCCACAGGGTGAAGCGCCCGGCCCGGTCGAGCAGGCTGACGGCGCACTCGCGGATTCCCTCGACCATCAAGCGGTACAGTTCCGCAGTTTCGTGTTGCGGCAAGTCGGATGCTGGCGATCGGTCGGACATACGCGGCCCCACAAAACGGGTATCGAAGGCGGTCCTAAGCATAAATCAATTGTGGCGGCGGCCGCGCACAATTGACAGGCGCGCGGCCAGACTCTACATTGTGCGCACAAGGGGAGGTCGATGGAAACGAATCTGGAGTTGCCCGTTTCATGCGGTACATTGGTGGTCAACCGAGAAGGGCAGTTACTGCTCTGCCATGTGACTGATACGGCGCACTGGGACATTCCGAAAGGGATGCAGGATGCTGGCGAGACGACACTGGAGGCGGCCATGCGCGAGCTGCGCGAGGAGGCGGGCGTGGTGTTCGAGGCCGGGCGCTTTGAAGATCTGGGCCAGTTCGACTACCGGCGCGACAAGCGCCTGCACCTGTACCGGGTGCAGGCCGGCGACGACCTGGGCGCGCTGGAGCAGTTGGCCTGCACCAGCTTCTATGCGCACCATGTGACGGGTGCGCCAACGCCCGAAGCGGACGGATACCGCTGGGCCGCGCGCGACGAGATTGGCAAGCTGTGCTGGCCGCGCATGGGCCAGCGCCTGGCCGCCCTCGATTGGTAGGCGAGGGGGCAGACCGCTCGCGCGCTACTGGCGAACCTCTCTGCGGATGGAAAAGCGGGCAAGGGGTCAGACCCCGGTTCTTCTTTTCAGGGGGGTCTGACCCCGGTTGCGCAGACGTCGCCGTAACCGGGGTCAGACCCCTCGCACGCTACTGGCGAACCTCTCTGCGGATGGAAAAGCGGGCAAGGGGTCAGACCCCGGTTCTTCTTTTCAGGGGGTCTGACCCCGGTTGCGCAGACGTCGCCGTAACCGGGGTCAGACCCCCAACAGAAAAACCGGGGTCCGACCCCTCGCATGCTCCTGGAGAATCTAGCGGCTGGCGCGCTTGCGCGCACGCGCTGGCGGCAGCGCCAGGCGCCCACGCGGGCTGCGCGTCAGTGCCAGCACCGTCGCGGGAGCGCGCGCGGCCGGCGCCAGCTTGAACACGCCGACCACGGCCGACAGTTCCTGCGCCTGCTCGCGCATCGCGCCGGCCGCTGCCGCCGCCTGCTCAACCAGCGCCGCATTCTGCTGGGTCACCTGGTCCATCAAACCGATCGCCTGGTTGACCTGTTCAATGCCGGACATCTGTTCCACGCTGGCGGCGCTGATCTGTCCCATGATGTCGGTCACCCGGCGCACGCTGTCGACGATGTCGGCCATGGTGCGCCCGGCCTCGCCGACCAGCTGCGCGCCACTGCCAACCTGGCGCACCGATTGGTCGATCAGTAGCTTGATTTCCTTCGCCGCCGCCGCCGAGCGCTGCGCCAGGTTGCGCACTTCGCCGGCCACGACCGCGAAACCGCGCCCCTGTTCACCGGCGCGTGCCGCCTCCACGGCCGCGTTCAGGGCCAGGATATTGGTCTGGAAGGCGATCGCGTCGATCACGCCGGTGATATCGACGATCTTGCGCGACGAGACATTGATCGCTTCCATCGTACGCACCACCTGTTCAACCACGGCGCCACCTTGCCCGGCCACCTCGGACGCACTTTGCGCCAGGCTGTTCGCTTCGCGCGCGTTGTGGGCATTCTGGCGCACGGTGCTCGTCAGCTGCGCCATTGACGAAACGGTCTCTTCCAATTGCCCGGCCTGCTGCTCGGTGCGCTGGGACAAGTCTTCATTGCCGGCTGCGATCTCGGCCGAGGCGCGCGCGATGGTGTCAGTTCCGCTGCGCACCTTGGTCACGATGGTCACCAGGCTCTCGTTCATGTCGCGCAGTGCCCGCGACAACTGGCCCGTCTCGTCGTTCGAGTGGACCTCGATCACGTGCGACAGGTCGCCGCCGGCCACCGTGCGTGCCGCAGCCACGGCGCGCCCGACCGGCAGCACGATGCCGCGCGTGATGAACCAGGCGGTGAGCATGCTCAGTACGGCGCCGGTCACCCCCAGCGCGATCATGGCCAGGCTGGCCAGGCGCGCGCTCTCCCTGGCCTGGCTACCCGTTTCGCGCATCAGTTGGGCCTGGAAATCGACCAACTGGTCGATGGCGCCAAAGTAGGCCAGCTGCGTCACACGCAGCTCCGAGAACAGCAGGGCTGCGGCCTCGTCCTTGCGGCCGGCACGCGCCAGCGCAATGAGCTTGTCGCGACTGGACGCGAAGGCGGCACGGGCCAGTTCGACCCTGGCCAACAGGGCGCGCGCCGCCGGCAGCCGGATGCGCGTCGATACTTGATCGAACTGCCTGGCGACGTCCGCCGTGAGCGCCTCGGCGCTGGCCAATTCCCCGGCGGCCAGTTGGCTGTCCGTGCTGAGCAGGGCGTTGCGCAGGGTGCGCGCCTGCAGCTCCAGCGTGTTCCTGGCCTGGTTCAGCAGGCTGATTTTCTCGTAGCGGTCGCCCACGGTCAGGTCGATCGCCGTGCTGACCACCGCCAGGCGCGAGGCGCCCACCGCCACCACCAGCGCCAGCAGCGCAATGGTGAGCGCAAAGCTGATGTTCAGGCGATGGCCGATCTTCATATTGGCGATGTTCATTCCTGTCCCGTCCAGTTGTTTATAAGCGGGAAAGATTGTATCGTCAATAAATGCTAATGTGAAAAGAATTTTGCACCTGGACATGGGTTGTCCCGGCGTTTCTGCTAGTCCGACAGCGCCGCCGCCAAGGGACGGGTGGCCGCCACCTGCGCCGGCATCCAGCGCAGACGAGAACGGCGGCCGGGATCGAGCACCAGCAACTCGGCCGCGCCGTCGAGCAGGCCGGCCGCGGCCAACTCGACCCCGGCCACACCCATTTGCGGGCGCAGGGCGTCGAGCGCGGCATCGTCGCGCAATACGCCGAGCCAGACCAGGTAGTTGCCGTCGCTGCGCACCGGGTGCTGGGGATAATTATTGGGCTCGTCCAGGGTGACCAGAATGGCGGCCTCGACCACGCCGTGCCCGTGGTAGCGCTGGAAACAGGCTTCGGCCGCGCGCGTCGCCTGCGCCGCGCGGCCACCGGCCAGCTTCAGGATCTGCGCGACCACCACCCCTTGCGCGCCCAGCGGCTCTGCCACCGGGTCGACGGCGGCCAAGGGCGCCAAGTCGCTGTCGGCGTGCAATGGGCGCAGCAGCAACACATTGTCGCTGTCAAGAATCATCTGGTTGATCACGGCGCGGTGCTCGGCCCACACGGGGCCAGCATAGAATTGCTGCTTGACGGCGGCGTGCGCGTCCATGTCGCGAAAGCCCCGCAGCCAGGTGAAATGGTCGGCGCGCTCGCGCTCGAGAAAGTGGCCGAACACCATCGCCCCCAGTTGCTGGAACGCCTCCGGGAACCAGCTCTCGAAGCAGCGCGAAAACTGTTGGCGGGCGCCGTCGGCGACGGTATAACGGCGCAGTTCGATGACATCGTAGCGGGAAGGTTTCATGGTGGCGGCTCGGTATTGGTGAACGATGCAACAAGTTTAATTTGCAATCAGGACAGAATTGGCCCTATTAAACTGATATCTTTGCCACATGTACCATCCAACGACCCGCGTTCTGGCTGTGCTGGAACTGCTGCAAACCCATGGCCGCCTGAGCGGCGCCGAAATGTCGGCGCGGTTGGCGGTGGACGCGCGCACGCTGCGCCGCTACATCGTCACGCTCGAGGAGATCGGCATTCCCATCACCACCGAGCGGGGGCGCCATGGCGGCTACGCCCTGATGGCCGGTTTCAAGATGCCGCCGATGATGTTCACCGACGACGAAGCACTGGCGCTGGCGGTGGGCCTGCTGGCGGCGCGCAGCCTGGGTTTCTCGGAGGCGGCGCCGGCCGTGGCGAGCGCCCAGGCCAAGCTCGAACGCATCATGCCGGCCAACCTGAAACGGCGCGTGCGGGCGGTCGACGAGACGGTACGGCTCGATATGGTGCGCACCGTGGCGCCGGCCGACAACGAGGCGCTCGTCAAGCTCAGTTCCGCTGCGCTGGCCCAGCAGCGCGTCTATCTGCACTACCGCGCGCCCGACGGCAACGACACGGAGCGCGATTTCGACGCCTACGGCCTGGCCTTCCGGGGCGGCTGCTGGTATGTGATCGGGATGTGCCACTTGCGCGCGGGGATGCGTTCGTTCCGGCTCGACCGGATCCTGCGGGTCGAGCCGCGTCCTGTATCGTTCGCGCGGCCGGCCGGCTTCGACGCGCTGGCCCACCTACGCCAATCGATGGCCACCATGCCCCGCACCCACCAGCTCGAAGTACTGCTCAGGACCGACCTGCAAACGGCCAGCAAGCACTTTTTCGATGCCATCGGGGTGTTCGAGCAGACGCCGGACGGCGTCGTGCTGCGCAGCCAGACCGACCATTTGGACTGGTTCGCCAGTCACCTGGCCGCCATGCCGTTCGACTTCGAGGTGCGAGCGCCGGATGGCCTGCGCACGGCGATGGCCCGGCTCGGCGAACGTTTGCTCAGGATGAGCCGGATCGGGACGGCGCAGTCTTAACCGCCAACATCGTCCGCTCGGGAACGAGGGATCAGGCTTTCGATATCGTCACAAATTGCGGCTTTAATTGATCCGCTTGAGGCGCTGGCCGTGCAGCGCCCAGATCGCTTCAACGCCATCGACGGTGCCGAACAATGCCCAGCCGTTGCCAAGCTTGCGTGCCTCGATCGGCGTCTTCAGCTCGGCCGCCAGGCGTTCGCCCCATTGCCTGGCTGAACCTTGTCCCTTGAACAGGTCGTTTCCTTCGACCACGATGGTCGCGTCAAAAATTGGTTGGGCAAAAAGATCCATGGGAGTCGCTTATTCTGTACGGTGAGGCCGCGATTGTGCCACGAATCGCGCATGGTAGTATTTGCCCGCAATCAGCAAACAAGAGCGCCGCAAGCCTCAAGTGATTCCTTATTTCAAACGACCATGCAAAAAATACTGATCAAACTGCTGTTCTGGGCCGCCTTGCTGCCGACCGCCGCCCTGGCCCAGGCCGGCTTGCCGGTCTACGATTTCATGATTGTGCACGCCTACCCGCACGATCCGGCCGCCTTCACCCAGGGTTTGCTGTACCGCGACGGCTTCCTCTACGAAAGCACCGGCCTGAACGGTCGTTCCTCGATCCGCAAGGTCGAGATCGAGACCGGCAAGGTGCTGCGCAAGAAGGACCTGGCCGAAGACATCTTCGGCGAAGGCTTGACCGCCTGGAAGGATGAACTGGTCGGCATCACCTGGAAGTCGCACGTCGCCTTCGTGTTCGACCTGGCCACCTTCAAATTGCGGCGCCAGCACAGCTACCCGGGCGAGGGCTGGGGCATCACCCACAACGGCCACCAGCTGATCATGAGCGACGGCACCTCGGCCCTGCGCGTCATCGATCCCCAATCGTTCCGCGAACTGCGGCGCATCCAGGTCACCGCCAACGGCAAGCCGCTCGACCAGATCAACGAGCTCGAATGGGTGGGCGAGGAGATCTTCGCCAACCTGTGGCAGACCAATTACATCGCGCGCATCGATCCGGCCAGCGGCAAGGTGGTCGGCGTGATCGACCTGACCGGCCTGCTGCAATCGCAAGGCAGCACGGCCGGTGCGGACGTGCTCAACGGCATCGCCTACGATGCAGACAAGAAGCGCCTGTTTGTGACCGGGAAACTGTGGCCCAAGCTGTTTGAAATAGCGCTGGTGCCCCGCCTGGCGAAATAGTGCGTTCAGCGCGCCGCGGCGGGCAGGCGCATCGTGTACTTTTGCAGGATGCGGACGTAGGTTCCATCCTTGACCATCGCCTTCATCGCGCTTTGCAGCTCTGCCGCGTCGGCCTCGCCGAAGTCGCGCGAGCCGCCCAGCCACAGGTCGAAGCTGTGCACGCCGACGCTGTACTTGAACGCCGATTCGGCATAACCGAGCGATTTCGGCGCGTCGCGGTACACCGTCTCGGTACCGTAGGCCAGGTCGACCAAGCCTTCATGCAACAACTTCATTGCCGCGCGCACGTCCGCCACATCGACGATTTGGCTGAATCCATCGTCACGCAGCTGGTCCTGGTTCGATGATTCGCGCACCACGGCCACGCGCAGGTTTTTCAGGGCGGCAGGGTCGCGCAGATCGAGTCCGCCGCTGCGGGCCGTGAACACCGTGCTGTCACTGTAGAGCTTGACCAGCCACCGGTACGCCGTTTCGCGCGCCCGGTTGCGGGTCAGGGGAAAGATGGCCGTGCGCGCATCGTGCTGGCTCAGCAGAATTGCCCGTTTCCACGGCACGAATTCGATCGGCGCCAGGACCTTGGCGCGCCGCGTCAATTCCTCAACCACCTCGACCAGCGCGCCTGGATTCTTCCTGTCCGCCTCGATCGCGAACGGTGGCAGGACGGCGGTCGTGATGCGAAATGGTTCGATCGCCGATGCCGGGCCGGCCCGCCAGGCCAGCATCAAGATGGCCAGGGCCCACAGGCGCCGCAGTGTGCTTGAATTTTTCATTGCGTCTTTTTCTTGTCACGGTGCGCGGTTTCACTTCATGCAAGGAGCTTATAACGAATTTCCGCCAATTTGTCACGAAATGTAGAATGCTGGATTTTGGCTTTCAAATTGGAAAATATGATGCACAAGACATTTGCGGCGCTGCTCCTGTGCTTCGGTTTGCTCGCGGCCGGCGGCGCGGCGGCGGGAGGCTGCCCGGCCCACTACGTCGAGGGCCGATTGCCCGAAATCCACAACCAGAAACTGGCCGCAGCCACCCGTGAGCTGTGCTTTGGCGTATTTGGCGTCATGCACAGCGGCGTGACGCGCACGCCCTTGTGGTCGGCCGAATACCTGCGCGCGGACAACCTGGAGGCGGCGCGCACTCTGTCGCGCAGCAATTCCTTCCACGCCGAGCCGCAACTGCCCGAGTCGCAGCGCGCCGAACTGGCCGACTATGCGCGCAGCGGCTATGACCGCGGCCACATGTCGCCCAATGGCGACATGCCGGACCGCGGCACGCAGCACGAAAGCTTTACACTGGCGAACATGGTGCCGCAAGATGGCGAGAACAACCGTCACGTCTGGGCCGCCATCGAGGGTGCGGTGCGCAAGATGGCCATGCGCGACGGGGCGCTGTATGTGATCACCGGCCCGGCCTTTCTTGGCGCGAGCCTGGTGAAAGTGGGGCGGGTGCTGGTGCCCAGCCATCTATACAAGCTCGTCTACAGCCCCCGCCAGCAGGCCGGCGCGGCCTGGTTCATCGAGAACACGGCCAGCGCGCGGCCGCAAGTGCTCAGTATCGCCGAGCTCGAATCGAAGATCGGCATTGATTTGCTGCCCGCCTTGAGCGCGCACCAGAAACAGGCCCTGCTGCGCCTGCCCACCATGCGCCAGGGCGCACCACGCCGCCAGGAGGAATAAATGAAAGCAGCGCAATTTCACCCGTTTGCCGACGAGGCCGCAGTGCTGAACGTGGGGCACTTGATGATCGAAAACCGGCTCGACCGGATCACCGTCAGCGGCGATGTCGACCTGACCATGGACCGCGCCGGCCTGGCGCACGCGCGCCTGCTCCGGCAGCTGCTGAACGACATCGTGGCCGCGCTCGAGGCGCAGGACTTGCCGGAACATTTGCCGCCGCCGCCGGTCACGCGCGTGCCCAATCCCTTCGGCTAGGCTAGGCTAGTGTCCCGAGTCAGAAATTCGCTGACACAATGTTGGGTGTGTGGAAAAGCGGGGTAGCGCCGTCCACCTTTTCAGTGCCTGCAAGGTGGCGGCGCTGCGCTCTTCCACACCCTATATGCCAACGAATTTTCAACTCATAATACTAGCGCTCGAGCACGTAGCTGCCGGGCGCCGCTCCGAGCGCGGGTGCCGGCCGGCGCGCCGCCACGCGCGGGCCGTGCGATTGCGCCTCCAGCCATTCGAACCAGGGCGGCCACCAGGAGCCGCTGCGCTGTTCGGCGTCCTGCTGCCAGCGCAGCGGATCGACGTAGCAGGCGCCGCGCGGGCGCCGCGCGATCGCGTAGTGGCGACCCGGATGCCCCGGCTCGCTGACGATGCCCGCATTGTGGCCGCCGTTGGTGAGCACGAACTCAATGTCGCTGTGGGTCAGCAGGTGGATCTTGTACACCGAGCGCCACGGCGACACATGGTCGGTCTCGGTGGCCACGGCAAACAGCGGCAGCTGGACGTCGCCCAAGGCGACCGGGCGGCCATCGACATAGTAGCGGCCGCAGCCAAGGTCATTGTGCAAGAACAGTTTGCGCAGGTAGTCGCTGTGCATGCGGTAGGGCATGCGGGTGGTGTCGGCGTTCCAGGCCATCAGGTCGCTCATCGGGCCGCGCTGGCCCAGCAGGTACTGGTTTACGGCCAGCGACCACACCAGGTCGTGCGAGCGCAGCAGGCGGAAGGCGCCCGCCATCTGGCGGTTGTCGAGGTAACCTTGCTGCCACATCAAGTCTTCCAGCCAGGCCACCTGGCTGTCGTCGATGAACAGCGACAGTTCGCCCGCCTCGCTGAAATCGGTCTGCGCCGCCAGCAAGGTCATGGAATTGATCGGGCCGGGCGGTGCGCAGGCCGTCGCGGCGGCCGCGATGGCCAGCAGCGTGCCGCCCAGGCAGTAGCCGGTGGTGTTGACCGGCTGGCCTGGCAGCAGGGCGCGCACCGCCCCGAGCGCGGCCAGCACGCCGTCGCGCAGGTAGTCGTTCATGCCCAGTTCGCTGTCGGCCGCCGTCGGGTTATGCCATGAAATCATGAACACCGTGTGCCCTTGCGCCACCAGGTGGCGCACCAGCGAGTTGTGCGGCGACAGGTCGAGAATGTAGTACTTCATGATCCACGCCGGTACGATCAGCATCGGTTCGGCGACGACCTGGGCCGTGCTCGGTGCGTACTGGATCAGTTCGATCAAATGGTTGCGAAACACCACCTCGCCGGGACTGACGGCCACCTCGTGGCCGGGCCGGTAGGCCAGCGCTTCGTGGTCGGGCTTGCCGCAGGCGCGGCGCAGCACGTCGGTCGTGAGGTTGGTAGCGCCGCGCATCAGGTTGGCGCCGCCCTCGCGTACCGTGGTCACGCTGACCACCGGATTGGTGGCGATGAAGTTCAGCGGCGAGACGGTGTCGAGCCACTGGCGCGACATGAAGGCGACCATCTGTTCGTGGTGCTTGTCGACGCCATCGACGCCGGTGGTGGCGTTGTACCACCACTGCTGGTTCAGCAGGAAGCCCTGTTCCATCACATTGTAGGGCCACTGCTGCCAGCCGGGAGCCCGGAAGCGCCGGTCTTGCGGCAGCGGCGCCAGGCAAGGTGCGGCGGGCGCACCGATGGCGCTGCGCACGGCGTAATCGAGCCAGCGCACGTCCTTGTCAATTGCCTTGACCGCCAGCCGCTGCAGCTTGGCCGGCGACAGCGCCAGGTGCATGCCCCAGTCGAGCCAGGCCAGCGCAATGCTGGTGGGCGAAATGCCCTGGGTTAACGTGCCGATCCAGCCGTGCAGCATGCGGTCCAGGGGGCTGGGCGCTTCGCCTGCGATGGCGGCGCCATCTATTTTGTCGGGAGGCACGGGAAACTCCAAGCGGCCGATGGGGCAGATTGCTCAGGATCGTACGGCCGAGCGCTGGCGGCTTGAGCCGGCTCAATAGTGTGCGCCGCGCGCGCCGTTTTTGGTAAGGTGATTGGCATCCGTCCTTCAAGGAGACTGGCCATGCGACACACCATTATCGCGGTATTTGACAACCGCAGCGATGCCCAGGGCAGCATCGACGAATTGCTCGACTCTGGCTACCCGCGCCAGGATATGCGCCTGTCCGAAGGCGACCCGGCCGCACCGCCCAGCCGCCACACCGGCGGCGAATCGCTGGTCGAGAGCATCAAGCATTTCTTCGTCGATATTTTCGGCACCGACCGCCACGAGCACGCCCTGATGTACGAGGAGGCCATTCGACGCGGCAATTACGTGCTCACGCTGACGGTCGACAACGAGCCCGACGCCGAGCGTGCGGCCGACATCATCGAGCGCTTCCGGCCGCTGGACCTGGACGACTACCGCCAGCACTGGCTGGGCGGGCGCACGCACGCCGGGCGCGGCGACCTGCGGGTGGACGCGGGCGCGCGCCAGCAAGCCGACGCTGGCTCCCAGCAGAAGGTGGGGCCGGGGGGGCAGGGCGCCAGTGCCGCCAAGCCGGCGTCCACTGTGAATCCCGAAAGCTTGCGTGACGGTGTGCGCATCTACCGCCATGGGGTGCCCGCACCGGCCAAGGCCGACGAGCAGGGGGGCTATGGCGATCCCTTCGCCGAACGCGACGACGACGTCATTTTCCGCAGCCACTGGAGCATCGTGTACGCCAGCGCGGACGGCGACTACGAAGACTATGCGCCGGCCTACCGCTACGGCTTGTCGATGGCCAAGAGCGAACTGTACGGCGGGCGTGCCTGGCCCGAGGTGGAGCAGCAACTGAAGACCGACTGGGAAAAACGCAACCCCGGCTCGGCCTGGGAACGCTTCAAGGCGGCGATTCGCCACGGCTGGGAGCGCATCGCCCATTGAGGCTGCTGTCCGGCTGCGCACGCCACTCCTGGCGTGCGCATCGGCGCGCGGGTCGAACGAGCATCGCAATGCTATCGAATCGACAGCAAAATTAAGGGGCAGGCGTGCACCGGCGCAACAGAGGGCCGTGATAGGATGCAAAAACTGCCTTTTCCTGCCCCGACGACATGAGTTTAGTTTCCGGTATTAACGCCATCGATTCCCTGGCCTACGCCAGCTGGAATTTCAATGCCCACACCCCGGTTGCGCTGAGTTACAGTTTCCTGACCAGCGTGCCCAGCGATGCCGAGCCGGGCGACGAACTCGGTTTCGCGCCGATGTCCTCGCTGCAGCAGGCCGGCGCACGCGCGGCGATGGCGCTTTGGGCGGCGGTGGCCAACATCAGCTTCACCGAAGTCGCCTCGAACGGCGACATCCAGCTCGGCACCAATGACCAGAGCGCCGACAAGAGCGCCGGCTATGCTTATTTTCCGAGCGCGAAATACCAGTACAGCACGCCCCTGTACACCAACAACAAGGATTCGTCGAGTACCCACCTGTCGCCCGGCGAGTATGGTTTCGCGGTGCTGATCCATGAGCTGGGCCACACCCTGGGCCTGAAGCACCCGGGCAGTTACGGCGCCAGCAGCGGCACCGACAACGGTCCCTATCTGCCGGCCGCGACCGACAACCGCGACTACACCCAGATGTCGTACAACGATCCCTCCTCGTACAACACGCTGGGCCTGGAGCCGATCACGCCAATGCTGTACGACATCCAGGCGATCCAGTACCTGTACGGCGCCAACATGGGCTACCACGCGGGCGACGATGTCTACACGTTCAGCAACCGCAGCGCCCCCCAGTGCATCTGGGACGGGGGCGGCCTGAACACCTTCGATTTCTCCCGCTGCAGCACGGGTTCCTCGGTTGACTTGCACGCGGGCGCATTCAGCTCCACCGCGCGCGATTACAACAACGTCTCGATCGCCTACGGCGTGACGATCCAGAAGGCGCTCGGCGGCATCGGCAATGACAGCTTTTTCTGCAATGACGCTGGCGACACCATTGACGGCGGCAGCGGCAACGACCTGTTCATCGGTGGCGCGGGGGCCGACCAATTCACGGGCGGCCTGGGCAACGACATCGTGCGCTTCGCACTGCCGGCCGCCGCCCACGTACTGCTGGCGGCGCCCGGCGGCTGGCAGGTGCTCGGCGAAGGGGGCGACCTGTTGACTGGGATCGAGGAGCTCGATTTCGCCGATGTCAGCGTGCAGCTGGCCAGCGTGACGGCCCTGGCCCAGCCGCTGGCCAGCCAGCAGGGCTTCGTCCTGCATGCTTTTTCCTATACGGTTCCCAGCGGCAGCTTCGTCGCTGCCGCCGGCGCCGCCGCGCCGGTCTACTCGGCGAGCCTGGTTGGCGGCCAGGGCTTGCCGGCCTGGCTCAGTTTCGATCCGGCCAGCGCGCGTTTCAGTGGCACGCCGGGGCTGTCCGACAGTAGCACGCTCGACGTGCGCGTGAGCGCCAGCGACAGCCGCCATGTGACGGTGGCTGAAGACTTCAGGCTGAGCATCGCTGCCAACGGCGTGGTGTTTAGCGGGGGCAGTGGCAACGATGTGTTCAGCGCCGGTTACGGCAACGAGAGCATCGATGGCGGCGCCGGACGCGATCTGGTGGCCTATGCGGGGGCACGCGTCGGCTACACGATCACGGCGGGGGCCAGCGCGGGCAGTTTCACGGTCAGCGACCTGGCCGGGAACGGCGGCAGCGACAGCCTGATCAATATCGAGCGGCTCAGCTTTTCCGACGGCGCGCTGGCATTCGACATCGCCGGTGATGGCGGCCAGGCCTACCGTGTCTACCAGGCTGCGTTCAACCGGGTGCCGGACCTGGGTGGCCTGGGCTTCTGGATCAGCGTCATGGACTATGGCACCACCTTGAACGAGGTCGCGGCCGCCTTCATCGCCTCGTCCGAATTCCAGGTCCTGTATGGCAGCGCGCCCAGCCACGCGGAGCTGGTGGGAAAATTCTACGACAACGTGCTGCATCGCACGGGCGAGGCGGCCGGCTTCAATTTCTGGGTCGGGGTGCTCGACAGTGGACAGGCCACGCCGGCCACGGTGCTGGCCAGTTTCAGCGAGAGCGCGGAAAACCAGGCGGCGCTAATTGGCGTCATCGGCAACGGTTTCGCCTACACCCCTTTCAGCTAGCGCCACGGCTTGGCCCCGCTGCCGGCCGTTTGATCCGCCAGGCTCAGGGCGGATCTGCCAGCGGCAGGCTGATCCGGTTGCGCCCCATGTGCTTGGCGCGGTACAGGGCGGCGTCGGCAATGGCCACCAATTGGCTGGCGTCGGTGTCGCTTGAGGCGATGGCGGTGGCCGCGCCGATGCTCACCGTCACATGCTCGCCCTGCCCATTGGCATTCGGCACCCGCAACTGCTCGACCCGGCAACGGATCCGCTCGGCCACGATGGCGGCGCCCTTGAGCGACTGGTTCGGCAAGATCACGGCAAATTCCTCGCCGCCGTAACGGGCCACCAGGTCGTTGGCCCGCATTTCGCCCGAGACGGCGGCGGCGATGCGTTTGAGGCATTCATCGCCGCCCAGGTGGCCGTTGGCGTCGTTGTAAGCCTTGAAATTGTCGACATCGACCATCAGCAAGGACAGCGGCTGGTTCTGGCGCATCGCACGCGACCACTCGCCATGCAGGGTGTCGTCGAAGCAGCGGCGGTTTGCCAGCCCGGTCAGGCCGTCGCGGGTGGCCAATTGTTCAAGCGCGACCTGGGCCGCCTTCTCACAGGTCATGTCGCGCAGCGTCTCGACCACCGCCACCAGCTGGCCCAGCTCGTCGAGGACCGGGCTGGCATCGACCGCCAGGTAGCGCCGGCCGGCGCGCGGCATGTTGCACCAGCTCTCGGCGCACAGCTGGGTGTACACCGGCGCCCCGGCCACGCTGTGCGGGTAGCTGCGCACGCCAGGCTGGCCACGGCTCTCAATCACCTGGTCGGCCAGCGTGGGGTGGGCATCGTCGTAGAAGCTGCGCCAGTGGTCGCGCGTGCCGAGCACCTCGCAGGCAGGCACCCCCGTCAGGCGCTCACAGGCGCGGTTCCAGATCATCACCCGGCACTGCGGATCGAGCACGAAGGTCGGGACGGCCAGCATTTCCATCAGCTTGTTGGCGAAGGCGCGCTCCGGGTCGAAGGCAGGCACGTCGCGCGGGCGCTCGAGTGTTGTGGTGCTTGTCATGTGCCGTCCCTTGTAAGATGTCCGATGGGCAAATTATTGACTGCCGACAAGTATCGATTGTGCTACCGCTTGGCACCTCGCTCTTTGATAAAAAACAGAATTCAGGCGGACGCGCTTAGCCGGCCATGGGCGCCGGCGCCAGCGGCAAGGACAGCGAGAGCAGGGTGCCGGCGCCAGGCGGACTGTCGATCGCGAAGCTGCCGCCGATGGCGGCGACCCGGTCCCCGATGCCCAACAAGCCGCCGCCGGAGCTGCGCCGGCTGGCCATGCCGATCCCGTTGTCCTGCACGCTCATGGTCAGCTGCCCGGCGCGGCAGCGCAGGACCACGCGCACTTCGCTCGCCTGGGCGTGGCGGGCCACGTTCGCCAGCGACTCTTGCAGCACCCGGAACAGCACCGCGTCGTGCAAGCTGCCTGGGCAGGCCGCCCAGGCATCGGGGTCGGCCTGCAAGTGATGGCCGATGCCGCTGATGCGCGAAAACTCGCTCAGCTGCGACTCGACCGCCTGCCGCAAGCCCGCCTGCAGCGCCGGCGGACGCAGGTCTTCGATGACGGTGCGCAGGCTGCGGATGGCCAGTTCCACGTTGGCCGCCAGGCTCTCGACGCGCCGGCAATTCTCGCCCTGGCCGGCGCCGGTGTTCAGGCGCAAGATGGCCAGTTCGATCTTCAACGCCAGCAAGGTCTGGCCCAGGTCGTCGTGGATGTCGCGCGCGATGCGCTGGCGTTCGCGTTCGCGCACGCCGTGCTGCAGAGCGGCCAGCCTGGCCAGCGCCTCCTGGGCCTCGGCCAGCGCCGTTTCGGCCAAGGCGCGCGCGTGGCGCTGCTGGCCCAGTTCCGTTTCACTGTCGGCAAGGCGGTCGTCGATGCGCAGATGGCGCCGCAGCAACACGTGAAACCCGGCACCGACCATCAGCAGCCAGATGAAGGCCAGCGCCAGGCCAACGGCGCCCTCGGCGGCGCCAGGCACGCCCGCGAAGCAGGGCGCGGTGCAGGCAAGGAGGAGAAACGGAGAGCGTCTCATAGGAACCTTCCGACAATTCTGGACGACTTGGCTGAAGTTACAATGGGCGCGCTGGCCTACCTTTGTGGGAAGTCAAGTGAGCACCGGCGCTGGATCAAGGCGGCGCTTTTTCATGGCGCCGCCGCCGGCTTGCTATAATGGAGGGTTGACGATTGAGGCAATTCCCGTGACTTACAGCATCAAAGAGATCTTTTATACCTTGCAGGGCGAGGGCGCCCATGCGGGGCGGCCGGCCGTGTTCTGCCGTTTTTCCGGCTGCAACCTGTGGACCGGGCGCGAGAGCGATCGCGCCACGGCCGTGTGCAGCTTCTGCGACACCGATTTCGTGGGCACCGATGGCGAGCGGGGCGGCAAATTCGCCGGCGCCACCGCGCTGGCCGGCGAGATCGACAGCCTGTGGCCCGCCAGCCATCCGGACCACAAGTACGTGGTGTTTACCGGTGGCGAGCCGTTGCTGCAGCTGGACGCGGCCCTGATCGAGGCGATGCACGCGCTGCGCTTCCAGATTGCGATCGAGACCAACGGCACCTTGCCGGTGCCCCCTGGCGTGGACTGGGTTTGCGTGAGCCCGAAGATGGGTTCCAGGCTGGTCGTCGAGCGCGGCAACGAGATCAAGGTGGTCGTTCCGCAGACCGCACAGGAGCTGGGCGCCTACGAGCGGCTGGACTTCGACAATTTTTTCGTGCAGCCGATGGACGGCCCGCTGGCCGAGCACAACACCCGGCTCGCGATCGAGACCTGCAAGCGCAATCCCAAGTGGAAGCTGAGCTTGCAAACCCATAAACTTTTGCAGATACCTTAATGCTGACCATCACACGCAAGCTCGAATTCGACGCCGGCCACCGGATTCCCGACCACAAGAGCCAGTGCCGCAACCTGCACGGCCACCGCTACACGCTCGAAATCACGCTCACCGGGGCCGTGATCCAAGTCGAGGGCAACTCCGACAATGGCATGATCATGGACTTTTCCGACATCAAGGCGCTGGCCAAGGAGCACCTGGTCGACGTCTGGGACCATGCCTTCCTGGTCTATGAAAAAGACGACAAGGTGCGCGACTTCCTGGCCTCGCTGCCGGACCACAAGACGGTGGTGATCGACCGCATTCCAACGGTCGAGAACCTGGCCCAGATCGCGTTCGAGATCCTGAAGGCGGCCTACAAAGACCGTTTCGGCACCGGTTTGCACCTGCACAAGCTGGTGCTGCACGAAACCCCGAACTGCTGGGCCGAGATCACCGATGCCTGACCAGGAATTCATGCAGCTGGCGCTGGCGCAGGCGCAGCTGGCATGGGCGGCGGGCGAGGTGCCGGTCGGCGCCGTGGTGGTGCGCGACGGCGAAGTGATCGCCAGCGGCTTCAACCAGCCGATCGGGCGCCATGATCCCACCGCGCACGCCGAGATCGTGGCCCTGCGCGCCGCCGCCGAGAAGCTGGGCAACTACCGCCTGCCCGGATGCGAGCTGTACGTCACGCTCGAACCGTGCGTGATGTGTTCGGGCGCGATGATGCATGCGCGCCTGGCGCGCGTGGTGTATGCGGCCAGCGACCCCAAGACCGGCGCCTGCGGTTCGGTGCTGGACCTGTTCGGACAGGAGCGCCTGAATCACCACACACAAGTTGCCGGCGGGGTGCTGGCCGACGAGGCGAGCGCCATGCTCAAGGAATTTTTTGCCGAACGGCGCAATGCAGCACGCGCCAACGGCGCGCAATAAAGCTTATGGTATGCTGGCTTGGAGACCCATTCAAGCCGCAGGAGACCAGTTTGCCGCGTACCTCCCTTTCCGAACCGGAACCTTCCGAAACCGCGCCAGGCCTCGTTCGGCTGGCGCTTGAAATGCGTGCGCCCTGGGAACTGGGGATCGCGCTGGCCAGCTTGCCTTTCATGCGCGGCGAACAGGCCGGCGACGGCCATCCGGTGCTCGTGTTCCCGGGACTGGCCACCGGCGACATCACCACGGTGCTGCTGCGCCGCTTCCTCAACGACCAGGGCTACAGCGCCTACGCCTGGGAGCAGGGCCTCAATTTCGGGCCGCGCCCAGGCGTGCTGGAAGCGTGCGTCGACAAAGTGCGCCAGCTGCGCGCCGAACACGGCTGCCGTGTCAGCCTGGTTGGCTGGAGCCTGGGCGGCGTGTACGCGCGCGAAATCGCCAAGATGCTGCCCGACGACGTGCGCCTGGTCATCTCGCTCGGCTCGCCGTTTACCGGCAGCCCGAAGGCGACCAACGCCTGGCGCGTCTACCAGCTCGTCTCGGGCGAGTCCGAGATCGACGCGGCGCGCTTCGCCGCGCTCCGGCAAACCCCGCCGGTGCCGACCACCTCGATCTTCAGCCGCAGCGACGGCGTCGTCGCCTGGCAGTGCAGCGTCGAGCAGGAGACGGCCAGCTCGGAAAACATCGAGATCCACGCCAGCCACGTCGGCATGGGCATGAACCCGACGGCGCTGCATGCAATCGCCGACCGCCTGGCCCAGCCCGAGGGGCGGTGGCGCCGCTTCGACCACACGGCGCACACCGGCATCAAGAAATTGCTGTTTCTCGATCCCCAGCGCACATCGTGGCCGAATCCCTTCTTCGGCTTTTATTAGGAACTCGCGGAGGCAAGCGGCATGAAACACCTGAGCGGTCTTGATGCGAGTTTCCTCCACCTTGAAACACCGGAAATGCCGATGCACGTGGGCGGCATGCATTTGCTGGAGTTGCCCGAGGAGCTGCACGGCGACTTCATCGACGCCGTCAAGCACCACATCGCCGAGCGCATGCACCTGGCCAGCGTATTTACCAAGAAGCTGGCCCTGATGCCCCTCGACCTGGCCAACCCGGTATGGATCGAGGATGACGATGTCGACCTCGACTACCACATCCGCCAGGTCACGCTGCCCAAGCCGGGCACGCGCCTGCAGCTCGAAGCCTATGTGGGCCGTTTGCACTCGAGCTTGCTTGACCGCAGCCGTCCGCTGTGGGAATTCTATGTGTTTACCGGCCTGAAAAACGGACAGCTGGGCTTCTACACCAAGATCCACCATGCGGCGCTGGACGGGCAGGGCGCCATCGTGCTGGCCCAGGCCCTGCTCGACGTGACACCCGTGCCGCGCCGCGTGGAACCTGCGCCGCCGCACGAGCACACGCCGTACCAGCCGGCCATGTCGGCCATGCTGGCGGCGGCCCTGCGCGAGACCGCTGCGCAATGCCTGCGCCTGGTCAAGGGCGTACCGAGCGGCGTGAAGGTCATCGCCGGCATGCTGCTGCCGTCGAGGGATGGCGAGGGCAAGCGCCGCATCGGCTGGCCTCGCGGGTTTTCGCTGGCGCCGCGCACGCCGCTCAACGTCAGCATCACCAACCAGCGCAGCTTCGGCACGCTCACCATCCCCCTCAAGGAAGCGCTGGAGATCGGCAAGGGCTTCGGCGGCACGCTCAACGACGCCGTGCTGGGCATCGTCAGCGGCACCTTGCGGCGCTACCTCGACGCGCACCTGGCGCTGCCGGAAAAATCGCTGGTCGCAGCGGTGCCGGTGAGCCTGCGGGCCGAGGGCAACCAGGAGTTGAACAACCAGGTCAGCATGATGCTGCTTAAACTGGCCAGCGACGAGGCCGACCCGCACAAGCGCATGCGCGCCATCGTCAAGGCGTCGGCGGCGATGAAGCAGACCGTCTCCGAAGTCAAGTCCATCATGCCGACCGACTTCCCCAGCCTCGGCGTGCCCTGGCTGATGAGTGGCCTGGTGTCGCTGTACGGGCGCTCGCGGCTGGCCGACACGCTGCCGCCGATCGCCAATGTGGCTGTCTCGAACGTGCCCGGGCCGCGCATGGCGCTGTACCTGGCTGGCGCGCGCATGCTGAGCAATTATCCGGTCTCGATCGTCACCCATGGCCTGGCCCTGAACGTGACGGTCCAGAGCTACGACCGTTCGCTCGACGTCGGCATAATCGCCTGCCGCCGCGCCGTGCCTGACATGCGCCTGCTGGTGTCGTGCATGCAGGCTGCGCACAGGGAATTGCTGGCCATCGTCAGGCCGCCGGCGGCGCCCTCCAAACCAGCCAAGCGCCGCGCGCGCGCCACCGCAACGGCCTGACCATGCCCATCCTGAAATCAAACGGCATCGAGATCGCCTACGAACTGGCGGGCGACCCCAAGAATGTGCCGCTGCTGCTGATCATGGGGCTGGGCATGCAGCTCACGTCCTGGCCCGATGACATGGTCGACGGTTTTGTCGAGCAAGGCTTCCATGTGATCCGCATCGACAACCGCGACAGCGGCCTGTCGACCAAGTTCGAGCACGCCGGCACGCCCAACCTGCCGCTGGCCTACCTGAAAACGCTGGTGCGCTGGCCCTTGAAGAGCGCCTATTCGCTCGACGACATGGCCCGCGACGCGCTCGGCGCGCTTAGCGCACTGGGCATTGGCCGCGCGCACGTGGTGGGCGTCTCGATGGGCGGCATGATTGCCCAGTTGCTGGCGGCGCGCCATCCGGATCGGGTCCTGAGCCTGACCTCGATCATGTCGGGCAGCGGCCGGCGCGGCTTGCCGGGGCCGACCCGCGAGGCTCGGCTGGCGCTGATGCGGCGCCCGAAGGATCCGGGCGACATCGACTGCGTGGCCGCCCTCATGGCCAACACCTTTCGCGTCATCGGCAGCCCCTCCTATCCAACGCCCGAGAAAATATTGCGCGAACGGATGGTGCGCGCCATCGGGCGCAACCTGTGTCCGGGCGGCGTGGCACGCCAGATGGTCGCCATCGTGGCCAATGGCGACCGCAGTGCGCTGCTGCGCACGATTGCCGTGCCCACGCTGGTGATCCACGGCGCGGCCGACCCGCTGGTGCCGCTCGCTTGCGGGATTGACACGGCACGCCAGATTCCCGGTGCGCGCCTGGAAGTGATCGAAGGCATGGGCCACGATCTGCCCTCGCAACTGCTGGAGCGACTGGTCGCCTTGATCGACGCCCACGCGCACGGTAAGATGGAGGCCGATTCCACACCACGTCTATTCGAAAACCAGTGACCACACCACCAATTGGCATCGCCATCTTCGCGCCGGGCGGCTACGCAGCCGACGGCGCCGCACTTGAACGGGGCATTGCCCGGCTCCGCTCGCAAGGCCGCGTTGTCCACAACTATTACCAGCACGATCAGGTGTTCCAGCGTTTTGGCGGCACCGACGAGGCGCGCCTGGCACAGTTAAACGCCGCCGCCGCCGACCCGCAAGTGCAGGTGGTGATGGCACTGCGCGGCCAGTATGGCATGACGCGCCTGATGCCGCGCATCGACTTTGAGGCGATGGCTGCCAGCGGCAAGATCTTCGTCGGCTTTTCCGACATGACCGCCTTCCACATGGGCTTGATGGCCAGGACCGGCGCGCAGAGCTACGCCGGCCCCATGTTTGCCGGCGATTTTGGCTGCGACGACCCGGACGAGTTCACGCAGGGCAGTTTCTGGCGCTGCCTGGCCGGGCCGGTGCACCGCATCTTCGAACAGGGCGCGGGCAATCCGGAGCTCGACGTGAGCGGCCCGATCTGGGGCGGCAACCTGGCGATGCTGGTGTCGCTGCTCGGCACCGAGTACTTCGCGCGTATCGACGACGGCATCCTGTTCGTCGAAGACGTCAACGAACACCCTTACCGGGTCGAGCGCATGCTGCTGCAGCTGATGCAGGCTGGCGTGCTGGGTCGCCAGAAGGCATTGGTGCTGGGCGATTTCTCGGCCTACCGCCTCAGCCCGGCCGATAACGGCTACGATTTCGCGGCCATGCTCGCTTACCTGCGCGCCGCGCTGCCGATTCCCGTGCTCACCGGCCTGCAGTTCGGCCACATCCGCAAGCGTGTGACGATTCCTTTCGGCGCCCAGGCGCGCCTGGTGTCGGATGCGCAGGGCTTCGAGATCACCATGAGCGGCTATCCGACGCTGGCCCATGCGTGACCAGTTGCGCGAGCAGGACTACTACCGCGCCACTGCCGGCGCCGGGTCGCATGCGGCGCTGACCGGAGCGCACGACAGCGCCATTTGCATCGTCGGCGGCGGTTTCGCCGGCCTGGCCACGGCGATGTCGCTGATGGAGCGCGGCGAGACCAACATCGTGCTGCTCGAAGCCGAAACCATCGGCTTCGGCGCATCCGGGCGCAACGGCGGCTTCGTGTTCGCCGGTTTCTCCCGTAGCGAGTATGGCGTGGCCGGCACGGTCGGGCTGGAGGCGGGGCGCCAGCTCTACCACCTGACGCTTGCGGCGGTCGAGCAGATCCGCGGGCGCATCGCCCGATACGGCATCGATTGCGATGCCCGCGAAGAAGGCATCTACCTGGCCAATTGGTTCGACGATGAGCGCTTGCTCGACGACCACCAGCGCTTCATGGCCGAGAGCATGGGTGTCGAGTGGCAGCGGCTCGACCGCAAGCAGCTGGCTGAACAGCTCGACACCCGGCGCTATTCGGGCGCCTTGTTCGAGCCTGGCGCGTTTCACTTCCATCCGCTCAAGTATGTGCAGGGCCTGGCGCGCGCATTGGTCGCCGGTGGCGTCAAGGTCCATGAACACAGCAAGGTGGCGCGGCTCGCCGCCGACGGCGCCGGCTGGCGCGTGTGCACTGGCGCCGGCGAGGTCAGGGCGCGCGAGGTGGTGATCTGCTGCGGCGGCTACATCGAGAAGCTGTACCCGAAGCTGGGTGGCGCGGTGCTGCCGATTGCCACCTATGTCATGGTCACCGAACCGCTCGGCGAGCGCCTGCAGCAGACCATGCGCGGTGGCGCGGCGGTCTACGACAACCGCTTCGCGTTCGACTATTACCGGCCGCTGGCCGACACCCGCCTGCTCTGGGGCGGGCGCATCTCGGTGCGCGAGCGCAGCCCGCGCGAAGTGTCGCGCATGCTGTATGCCGACATGCTCAAGGTCTATCCACAGCTCGAAGGCACGGCCATCGAACACGCCTGGAGCGGCTTGATGAGCTATGGGCGCCACCGCATGCCGCAACTGGGGCGCCTGCCCGATGGCCTGTGGTATGGCATGGGCTTCGGCGGGCACGGCGTGGCGCCGACCACGCTGGGCGGGGAGGTGCTGGCCGGCGCGCTGCGCGGCGACGGCGTCGACCTGCAGCGTTTCGCCGCCTGGGGCCTGCCATCGGCGGGCGGCCCGGCCGGCATCTTCGCCGCCCAGCTCGCGTACTGGTATTTCGAGCTGCGCGACTGGATGCGGCAGTAGCTTGAGCACGCCGGCGAGCGCGCGCCTTGAACGCATCGACACGCTGCGCGGGGTCGCCGTGTTTGGCATCCTGACTGTCAATGTCTGGGGCATGGCCACCGGCAGCATGCTGTTGCGCTACGGCGTGCTCGACGCGGCCGCCAGCGGCGCCGACCAGTTGGCCATTTTCCTGGTCGCAGCCCTGGCCGAGGCCAAGTTCTATCCGATCTTCGCCTTTCTGTTCGGCGCCGGCTTCGCCCTGCAGATGCGCGCCTTGCGGCGCGCCAGCGGCGCTCTCGAGCCGGCCAAGGCGATCTATCGGCGGCGCCTGGCATGGCTGCTCGTGTGCGGCCTGCTGCACGGCAGCTTGCTGTGGTATGGCGACATTCTCAATAGCTATGCCGTGACCGGCTTCTGGTTGCTCAGCACTGCCGGGCGGCCGCTGCGCAAGCTGCGCCGGCTCCTGATCGGCGCGGCGGCCATCAATCTGGCGCTGCTGGCGCTCGGCGCCCTTGTAATGCTGGCAATGGACGAGCAATCGATCGCCAGCGTCAATGAAACGGTCTACGACGCGACGCGCATGCAACTGATTTTCTCAGTCGGTGGCTGGGACGACGTCGCGCTGGCGCGGCTGAAGAACTTCGGCATGAACCTGCTGAACCTGCCGTTTTTCGTGCCCGAGCTGGCGATGCTGTTCCTGGCCGGCGTGTTCGCGGTGCGGCTCGGTTGTCTGACGCGCCCGGCGCGCCACCGCCGCTTCTGGCGTGGCGTGCTGCTGGCCGGCTTCGGGATTGGCCTGCCCTGGAACCTGTGGTGGGCCAGCCTGGCGCTGGGCGAAGCGCGCGACCCGTACCAGCTTGGCCAGGGCGCGCTGTTCGGACACGCTGCCTTGTCGGTCGGCGGCACACTGCTGGCGGCCGGCTACGTCGCTGCGCTGATGCTGGCCGGTCCGCGCCTGGCGCGCGCGCTGGCGGCCGTCTTCGCGCCGGCCGGACGCATGGCTTTGTCAAATTACCTGCTGCAGTCCGTGCTCGGCATGCTCACCTTGCAGGGCGTGGGGCTGGGGTGGGGTGGGCAGCTTTCGCGGGCCGGACTGCTGGCCTGGTGCGGCGCCATCATGCTGGTGCAGCTTGCCTGGTCGCGCTGGTGGCTGGCGCGCCATGGGCAGGGCCCGTTTGAAGCGGCCTGGCGCCGCTACGTCTACCCGGAGTGAGCCGGTTAATGGTAAAATGCCCGGTTATCCGAATCACCGCTTCCTGAGGCTTTACCCGTGCTATCGACCGCGAACATTACCATGCAATTCGGCGCCAAGCCGCTGTTTGAAAACATTTCCGTCAAATTTGGCGATGGCAACCGCTATGGCCTGATCGGCGCCAACGGCTGCGGCAAGTCCACCTTCATGAAAATCCTCGGCGGCGACCTCGACCCGTCGGGCGGCACCGTCATGCTCGATCCGAACGAGCGCCTGGGCAAGCTGCGCCAGGACCAGTTCGCGTTCGAGGACATGCGCGTGCTCGACGTGGTCATGATGGGCCACACCGAATTGTGGAACGCGATCTCCGAGCGCGACGCGATCTACGCGAACCCGGAAGCGACCGACGACGACTACATGCACGCGGCCGAGCTGGAAAGCAAAGTGGCCGAATACGACGGCTACTCGGCCGAGGCACGTGCCGGCGAGCTGCTGCTCGGCGCGGGCGTGTCGATCGACCAGCACCAGGGGCCGATGAGCGCCGTGGCGCCGGGCTGGAAACTGCGCGTACTGCTGGCGCAGGCACTGTTCTCCAATCCGGACATCCTGCTGCTCGACGAGCCGACCAACAACCTCGACATCAACACCATCCGCTGGCTTGAAGATGTGCTCAATGAGCGCAATTCGACCATGATCATCATCTCGCACGATCGCCACTTCCTCAACCAGGTGTGCACCCACGTGGCCGACATGGACTACGGAACCTTGAAGGTCTATCCGGGCAACTACGACGAATACATGTTCGCCTCGACCCAGGCGCGCAACCAGCAACTGGCCAACAATGCCAAGGCCAAGGAAAAAGTGGCCGAGCTGCAGGACTTTGTGCGCCGCTTCGCCGCCAACAAATCGAAGGCGCGCCAGGCCACCTCGCGCGCCAAGCAGATCGAGAAGATCAAGGTCGACGACATCA
>JAZJYV010000002.1:0-149789 GCA_040390195.1 Pseudomonadota bacterium | reverse complement strand
AGATGGAATGGCAGGAAACCGAAAACAAGGCGCGCGCCGTGCTGCGCGCCGCCGAGCAGGTGCAAGACGGCCTGGATGGGGAGATCTGAGATGCTGCTTATGATCGACAACTACGACTCGTTCACCTACAACCTGGTGCAGTACTTCGGCGAACTGGGCGAGGAAGTGCGCACGGTGCGCAACGACGAGATCACGCTGGCCGAGATTGCCGCGCTGGCGCCGCAGCGCATCTGCATTTCGCCGGGGCCGAAAACCCCGGCCGAAGCCGGCATCTCGGTTGACATCCTGCAGCAGTTCAAGGGCAAGCTGCCGATCCTGGGCGTGTGCCTGGGACACCAGGCAATCGGCGCCGCGTTCGGCGGCAGGGTGATCCGCGCCAAGCAGGTCATGCACGGCAAGACGTCGCTGATCGCGCACACTGGCGTGGGCGTGTTCAAGGACCTTCCCAGCCCGTTCACCGTGATCCGCTACCACTCGCTGGCGATCGAGCGCGCCTCGCTGCCGGCCTGCCTGGAAGTGACCGCCTGGACCGACGACGGCGAGATCATGGGCGTGCGGCACAAGGAGTACGACATCGAGGGCGTGCAGTTCCACCCCGAGTCGATCCTGTCCGAACACGGCCACCAGCTGCTGAAGAATTTTCTTGTGCGCTGAGGCGCCCTGCTCCCATACCTAGGAACCGCCATGCCAATCACTCCCCAGGAAGCACTGCTGCGCTGCATCGAACACCGCGAAATTTTCCACGACGAGATGCTGCACCTGTTCCGCCAGATCATGTCCGGTGAAATGTCGCCGACCATGATCGCCGCGCTCACGCTCGGCCTGCGCGTGAAGAAGGAAACCATCGGCGAGATCGCCGCCGCCGCGCAGGTGATGCGCGAATTCTCGACCAAGGTGCCGATGGCCGATACCAGCGGCCTGCTCGACATTGTCGGCACCGGCGGCGACGGCGCGCACACTTTCAACATCTCGACCGCGTCGATGTTCGTCGCCGCGGCGGCCGGCGCGCGCGTGGCCAAGCACGGCGGGCGCAGCGTGTCGTCCTCGTCGGGCAGCGCCGACGTGCTCGAAGCGCTGGGCGCAAACATCAACCTAAAACCGGAGCAGATCGCACAGTCGATTGCGCAGACCGGCATCGGTTTCATGTTCGCGCCGAACCACCACGCAGCCATGCGGCATGCCGCGCCGGTACGCCGCGAACTGGGCGTGCGCACCATTTTCAACATCCTCGGACCGCTGACCAATCCGGCCGGCGCACCGAACATCCTGATGGGCGTGTTCCATGCGGACCTGGTCGGGATCCAGGTGCGCGTGCTTCAACGGCTTGGCGCGCAGCACGCGGTGGTGGTCTATGGCCGCGACAATATGGACGAGGTGTCGCTTGGCGCCTCGACCATGGTGGGCGAACTGGTCAACGGCGAAATCCGCGAATACGAGATTCATCCTGAAGATTTCGGCTTGCAGATGATCGCCAGCCGCAACCTGAAGGTGACCGATTCGACCGAATCGAAGCTGCGCATGATGGAAGCGCTGGACGGAGAGCCGGGCGCGCCGTACGACATCGTCGCGCTCAACGCCGGCACGGCGCTGTATGCGGCCGGTGTGGCCGATTCGATCGAACATGGCCTGGCGAAGGCGCGCGACGCGATCCTCTCGGGCGCCGCGCGCGCCAAGATGGAGCAGTTCGTGCAGGTGACCCAGCAACTGGGCGTCGCCTGAGATTGAGGCAATCCACGAGGATTCGTCGTTCCCTCTTGTTCACAAGCTCGTAGGGTGGATAAACGCAGCGCAATCCACCATGAGCCGCCGGCGATTCATGGCGGATTGCGCTGCGCTTATCCACCCTACGTAAATCCGATAAACGAGGCAGTACATGTTTGGCATCCACGATCTCTCCCTGTTCATCATTTCCGGGCTGCTGCTCAACATCCTGCCCGGCCCCGATTCCCTGCTGATCATGACGCGCAGCGCCACCCAGGGCTGGCGCGCCGGCAGCATGGCGACGCTGGGCATTGGCGCCGGCGTGATGGTGCACGTGTTCGCCGCCGCAATCGGCCTGTCGGCGATCCTGTCCACCTCGGCCACGGCCTTCATGCTGGTTAAGTACATCGGCGCCGCCTACATCGTCTACATGGCGTTCGGCCTGTTGCGCAGCAAGGCGCGCGGCACCGTCGCCGCGGCCGCCGTGCCGCCCCTGCCGTACCGAAAAATCTTCGCGCAAGGCTTCCTCACCAACGTGCTGAATCCGAAGGTGGCCCTGTTCTTCCTCGCCTTCGTGCCGCAGTTTATCAACGCCGACGCGCCCGGCAAGGCCATCGCCTTCATCCTGCTCGGCTGCATCTTCAACTTCAACGGCATGCTGTGGTGCCACGCCCTGGCGATCTTCACCGCCCAGGCCAGCGCGCGCCTGAAAGTGAGCCCGCTGGCAGCCTTGTGGCTGAACCGCGCGACAGGCAGCCTGTTCCTCTGGCTCGGCATCAAGCTGGCCCTGACCAAACAAACTTGAGTACTCAACCATGTCCGATATCCTAAACAAGATCCTGGCCGTCAAGGCCGACGAAGTGGCTGCCGCCAAAAAGCACCGCGACCTGGCCAGCCTGCGCCGCGACGTGGAAGCCGACGCCGAGGGCCGACGCGCCCTGCGCGGCTTCGAAGCAAGTCTGCGCAAGCGCATCGCCGCCGGCCACGCCGGGGTGATCGCCGAAGTGAAGAAGGCGTCGCCCTCGAAAGGCGTGCTGCGCGCCGATTTCAAGCCCGCGAATATCGCCGAGAGCTACGCGCGCCACGGCGCGGCCTGCCTGTCGGTGCTGACCGACGTGCATTTCTTCCAGGGCGAGGTGGCCTACCTGAAGCAGGCGCGCGCCGCCTGCGAGATTCCGGTGCTGCGCAAGGACTTCATGATCGATATGTACCAGGTCTACGAAGCGCGCGCGATGGGTGCCGACGCGATCTTGCTGATCGTGGCGGCGCTCGACCATGGCCTGATGGCCGAACTGGAAGCGTGCGCCCACGAACTTGGTATGGATGTGCTGGTTGAGGTGCATGACGGCGAGGAACTGACGGCCGGCTTGAAATTGCGCACGCCCTTGGTGGGCATCAACAACCGGAACTTGCGCACCTTCGAAACCTCGCTTCAGACCACGCTTGGCCTGCTCGACCGCATTCCTGCCGAGCGCCTCGTGGTGACCGAATCTGGCATCATGATCGCGGACGATGTGAAACGGATGCGCGATTCAAATGTGCATGCTTTCCTGGTTGGCGAGGCATTCATGCGGGCGCCCGATCCGGGAATGGAACTGGAACGGCTATTTACCTGATATGAAATGTGTGCGGTATTCCCGGGCTTGGCCGGCATGGTGTCTGATGCTGTTGGCCGCTTGCGCACCGCGCACCGAGCCGCCGGCCGCGCCCGTGCATGCGCCCGCGGCACGCGCGCCTGCGCCAGCTCCGGCGCCCGCGCCGGCCGTGGTGCACGGTCAGCGCAGCTCCTACGACAATCTCGATATGTACAAGGCCGATGTCGCCCAGCAGATCATGCGCAGCAATACCGCGCACACCTTCAGCGGCCGACTGCCTGAAATGCTGCCGGCAATTGTCGTGCTCAGCATCACGGTCGAGCACGACGGCAAGGTCAGCAAGATGTTCGTGCAGCGTTCGCGCGATGCCGAAGCATCGACCGTGGCGCTGGCATCGGTCGAACGGACAGGCTTGCTGCCCCGGCCGTTCAACCTGGTGTCCGGATTCAAGCGCTCGCTGACGTTTTCCGAGACCTTCCTGTTCAACGACAAATACCAGTTCCAGTTGCGCACCCTGGCCGGTCCGCAGTAGCTGCCTACGGACGTGCCAGCGCCTTGCCGGGCACGATCGACAGCGTGATGCCGGGAACGCGATCGCCTTGCAGCGTCACGTCGAAACACATCAGCTCATCGCGCCGGAAGGCGTGCACGGTCACCGTCTCCCCCACTTTGTAGCGCGACAGCAGGGCGTCCGGATTGCCGGCCACGCGCAGGCCGTCGACCGCCACCAGGACATCGCCGGCCGACATGCCGGCCCGGTGCGCCGCGCCGCCTTCGTGGACCTGGCTCAGGCTCGCATCGCGCCCCACGGTCACGTCCAGCGCCGGCTTGCCGGCCTTGCGCTCGTCGTTGAGCTTGACGCCAAACGGCGCAAACAGGCGCGCCAGCGGCAGGTCGGCGGTGCCACGCACGTAACGCTCGAACAGCGGTTTCAATTTCAAGCCGCTGATCTCGTCGAACAGCGCTTCGACTTCGGCCTCGCCCACGCCACGCCGCACGCTGGGGTAGAAGTCGCGGCCGTAGCGCTGCCACAACGCCCGCATCACGTCGTCGAGCGACTTCTTGCCGCCGGTCTTGGCGCGGATCGTCAGGTCGATGGCGAGCGCGATCATCGAACCCTTGGCGTAGTAACTGACGATGGCGTTCGGCGCGTTCTCGTCCTGGCGGTAGTATTTGCTCCACGCGTCG
Source organism: Pseudomonadota bacterium (assembly GCA_040390195.1). Lineage (GTDB taxonomy): Bacteria > Pseudomonadota > Gammaproteobacteria > Burkholderiales > Burkholderiaceae_D > Telluria_A. Next base: position 145,305 of record JAZJYV010000002.1, on the reverse strand, counting down.
AAGCTCGAATCGGCCACGCTCTGCTTGCTGCGCCCGCTGCCGCGCAGCACGCTGCCGATGGCCTTGCCGAGCAGTTTCAGATAGGCCGGCTCATCGATCAGGCCTGCGCGCTTGAGCATCAGGTCGTCGTAGTAGCTGGTGAAGCCTTCGAACAGCCACAGCAGGGGTGTGTAAGTCTCGGCCTGCAGGTCGTAGGGCGCGAACGCGGCCGGCTTGATGCGCTTGACATTCCAGGTATGGAAGTACTCATGGCTGCACAGGCCGAGAAACTTGATGTAACCATCGCTCGCCTCGGCCGTTTTGGCTGAGGAAGTGGTCGGCAGGTCAGCGCGCGCGCAGATCAGGGCGGTCGAAGCGCGGTGTTCGAGGCCGCCGTAACCGTCACCCACTGCCATCGTCAAGAACACATAGCGCTCGACCGGCGCGCGCTTGCTGCGCGGCTCGAAGAAGGCGATCTGGGCTTCGCAAATGGCTTTCAGGTCCGTTTGCAGGCGCGCCATGTCGAGCCTGGGCACGCGCCCGGTGATCACGATGTCATGTGCGATGCCGTGTGCCTTGAAGCTGGCCAGCGCGAAGTCGCCCATTTCGACCGGATGGTCGATCAGCTCATCGTAGTCAGCGGCGATGTAGCTGCCGAAGCCGTATCGCTTGGCGCCCAGTTCCGGCAGGGCGGTGGCGATGCGCCAGGTCTTGGTGGCGGCGTCCAGTGGCTTCTCAATCTCAAGCTCATGGGCGGTGTCTTCCTGTCCAAGCACGCGCAGGAACACGCTGGTGCCGTTGAAAAAACCGTGGGTCTGATCGAGGTGGGCGGCGCGCACCGACAAGTCCCAGGCGTAGACTTCGTAATGCAGCGTGAGCGGGCCGGCGACCGGGGCGGCCCGCCAGGAATGCTTGTCAAGTTTGGACAACTGCACCGGCTTGCCGTTTGACTCGGCGCGGATGCGCACGATGTTGCGGGCGAATTCGCGGATCATGTAGCTGCCCGGAATCCAGGCGGGCAGCGCGAACTGTTGTCCGTCTGGCGCCGGCGCGGCGACCGTAAGGCTCACGTCGAACATATGGCCGGCCAGGTCGCGCGGCAGGATCGTGTAGCGAATCGCAGACTGTTTTGTTTTTTTCATTATGGTCCCGGAAGCGTCATATCACGTACAACTTGTGAATTCGAAAAATCAAATTTCGTAGGGTGGAAAAGCGCAGCGCATTCCGCCATTGCATGCCGTACGCCGAGGCCAACATTGGCGCAATGCGCTGCGCTTTTCCACACCCTACAAATTCAATAGCCAAAGTGTAGCGGGATTTAGAGGTCGGAAGCCAGGTCGATGTCTTGAAATATGCCGGGATCGGCCACTTCCACCTCTGTCACCGGCTGCGATTTCAGCAGCGCGCGCGCGCCCTGGTCGCCGCTTATGCCGAACAACTGCGGCACATACGCCGCACTGAACGCGACCGGGTTGCCGCGCCGCCCGCCACACACCGGCGCCGCGATACCAGCGCCGCCATCGAGCGCGTCGCACAGCGCGCGCACCGTCGATGCCTGCAAATGCGGCATGTCGCCGAGCGCGATCAGGCAGGAAGTTGGATGCGCATGGCGCAGCGCATGTGCCAACGACGTCCCCATGCCGCTGTCCGCATCCGGGCAAACGGTCACCTCGCAGCCAAGCGCCAGCAACTGCGCGCCGACGCCACCGTCGTGCGGCGCGACCACCGCCACCACGCGCTCGAGCACCTTCAACAAGGTGCGCGCGCTGCTGGCGACCACGCTCTCCCCGCCATGCAGGGGCTGCAACAATTTGTTGCGCGCCCCGGAAGGATCAAAGCGGCGGCCCCTGCCGGCGGCCAGCAGTATGCCGACCGGCAGCACTCAGGAGGTCGCCAGGTCGAACGGCAGCTTGCGCAGGCGCTTGCCCGTTAGCTTGAAGATCGCATTGGCGAACGCCGGCGCCAACGGCGGCAAGCCCGGTTCGCCCATGCCGCTTGGCGGATCCGACGATGGCACGATGAACACCGCAACCTGCGGCATGTCTGCGATCCGGGCAACCGTGTAGTCGCCGAAGTTCTGCTGCTCGACCACGCCGTCCTTGAGCGTGATGGCCGCACCTGGCAAGCTCGTCCCGAGCGCCATCAGGATTGCACCCTGCACTTGCGCCTCGATCGTCAGCGGATTGACGGCCAGGTTGCAGTGCACACCAGCGGTGACCTTGTGCAGCTTCGGCACACCCTTGGTGACTGAGGCTTCGACCACGTAGGCCACCACGGTGTTGAACGACTCATGCATCGCCACGCCCCAGGCGTGCCCTTTCGGCAGTGCCTTCTTGCCATAGCCCGACTTGGAGACGGCCATGTCGAGCGCTGCGACGTGGCGCGCATGCTTCTCGCCGAGCAGCTGTTTGCGGTAGGCCACCGGATCCATGTTTGCCACATGGGCCGCCTCGTCGATCAGGGTTTCCATCACAAATGCCGTATGGGTCGAGCCAACCGAACGCCACCACAGCACCGGCACATTGGCCTTGACGTTGTGGACCGTCAGGTTCAGCGGCACCTCGTATGGCTCGCCCATGCCCTCGACCATGGTGCTGTCGACGCCATCCTTGATCATCATGCTTTCGAACGGCGTGCCGCTGATGATCGACTGGCCGACGATGGCATGGTCCCAGGCGATGATGTTGCCCTTTGCATCGAGCCCGATGTCGGCGCGGTGCACATGCGAGGGCCGGTAGTAGCCGCCCTTGATGTCATCCTCGCGGCTCCACATGACCTTCAGCGGTCCGCTCTTGCCGCTCGCTTTCCAGGCCTTGGCCACGTTGGTGGCCTCGACCAGGTAGTCGGAGGTGGGCACCGCGCGGCGCCCGAATCCGCCACCCGCCATCATGGTGTGCAGTGTGACCTGTTCGCCCTTGAGCCCCGCGGTGGCGGCGATGGCGCCCTGGTCGAAGGTCTGGAATTGCGAGCCCGCCCACACCTCGCAGCTGTCCGCCTTCAGGTCGATGACGCAATTGAGCGGCTCCATCGGGGCGTGCGCAAGGTAGGGGAACTCATAGACGGCCGAGATTTTCCTGGGCGCGCCGGCCAGTCTCGACATGTCGTGTTTTTTCGCAGGCGTGCCGGCAGTCTTGGCCAGCGCCTTGAACTCGGCCAGCTGCTTGACGCTGCTGACTTTTTCGAGCGTGCCGTTGTCCCATTCGACAACCAGCGCATCGCGGCCCTGTTTGGCTGGCCAGTAGCCGTCGGCGATGACGGCCAGGCCGCGCCCGCCACGGTCGGTCGGCACCTCGAGCACATCGATTACCCCCTTGATGGCCTTGGCCTTGCTGGCGTCGAACTTGGCGACTTTGGCGCCGAACACCGGCGGGCGTGCAACCAGCACCACTTTGGTGTTGGCCGGTTTGAAGTCGATGCCGAACTGCTGCTTGCCGTTCGACTTGGCGCGCGCGTCGAGGCGCTTGGCCGGCTTGCCGATGAAACGGAAATCCTTGGCGTCCTTGAGCGTGACCTTGGCCGGCATCGGCTGCTTCATGGCGGCCTCGGCCAGTGCGCCGTAGTTCGCCTTCTGGCCGGCCGGGCCGCTCACCACACCTTTGGACGTGGTGCACTGCTCGGGCTTGACCTTCCATTGCTCGGCGGCGGCGCCGATCAACATGGCACGGGCCTTGGCTCCGATTTCGCGGTACTGCAGGTAGGAGTGGGCGATGGTACCAGAGCCGCCGGTCATCTGGATGCCGAATGCCGGATCCTTGAACACATCACCGGCCGGCGCCAGTTCGCCGCGCATTTGCGACCAGTCGGCGTCGAGGTCCTCGGCGATCAGCATCGGCAAAGCGGTGTGCACACCTTGCCCAAATTCGAGCCGGTTCACCAGCACGGTGACGGTGTTGTCGGGCGCGATGCGCAGGAAGGCGTTGGGCGCATACACGGGCGCGGCGTCGGCCGCGCGCGCGAGACGGTTCGCGCCCGGCAGGAAGAAGCCCAGCACCAGGCCGCCGCCGGCGACGGCGCCGGCCTTGATGAAACTGCGGCGCGACATGCCGCCCTCGCTCGGGCGCGTCAGCGCGTCGGCATTGATCCATTCAATACGCATGCTGTTCTCCTCAAGCCAGGGTGGTTGCCGCGTCCTTGATGGCCGCGCGGATCCGTTGATAGGTGCCGCAGCGGCAGATGTTGCCGCTCATGGCGCTGTCGATGTCGGCGTCGCTGGGATGCTTGTTGGTGCGCAGCAGGGCCGCCGCGCTCATGACCTGGCCGCTCTGGCAGTAACCGCACTGGGGCACGTCGTGACGTACCCAGGCGTCCTGCACGGCCTTGCCGATCTTGTCGGTCTCCATCGCTTCGATGGTGGTGATTTTCTTGCCGGCGGCGGCCGAGATGGGGGTGCTGCAAGAGCGCACCGGGTCGCCGTTCAGGTGCACGGTGCAGGCGCCGCACAGCGCCGCGCCGCAGCCGAACTTGGTGCCGGTCATGTTCAGGTTATCGCGCAGCGCCCACAGGATCGGAGTCGACGGATCGGCGTCGATGTGCATGTCGCGACCATTGATGTTCAGTGTGACCATTCTTGACTCCTTCTCAGGTTTCAGGGACTGCGGACACTGTGGATCCGGCGCTGCCGGATCCCTTGCCTTACTGCTTGATGCTTGCCAACTTCGCTTCCAGGGTCTTGAGGTCGACCGCGCCAGGGATGCGGCTGCCGTCGGCGAAGAAGATTGCCGGCGTGCCGGTGATGCGCAGCTTGTGGCCCAGCGCCAGCACCTTGTCGTTCGGCGTGGCGCAGTCTGCGGCGGCGGCTGGTGCCGCTTTGCCGGCAACCATCCAGTCGTCCCAGGCCTTGTTGCGGTCGGGCGCGCACCAGATGTTCTTCGATTTCACGAAGGAGTCGTCGGACAGGATGTTGTACATGAAGGTGTAGACGGTAACGTTGTCCATCTCCTTGAGGGTGCCCTGGCGGAAGCGCTTGCAGTAGCCGCAGTTCGGGTCCTCGAACATGGCGATGATGCGCTTGCCGTCGCCCTTGACCAGCTTGACCGCGTGTTCAAGCGGCAAGTCGCTGAACTTGATCTTGTTGATTTCGTCGATGCGCTCGCGCGTGAGGTCTTGCTGGGTTTTGGCGTTGTAGACGTGGCCGATGATCAGGTACTCGCCCTTTTTGTCGGTATACAGGATGTCGCCGGCGGCGCGGATTTCATACAGGCCGGCATAGGGCGTTTCGCGGATTGAATCGATCTTGACGCCCTCTCCCAGGCGCGGTTCGATGAGCTTCTTGATATTGGCTTCGACAGGCGTTTCGGCGCCAACGCAGGATGCGATCATCCCCGAGCACAACAATAATACGAGCTTACTTTTTCCCATGACTTCTCCGGTGAATGCTATTTACCCATTGCGTGGGCCATCAGCCGACGCTTCAGCATTGGCAATTTATCGAGCAAGTTTAATCCTAAATTGCGCACCACGCGCAGCGGCTCGAGATCGGCGCCAAACAGGCGGGCCAGGCCGTCGGTGGCCAACTGCATCAACAGCACATCTTCCTTGCGCGCGCGGGCGTAGCGCGCCAGCACGCGCTCGTCGCCGATGCCGCGCTGGCCCTCGCGCTCGCCGATGGCCGCGAGCAGGTCGCTGATGTCGGCGAAACCGAGGTTCATGCCGTGTCCAGCCAGTGGATGGACGACGTGCGCGGCGTCGCCGATCAGGGCCACGCGCGGCGCGGTGATGGCGTGCGGACGGATCAGCGCCAGCGGGAGGTCCTTGACCGCCTGCGGCTCGATCGGCTGCAAGGCGCCGAGCTTGTCGCCGCACAGCGGGGCCAGGCGCAGGGCCACTTCGGCCAGCGATTCGCGCATCAGCGTCGCGGCCAGCGCGTCCGGTGCCGACCAGACCAGCGAGACTCGGTTGCCCGGCAGCGGCAGCAGCGCCACGATGCCTTCGGCGCCGGTGAACCACTGGAAGGCGACGCCATGGTGTGGCTTCCCGCAGCTGAAATTGGTGACCACCGCGCGCTGGTGATAGGAACGGTAGTCCAGGCCGATGTCGCACTGCCCGCGCACCCACGACTGGCCGCCGTCGGCGCCCACCACCAGCGTGCTGGCGATGCTGGCACCACCTTCAAGCGCGATGGTCGCGCCGAGCGCGTCGCAGGCAAGCGTGCTGGCGCGCCCGCTGACCATCTGCACCTTGGGCGCGAACTTGAGGGCGGCATCGAGCGCCTGGTTCAGGTTGTGGTCCTCGACGATCCAGGCCAGAGCGCCGACGTGGGCGCCAAAGGCGTCAAACGCGAGGTCGCCGGCCTGGGCGCCGTCGCCATTGACCACCATGGCGTCGACCGGGGCCACCCGCGCCAGGTCAAGCGCGCCCCAGACCTTGAGCGTGGAGAGCAAGGTGTGGGCAGTGTGGTTCAGGGCGTAGACGCGCACGTCCCAGGCCGTCTCGGGCGGCGGAGCGGCAGCCGGTCCAGCTGGCGGCAGCAGCAAGGTCACGCTGTGGCCGGCCTGGGCGAAGCCGAGCGCGGCGGTTTTGGCAATGGCACCATTGCCAACGATGCACACATCACTTTCGCTGTGCACAGGCGGAGTCGTTTGTTGTTTCATGGCGTCCATTATAGCGGCTGAAAACAACACTGTTTCAGAGGGAATTGGGCCATTTTCTTAGAAAAGTTGCAGCCCGGACTTGCAAACCCGAGGTCGGGTGTCTATAATCATGCCTCTTGGCCTGGTAGCTCAGTCGGTAGAGCAGAGGATTGAAAATCCTTGTGTCGGTGGTTCGATTCCGCCCCGGGCCACCAAGAACATGTCTTACCAAGCGCCAATCCATCGTGATTGGCGTTTTTGTTTGTGTATCCCACAATTCCCGTGTCCGGTCTATTTCCGGTATCGTTCTGATTGCAGCGGCATATCCGAAGATGGAGTGTTGAGCATGGAAACAGCGCCACGCATCATCATCATCGCCGGCCCGAACGGTGCCGGAAAGACCACTTTCGCGCGCGAATTCCTTCCGGGCGAGGCGGCGTGCCCGGTGTTCGTCAATGCCGACCTGATCGCAGCGGGACTCGCACCGTTTGCGCCCGAAGCTGCCGCGTTACAGGCCGGACGCCTGATGTTGCAGGAACTTAAGCGCCACTTCGCCGCTCACACCAGTTTTGCATTCGAAACGACGCTGTCAGGTCGCAGCTATCTGCGCCAAATCAGGGAATGGCAAGAAGCTGGATATCGCGTCAAACTCATTTTCTTGCAACTAGCGAGCGCCGAGGAGGCCGCCGCGCGCGTGGCACAAAGGGTCAAGCAAGGCGGCCACCACATTCCCGAAGACGTCATTCGACGCCGCTTTATCGCTGGGAAAAATAATTTTGAGCAGCTATATGCGCCTGCCGTAGACGCCTGGGCTTTATATGACAATGCCGGTTCCACACCGGTTCTTATTGACTGGAGTGAACGACCATGAACAAACAACCCATCGATCAGGCCCGCGATCGCGATCTACGCCTTTCTCAAGTCGCTCTGCAACGAGCTGCGCAACGTGCACATGAGCTGGCAAAAACGACAGGCACGACGATCGTTATTAGCCGTGGCGGCGTTATCGAACACCTGAAACCTGAGCCAAACGACGGTGCAACCCATAAATGAGCATGACGATTGAAAATCCTTGTGTCGGCGGTTCGATTCCGCCCCGGAGCCACCAAGAACATCGTTCACGCAACGCCCACTCATGCAAGTGGGCGTTGTCGTTTCTGGGATTCGAAGTCGTCGGCTCCGGTCTATTTCTGGTGCGCAGCAATCTACAATATGGAAAAACGTACTGCCTAGGTACCATGTTGGAGCGCCTTGCGTCATCCCATCTATTGGTTCGATTGTGCCCCCAGTGAGGACCAGGCAGCACTTCCACTCGGATTTCAAGGGCGCCGCCGACAAACAAGCGTAAAATTGTCTTTCCGCCATTACTCGCGGCTGGCGCTTGACCGGGAATCGACATGATGATCGATAGCAGTTCACGCCACTAGCATGAACGAACTCATCGCCGACATTTACGATGCCGCCGCTGGCAATCGATCCTGGAGCTCGGTATTGACCTCCGCGTCCGAGGTGCTGGGCGTGATGGGCTGCCAGATGATCGGCGTGGCCCTCGACAACGGTGCCATTCGTTTCAGCCATGCCTCGGCCGGCATCCCTTGCGAAACCGAACTCGAATATGTGCGCAGCTATCACGGGGTCGATCCGCGCATTCCGCTGCTGCTCGGGCAAGCCGACGGCGAGTGGCTGTACGATCAAGACCGCTTCAGCGAGCAGCAAGCCCTGGCCAATCCCTACTACCGCGACTTGCTGATCCCCTATGGCTCGCGCCACACGGCCGCAACGAAATTAGTCGAGCATGACGGCGAAGTTACCCTACTTGCCTTCCTGGCACCGCGTGGCGCGCCAGGATTCCTGGCACCGCACCGAGAAGTATTGACGACGCTCGCTTTCCACCTGTGCAAGGCGGCCCGCATTTACCAGCAAACCCGGCGCCTGACCAATCAGGCACTGGTCGGCGGCGAGCTGCTTCAGCGCATGAACCGGCCCGCCTTCTTGCTCGACGCCGAACGCCGATGCACATTCATGAACAAGGTCGCCAGTCGCTTTTTGGCCGAGGAAACCTGCTTACTCCTGGCGCGCGACCGCCTGAGCGCGCTGGCAGGCTGCACGGACCGAGAATTGGCTCATGCTGTGAAGACGATGTCAGCCGAGCTGAAAGCGGGTGGCTTGACGGCGCGCCGGATCGTCCGCCTGCCGGCAGCACGCGGCACCGCCATTGCCAGTCTGACGCCCTTCGTTCCCAATGAAACCATGTACGCGTTTGGCGTTCACACGCTATTCCTGATGGTCATCCATGTGCTCGGCGCGCCGTTGACGCCCGACGTGCTGCTGTGGGAAGCGGCATTCGATCTGACGCCCTCGCAGAGCCGAGTCGCACTACAGTTGTTTTACGGTCAAAGTGCCAAGCAGACGGCAACTATTCTGGGCATCGCCGACACCACCTTCAAAAGCCACCTCAACGAACTGTTCGCCAAGACCGGCACCAGGCGTCAAGCGCAACTGGTGCTTGCGCTGGCCGAAATGCAAGCGTACTGATTTTCGTTCGCTCCTCCAAACGGAGGATGCGCGAGAGGGCGTTGTCGTTATATCTTCGACAAGCTCCCCACAAACACGTACCAGGACATCTTTGCAATGAAAACCCTAAAGTACTGGCTGCCATTCGGTTTGATCTGGTTTGGCAGGCTGTGACATCGTGAATACGCGAATCGTCTGTGCCATGCTGGCCTTGTTAGGCGGTTGTTCGCGTATGGACGACGGCGTGTCAAGCGCGCCCGCTTCGCTCGGTCAAGTTAAATCGGGACCAGGCGCGTCTGTCTCCCACTATGCAGCCGCGCGCTTTGCCGAACAAGCCAGCTTCGGCGCAACTCCTGCTCTGATCGCTGAAATCGAAGCGAAGGGCTTTGCTGCCTGGATCGACACGCAATTCGCGCTGCCCGTCTCCTCGTTGTCCGCAACGCCCAATAAGTTTTATGACGGGAACGATCCCGACGCGGCAAGTACGGCTTACAACTACACATATTTGGGTTTCTACAACGCCATGCTTACCGCACCCGATCAGTTGCGGCGCCGGACAAGTTGGGCCTTATCCCAATGGGTGACCGTGTCCGGCAATAAAGCCGATTTATACGGCATTATCCTTTGGGTTAACTTCCTGCAAGAACATGCCTTCGGCAACTATAAAACGCTGATGCGCGATATCAGCACCAATCCGGCCATGGGCGAATTCTTGGACAATTTGTACAACCGTCCGACCTCGAACGAATGCCAGGCCTGCGCGCCAAACGAAAACTATGCGCGTGAGTTGATGCAGTTATTTACCTTAGGTGTGGTGCAACTCAATAACGATGGCTCGATCAAACGCGACGCTCAAGGCAAGCCCTTGGAAACCTACCAACAAAAAGACGTCGAAGAACTGGCGCGCGCGCTGACCGGTTGGACCTGGAGTAATACTCCACTGGGTTTGGACCATGGACGCTATGAGGGGAAACTCATTCCCGACAATTGGTACCCCACCCACGACCATGGCAGCAAGACTGTTTTGGGAACTATGATTTCGGCCGGCGGTGACCAGAATGCCGACCTCGATGCCGCAGTGGCGATCTTGATGGTGCACCCAAACGTGGCGCCCTTTGTCAGCCTGCGCCTGATTCAGCACTTTGTGACCAGCAACCCAACGCCAGCCTACATTGCCCGCGTGGCCACCGTTTTCAGGTCGAGCAGTGGCGACTTGAAAGCATTGGTAAAGGCCGTTCTGCTCGATAGCGAGGCGCGCCAGGGCGATGTGCTTGGCGTCGACCGCACATCGTTTGGCAAGATGCGCGAACCGGTGCTGTGGTACACCGGCCTGCTGCGGGGCCTGGGCTGCGACTCGATCATGCGATCTCGCGACTTGACTACTGGCTACAACAATCCCGCCTTTCCTGCCAATCAGTCGCCTTTTAATCCAAGCAGCGTATTCAGTTTCTATAGCCCGACCGACCGCGCCCCAGGCAGCAACCTGCTCGCGCCCGAGCAGGTCCTGCTCAATTCCGCCGAATTGCATGGGCGATTGGGCGGCTATGGATTGGCCAACAATGCCATTGCCGTCGACGCACATTGCGATGTCCCTGCCTTCGGCAAGGCCCTTGCCATTTCACCCAAGGCCTTTTCCGACCTGGTCAGTGAACGTTACTTCCGAGGTGCGATGCCGGCCGTGCTTCGCCAAAATCTGGCCGACCTCGCTGCCGCCGACACCAACGGCGACGTGCAAGAGCGCGCCATGTCCTTCCTGCTGTACGCCCTGGCCACCCCCTACTATGGAGTGCTACGCTAATGGATCGCCGCCACTTCTTGCGCCTTGCGGGCGCCGCCCCCGCGCTGGGCCTTCTGGGCGGCGGCGTGGCCGATGCCGCAGCCAGCGATTATCGCGTACTGGTCTGCCTTTTCCTCATGGGCGGTAACGATGGTCTGAACAGCTTGGTGCCAACCGACGGTGCCTACACGGACTACAGTGCCGCCCGTCCGACGCTGGCCTTGCAAAAGAACAGTCTGACTATGCTCTCCGGCAATTCGGCAGGCCATTCATTTGGCATGCACCCTGCACTAGCCGGATTGGCGGCGCAATACAACAAGGGCCGCCTTGCTTGGATCGCCAATGTCGGCCCGTTGATACAACCGGCAACCGCAGCACAGGTAATGAACCATAGCGTCAAAGTCCCCTCGTTCCTGCTATCGCACAGCGACCAGCAATCCTGGCAGCAGGGCTGGCTCGGCGATGTGGACTTGAGCGGATGGGGTGGGCGGGCACTTGAACTGCTGCCCACTTCCCTGCGCAATGCGTTTTCTGCCGTCACCATGACCACCCAACGTACCTTGGTCCTTGGCCGCAATTCTCCGGTGGCCTTCCTCAATCCGGGAGACTCGCGTTACTGGGGACGTGCCGACTTGGCGATGTCGGCACGCGACAATGTGCAAGCGCTCAACCGTATGGCCAACTGGCAGTTTGCCAACCAGTATGACGCCGAATACAGCGCCACTTTTGCCCGTGGACTCGATGAAGCGACAAGTTTCACAGCGGCCGAACTGGCTGCGACCGTGCCCGCAGGCGATTTCGGCACTGAACAAATCGGCATCAGCCTGAAGAAGCTGGCAAGTGTGCTGCCCGTATTTAAGAGCCGCGGCTACAAGCGCCAGGTGATTTTGCTGCCATGGGGCAATTTCGACACGCACACGAACCAGCGCGGTGGAACCAAGACCAGCCAGGATGCGCAGCTCGCCGTGGTGAACAAAGCTCTGAGCGCCTTCGATGCGGCCGTCGTCGCTTCCGGCCTGGACCAGAACGTCGTCACGCTTGGTATGACCGACTTTGGACGCACTTTGCGGCCGGCCTCAGGCGGAGGAAGCGATCACGCTTGGGGCAATCACTGGTTCGCTTTGGGCGGGCCGGTGGCCGGCGGCCAAGTATTGGGCGCCTTTCCGACCCTGGTGCCAGGTGGGCCTGACGACGGCGACCCCGGAGCAGGTGGGCGTTTAGTCCCGACGACCTCCAGTGATCAGGTGGGTGCGACACTGATGCAATGGCTCGGTTTGCCGGACAATCATGTCACCGACGCCTTCCCCTACCTTGCCAATTTCAGCCAGAAAACCATTGCGTTGTTGCACGCGTAAGAGGACGCCATGAGCGACGACATCCTAGGGACAGCTGGCAACGATATCCTCGTACAACCCTTGTCCGACATTAACACCTGGCACAACTACTACGCCAAGGGCGGCGACGACCTGATTCAAATCTACAATGGCCGGGCAGATGGCGACGCCGGCAATGACCGCATTGAGAAATTGCCCAGCGCAGATTGGTGGCGCTCCGTCGTTGCGGGCTATGGGACAAGCCCCAAGTCCGTCGTGGTCGACCTTGCGGCCGGAACAGCCGAGGATGGCTGGGGCACGCACGACACGCTCATTGGCGTTGATTCCGTTTCCGGTAGCGGCCAGGGAAACGACAAGCTCTATGGAAGCGACGGTAGCAACCACTTCTACCCTGGCGGCGGCAACGGTATTAACTTCATTGATGGGCGCGGTGGCGAAGACTCCATCCGCCTGCCCCAACTCACCGCAACGATGCTGCTGTCGGCCTACACCATCACGGTGGCCATCGATGGCCTGACTGGCACAGCCAAGTTACTGCCCGGACCAGGGCTGCCAAACTTCCAGATAAACTTTAGCAATATTGAGCAGATCGGCGTTGAGCGGATCGGCCTGAGCGACGTCTACCAGGACGTGGCAGCCTTCATCCGCCCGGTCGACCTGGCCAATCTCGGCTTGCTCGCAGCCGACGCCAACCGTTGGAACACGGGACAGGCGCGCGGCACGCCCGTTGCTGTCACCTACAGCTTCCGCACCAGCGACAGCGTCGCCGGCTTTCACAGTTTCACGGCGAGCGAACGCGATGCAGTGCGCAGCATTCTGGACCAGGTTTCACAAGTGTCCGGTCTTAGTTTTTCCGAAGTAGCCAGCAGTGGCGCATTGCGCATTGGCGCCAGCGCGCAAGCGGACACCAAAGGCACTGCCGCCATGCCGGGCGATACCGATGCCGGTGCCGTTTGGATCGACATCGACACGCTGGCCAATATCGCACCGGGCAGCGAAGGCTACGCGGTATTGCTGCACGAGTTAGGCCATGCCCTGGGTCTGCGCCACCCTCGAAATGTCGAGCCGATGGATCACTACCTGCTACAGATGCGCGCGCAGGACGACATCACGAGCAACACCGTCATGTCGCAGACAACTTCGCCCGATGGCTTGTATCCATCGACCTGGAGCGCGCTCGATTTGACTGCGCTGCGAACCCTGTATGGAACGCGAAGCGTCAACGCTGGCGACACCGTGTATCAGCTCGACGGCCTGCGGTTCACTTCCGAGACATCCCTGGTCGATGATGGCGGAAACGATACCATCGATGCCCATCTGGCCAAGACGGGTGCCACCATCGATCTCACGCCGGGTCACCTATCGAGCGTGGGAGTGACTGACGCTGGCGTGGCGTCCAATGCCAACCTGGGTATCGAGACGGGCACCTGGATTGAAAACGCAGTCGGTACGGCATTTGATGACGTGCTCACTGGCAATATGCTGGACAACACGCTTACCGGCGGCCGTGGCAACGACTGGATCGACGGCGGTGCGGGCACGGACACCGCCGTGTTTGAAGGCTCGCGCAGTGACTACCTGGTGTCGAATGGGTTTGGCAAGGTGTTTGTCAGCGCACGCAATGGAACTGCTGGCTTCGACACGCTGCTGGGCATCGAACGGCTTGCTTTCGCTGATGGTATTGTGACGCTGGGAAGTAGTGCGTTGGGTGCCGACGCGCGCGTGCGAGTTGACCAGAACGCAAACGCGAGCGGCCTGCTGCCGGCCCACACCGACACCAGCACCGCCACCTATGCCCTTATCAAGGGACCGGCCAACGGCAGCGCAACGGTAAGCAGCGACGGTACATATACCTACTCGCCAACGGCGGGATTTGCTGCTGCCGACAGCTTCAGTTATTCCCTGTCGGACGGCGTGCATAGCAACACCTATTTCGCCTACGTCGAAGTGCACCCTGTGGCCTTCAAGCAGTTCGGCGGTGCTGGCGCCGACGTGATGGGCGGCACCAGCGCCGCCGACATGATTGCCAGCGACAAAGGTAACGACATCATCCACGCCAGCATCGGAGACGACCACATCGACGGTGGCGACGGCAGCGACCACATGATCTATACGGGCTTACGCACAAACTTCAGCATTGCCGCCGGCACGGGTGGCGCTGTGACCATACGCAAGCCGGGTAGTGATGGAACTGACACGCTGATCAACGTCGAGCGCGTATTTTTCGACGACAGCGCCGTTGCGCTGGATCTAACGGGTGTCGCCGGCCAAGTGTATCGGGCGTACACGGCGACCTTCGGACGCGCACCCGACGCGGGCGGACTGGGCTTCTGGATGCATTATATGGATGGCGGGGCTGCCTTGACCGACGTGGCCATCGGTTTCATGGGGTCGAGCGAATTCCAGAACCTGTATGGAATGAATCCGAGCAGCACGGCCCTGATCACCAAGCTATACCAGAACGTGCTACATCGGGCGCCCGATTCGGCCGGCTACAATTTCTGGGACGGCCTGCTCGAGGCAGGGACGCTCACGTCGGCCCAGGTAGTGACGGGTTTTTCGGAAAGCGCGGAAAACCAAGCCCAGGTCGTGGGTATGATCGCCGCTGGAATGGACTTCATACCTTATCACTAATTACGAAATTCCGGAGTGGCCGACCAAGTAGATTGTCGACGACCGATTGAGCCGATTTTCATAGATCGGCCTTTTAAAGCATTTTTCATCGGGACAAGTCGCGGTTCGCAGTTGGCGAAAGTGTGGGCGGCAGTCTTGAAAATCCTTGTGTCGGTGGTTCGATTCCGCCCCGGGCCACCAAGAACTCGTTCACGCAACGCCAACCATCACTGGTTGGCGTTTTTGTTTGTGGAATCCGCAGTTCTCGTGTCCGGTCCACTTTCAGGCCGCGAACCACTTTTTCTGCAACGTGGAAAATCTCCGACTTATCGTCCAACGCGGCACTTCAGCCGTCGGGGTGGGGAGCAAGCGGGCCCTGGCAAGAAATCTCAATAACCGCGCAGCATGAATTCGATACAGGACTCGGCGGTCAACTGGTCGCTCGTCGACAACCGGCCAGCGTGCTGGCGCAACAGGATCGCCGGCACTGCCAAAAGGTTGGGGGTGTCCATGACATATTCCTGATGATTGACCTCAATCAGGGCTTGCACACCTTGCACGATTGCTCTGGGCGGCACATGGCGAGCAAGCGGAATACACCACCTGGTGCTGAGGCGAACGAAATCGCTTTGCACGTCGACGTACAGGAGATGACGGGCGGCTTGGTTCGGATTGACGAATATATCAAATCTCGCCATGGTCACCAGTCAACATTTCCGGATGCTCCGCCAGAAAACGCTGTAGTTGTTCCGCAGCAGTTCCATCTTCCTCGATCTGGCGTGCATAGTGCTCCAGCGCGTCGCGATTGTCCAGTGCCCACTGCGTGCAGCCGCCATAACCTCCGGGCGGCACCCATCCATCGGGCGCCTGAAGGATTTGCGGCATCTGCGGAGGTGCGGTCGCCACAACCCGTACCGGAATCAGTTCGAATCTGTCGCCGGGATGAAGAATGACGTCAAACAGCTTGCCAGCATATTTCTTCCCCAGCGATATTTGGCCGCTGGCACCAACTTCCTTCAGCATATGCGCCCCCAAATTTTCATGCAATCATGCGGCACAACCAAAAACCTGTCAAACATTCGCAGCTCGGCGCACCAAAGAGCGTCGACATGATGATTGAAAATTCTTGTTTCGGTGCTTCGATTCCGCCCCGAGCTACCAAGAATATACCTAGCAAAACGCCAATCCATCGCGATTGGCGTTTTCATTTCTGGATTTGCAGTCGTGACTGTTCAGCCCTTGGTCGATGAGCAGCGCGGCACCCTGTGGTTGACCTCCTTCATAAAGCTGCCATGGGCTACGGCACCTTTCCGACTCTCACGACATCACCAGGCTCAGTGTTTTCATATTCGGTTTCATTTTCGGCTTTACTTGCTCTGAAGCCAATCAACCACAATGCCCGACAATGTCACACGGTGGTCGGAAAAGGCGTGGTCGCTGATAGATCCGGTAGACCTGGCCGCCGACGCCATCGATATCGAGGGCAAGCGAAATCCGTGATCCGGCGTAGCTGCCCGTTTATCGGTCGACCTTGATTTGCGCGAACAACGCCTTGCCGCAGCGCTACTGGCAGGACCGCATCCTCGAACTGCGCGCAGGTCACGCTGGTGGACGAACCGCCCCTGTAGCCGGTTTAAGCCAGCTGCACAAAAATCTGCCTGATTATGTTCAACCATCAGAACTCCTGTTGACGCGACCGGTCCAACGTTGAACGACAGTTCAATGACCGGAGGCGGGCATGGCAATCAATGGAATTCAGTTTCAAAAAGGTCTTTCCTTGGCGCAGTTCATGAAAGAGTATGGGACCGAGGCGCAATGCGAGGAAGCCCTTGTGGCGGCGCGATGGCCGCATGGATTCGAATGCGCGCACTGCGGCCACAAACTGGCGTACGAATTCCGGCGCAGGGAGCTGCGCTACTGGCAATGCAAGGCGTGCCGCCGTCAAGTCAGCCTTCGTGCCGGCACGATGATGGAGAACTCCAAGTTGCCGTTGACCACGTGGTATCTCGCGATCTACCTCATGACCCAGTCCAAGACCAACATCACCGCGCTGGCCATGATGCGCCAACTCGGCATCGGCTGGAACGCCGCCTGGCTGTTGAAACACAAGCTCATGGAGACTATGCGTCAGCGCGAGGAAGACCGGCCCTTGCAAGGCGATGTGCGGGTCGACGATGCCTACCTGGGCGGCGAACGTACCGGCGGCAAGGCCGGGCGCGGATCGGAAAACAAGATCGCCTTTGTCGCAGCTGTCGAAATGGCCGATGGCCGCCCCCAGCGCGTGCGTTTCGATCCGGTGGAAAATTTCTCGTTCGCGGCGTTGGCGCCATGGGCCGGGCTGGCGATCGCGCCGGGCAGCTGCGTGCTCTCCGATGGCCTGCTCGGCTTCGAGGTGCTGGAAAGGCTGGGCTACAAACACAAGGTCGTCCTTGCTCCAAAGGGAAAAGCCGGCACCGAGATCGAGCCGTTCAAATGGATCAATGTCTTGCTCGGCAATCTCAAAACTGCTTTGTCCGGTACCCATCATGCTTTCAAGTTCCGCAAGTACGCGCATCGTTATCTGGCCGAAGTGCAATACCGATTCAACCGGCGCTTCGATCTGGCGGCCATGGTGCGGCGACTCGCCGTTGCCGTCACACGGGCAAAACCCTGTTCAAAAAGAAAGATCCTGGCGCCTTCTGCCAGTCGAACATAATCAGGAAAATCTGATTGCCTGTCACAAGTCGCCTGCCTATAACGTCTAATAGGCAGGGGAAGACGCTCAGTGTTTCTTAATTGTGAAAGGTAAATCATGAAAATCGTCGTCATAGGCGGTACCGGGCTGATCGGCTCGAAAACCGTCGCTATTCTTCGCCAAAGCGGCCACGAGGTCATCGCCGCCTCGCCTAAAAGCGGTATCAACAGCGTCACCGGCGAGGGTCTGCAGCAGGCTCTGGCCGGCGCGCAAGTGGTGATCGACCTCGCTAATGCGCCCTCATGGGAAGACCAGGCGGTGCTGGAATTTTTCCAGACGTCTAGCCGTAACTTGCTAGTGGCAGAGGCCCGAGCCGGCGTCCGGCACCACGTCGCACTCTCCATCGTCGGGACCGACCGAATGCCTGATAACGGCTATTTCCGCGCCAAGGTCGCACAAGAAGAAGTGATTGAGGCTTCCGGTATTCCTTACACCATCGTCCGAGCGACCCAGTTCATGGAATTCCTAGGCGGCATTGCCGATTCAGGTAGGTTCGGAGACGTCGTCAAGCTGGCGCCCGGCCAGTTCCAGCCCATCGCATCCGACGACGTGGCGGCCAACGTTGCCGAAGTCGCGCTTGCGGCGCCGCGCAATGACATTGTCGAGATCGCCGGCCCAGAACGGGCACCACTCGACGAATTCATTGCCCGCTACCTGAAAGCAGTCGGCGACCCGCGCCAGGTTGTCAGTGATCCCGAGGCCTGCTACTTCGGCGGCAAGGTCGGAAGGCACTCGCTAGTGCCTCTTGGCGAAGCGCGCCTCGGCCGTATCGGTCTTGACGAATGGCTGCGCCGCTCCCAGTCCGCAAACTGAAGGAAGATTTCATGCCTTCTTCCCCTGGTGGTTGCCAGCCTGACATCTACTGGGCCCTTGCCGAAGCGCCGAAGGCGAAGAATACCAAGATAACCCTGGTCTACCAGCAAGAACTGCCTAATGTTCCCGGCAAGAGCCTCAAGGGCGTACTGGTACGGTCCAGGCGGCTTTTCGCCTGGCCATATGCAAATCCGCCTTCGTCTACGCAACAATGCTGGAGGGGTGATCCTCATCCAGGTCATCAACGGACCTGAGACCATCGCTACATCAGGGTGTCGAGCGATCCGTGGCGTCTGTTAGGGCAAGAACCCCAAGCTGAGTGCGGCCCAGGCGATGGAGTTGGCCGAGCTGGCCCGCCGCCCCGACGCAAACAAAGCCGAGCTGGCCCGGCATTACGGCATCGGCCGAAACGCGTAGTACCTCGCCGCTGCACTGCCTGATCAACCATCAAGGTACGGCCACCCTGCTGGACTTGAAACACTCAGAAGCTACGCCGTCCGGTTTGCACTACTTCGTTGATGCGGGAAAGCGAGCTGCGCCACATTGACCCACGCACTGGCGAGGTGCTGGAAAGCGGTACCATGCCCGCCGGCGCCGGCATTTCCGGTCTCGAATCGGATGGGAAGGACCAGTCCTTTTGCGGCGGCGAGCGCAGTGGCAAGATCTGCGCGGTGCGCCGCCCCACCTGAACGCCAACGCCGCAACCGGGATAGGGGCCGCACCGATATTCTTAAGCAATGGTCAGCAAAAAGCGCTACGATCTGCCCGAGCAAGATGCCGCCACCCGCGTCTATCGGGGTTTGGGGATCTGATCCGATCAACCCGAACAGCCACTGGCTGCCAGCGCCATGCCCGAGCATATTGTCGAGTCCGACGTAGCAATTACACCAGCGGGGCCCGTCCATTGGCGCAGCGTAGCCGGGGCGCTCGCCCTGTTCTGGTTGGCGTTCGTCGGTATGTACACTTTGCGGGCCGCGCTGCTCGACGTCAACTATCAGTTCGAATCGTTCGTCCGCCGCTCCGTCGTGGCGATTGTTGGCATTACGCTGTCGTGGCTGATGTATCGCGTGCTGGACCGGGCCAAACTGGCCTCGCTGCGCAAGAAGATCCTGCTGACCGCGGTGATGAGCCTGCCCGCCGGGATCATTTTCGCCACTTCCAGCGTGTTCGTCTTTTATGTCCTCGCGCCGATCCCCGGGGCGAGTTGCGAAACCGAGTTCCCCTGCTTTAACCGACAGATTATTGTCGCCATTTCCGACCTGTTGATCAGCTGGACCTTTGTATTCATCGCGTGGGGAATGCTGTACCTCTCGCTGGCCTCGGCGAATGCAACCCGGGCCGCGGACCTGCGCGCCGGCGCGCACCGCGATGCGGCCCGCCTGTCCGAAATCCGGGCCCTGCGCTACCAGATCAATCCTCACTTCCTGTTCAATGTGCTCAATTCGCTGATGGCGCTGGTCGGTCGCGGCGACATGCGCGAGGCCGAAGCGCTGATCGCCCAGATCGGCCGCTTCATGCGCTACAGCCTGGGCGCCGACCCGCTTGCCGACGCCGTACTCGGTGACGAGATCGCCATGCAGATGAGCTATCTCGAACTTGAACGGCGGCGCTTCTCGCACCGCTTGACGGTGCAGCTCGATGTCACCGAGGCTGCCGGCGCCGCACTGGTCCCGAGCTTGTTGCTGCAGCCACTGGTCGAGAACGCGATCAAGCATGGACTGAGCCGTTCGACCGAACCGGTGACGATCCGGATCCGGGCCACGGATTTGCCAAACGGCCGGCTCCAGATTGTGATCGAAGACGACGCGCTGCCAACGGCCCACGGTGACGCGGAAGATGGCTTGGGCATTGGACTGAACAACGTCGCCGAACGCCTCGCCTTGCATTTCGACGCTACCGCAACGTGTACTGCCGGGCCGATTGCACCGCGTGGTTTTCGCGTTGAATTGTCGCTGCCGCTGGTAAGGCGCTAAGGACGATGGATATCCGCGCTGTCATCATCGACGACGAGCCGCTCGCGATC
This sequence comes from Pseudomonadota bacterium, assembly GCA_040390195.1. GTDB lineage: Bacteria > Pseudomonadota > Gammaproteobacteria > Burkholderiales > Burkholderiaceae_D > Telluria_A. The sequence continues at coordinate 124,949 of JAZJYV010000002.1, read as the reverse complement.
GACGCCCTGCGCCGGCTGTGCGAACGCATTCGAACCGTGCGCGTGCTTGGCCATGCAGGCGACGGCGCAGCGGGCCTGAGCGCGCTGGCATCGCACCGGCCCGATGTCGTCTTTCTCGATATCGGCATGCCCGGGATGAGCGGCCTTGAGCTTGCGGCAACAATCAAGGATTGGGAGCGCCCGCCGCTGGTGGTCCTGGTCACCGCATTCGACCACTACGCGACCGAAGCGTTTGATCTCTGCGTCGTCGACTACCTCCTCAAACCGGTGGAATCGCTGCGCTTCGAACGGGCGATTGAGCGGGTGGGCCAGATCCTGTCGGCACGCCAGGGCACGGCAAGCCCTGACGCGGCGATTGAGGATTTTTGGGCGCCCCATGCGGGCAGTATCGTGCGCATCCCGGTCGCGACGGTGCAACGCATCGACGCCGAGCGCGACTATGTGCGTCTCACTGTCGACAGCCGTTCCTATCTCCTGCGCGCGGCGTTGTCGGCCGTCGCCGCCAGGCTCGACCCGGCGCTATTCGTGCGAGTGCATCGTTCGACCATTGTGCGTGCGGACTGTGTCGGCCATGTCCGGCACCTTGGGTCCGGCGCATGGGAAATCGTCGACCGCAACGGGCGACCGGCGCGCGTTGGCCGCAGCTACCTCGCCGACGTCAAGGCGCGGCTCGGGTTGGCGCTTCCCACCTGACGAACGCCGTGCGTCGCTCGTCGCACCAAAACGTCATTCATCGCTTTTTCATCGTCTTTGCAGGCACCCGCCATTAAGCTGCCTTCCGACCTGGTGGCGGTGCACACCAGCGCACATGGAGAAATGATGAGCGAAGAAACAAAGATTCCCGTCCTGATCGTTGGCGGCGGCTATGCCGGCCTGTCGACATCGTTGTTCCTTGCGCACCAGGGCGTGCCATCGATGCTGGTGGACCGTCATCCCGGGATACCGATCCAGGGCCGGGCGCGCGGCCTGAACCAGCGCTCGCTGGAACTCTTTCGCCCCTTGGGCATTGAAAGGGCCGTCATCGACGCCGGCCGCCCGTTCAAAAACGATCGCGGCGTCGCGCGCTGCACCAATCTGGCCGGCGAGTGGGAATGGCTGTTTGAACCGGACGCAACGCTGCAATGGGCCGGTACCAGTCCATCGGATTTCTGCCTGGCCGACCAGAGTACCGTCGAGCCAATCCTGATCGAGGCGGCCCGTCAGCGCGGCGCGCAGCACTGCTTCGGCACCGAGCTGCTCAGCTTCGACAATATGGACAGCGGCGTATTGGCTGTCGTTGCCGATTGCGGGTCCGGGCAGCAGCGCACTATCCTGGCCGATTTTCTCGTGGCAGCGGACGGGCATCGGAGCAGCATTCGCGAGCAAGTGCAGATCGCGCGGCCAGTGACTGCTCCGGGCCAGCACATGGCGAACATTCTGTTCGATGCAGACCTTTCCGCCGTGATCGTCCAGCGCGCCATCTTCTGGATCGTGCTCAATCAAGAGATCGGGTTCGGCGCATTGGTAGCGACTTCGACGCCCGGGCGCTGGTCCGTCGGGGTCGGCTTTGACCCTGGCCGCGAACAGCTTGCCGATTTCGACCAGACGCGCTGCGAGGGTATCATCCGCGCGGTCACCGGCCTGCCCGAACTGAGCTGCACGGTGATTAACGTGGGCCGCTGGGAACAAACAACGGGCATGGCGCAGCACTATCGCAAGGGGCGGGTGTTCCTGGTCGGAGACAGCGCGCACGTCTGGCCGCCGGCCGGTGCAATGGGCGCCAACACGGCGATCCAGGATGCGCACAATTTGTCGTGGAAGCTTGCTCTTCACTTGCGTGGCATGGCAGGCGAGGCGCTGCTCGACAGCTACGAAGCGGAGCGGCGTCCGGTGGCAGTAGCATTGAGCGAATTTGTCGAAAAGCGGCAAAAAGCACGATTCTCCGGCCAGGTGGAAATCGACGGTCTGGATGACCATACCTGCATCCTTGGCCAGCGCTACCACTCCGATGCGATCATCAACGCGCCATCGCTCGCTGTCTTTGGCCAGACGATCGCGCGGCGCGCCGAGGCGGGCGCCCGCGCGCCGCATGCCTGGCTGGAGCATCAAGGCAAACGCATTTCCACGCTGGACCTGTTCCATGACGCGTTCGTGCTGCTGAGCGAGGATCCTGCATGGATCGCAGCGGCGGAAGGCATGGCGAACTGCTCGGGCCTGCCCGTGCGTGCGTTTCTGGTGGGCGCGGGCGCTGCGGCGCTGATCGACATTGAACTGACCTGGCGCAGCGTCTACGGCATCGCCCCACACAGCGCCGTGCTGGTTCGGCCGGACGGTTATGTCGCCTGGATCGGCGGCAGCGACGATGGTGGCGGCATGGAGCGGCTTTTCGCCGTATTCGATCAACTGCTCAACGGCCACCGGTGCGCCATCTGAGCACCAATTTTGTTCGTCAATATTAATGAAGGTTCTGAAAAGGAGTGGCATCACCATGACAGCATTCACGCTATCTGTATTGTTATTGATCAGCTTCACATCGAACAGTGTACTCGCCGCCGTTCCCGGCGCCGACCCGGGGGAAGCCGGCGTTCGCGAGGTAGAGAATGGCTGGAACAAGGCATTTGTCACCGGTGATGCCGTCTATCTCGATGCCTTGCTCGATCCTGCGTATGTTTCCGTAGGAACTAAAGGAGAAGCCAGACCGAAGGCCGATATCATCGCCATGGCAAAGTCCTATGGAGCAGCACATCCCGGCGTCCAGGCCACGTCCCTTTTGCCAACGGCGAAAATCGACATCAAGGGCTCAGCGGCGATTGTGATTCACCGCGGCACGGGCGACACCTCGGTCGACGTCTTCCATTACACCGAGGGACGCTGGCGGGCGTGGTACTCGCAGCACACGGCGCACCACGATGTGCTGCCGCGGACGAATTGATCCTACCTTGAGGGAAAGCGCATGAAAACAATGAAACGCTTCTATCTGTTCGCCTGCGTTGGCATGCTCGGTGCATGGCTGACCCTGGCGCACCATGCACGCGCAGCGGACGGATCGCAGCAAGCAGTGGCGCCCCAGGTCTTCGCGCCAGGCGTCATTTCCGGCCCGGCCAACGATGCCGATCCCACGTTTTCGAGCGATGGCAACACCGTCTATTTTTCCCGCAATAGCACGATCCTGAGCGCACAGCACACCGGAAACGGCTGGAGTGCGCCCCGCATCGCCTCCTTCTCGGGGCAGTGGGCCGACCAGCAACCGAGCATGGCGCCGGACGGCTCCTTTTTGGTCTTCGTCTCGAATCGGCCGGTCAAACCGGGCGAGAAGATGGGGCCGGCCGGCAACCTGTGGCGCGTCGATCGCGAGGGCGGCGGTTGGAGCGCACCGGTGCACCTCCCCGCCACCGTCAATCGCGGCAGTAGCACGTGGGCACCCAGTGTCGCCGGCGACGGCAGCCTGTACTTCATCGAACGCGCTGCCGCCGAAGCACCGTTTCGCCTGTGGCGCTCCCAATACCGCGCTGGCCAGTACCTGATGCCGGTAGCGCAATTCTTCGGCGACCTGCGCACCCAGGATGTCGACCCCGCTGTCGCGCCGGACGAATCGTTCATCGTGTTCGGCTCGATGCTGCCAAGCCCAAACGCGCATGAACGCTTGTTTATCGCATTCCGGCACGGCGAGGGCTGGGGCGCGCCGATCGATTTGGGCAAGGCGGTCAACGGCAGCGGCGCGACCGATACCAACGAGGCGCGGTTGGGCCCCGATCGCCACACTCTGTATTTCAGTACTGACCGGAGCGAACCAATCGGCTTCCCGCGCACGCACGCCCAAGCGGAGGCGGACCTGGCGCGGATCGATCGCTGGGACAATGGCAACCAGAATATCTGGAGCGTGTCCTTGCTGCCGTGGTTGAATGCCGCGCGGGCGGGCGGCAGCGCGCCTTAGCGGGAAAATCGCTTGCAAGCCGCGGTAATGTTTGCTACCTTTGGTCGGTCGAAAAAGGCAGGAGCGTTTCAGGTAAGCCCGCTCCCTTCTCCAGCGAGAAGCTCTGCTCCGTGCCCTGCACGAGAACCCACGACGATCCCGGCACAGTAGTGTCCCGGGTTCGTCCGTGTGTCTTCACGACGGATGAGCCCATTTTCAGGAGCTTATTCATGCAACTCAATCACCTGCACCTTTCCGTTACCGACGTCGCGGCCGCATCGTCGTTCTTTACTGCGCACTTCAACTTTACCTTGTCCGAATCGCGGGGCAACAATGGCATGGCCATTATCCGGGGCGAGGCCGGCGTGCTGCTCGTGCTGATGCGCCACCCGAGCAAGGTCGATCCCGACAACGCGTATCCGCAAATGTTCCACGTCGGATTCCTGGTGCCCGATGAGGGTGCCGTTGACAGCAAGCATGCCGAACTGAGCGCAGGCGGCTTCGACATCAGCGACATCGAAACGACGCGCGGGTCACGCCGCTTTTATTGCCGTGCGCCGGGCGGCATCACTGTCGAAGTCGGTCACGAGGCTGCGTTATGACCGCGGCGGCGTCGCTCGCTTCGGCCGATCAGTTGAACACTGTGCTGGCCCAATCGGCATTCCTGGCGCCGTATGGATTTTCCGTGCGCTCCTGCGAGGCGGGCCAATGCACGCTGGTCGTTCCCTTTAGTCCGAGCCTGGAGCGGCCGGGCGGCATCGTCAGCGGCATGACCATCATGGGTGCCGCCGACGTTGCCATGTGGCTCGCCATCATGACCGAACGTGGCACAAGCGAGCAGTGGGTCACGACCAACATGAAGACGGCATTCCTTCGTTGTGCGCGGCACGAGCATGTGCTGTGTGTGGCGCGGATATTAAAGCTTGGCAAACGGACCGCGTACGGCACGGCCGAATGTTCCAACGAACAGGGAGAACTGCTGGCGCACCACGTCATCAGCTATGCGCGAATTCTTGAGTAGGAGACAGCTCAGGCGGCAGGACCTCGGTTGGCGTTTTTGTTTGCGAGGCGCATCTTTGCGCCGCGCATGCGCCGCTCTGCCACAGATGTAACACTTGTAATATGTAAGGCCCTCGCAATCGAACGGGAAACGTCTGCTGTATAAAAGCTTGGCTTCTAACGGCCCCAGCGCCGGCGAGTCCACAATTACCCTGAAAAACCAGGCGTCGGACCCGCAACCCATGCGAAGGAACACCATGTTGAACATCTCCCATATCAAGCCGCAGACCATCTTGTTCACAGCCATGCTGGGCGCCTTGCTGCCCGGATGCGGCGGCGCTGGCGATGGGGCAAGCGCCCCGCGTCTTCTGTCTAGCGTCACACTGGCAGTCCCATCGAACGTCCAGAAGCCAGTCGATCTTCGTTCGGCGGGCAGCTTTGCACTACTGAGCAAAACAGGCATCACGAATGTCTATGCCTCCGTCATCAATGGCAATGTGGGAACAAGTCCGATCACAGGGGCTGCAATCGATCTTACCTGCGGAGAAATTGCGGCCGGCAAACTCTACACCGTCGATGCGGCAGGCCCCCTGCCCTGCAGCATCACGGATGCGACCTTCCTGACCACGGCTGTCGGCGACATGGAAACGGCATACACAGATGCCGCGGGAAGGGTATTACCTGACTTCACCGAGTTGGGTTCTGGGGAGATCGGCGGAGCGACGCTCGTTCCAGGACTATATAAGTGGGGCACCGATGTCACGATATCGACCGACGTGACGCTGGCGGGTGGCCCGACTGACGTCTGGATTTTCCAAATCGCCGGAGGGATCAACCAGGCCAGCGCGACGCGCGTGAACCTGACCGGCGGCGCCTTGGCCAAGAACGTCTTCTGGCAGTCCGCTGGTGCGGTATCGATTGGAACGACCGCCCACTTTGAAGGGGTTGTGCTGGCGAAGACGATGGTTGCCGTAAAGACTGGTGCATCGGTGACTGGACGATTGCTGGCGCAGACGGCCGTGACGCTTCAGAAAAACACCATCATGGAGCCTGCCCGATAGACCATGGTCACAGGACTGACCCGACGCTGGCCTTGGCTGCAGTCTATTTTCGGAGTGTGAAGCACATGTCTGCAGCCTGGAGCATCTTCGACATCGCCGAAGGCCCCAAACCTGCCCGAAACGTGAATCTGAAAATCAAGGCAAGCGATCGGGCTCAGGGAACGACGGTATCGACGATGTACACGCGAGAGGTAGAACTGGCATTTCGGATCGCCAGAATCTTCTGATATGCCGCCGATTCATGCCAAGCCAAAGCGCTCGCCCGATTCGGGAACTCCACAATAGCAACACGTCCCGCCAGAGCGGCGCCACTGAGCACCGAACCATTGCCGCCCTTGACCAGGTAGGCGCCGCCAAACGGCAGTAAGGTCGCCGGCACTTGGTCCGTGTATTCCTTGTATTTGGCGGCATCCGTTATCTGGATTTCATTTACCACCAAGGTCCTGGCTTCAGATGCGGTCGCGATGGGCCCCGACAGCACGCCTAGTACTACGAAGAGAATACGAAAGCGGGCATTCATCATGCCACGCATGAAATTGGTAGTCGGCATAAACGCCAGTTGATTAACAAAATCATGTCAATCAGCGCATCGCGCCTCCGACCAGCATGTTGCTCAATTTACCATGATTTCATTGAGAAAACGTCTACATGGGAACTTGGTCTTGAAAATCCTTGTGTCGGTGGTTCGATTCCGCCCCGGGCCGCCAAGAACATCGTTCATGCAAGGCCCACTCACGCAAGTGGGCGTTGTAGTTTCTGGGATTCGCTGTCCTCAACTCCGGTCCATTTCCGGCCGGACCGAGTTCCAGAAATAAGCGAGCGTCCGACCCGGAAAACTGATTGAGTTGAGTACCCACGTTCGATGCTACGGACAGGAATTGGAGCCGGGATTCCCTGGAATTTCGCAGGCATACCCATACAGCATTGGTTCCCCACAGTGGCTCGTTAAAGCGAGCGTGCCAGCCAGGCTGCGGTCAGGTCCAGTACGCGTTGCGGCGCTTCACTGCCGGGTTCGAAGACGTTGAACACATGATCGGCGTCGCCGATCAGCGCAGCTTCCTTGTGCTTTCCCGGCGCGATTTTCAACAGTTGGGCATCACGCTGCGGAAGATAGTCCTTGCTGCCGCGAATGGTCAGAAATGCGCCGGGATACTTCGCCAAAGACTGGTCCAGGTCGACGCCGCGAAAACTTTCATAAAACTCGCGCTTGGTGACAATCGTCTTCCAGCCCGGCACGACGTCGGTAACAATCCCCTCGCGCAGCGCTTTCTGGGCCACGGGGCTGGCGGTCATCGGCGCGAATTGTTCGCCGCTCGGCGTCGACCAAAGGACCATGCTGCGGAACCACTGCGGATGCAGCCCCCCCACCACCAGCGCGGTGGTCGCCCCCAAGCTCCAGCCCAGCACCGCACTTTGGCCACCGCGTACCCCCTGCTGCTTCGTCAAAAAGGCATAGGCCGCCTCGGTATCGGCAACGCGCGTCTGCAGCGTCGATTCGATCTTGCTGCGCAGGCGGTCGCCCTCGCCGCGAAAGTTGATGCGCAGCGAAGCGATGCCCTGTTGTGCGAGGCGCTCGGCCATCCGTTTGCTGAGGTCGCCGGCACCGTCCATATCGCCGGCAAAGCCATGCAGCATCAGCACCGTGCGGCCGTCCCACAAGCCGTCCGGCGTGAGCCAGGCGCCGCTCACTTCAGGGGCAATCGTCACCCGCTGTTCGGCGGCCTGCGATGGCGCTGCCGTGCTGCACAAGACAAGTAATAACAGAGCGCGCCCGGACAGTGCGGCGAAGGGGAAGAGGCGCATAAAGGTATCCTAATGGGTAAATGTGAGGGGGGTGTATTGGCCCCTTATTCGGAGGCCAGCTTGCGGGTTAGCCGGTAAAGGAACTGCTGTCCTTCATAGAGAGACCGCACCGGCAAGTGTTCGTTCAGGCCATGCATATTACCCTGGTCCGCGCCGACGAACAGCCCGGTGACGCCGTAGGTCCAGATGCCGGCGCTGTTGAGAAAACGTCCGTCGGTGCCGGCCACGAACAGCGTCGGCAATAGCGGCGTGCCGGGCCACATGTCGGCGCCAATTGCGGCCACGGCCTGCATGAATTCCGGATTGATCGGCGGAGTGGGCGCGACCAGAGCGGTGCCGATCGGCGTGATCTTGATCTTTGGATTGTCCAGCACGCGCACCAGAGTCTGCAGCACTTCTGCCGCCAATTCTCCCGGCAAAATGCGACAGTTAACGACGGCACGAGCGCGTTGGGGCAAGGCGTTGGCGGCGTGGCCAGCGTCGACCTGGGTGGCGACACAGGTCGTGCGCATGCTCGCGTTGTAGTTGGGGTTGGCGTGGGCCAGTCGCGCGGCGGCGCTGGCGTCGGGCGGCTGGCGCAGGATGGCTTGCATGTCATCCGCCAACGGACCTTTTTCCAATTGGCTGAGCTGCCCAAAATAGGCGCGGGTCACCGGCAGCAGGTGCAAGGGAAACTGCCAGTGCGCCAGCCGCGACAGGCCCTCGGCCAGGTGGTAGATGGCATTGTCGTCGACCGGATATGCGCTGTGGCCACCTGCATTGACCACTTCCAGATTGTAGAATTGGGTCGCCTTCTCGCCGATCTGCACGCCGAGCGCGACCCGCTTGCCATGCTCGTCAAGCACCCCGAAAGCGCCTTCGTTGATGGCCAGCTCCGCATCGATCAGGGCGCGATGATGTTTAACCAGGTAGTCGGCGCCCCGAAAATCCAGCCGGGACTGTTCCTCGTCGCAGGTCAGCGCGAGAATGACATTGCGCTTGAGCGGAACCTGCTCGCGCTTGAGTCGCAGCATCGTGGCCACGAGGGAGGCGGCCATGGCCTTGTCGTCGATGACACCGCGCCCGTAAAAGGAGCCGTCTTCTTCGACCAGCCTGAAGGGATCACGAGTCCAGTCGGCGCGTTTGGCTTCGACCACGTCGAGGTGCGCCAGCAGCAGTAAGGGACGGCGTGTGCCGTCGCCCTTGAGCGTGGCCACCAGATTGCCCTTTTGGGGTCCGCCTGGCGGGACGATCAGCTGCAAGTCCTGTTCGCCGTAGCCGCCCGCCTTCAATCGATCCGCCATCGCCTGCGCCGCATTGGTGCAGCTGCCGGCCGAATCGGTGGTATCGATTTCCACCAGTTGCTGGAAAATATCGCGCACCTGCTGGCGTTCCGCCGGCAGTTGCGCATGGGCGAGATGACAGCACGCGAGCAGCGCGGCAAAGAGAAGGCGCTCGACCATGGCGTGTCCTCGTGCGCAAGCGAAGGTCGGCGCCCACCGGCGATACGTCATGGCTTGTCCAGGCTCGAGCTGCCTCGAATCAAAGTTACCTTGGTAATTTTCCCGTCGGTGACTTCGTAAATGGCGATCGCCTCCGCCAGGCCCGGACCGCCGGCTTGTGTGTTGGTGATTTTTTCGTAGTCGATGACGACGTTGCCCATGACAATACGCTTGTCCAAAGTAGCCTGTAAACGGGGATCGTTAAAGCGCTTTGTTTCATAGAATTCCTGGATTTGCGCGGCGCCTTTCATTAGCGGTTTGGCTGGAAATTCAAACACCTCCGCACTTGCGGCGTAGGTCGCCATGAACGCTTGGATGTCATGTGCGTTATATGCGTTCAGTTGTTGCTGGACGACTGCTTGTGCATCCGAGGCCATCGATGGCGCCGCGTAGGAAATGCCAAGACAGGCGAACGCCACCCCAATTACGATGCGCTTAACTTGTTTCATTTCATCTCCTTTTTACATTGTTATACTATTAATTACGCTGGGAAGCTGAAGATGGACTGACTTACTTGCTAGCTTCGACACCGGCAAGGGCAATCTGGCCGTCCTGGCTGCTGGCCCCGCCTGAGACGCCAATCGCCCCCACCAACTTGCCATTGAGCAAAATCGGCTCGCCCCCTTCGATCATCAGCAGGTCTGGCAAGCTGAGCAGGGCTTTACGGCCGCCGGCAATGCCGTCTTCCAAGGCTTTGCTAGGACGGCGCAGCGTCGCCGCAGTGCGCGCCTTCTGGAGGGCGAAGTTCGGACTGGCCGTCATGGTATCGTCCAGCACTTCGAGATACACCGGCGTGCCATGGGTATCGACCACGGCGACCGCCACCGAGAGTTTCAGGCACTTGGCTTCGGCAACCGCGCCCGCAGCTGCGCGCTTCGCCAGGTCCAGGGTAACTGGCGCCCCGTAGCCTGGCTGCTGGGCAAACACGGGCTGTGCCAGAACGCCGAGCAATAGCAGGGTTCCGACAAGTAGGGAAAAGCAGGTTCGCGGCATGGTGGTCCCGTACTGTTTAGATATTGCAACAATGCCATGGATCCTCATTGCCGACGTCGCATTGCGCGCCACTGCGGCTTGCAATGCGCGACAAGACCAGTGGGGCTAGTGACCCACTAATCTCGCGCCGTGTGCCGCATTTCCGAAGCCGTCATGCCAAACCTGGACTTGAACTGGCGGTAGAAGGTGGCCAGCGAATCGAAGCCACAGCACAGCGCGATATCGGTAATTGACATCTCCGCACGCTCCAGCACCAGGACATGGGCACGTTCGATACGCCGCTGCCGGATCGCGTCGGAAACGCTGTGTCCCGCACTTTCAAAGGCGCGATGCAATTGGCGTAGCGAGATGCCCTGGTTGAGCGCGATAGCGGTGGGCGTCAAGCGGTGCGATTCCAAGTGGCTGTCGATATATTTCAGGGCGAGCGCCAACCGTTCCTGCTCCACCACGCCGGTCAGATCCTCCGGCACCGCCGCCGCACCTGCCAGCGCTGCTGCCAGTAATTGGTCCAGCGCGCGCAGTGCGGCCGCTGCCGCTGGTGCGTCCAGACGGGGCAGCTCCTGGCTCAGGCTGCTCAGGTAAGATGCCAGCAGGCCGCTCAAGGGTGTCTGCGGTCGCACCAGCTGGAAGCCGCTGTGCTGGATACGGCGTGCGGAAAATGCAAACAAATGTTCAGGTACGCTCAATGCGTGAAAACCCCAGTCCTTGCCATCGGCAGCAACGCCCTTGTACACCGCATCCTGGCTGCCGACCACCACCGATCCGGGCGCCGTGACAAATTGCTCGCCTTTGGCATTCTCGAAGCAGCTGCCGCCCTGCTTGATCAAATACACCAGCAGATTGTTCGATGGCGCCGCCCTTGCACGCGCACGGTTACGTTCGACGACGCTCCACGAGGTGTTCACATCCATCACGCCGGCCAGCGGCCCCCTGGCGATACGGATATTGGCGGACACCGCCGCCGGCTCGGCACCGCCGAGGTTGACGTCCAGGTTGAAATAATGCGCGGCCGTGTCACGGACCAGAGCGACACGCCGCTCGCCTTGCAAATCATGGGTTGAAACGCAGGATTCAGTCAGCATCGCTGGCACGCATCGTCGTGGGTAATACCGCGAGGATAGCGCAATTTGCATGCAATCCACCCAGTTAGCGGCTAACTGTTCAGTTTGAATGACCAAAGCAATCCGCGTCATTCGCATTGGTGAAAGCGATGTCGCCGCGTTCGGCATCCGTCATGCGTTCCCACGGCCCGTCTTGGCATAGCGCGATCGAATCGGCATTTCGCAAGTAGAACTCATCGGGATCCAGGCCGTCGATCAGGACAGGACGACGCACCCGCCTTTGTTTTCCGTTGATGAGGATAGTCATGAACTTCGCCAGGATGCGCGCGTCGACCTGGAAGTCGTCGCATCCCAGGCCGTTTTTGATGACGATCTCCCACAGGCTGGCGGCACTGAAATACAGGGTGTTCTCGGCGCTCTAGCGCGGAGGGGCGAGAAGAAGCTCTAGTGGTAAGCGGCTAGCTTTACAGTGGGAATAGCTAGATATTTTTATAATTACAACTATCCTGTCTTTACCCGGACTGGCATCCGCCAGCGTCGGCAAATACGATAAGGAGAACATGAACATGATCGCCCACCGCATCGCAATCCACTTCCTTGCCATCTCTGCACTGATGCTATGCAACGTCGCCGCTGCCACCGACGCCGCGGAAGTCGCCGCGATCCACGCTGTCGACCAGGTATGGCTCAAGTCCTACAACAGCGGCGACGCCAATACCATCTCCAGCATCTATGCCGAAGACGCAGTCCTGTTGCCGCCCGGCGCCAGTGCAGTTCATGGCCGTGCCGCGATCAAGGCGTTCTTGACCAAGGAAATGGCCGCGACTGCCAAAGCGGGCATGGTGTTCGGCCTCGATCCCAAGCCCGATGGCGGCGTATCGGGCGACATGGGCTGGGCATCGGGTACCTACACCGTCAAAGACAAGACCGGCAAGGTTGTCGAAACCGGCAAATACTTGTCGGTGTCGAAGAAAAAAGACGGGAAGTGGCTCTACGTACGCGACACTTGGAACGCTGACGGCGCGCTATCAGCGCCACCTACGAAGAAGTAGGCAGATCGACCGCTTCCAGCTCAAACCCTGGCCTTGTCGCCGCCAAAATAGCGCAACGCCAGCGCCAACAGCTGCTGCATTGCGTGGATATAAAGCCGTATGTTGCGGTCCATGGCCAGGTTTCGCCCACAGAGAACTGAAAAGCCAAGCTACGCAGTGCCCTTGTCTGGCTCAAACGTCAGTTCCGGCAAGACCACTTCCCAACTCTCCCGGCAGGCTTGTTCACGAAATCCCGGCTCGGAATCGTCGCGCCGGCGCACAATCACGGCCGCAACGCGCACGCAAACGCAGTGCATTCCAGGCGGTATCGCGAAGGCGCGCGCCAGGCGGCCAACGGTGCGTCCGGCGCCGTCCGCCAATTCCCAGCGCAACGCCGAAAATCGCAAGGCAATGGCATCGCCCGCAGTCAAATTGGAAATGGCCCGCCGAACCAGCTCGCTCGTGCCGTGACGGCCAGGGAAGCCCAGGTCCACTTCCTTCATCGTCAATGTGTGATACTGACGCGCGAGCCCGGCTTCGGGCAGCGGTAACGCCGTCGCGCCAGGTCGCCACAGGCCCGACCCATCCGGCAAGGCATCGAGCAGGAAGTTCGGCCGATTCAAACGCGCCAAGGTCAGTGTGGCCCTTGCGCGCGTCATGGCCACGTAATACAGCCTGCGTGGCGCCGCACTGTCTTCATTGCGCCCGGTCCGCTCCCAGCCGCCATCGAGGATGGCGACATGGTCGAATTCCAGCCCTTTGGCACGATGGGCGCTCAACAGCAACACACCGCTTTGCTTGCGGCGGATCTCGCGCCCCCATTCAGCCAGCCATTCAATGAAGTGCTCATTGGGTAACTCGGCGCCGCTCGTTTCCAGCGCATAGGCGGCCAGTGCTTCGCCCAGCAAGGCCCACCATGGGCCTGCCGGCTGGCCATCGAGCCAGCGCCCGATGGCAGCGGCGTCCAGCAAGCGGCTCTCCAGCGCGCGCAGCCACCCAACCAGGGCCTGGGTTTCGCGCAGTCGCCAGAACGGCGGAGGCTCCTGATCGGCCATCTGCACGGCGATGCCGTGTAGTTCGCAATAGCTGCGAACTGGCTCGAGCCATTTCCACTCGCGGGCAATCACGGCCACGCGCGACCAATCCCAGTCGCCGCTGCAACTGGCAAGCCGCTGCAACTCGAGCATCACGGCCTGCGCCTGGTCGACCGTTGTTTCGCCAGCCGGCAATACCTGCACCCTCCCCTTGCCGATCGGGTCGAGCGCGGCCCACGCCCCGCCGTCTGGCGCCTTGCCGCGAGCGCGGTCGATCTGGACCGGATGGCTGGCCTTCATGCGTTCGGGCGCGCACGCGATGACGCGGTTGGCGGCATCGATAATGTGCCGCGTGGAGCGGTAATTTTCGACCAGGAAGGCAGCTTTGGCGGCGTAATCGTGCTCAAAACGACGGATGAACTCGAGCGATGCCCCGTCGAAGGCATAGATATTCTGATCGTCGTCACCCACCGCGAACAGGCTGACTCGGCCATCTTCCTCGGCCCGGGTGCGACCGGCCAGCGCCGAGATCAACTTGTACTGGTCCGGCCCGATATCCTGGTATTCGTCGACCAGGATCCAGCGAAAGGCCGACAGCAATTGATCGCGCTGGGCATCGGCTTCGTCGGGGGTCAAGCCCTCGCCCTTGAGCAGCGCCACCGCCTGCAGCAGCACGTCCTTGAAGGCTTGGGTGTCGGCCAGCGCGCGCCCGGCGAAACTGGCGCCGACCAGGCGCATCGCCAGCGCATGGCAGGTCATGACGACCACCCCGCGCGCATCCTCGCCGATCAGGCTGGCAAGACGGCGCCGGATCTCCACCGCCGCATGCCGGTTATATGCCAGCGCCAGGATGCCGCCAGGCGCCTCGCGCCGTACCCGCATCAGATAGGCGATGCGATGCACCAGCACCCGGGTCTTGCCCGAGCCGGGTCCGGCCAGCACCAGCACGTTGGTCTGTTCGCGCTCATCGGTGACGATTCTCTGCTGCGGTGTGTTGTTGAGCTGCTCCACAATGCCGCGCCACGATGCGGGCGTGGTCTGGCGCGCCAATTCCTTCTCGCGCTCGGGCAGCCAGCGTTGCATGAACGCGTCGCGCTCCAGGCTGAAATAATCCATCGCCAGCCGCAAGGCGTTGCTCATCGCCAGCAAGCCGCGTTGCACGTATTCGGCCATCACGTGGATCTGAACTACTTGTTCGTCGTAGTGCAGCTTCAATGGCGTGAAATCGGCTTTCAGGAAATTGCGCCGTTCCGCGCTCAGCCGGATCGTCATCGCCGGACGAAACACGGCCAGACCCTTGTTCAAGCGAATCACTTCCTGCTCATGCAGCCAGAGCAGGGCACGGTCGAGCAACCTGGACGTGTCGCGCACTTCCGCCGCCAGCGCCAGATCGCCCTTGACGGCGGCGTGCAGGCGCCCGAGCGTGGTTTCGGCCAGTTGGTCGTTGCCGCGCGCCCCTGCGGGCAAGGTCGCCGACAGGTGCTCGAGCAACAGGGCCGCCGCGCGGCGCCGCAGCAAGGCCGTGCGCGCCAGTGCCGGCCAGTCGCGCTGCAAGGTCACCTCGATGGTTTCGGCATCGAGCCGGCGCAGCCGCACACTGCCCACACCGCCGTCCTCGCTGCGCCCGTCGGTCGACAGGCTCTTGACGATGCGGGCCAGCGTTTCCGGAAGGACGGCGAGGTGGCCGGCGTCTTTCAACGCCTGGGTCGCATGGCGCAGCTGCAGCAGGGATGCGCCGCCTTTGGCCAGCTCGGGCGCGGCCAGGCGCATGGCTTCGATCAGGGCCACTTCCAGCGCGCAGGCCTGCTCGAAGCGTTGCTGCGACGCCCGCTCGACGCCGACGTGGACGAAGGCGGTCAGCGCCGTGTCGTTGCTGGCGATGCCGGTTTGTTCGAGCTGGTACAAGGCGGCGCGCACTTTGTCCGCCGACAGCCCCGTCCCGGCCATCAGTTCATCGGTCGACACGCCCTCGTCGGCATCGGCCGCAATCAGGGCCTGGACCAGCGCCAGCAGTTGGCGCCGCTCCACGTCCGGCATGGGCAATCTGGCCAGGCGCTCGGCCGCCTCGCTGACCGAGGCCACCCGCAGCGACGAAGGGTACACTTGCACCCGGTTTTCCTCGCGCGCCAGCAAGCGCGCCTCCTCCAGCCACGAGATGGCGGTGCGCACGCGCGTGTCGTCGGTGGCCGAATCGCGCTCGAACGCGGCGTCGCGCTCCTCGGCGAGAATCTCGCCGGTGGTGGCGACCACCTCGCCCCCGAAGCGCTTCTTGCGATCGAGGTTGCGCAAGGACTTCAGGATGGCCTGGATCTCCCTTTGCGTCAGGCGCGAACGGGCCGACATGCTAAATTGCCGTTCGACGTCTTCCACCGTGTAGAGCAAGACGCAGCGCGCAGTTTCACGGTCACGGCCGGCACGCCCAGCCTCCTGCAAATAGTTTTCCAGCGATCCCGGAATATCGGCGTGGATCACCAGGCGCACGTCCGGTTTGTCGATGCCCATGCCGAAAGCGTTGGTGGCGGCAATGACTTGCAGCGCGCCGCCGACGAAGCGCTGCTGCGTGCTTTTCTTGGCCTCGGGCTGCATGCCAGCATGAAAATGACTTGCCGCCACTCCTTTTTCGCGCAGGTAGGCGGACACTTCCTCAGTCTGCTTGCGCGAGGCACAATACACGATCGCGCCACCGGTCGCCGGCGGCGCCAGTTCCGCTTCGAGCAGCTGGAAAATGTGCGCGTATTTTTCCGCCTGCGTGGTCGGGACGACGGAAAATTCCAGATTGCTGCGATTGGCGCCGCCATCGAACACGCACAGCTCAATGCCGACCTGCTCGCGAAAGTGGCGCAGCATGTCGGCCACGACCTCCGGCTTGGCCGTGGCGGTCAGGCACATCACCGCCGGCAAGGCGTCAGTTCCAGCCCGTTCACGGATAAACCGCCCCACGTAACGGTAATCGGGGCGAAAGTCCTGTCCCCATTTCGAGATGCAATGGGCTTCATCGAGCACCCATGCGCCGATCTCGCGCTGCGCCAGCACCTTGCGCACGGCCTGGTTGCGCAATTGTTCCGGCGCCACGATCAGAATTGCCACGTCGCCCAGCCGCACCCGTTCCAGGACGTCGGCCCGCTCCGGCATCGACAGCAGGCCGTTGATGGCCGCGCCAGACGAGATACCACGCGCCTCCAGCCCTGCCACCTGGTCGGCCATGAGCGCGACGAGCGGCGAGATGACCACTGTCAGCGCGCCAGTCTTGTCGTAGCGCGACAGCGCCGGGACTTGGTAGCACAGGGACTTGCCGGTGCCTGTGGGAAGGATGCCCAGCACGTGGCGGCCTTGCATCGCCGCTTCGACGATGTGCTGCTGCAAGGGACGCCCATCCACGCCGGCCGGTTCCGGGCGGAACGTGTCGAAGCCGAACCAGCGCTTCAATTCCTTGAGCGGGTCGTGGCGCGTGCGGCACCAGTCGCAGGCGGGATCGGTGCAGCGCGTGTCGCGCAAGCGTTTCACCAGCACGGCGGCGGCGGGAAACTGATGGCGCACCCATGGCGGCATCACCGAATTGCCGCCCGCAACGGCCAGCCACGACAGGGCGTAGGCCAGCGCCCAGCCATCTTCGCCCGCCGTTTCCACCAGCGCCATGCCATGGTTCAGGCAGGCATGGCCCGACAATTGGCGCAAGATGGCCGCCCGCGCCGCCTCGGGCGCCGGGCGCGCTCGGCCGCGCACGGTCATGAAGAAGGCATCCAGGCCGGAGCGATGGTCGCCGTCCGCAGTGAGCCAGTGCCAGGCCATCAGCAAATCCGGTGCACTGGCGTTCATCGCCCGCAGCGCTGCCAGCTGCTCGCCGAACAACTCCAGCGTCAGCCGGGCATCAAGCTCGGGATCGTTGAGCCGTTCGCGCAGCAGCTGCCCGTCCTGATAGTGCTTCACCAGCCGGTGGTAGGGATGGCGCGGAAATGCGAGCGGACTCAGGCGCAGCGTATCGACTGCCGGCAAGCGCAACAGCTTCAGCCCGGGATCGGCGACAGCCAGGTGGGGCAGGTCAAAGACGATCAGGTTGTGGCCGAGGATGAACGATACCGGCTCGGCGAACGCATCGAGTTTCTTCAGGGCGTCACGCAACTCGCCACGCGCGAACACGAGCGATGTATTGGTGTCGGCCCGCACGGCGGCAAAGCGGTGAATGCGCTCGTCGCGCTTGCCCACTTCCAGGTCAATGGACAGGCAACGCGGTGTCACGCTGGCCGCTGCCGCCGTTTCCTTGGGCCGGCCCGCTGTCGTGGAGGCCAGGTCGGGCATTGGCGGGGGAATGGGCGCAGATCTCATCGGCGCCCAGTATGGTTCATTGTCGCCGGGACCGCAAATGGCGGGCCAAAATTCAGACCGTCGGGAGTGTCCGCAGGAACCATCCTCGCGCTAGCCTGGGCCAGCGGCCAGGAAACGGACCGCGCATCGCCGGTCCTGTTTGCCTGACCGAAGGAGCTTGTATGAAACATGCTGTGAAACGTGGTGCATTGCTTGCCGCTTCGATCGCTGCCATGGCCTGGTCCGGCCCCGTCGCCGCTGAAGGTGTGGCCGCAAGCGCCAGCACCGTTGCCGACTCCGTGCATTGTGTCGGCATCAATAGTTGCAAGAGCACGAGCGATTGCAAATCGGCTGAAAATGCATGCAAGGGCAAGAACGTGTGCAAGGGCCATGGTTTCAGCTCCACGAGCAAGGCAGACTGCGCGAAAAAAGGCGGCAAGGTGCAGCAAGCGCCCAAGTCGGCAAAGTAGCATCCATGTCCCGCATCGCCTCTCCCGGCTTTGGCCTGGGCCTGCGTGCCGCGCATTACAACGACATCCTGGCGGCGCCGTGCGCGGTGGACTGGTTCGAGATCCTGTCGGAGAACTACATGGTGCCCGTCGGGAAACCGCTGGCCATGCTCGATGCGATCCGCCGCGACTATCCCATAGCGATGCATGGCGTGTCGATGTCGGTCGGGTCGGCACAGGGGCCGGACATCACCTACCTGAAGCAATTGAAACAGCTCGCGACAGTAGTGGCGTGCACTAGCGATGCTCCTCAAACGGCGCCCTTCGCGCCATTTTCTTTTGCATTTCCAAGGCGTCTTCATTGCGACCAAGCCGTTGATACGCCAACTTGACGTTCTGGTACCAACCAACATGCCCAGGATGGCGTTCAATCGATGTCAACAAGTAGGGCAATGCGTCCGAATAGCGGTTTTGCTGCATCAGTGCCACGCCCAGCATGTGCGTCGCGGCGGCATGGTCGGCATGGTCACGGAGCAGTGTTCTGAACACCTGCTCAGCCCGGCCACCTTGATTCAGGTGCAAATAATCCATCCCCTGAAAAAACAATCCCGCGGTCCGGGATGGTGCGCCGGCCGGCTCAGGCGCTTGCGGCTGTTCCGCCAAAGCCTGTTCCAATGGCGCCAGAAAAGAGGCATAACGCCGCCATTTTTCTATGGCGGTTTTATAAATGGGTTGCCGCACCTGCCACACGCTGGCCGTTTTCACGGCCCGTTCCAGATTCTGATGATTCAAAACGAGCGGGGTCCAGTCCAATCCAAGGTAAGCCAGCATCGTGCGCGCGGCAGTTTCCGTATCCTCAACCACGTCCTCATAGCGCAAGGTCAGCACCGGCTTCGCCAAGGTCGCGTCCCAATGCCGCATCAATTGCTGATAATCGAGCAGTTGCTGCCCAATATCGCTCAAATCGTAAGCGAAGCCCATGCCGCCGAATTTCGCCTGGTAGTTGATGAAGTAATTCGACACCGCCACATCACGCGGCTCGCGCGTTACATGGATGACCGGGGCATTCGGGAATAACAGCCGCAGCAAGCCGATATTTTCGAAGTTGTGCGGCAGTTTATCGACGATATGCCGTGCGTTTGCATCATAGCGGCGTAAATCGTCCAGAACTTGCCCGGCAAATTTGTACCCCGCTTCCTCCCCAAGATCCAGGATGCATTCGGGATATTCCTGTCCCGACCCGATATGCCGCTCCCAGGCGTTCAGGCGCTGCATCACGCCCGACAGCATGCCAATTTCACCGGCCACAAAAACATCCGGATGGCCACCGAGAATTTGCTCCACCAGCGTGGTGCCGGAACGTGGCATACCACAGACAAACACCGGCAAAGTTGATGGGTGACCGTAGCCCTCGCGCTGCCGATAAAAGTTTGGGCTGAAGCATCGCTGCAGGCGCTGACAATAATCGCGATGCGCGCTGGCCTGATACGTCAAGTAGTGGCGGCTGGCTTGATTGGCTTCGCGCGCAAAATGAAACGCGCGGTCATACTCCTTGCGATGCTCGTAGACGGCGGCGAGGTCAAACAGCAAGCCACTTTTCACCGACCCTTCCAGGCTGGGTATATACGCCATGCGCTCGATGTTGGCCAACACGGCATCGTCATCGGGGAAGCGCCGTGCACTGATCAATGCACCCAGGCCGGCAATCGGATGCCGCTGCGCGACCGATTCGAATAATGCGGTGGCCTCATCCACCCTGCCCCATTGCAACCACAACCGCCCCAAACCCATTTGCGCTGGAATATAGTCTGGCAATTGGACCAGTGCATCCTGGTAATAGAGCTCGGCCTCGGCGTGCTGA
Organism: Pseudomonadota bacterium; assembly: GCA_040390195.1. Taxonomy (GTDB): domain Bacteria; phylum Pseudomonadota; class Gammaproteobacteria; order Burkholderiales; family Burkholderiaceae_D; genus Telluria_A. The sequence continues at coordinate 104,982 of JAZJYV010000002.1, read as the reverse complement.
CCGGCGTCGGCGCTCACGTGCGCCATCGCCACCAAAGCTTGCGCGCGTTCCAGTCCAAGCTTCTCCTTCGTCAGCGCGAGTGCTTTTTCCGCGGCGTGGCGCGCCGCTTGCTCATCAAAATACTGATTGCCCACCTGTGCCAGCTGCGCCCAGAGGCCCGCGTTGTCCGGCTCCAGTTGCGTGGCTCTATGCAAACAATGCAAGACCTCGCCATAGTGCCCACGTATATTGGCGAGGGTCGCCAAGTGGGTTAATAGCGCAACGTTATCCGGATCATCGCGCAAGGCCTTGCGTATCTGATGTTCGGCTTCCTCGTGCTTGTCCTGTGCCGCGAGAACGATGGACCACAGCAGCAATCCCTTGTTTTGCTCGATCCCCGCTTGCAAGCCTTCCTGGATCGCCTGCTCCGCGTCCTCCCACCGATCGAGTGCGATATAACAATCCACCGCCGCAAACACCCATTGTTCTCTATTTTGTGCGCCGCCCTGGCGTGCACGTTCCACCATGGCCAGTGCCTGTGCGGTGTCGCCTTGCGACAGGTAGCAATGAGCCAGATTGATCAATACAGGCGCTTGCTGCCCGGCTGGCAATCGCGTCAGTCCGGCTGTAAAATCGGCGATTGCCGGCGTGATATAGCCGCACTGCAGGGACACCAGGCCACGGCGCATGATGGCCAGCAAATAGTCCGGACTTAACTTCAGGACCGTTTCCAGATACCGCATGGCCCCTGCGGATTCGCCGAGCAAGATATAGATCCCGGCAATGTCGGTGAGCACCGAAGCATCCAGCGACGGGAAGCGCGGATCCCCTTCCAACTGGGCCAGGATTTTTCGTGCTCGCCCAAACTCCTGATTTTGCGCCACCAGTATGCCTGCCAGTGCGAGCAAATCCAGGCTCTCTGGCCTGGCCCTGCTAGCCAATTCGCACGCAGGCAAGGCCGCCTCCAGCAGCCCCTGCTGCTGAAGGCGGCGAATTTCTTCCAGCGCTAGCAGCTCTGTCATCTCAAGACCGACTTCATCAGATGAAGGTGATATGGCCAACCGTCGAAATTTGGAGACCGCTGATAAAGAAGCGCGCTGACAAATTGTAGTTCGCTGTCTGCCAGGATTTGAGGCTGATCTGCCGGGGCGTGAATGCAGGATAGGTCGCTATGGGGGCCGTTAGCCTGACCGTGCGGATGAGCGTCAGCGTACGCGAACCATCTGGGACAGTTTGATAACGTTCCGAGGAGTAGGCATTGGATTTTGCACCGATGACATGCGCCGTTGCCCCCTGCTTTTGCCAGCCTGCGATCACCGGAAAGAGTGAGGTTTGCAACTTAATATGCAGAAAATCATCGGTACCGAAGTTGGATAAATTGATACTGCCATGGTTTCTGAACAAGGGGTCGGTCAGGTCCAGGGTTAGCGTGACGGCGCCACTGAGCAGGTAGGTGTTGGCTGCGGCCACGTCGCTCACGCTCGTCGTGCGCAAGGTTCCATCGAAGGCAGGCGCCGCCGTCGTGAAGTTCAGGGTGGTCGCATTGGCAATGCCTGCAAAGGCATTGCTTGCCGTATCCACAACGGCCGTCGCATCGACTCGCACGTTGTAGTCGGTACTGGACGACAGACTGGCAAACGGGTTGATCGTGACGGTTGTGCCACTGACTGTTGCCGTGCCGCCGGCACTGCCCACGCCCGTGGCAACATTAAAGGACTCAACCACGGTGTCTCCGGAACTTGCCTTGAGTACGATGTTGCCCGTGCCAAAGGCAACCGCTTCACTAAAGGTCAGGGTCAGGTTGCTAGCGATGGCAAATGTTGCATTTCCATCCGCAGGAGAACTGGAGGCCAGGGTCGGCGCAGTGGTGTCGGTGATGGATACGATCGTGGCGGCCGAGTAGGCGGAGGTATTGGTGGCCACATCGGTGGCAGTTGCCACCAGCTTGTCATGGTGGGCCAGCGTCAAGCCCGAGAAATTGGCCGTGCCGCCGGTCGCCGTCGCCGTACCCAGCGTGCTCAATTCGCCGGCCGTGACGATGCTATCGGTATTCGCATCGATCCACTTGTACAAGGCAACTGTGCTGTTCGCTTCTGCCGTTACCGAGGCAGTGGTCGGTGCGATACCGGTCACCGAATTGACCGCGCCCACCGTTGGCGCGACCGGCGCGGTGCTGTCGGTGATGGACACGGTAGTGGCGGCCGAGTAGTCGGACGTGTTGGTGGCGGCATCGGTGGCGCTCGCCACCAGCTTGTCATGGTGGGCCAGCGTCAAGCCCGTGAAATTGGCCGTGCCACCGGTCGCCGTCGCCGTGCCAAGCAAGCTCAGCTCGCCGGCAGTGACGATGCTGTCGGTATTGGCGTCGATCCACTTGTACAAGGCAACGGTGCTGTTTGCTTCTGCCGTGACCGAGGCAGTGGTCGGCGCGATGCCGGTCACCGAATTGACCGCGCCCACGCTTGGCGCAGATGGTGCGGTGCTGTCGGTGATGGACACAGTGGTGGCGGCCGAATAGGCGGACGTGTTGGTGGCGGCATCGGTGGCGGTCGCCACCAGCTTGTCATGGTGGGTCAGCGTCAAGCCGGAGAAATTGGCCGTGCCGCTGCTCGCCGTCGCCGTGCCCAGCAAGCTCAGCTCGCCGGAAGTGATGATGCTGTCAGTATTGGCATCGATCCACTTGAACAAGGCAACGGTGCTGCCCGCTTCTGCCGTTACCGAAGCAGCGGTCGGCGCGATACCCGTCACCGACTTGACGGCGCCCACGGATGGCGCAGGCGGCGCCGTGCTGTCGATGATCGACACGGTGGTGGCGGCCGAGTAGGCGGAAGTGTTGCTAGCCGCATCGGTGGCACTCGCTACCAGCTTGTCATGGTCGGCCAGCATCAAACCTGCGAAATCGGCCGTGCCGCCGCTCGCTGTCGCCGTGCCCAGCGAGCTCAGCTCGCCGGCCGTGACGATGCCGTCAGCATTCGCATCGGTCCACTTGAACAGCGCAACCGTGCTGCTCGCTTCTCCCGTTACCGAAGCGGTGGTCGGTGCGATACCGGTTACCGACTTGACCGTGTGCACGGTTGGCGCGATCGGGGCGGTGCTGTCAATGATGGACACGGTGGTTGCGGCGGAATAGGCAGAAGTGTTGGTGGCCGCATCGGTGGCGGTCGCCACCAGCTTGTCATGGTGGGCCAGCGTCAAGCCCGAAAAATTGGCCGTGCCGCCGCTCGCCGTCGCCGTGCCCAGCGAGCTCAGCTCGCCGGACGTGATGATATTGTCGGCATTGGCATCGATCCACTTGAACAAGGTAACGGTGCTGTTTGCTTCTGCCGATACCGAAGCGGTGGTCGGTGCGATGCCGGTCACCGACTTGACCGCGCCCACAGTTGGCGCAGGCGGCGCCGTACTGTCGATGATGGACACGGTGGTGACGGCTGAGTAGACAGAGGTGTTGGTGGCCGCATCGGTGGCGGTCGCTACCAGCTTGTCATGGTCGGCCAGCGTCAAGCCCGCGAAAATGGCAAGGCCGCTGCGCGCCGTCGCCGTGCCCAGCGAGCTCAGCTCGCCGGACGTGATGATGCTGTCCGAATTCGCATCGATCCACTTGTACAAGGCAACGGTGCTGTTCGCTTCTGCCGCTGCCGCAGCAGTGGTCGGTGCGATGCCGGTCACCGATTTGACCGTTCCCAGGACTGGCGCAGGCGGCGCGATACTGTCGATGATGGACACGGTGGTGGCGGCCGAGTAGGCGGAGGTGTTGGTGGCCGCATCGGTGGCAGTCGCCACCAGCTTGTCATGGTCGGCTAGCGTCAAACCCGCGAAGTTCGCCGTGCCGCCGACCGCCGTCGCCGTGCCCAGCGAGCTCAGCTCGCCGGCGGCGACGATATTATCGGCATTCGCATCGATCCACTTGAACAAGGCAACGGAGCTGTTCGCTTCTGCCGTTACTGAGGCAGTGGTCGGTGCGATACCGGTCACCGATTTGACCGCGCCCAAGGTTGGCGCAAGCGGCGCCGTGCTGTCGGTGATCGATACGGTGGTGGCGGCCGAGTAGGCGGAGGTGTTGGTGGCCGCATCGGTGGCGGTGGCCACCAGCTTGTCATGGTCGGCCAGCGACAAGCCCGCGAAATTGGCCGTGCCGCCGCTCGCCGTCGCCGTGCCCAGCGAGCTCAGCTCGCCGGCCGTGACGATGCCGTCAGCATTCGCATCGGCCCACTTGAACAGCACAACCGTGCTGTTCGCTTCTGCCGTTACCGAAGCGGTGGTCGGTGCGACACCGGTCACCGACTTGACCGCGCCCACGGTTGGCGCAAGTGGTGCGGTGCTGTCGATCGCATACGCTGTAATTTTTTCAGTCAGTGCCACCGCCAGGGATTCCGCGGCCAGGGCAATCACATGACTGGTGTCCGGTTCCAGGTTGCCGGCGGCGCGCAGCACAAGGTAGCTTTCGGCAAAGCGGGTGGCGGCACCAGTATTTGACAGCGCTTCGCCGGAAAGCGCGAAAGTCAGCGCCAGCGCAGGACGATCGAGAACGCCGCTATCGAGCTGTTGCAACCAGTACGCCTTACCAGCCACGTCGCCGGCCCGGCCAAAAAGATTGGCATACATCGCTTCGACGTAATCGGCGTTGCTGGTACCGGCGAATCTTGCCCGAAATTCGCCGGTCGCACCAAAGGACTCGGCGATGGAACTTAGCGAGGCGCCGCTATTGAACGCGGCCACCCAGAATGCAAGGCCGACGCTTTCGGGGGCACGATTAAAGTAGACGTCGTAAAGGTGCAGCACGGCGGTGACGTTTTGCGCTTCGCTCAAAGCGATAAATTCTTGGGTCATCTGCGCCGCAGACATACCGGCACTGGCACGGCTTAGCCAGGCGTCGATCTCGGCTGTTTCGCCGTTGCGCTGCAGGATCGTGTTGTAAAGATGCTCAATGAAGGTGCTGGTTGCGGTGCTTGCCATGCCGTCCCTATCTTGAGAGTGTCTCTCAATCAAAAAAAGAATAGTGCATCGATTGTAAATTCGATCCTGCAGATACCGCGGAGAACAGCACCAGCAGTTCGATATTGGCAGCAGTTCAGTTTGACCGTTAACTGGTGTTGAGCACAGTGTGATTGCTCGACGACAAATATCGGTTTCAGCCGATCAGCCTATAGTAGTCCAATTTGCAAATTGAACTCCAGTATGCGTGCCAGCTGGAGCAGGCGCATATCTTGCCACCTGCTAATTCCTGCTAGCGGTGCGCGAATCCCTGGCCAGGTCTTGCTTTCAGCATTCGCCTTTTCAAAGTTAATTGACAGAGTGGCAAGTTACTGCAATACTTTAAACGAGGGCGCGCGTGCCGGGAGTGCGGCCGTAGAAGTCCTGATTCGATCCAATCCACCGCCTATGTCCGCACAAGCCTCAAGCGACTCAGTCTTTCTCAGCTATGCCTCGCAGGACGCGCAAGCGGTGCGAGGCATTGCCGATGCCTTGCAGGCGATCGGCGTGAAAGTCTGGTTCGACCAGCATCAGCTCGCCGGCGGAGACGCCTGGGATGCCAAGATCCGCAAGCAGGTACAGGAATGCACACTGTTCGTGCCGGTCATTTCCGCCACCACCAATGCGCGGCTGGAGGCCTATTTCCGCATCGAGTGGAACCTGGCTGCCCACCGGACCCATGCGATGGCCGGCGAAAAAGCGTTCCTGCTACCGGTCGTAATTGACGATACGCGCGATACCGAGGCCATCGTACCGGCCGAGTTCAAGGCGATTCAGTGGACACGCCTGCCGGCAGGCGCCGACCCGGGGCCGTTCGCCCGCCGCGTCAGCACACTGCTGGCCGGCGCTCCGCAGGCCGCGGGCAGCGGCCCTGCAACGGTCGCGATGATCCCGCCTTCTGGCGCCACACGTCACCGTTTGAGCATCGGGGCGGCCGCAGGCGCGGCCGTGCTGGCGCTGGCCGCCGCCGGCGCGGCATACTGGGCAATGTCACGCCCGGACGCGGCCACGGCAGCGGCGACAATTGCCGCCGTTGACAGTGCGTCGATCGCCGTGCTGCCATTCGCCAATCTCAGTTCTGACAAGGAACAGGAATATTTTTCCGACGGCCTCTCCGAAGAGCTGCTGAATCTGTTATCCAAACTGCCGCAGTTGCGCGTCATCGCGCGTTCCTCGTCATTCTCGTTCAAGGGCAAGGGCAATGACGTGCCAGCGATCGCGAAGGCACTGCACGTCGCCCACATCCTGGAAGGCAGCGTACGTAAATCGGGCGACACCTTGCGCATTACCACGCAGCTGATACGCGCCTCCGACAGCACCCAGGTCTGGTCCGAAACTTACGAACGTACGATGACCGACGTATTCAAACTGCAAGATGAAATCGCCGGTGCGGTGGTCGCCGCACTCAAGGTCAAATTGCTGCCCGCGCAGCGCATCACCAACCTGCACCAGACCGCCAACACCGAAGCCTACCAGCTGTACTTGCTGGGCAATCAGCTCTACAACCAGAACACGCCGGAATCGTACCGGCGCGCCGTGGCGGCCTACAGCAAGGCGATCGCGGCCGATCCTGGCTATGCGGCAGCCTACGCCGGCATGGCCCTCGCCGAGCAGGAAGGCTTCCGTTTCAGCGAAAATCCACTGAGCCCTGCAGACATCGCCGCAGCCAAGCAAAGAGCGCTGGCGGCCGCAGAAAAAGCCATTGCGCTGGCGCCCGATCTGGCGGTGGGCTACGCAGCGCGCGCCTTCATCCGCATGTTTTCGTTTTGGGACTGGAAAGGCGCACATGCCGATTTCGAACGCGCGCGCACGCTCGATCCGAACGACAGCACCATCGCGCGCCGCTACGGGCTTCTGCAGGCAATTATCGGTCAGCTACCGGAAGCGATCGTGACGACCAGGAAAGTGATCCAGATCGATCCGCTATCGATGCTGGCGTGGAGTAACCTGGGCTCCTACTACAACGCCAACGGCCAACTGGCCGAAGCGCGCAAGACGCTCACGCGCGCACTGGAAATCAGTACCCACGCGCAGCACGCACACAACTATCTGGGACAGACCGAACTGCTTGAAGGCCACGCCGAAGCGGCGCTGCTTCAATACAAAGAGGCCGGTGAATTCCACGCCATGACCGGCACGGCGATGGCCGAGCATACGCTGGGCCGTCGCGACGCCTCGCAAAAGGCGCTCGACGAACTGATCGCCACGCACGCCCAGGACCGCGCCTTTCGGGTGGCGCAGGTCTACGCCTGGCGCGGCGAAAAGGACAAGGCATTTACCTGGCTGCAGCGCGCCTACACGCAGCGCGATTCGGACCTGAGCTACATCAAGTACGAACCCTTGCTGGCCACGCTGCGAGATGATCCGCGCTTCGCCGCGATGCTCGACAAACTGGCGCTGGCACAATAAACCTCGTCAGCTTCGGGGACTCACAGTCTTCAGCCCCGGCGTGAGCGGCGCCAGCGTTCCATCTGACGGCAAGGCGGGGACATTAATCAGCTTCATCAGCAATGGATAAACGTCGACATTGTCAAAAGCCGGCAGCACCACGCCTTGCCTGAATGCCGGCCCCGCGGCAATGAACACGGCCTGCATTTCCGGCGATAAATTGTCGTAGCCATGGGTGCCGCCCTGGGGGAATTTGTCTGCCTCTCCACCTGGCACGATGAACCAGCCAACGTCGGCGCTACAGACGAACGGCGGCACGCGCGCGTTCTGGCCATAGTGAAAGCGCGCCGGAATTTCGCCTTTTCTCCAGCACTGCATGTGCTCCTGCGGCTTCAACAAGGCAGCGGCCAGCGCAGGCTCTTCCCCCGGCAGCGCCTGGATGCCTGCATTGGGGCCGGCGGTGATCAGGCGGTAGCTGCCTGCCGGTGCAATGCGATTGAAGCGGATGAGGCGCTGCGCGCTGGTCGCGGCCATACCGTGATCGGACACGATGACGATGTTGGCCGCGATGCCGCGCGCGCGCAATCCGTCCGTCAAGCGGCCAAGTGCCGCGTCGACGCGAGCGACGCTGTCGGCGACCTGGGCCGATGCAGGACCGAAAGCGTGACCTGCGTGGTCCACATCGTCGAAATACATCGCCAGCATGCGGGGACGGCTGGCCACCGGCAGGTCGAGCCAGCCCAGGACGACATCGACGCGGTCGTTGGCGATCACCTTGGTATCGAATGGACGGTAGTTGCTGGGCAGCACGCCATGGATGGCCGCTTCCGAGCCGGGCCAATACATGATGGCCGTCCTGACCTGCTGCTTTTCCGCCGTGACCCAAACCGGTTCCGCCTGGTCCCACCAACGATGGTCGATCACCGCTTTCTGGTTCGACAAACTAAAGCGCTCTCCCGGCAGGGCCGGGTCTTCCATCGTGTTGTCGACGATGCCATGGTGGTCGGGGCGCAGTCCGGTCACGATCGTGTAATGATTGGGAAAGGTGATCGACGGAAATGAAGGATGCATCGCCTCGGCGCGCACGCCTTGCGCTGCCAAGGCCCGCAGATTGCGCGCGCCATCCTGGTTCAGGTAGTCGGGCCGGAAGCCGTCCACCGAGATCAGGATCAGCGGCGGCGCCAGCTCGGCCAGCGGCACTTGCGCACAACTGGCAAGCAGCAAGAGAAAGGCCAAAGCAGCCAGCCGGTTTGTCGTCAATTTATTGCCCCTCGATGAAGAAAGCCTGTCCAATACAAACACAGCAGTTGCTGCGCAAAAGCGAACGCCAAGGAAAGCATTTCCAGATGAGCGTCCTCGCACGTATCTCGCCCCCGATCACCCGTTTGTAATCGATGCCCGTTTCGTGCGGCATCATCGGCAATTCGAGATGATCGATGCTATTTTAGTCTCACACTGAAGGAGTTGCCAAATATACATGCAAAAAAATAGCATGTATCGATGATTCGATTCCAGCACACCACCGGCGCCAGCTGCCTACCCTTGTCGGCGGCAAAGGCTGAAACCTAATTCCACATCGTGAAAATCCGACCGTAAGATAAAACGAATGCCATTCCAATTCTTGAAAATTCATTTCGCATACTGAAAAATAGTTCGTAAGTCATTGAATTTTAATTGATTAATTTCAGTTATATGTCTTATATAAGACTCGACGTGATCAGTAAAGACGTCTATCATTCTTCTATGCACTCTTGCTTCGATTCGCCACGTTGCTGACCGTGAGTGAACCGAAGACGCGACACGCAAGACAACTTACTCAATCCCGCTTTTTTTATCTAGGAGATTCACATGTCCCAGTACCAAGACGACATCAAGGCCATTTCCAGCCTGAAAGACAAGGAAGGCAGTGCCTGGAACGCGATTAATCCGGAATCCGCTGCACGCATGCGCGCCCAGAACAGATTCAAGACGGGTCTCGATATCGCCAAGTACACGGCCAAGATCATGCGCGACGACATGGCGAACTACGACGCTGACCCATCCAAGTACACCCAGTCGCTGGGCTGCTGGCATGGCTTCATCGGTCAACAGAAGATGATCTCTATCAAGAAGCACTTCAATAGCACCGACCGCCGCTACCTCTACCTGTCCGGCTGGATGATTGCTGCGCTGCGCTCCGAGTTCGGCCCGCTGCCTGACCAGTCCATGCATGAGAAGACGGCTGTCGGCGACCTGATCAGGGAACTTTACACGTTCTTGCGTCAAGCGGATGCACGTGAGTTGGGCGGTTTATTCCGCCAGCTGGACAATGCTGAAGGCGCTGCCAAGCAAGCAATCCAGAGCCAGATCGACAAGCACATTACCCACGTCGTGCCCATCATTGCCGATATCGATGCCGGTTTCGGTAACGCTGAAGCGACCTACCTGATGGCCAAGCAGCTGATTGAAGCGGGTGCCTGCTGCATCCAGATCGAAAACCAGGTTTCTGATGAAAAGCAGTGCGGCCATCAAGACGGTAAAGTGACGGTCCCGCACGAAGACTTCCTCGCGAAGATTCGTGCCGTGCGTTACGCTTTCCTGGAGCTGGGGGTCGACGATGGCCTGATCGTTGCCCGGACCGATTCCCTCGGTGCCGGCTTGACGAAGCAAATCGCAGTCACGCGTGAGCCAGGCGACTTGGGCGATCAGTACAACTCCTTCCTGGACGTTGAAGAAATCTCGACTGAAGCGCTGAATAACGGTGACGTTGTCATCAAGCGCGACGGCAAGCTTCTGCGTCCCAAGCGTTTGCCAAGCAACTTGTTCCAGTTCCGCGCTGGCACGGGCGAGGCGCGTTGCGTACTCGATTCCATTACATCCCTGCAAAACGGCGCCGACCTGCTGTGGATCGAAACTGAGAAACCACACATTGCCCAGATCGCCGGTATGGTCAATGAAATTCGTAAAGTTATTCCAAACGCCAAGCTGGTGTACAACAACAGCCCATCCTTCAACTGGACCCTGAACTTCCGTCAGCAAATATTCGACAGCATGAAGAGCGAAGGCAAGGATGTGTCTGCTTACGAGCGCTCGAAGCTGATGAGTGTTGAGTATGACCAGACGGACTTGGCGATTGCTGCGGACGAGAAAATCCGCACTTTCCAGGCTGATGCCGCACGTGAAGCCGGCATTTTCCATCACCTCATTACCCTGCCGACCTACCATACTGCAGCGCTGTCGACCGACAACCTGGCGAAAGAGTACTTTGGCGACCAGGGCATGCTGGGTTACGTGGCTGGTGTTCAGCGCAAGGAAATCCGCCAGGGTATCGCTTGCGTCAAGCACCAGAACATGTCCGGTTCCGACATTGGCGACGATCACAAAGAGTACTTCAGCGGCGAAGCTGCCCTGAAAGCATCGGGTAAAGACAACACGATGAACCAGTTCTAAGATCTGGGTCCAGTATGAAAAAAACTCGCTTCGGCGAGTTTTTTTTATTGGCCAAGGGCTTCCGATCCCACTTCCGGCCGGCGCGGAAAGCTCAGGTGTGGGGAACGCGCTTCAGGACGAATTCAATGCGCGGTTTGGCGTGCCGATCCAAATGATAGGTCAGCACGGCCCCATCGGCGCTAAAGCTGGTGGTCCATACATTCGTTTCCGAACCCGGGAATACCTTGAAGGTGTGGCTGTCCGCGTAAAACGATTGCGATCGTGCCGAACCGGTATCGTCCGCCATGCCACCGTACATCGTCACTGCGTCGGGCGTACCGTCAGCGTGGCGGTGGTCGTGCCGCAGATCCAGGCCGGCAGGGGTGAGGGTAAAAATCCAGGTACGGGAACGATCCTCACCGACCAGCACGGGCAGGTGGACGCCGCTGCTCGTGCAAATAATTTCGGTGGACATTTTCTTGCCAGCGAAGTCATTCTTGGGATCGTTGGAATACGTCAGTCCACCTTCAAAACGCTCTCCACACATGCTTTGAAGCATCGCCATGAATTGCTCGCGCGGGTCGGCAGCATTGGCCGTGGCGGCACAGGTGATAGCCAGGCAAGCGAGGGAGAGTGCCGATACAAGTGATTTCATGGTTGTCCCAAAGTCGATTCAAAGCGAGCATAGCACGCCGTTTGGCCTGTTTGGCAAGATGCGCGCCAACGCGAGCTAGCAACAATCAATTTCTTGATGTACCTCATATTGCTGTTCGATCTTTCCTGCCTATAATTTATCCCCCCAGGGAAAATGGAATGCAAGAGTACTTTGAATGGACCAGGCAGTACACGATGCCGCACTCGACCACCGCGAATATTCCCGCCCATTCATAGACCTCCAAAAGTACCGCACGGCGCTTGCTGAACATGACGGCTCCGGTCGTCATCGATGCCGAGCAAAAAAACGCAACTGATTTTCGAATTTCCGCCACCTTCAGGAGTTTTACCATGACCAAAGACGTTGTTGTCCTCAGTGCAGTTCGCTCCGCCATCGGCGGTTTCGGCGGTTCCTTGTCCACCATGGAGCCAGCCGAGCTGGCCGGCATCGTGATGAAGGAAGCCATCGCCCGTTCCGGCGTCGATGCCCAGTTGATCGGCAACGCCGTCGTCGGCAACTGCATCCCCACCGATTCGCGCTACGCCTATGTGTCGCGGGTCGCCTCGATCCAGGCCGGGCTGCCGATGGATTCGGTGGCCATGCAGGTCAGCCGCCTGTGCTCGTCGGGCCTGCAAGGCATCGTCACGGCGGCCCAGAACATCATGCTCGGTGACTTCGACTACGGCATTGGCGGTGGCGTCGAAGTCATGTCGCGCGGCGGTTACCTGATGCCGGCCTTGCGCACGGGCGCGCGCATGGGCGACACCAAGGCCATCGACATGATGGTGGCCGTGCTGACCGATCCGTTCGGCGTGGGCCACATGGGCATCACGGCCGAGAACCTGGCCACCAAGTGGAACATCTCGCGCGAAGAGCAGGATGCGTTCGCCGTTGAATCGCAGCGCCGCGCGGCCGTCGCCATTGCCGAAGGCCGCTTCAAGTCGCAGATCGTGCCGATCGTCCAGCAAACCCGCAAAGGCGAAGTGGTGTTCGACACCGACGAACACGGCAAGGCCAACACCACCATGGAATCGCTGGCCAAGATGAAGCCGGCGTTCAAGAAGGATGGCACCGTCACCGCCGGCAATGCGTCGGGCATCAACGACGGCGCCGCCTTCTTCGTGCTGGCGGCGGCCGACGTGGCGGCCAAGGCGGGCCGCACGCCGATGGCGCGCATCGTGTCCTACGCCATTGCCGGCGTACCGAACGAGATCATGGGTGAAGGTCCGATTCCGGCGTCGAAGCTGGCGCTGAAAAAGGCCGGGCTCAAGCTCGACCAGATGGACGTGATCGAAGCGAACGAAGCGTTTGCAGCCCAGGCCATCGCCGTCAGCAAGGCGCTGGAGCTCGATCCGGCCAAGACCAATCCGAACGGCGGCGCCATTGCGCTGGGCCATCCGGTGGGCTGTTCGGGCGCCTTCATCGCCACCAAGGCAATCTATGAGCTGCACCGCACCGGCGGGCGCTATGCGCTGGTGACGATGTGCATCGGTGGCGGTCAGGGCATCGCGGTCGTCTTCGAACGGCTCTGATCAGCGCTTGCAAACCCGCTCGGCAAATGCGCGCGCCGAGTGATCTTTAACTTGTCGAAGATGTTTTTCAGATGGGTTTTCACGGTCGTTTCACAGATGACCATGGCGCGCGCAACCTCCTTGTTCGTCATTCCGCGCCGAACAAGGCAAACCACTTCCCGCTCACGCGCCGTCAGCTGACCTGGCAGCGCGTCGATCGGCTTGACGCCATGCGCCTGGACCATCAACGTTTCCAGGATTTCGGCCATCGCCGCGCGATCCACCCAAGTGGCGCCACTGTAGACGGCATCGATCGCTTTCAGCCAGATGCAAGGCGGCGACGCCTTGCGCACGCAGCCCTTGACGCCGTTCACGATGACCTCGGCGACGTCGTGATAGCCACAAGTTTCCGAGAACAGGATGATTTTCGTCGCCGGACTCAGCTTAAGAATGTGACGCGGCAACAAGGCCTCGCCAAACTGCGGACACTGACGGTCGACGAGAAAAATGTCGGGCCTGATCTCGCACGTGACCCGCATGAGCTGCTGCTGGCCAGTCCATCCATCATCGACCAGGGTGATGCCGCCCCGGCGTCCAATCTCAAGGTCGAGCCGGTGACGAAACACGGTATCCGCACTGGTGCTCACCACCGTCATTGTCGACATGATCGTTTCTTCGCGAGTGGCCATTGAAACCGTGCTCAACAATAAGCACACCTCAACATAATTCCAACTCGCAGCGGCGTCAACAAGTCGATTTACCAAATTCATCTTGCCTGTCGCATCGCAATTTTGCGACAGGCAAACCCTGATCCGTGTTCACGTAATGAACACGTTCGAGATCGATGTCGTGCCGATCAGGCCGACATCGACGGGGTGCACGCCAGAGCTGTTGCTCAGTTCGGCCACGGGCGAGCCATCCACCGACAAGACGCCACTTGTATTGTCATAGTTCGCCGTGTGGCCGGCCGCGCCAACGTTGTCAAGCGAATTGAGCCATATCCGGATCTGGTCGCCTTCCGCAGGGTTGAAATCGCGAATCGTGTCGACATCGCCCACCCGCAAGATAAAGGTGTCGGCACCAAGACCACCGGTCAGGATGTCTCGCCCATAGCTGCCAAACAAGGTATCGTTGCCGTCGCCGCCGTCGATGGAATCGCCCGACAAGGAACCGAACAGGAAGTCGTCGCCGGCTCCACCACTGATGAAGTCGGTGCCGCTGCGTCCATCGATCATATCGTTGCCGGTCGAACCGGCCAACGTTTCGTTGCCCACATTGTTCCGACCGTACACTGCGTCGTTGCCGCCCAAGGCATCGAAACTGCCGCCCGCCTCGTTGCGCCCCAGGCCACTCTCGTCGGCGCTGAGCCATACCCGGTCCGCGCCGGCGCTGAAGCTGCCTGGATTCGTCAGGAAATGATCGACGGCATCCTTGCTCAGCGCATTTTCGATGTTCGAAAAATTGTTGAAGTTGCCGATCAAGGAGTCCGCATTGACCAGGTCCAGCAAGCCTTTGTCGGTCGAGAGCGCTGCTTGCAGGCTCGAATTGACGATGCTGTACGTCACAATGTTGGTGTTATTGGCGAGCGACACGGGCGTGCTGGTCTCATTTGCGACATAGACGCGGTAGATGGCGTCGGCGCCACTGTTTGCGGCGGCGCCATCGTCCCAGATCTTCAAGATGGAAACCTTCAGGTTGTAGTCGGAGCCGAAGGTCCCTGCCCGCGTGTCAATCTGTGCCACATCGCTGTTCGAGGTGTAGAAATCCCAGTAAATGTTGGTGTGCGCATTGATCGTGAACGTACCACCTTGCAGTTTCGGTTGAATCCTGTCGACGCTGTTGGGGAAGTTAAACTGCGGGTTGCCCGTGAAGGAGATGGGTTCAAACCCGTTGTAATTGGCCGCGTCGCTGTCCGTTGCCAACTGGCTGGCCCCGGTGCCGGTCGCCGTTGCGAGATCGGTCTGCAGGCCCGGATGAAAGCTGCCGACATAATTGTCCAGGGTAACGCTTGCGCCAGGCGCGAGCGTGCCAATGCCCATGTCATTGCCGCTTGTCGCTCCGTTGAGGTCGCTGTCGCTATTGTTCACGACGTCATGGTCGTGCAGCGTGACGTTGCTCAGCGATACATTGCCCGTATTCGTCACGACAAACCTGAACAGTGGAGCTGTCCCGCTCATCAGCAAAGCCGCGCCGGCCGCCGTATCGGCATCGGCATAGCTTGCTCCACCATCGACTGAAACATAGTTCTCCACGTCGATCGCCACAGTATGTGCAATGGCCACGGTATTGCTGTCGGTATCGGTCACGAACTGGCCGTTGGCGCCAATGCCCTGGCCGGTGGCGAGATTGCTCACGGATCCGGAATCGATTTGCGCCTGGCTCAGGGTCGCCGTGCCGCTGCCCGTCGCCGTCGCATTGACAGCCAGGTCGTCGGCGACACCATCGCCGTCGAGATCGGCCAGTCCGGTCAGCGCGATGGGGCCGAGCGGATCGTCGCTGACGCTCACATTTAGCAAGGTGACGTTGCCGGTGTTGTGCAGTGCATAGTTGTAGACGATCGTATCGCCCGCATCTGGCCCGTTGCCGTCGCCGTCGACGATGCCGCCGTTGGTCTTGACCAGGTCGAGGGTGGCGTTGCCCGGAATAGTCACGGTATTGCTGTCGGTGTCGCTCACGGTCTGACCGGTGGCGGTCATGCCCTGGCCGGCGGCGAGATTGCTCACGGCCCCGGAATCGACCTGCACCTGGGTCAGGGTCGCCATACTGCCGCCCGTCGCCGTCGCATTGACAGCCAGGTCGTCGGCGACGCCATCGCCGTCAAGATCGGCCAGTCCGGTCAGCGCGATGGGGCCGAGCGGGTCATCGCTGACGCTCACATTGAACAACGGGACGTTGCCGGTGTTATGCAGCGCATAGCTGTAGGCGATCGTATCGCCCGCATCCGGCCCGTTGCCGTCGCCGTCAACGATGCCGCCGTTGGTCTTGACCAGGTCCAGGGTGGCGTTGCGCGGAATTGCCACGGTATTGCTGTCGGTGTCGGTCACGCTCTGGCCAGCGCCGGTCGTGCCCTGGCCGGTGGCGAGATTGCTGACGGCCCCGGAATCGACCTGCGCCTGGGTCAGGGTCGCCGTACTGCTGCCCGTCGCCGTCGCATTGACAGCCAGGTCGTCGGCGACGCCATCGCCGTCGAGATCGGCCAGTCCGGTCAGCGCGATGGGGCCGAGCGGGTCGTCACTGACACTCACATTGAACAGGGGGACGTTACCGGTGTTGTGGAGCGCATAGCTGTAGACGATGGTATCGCCCGCATCCGGCCCGTTGCCGTCGCCGTCGACGATGCCGCCGTTGGTCTTGACCAGGTCGATGCTGGCGGCCGCCAGCGACTGATCGTTGAAGGTCAGCGTCCACTGATCCGCTTCGGCCAGCGCGATCGAGGTCCTGTCGCCTGCCGGATCGCTGACCTGCGTGCTCGTGTGAATGCCGTTGATGTCGGTACGGCTTTGGTCAATGCTGGTGAGATCCCATAGTGCTGGCACGACTTCCTTCACCACATAGCCGGAAGTCAAGTCGGTCAGATTGGAAAACGTCTTCGCGGCGCCATCGGTCAGGGCGAATCCGACGGTCGCGGTTCCCGTCAAGTTGGTCAGCTTGTCCGCGCTGGTGATGGTGCCGCTGTTGTTGACGTCCAGATGCCCATTGATGATCGCATAGCCGTTGATTTTTCCGTCAACGCTGGCCGACAGCAGGGCGATGCCGGCGCCGCCGGTGACCTGGTAAATCTCGCCGTCGCTATCGACAAACCTGCCGCTGTCATCTGCACTGATGGTGCCGTCCCCGCTCAGGTCGAGCATGCCGCTGTTCGCATTGCTGCCGTCACTGAGCACATCCACCGTATTGGCCGGGCGCGTCAATTCAAAGTTGAAACTCTGTGC
Source organism: Pseudomonadota bacterium (assembly GCA_040390195.1). GTDB lineage: Bacteria > Pseudomonadota > Gammaproteobacteria > Burkholderiales > Burkholderiaceae_D > Telluria_A. Next base: position 88,141 of record JAZJYV010000002.1, on the reverse strand, counting down.
ACTGCCATCCGGACTGGTCTGCTTGATCACCGTAATTGCACCCGGAAACGTGACCGCGCCACTCGAGAGGGAACGGTCCTGCTGGCCGACGCTTTCGGCCGTTGCCGGGTCATCGTCAACCAGGCTGGTCAGGCTGGTGTGATATGGCGAACCGGAGATCGTCGCAGCCGAATTGCCCATCCCCCAGTCGACTCGGGTGGCAATGTGGCCGCCCCAGGCCAGCACGGCGGAACCGAGTTCGTTCGCGGTGGCGTCGCCGTCGCCGGTATAGGTGAACTTGAGCGTGATCGAAGTCGAACTGTCGCCGCCATAGCTTCCTGTCAGCACGTATGGATTGAGCGGACTATTGTTGTCGTCGGCAGTGCCGAACTTGCCGTCGGCGCCAGCGAGCACGTAGTTCAGGAATGTCGCGCCACCGAACAAGGTGAATTGACCTGGCGCCTGGTTGTGGGCATTGGCATCGACGGGAATCGCGAACGCGGTAGTCCTGCCCAGGCTGGCAAGGGGATCCGTCACACCGGAGGTCGGTACAGGCACGGTCTCGTTCCTGCCAGACGGAAAGCTGGAATTCCAGGTGTCGATATAGTCCAGCGCGTGCGTGCCGCCTTTGGTGGTGTCCCACTGCACCGTCACCCAGTAGGTCCCGCCCTCTTTCAGGCTGGACAGGACGGCGCGGTAGGGCACCGAGTTCCCTTCCTCATAATGCGCCTGCGACGACCCGAGGTTTCCGTTCTGCCAGATATCCGCTTGCGCCCCGCCCGTCACCGGCAGGTCGGGAGCCGGGCCGTCTGCCCATTGGTCGAGGTTGATGGTTGGCTTGTACTTGGACATGGCTTCTCCTCTTAGATTCACGATGGAAAATCAATTGAGTCTCACGCCAGCGGATCAGACGCACGAACGCATCCAGGACCACGATCCGGAACCTTCGTTGACGATAAAAGGCAGAGAGATGGGCGGCCCGGAAAACGGGCCGGCGCTTTCTGCATTAGCGGACGCTACAGTTGTCTATTGTCGGCATCGCGCCGGCCTTGGACAATCCTCCACAAGAAGGACAGGCGCGGCGAATCCAGGACTTCATTTCCGTGCATCAGGGGGCAGTCTTGCTGGCCGTGTCTTCACGACGTGGAGCGCAAATTCTTGCGCAGTATTTCCCAATGCGTTGTACCGCACGGAATCATTTGCCTGATCCACCTACCCTGCTTCTATTGAACGGGAGATATCCATGCAACTGATTTTTCTGATGACGGCCATGTGCGGCCTGTTTGTACCGATGGTGATCGGCCGCCTGCGCGGCATCCTGATTACCCCTCGCCTGCCCGGCCTGCTCACGCACATCTTACCGAGCATGTCCACCACTGAGCGTGACGGCTTTGAGGCAAGCACCGCCTGGTGGGCGGCTTGCGCAGGCCCAAGACCGGTAATTAATGCCTCGTCGCAATTACTAGCATATACTCGGTCTGAGTTAATCAAGTTCACAATCCCCCACGCCCTCTGCCAATGCTCAACACTGCCGCTTGCGGCCGCCTCGGAAGGACTTGTGCAGCGCTTGCTGCGATGGTGTGTGTGTTGTCCCCTTCGTGGGCTCAGCCGCCGGAAAAGTCCTTCACCGAGATGGTCAGGAAATTCGTGCTCACCCCGGCGGGCAAGCCGGAGACCGACATGCTGGCCAAGGCAACGGCCGCCGTCAATTTCATCCAGGGCATGGAGTTGGAGAAAGCCAGCCGCGCCGTCAATGAAGCCTTGCAACTGGCGCCCCGCAACTCCCACCTGCACTTCCTGAACGGCTTTGTCTACCACCTGCAAGCCAAGCAGGGCGATGCGCAGAAGAACGACATGGCCGTCGAAGGCTACCAACAGGCACTGAGAATCGATCCCGGCAACTGGATTGCACAGGAATTCCTGGGCCTGGCCTATCTGGACCAAAGAAAATTCGATGACGCCAAGGCCCAATTCTCCGACGTCCTGCTGATGACGCCGGAAAGCAGCGTGTCCGTCTACGGCATGATGGTGGCGTCCTATCTGACGGGCGACGCTGTCACGGCATGCCTGATGGCCGATCAGTTCAAGAAAATATCATCGGCGCCGCACAGCGGCTTCATGAGCTCGAGCGTTGCCGTCTACGCCGCCTGCGGCGATTTTGACAAAGCCGGACAGATGCGCGATGCGATGAGCGCATTGAATGGCGCAAAGGCAGTCGATCGCGCAAACCGGCGCCTGGCCCAATGGAAGTCTATTTATCAAAAGCGGGAATCGTCAGCCCAGGCGCCGCTGCTAACCGTGAACCTGGCACCCGCGCCGTCCACGACAAGCTCGATGCAACTCGCGCAGGCCTTTTCCGTTCCGAGCCTGAAGGCTCCCGCGGCAGCCCGGCCTGCAACCGCAGCTGCGGCCGCAGCCGCCCAGGCGCCGGAATCGAAACCGGCCGTCGTCAAGGAAGCCGGCAGCGACAAGGAGCCGCGCATGGTCCTGGTCGATGTCGTGCTGGTGTCGACCCAGGAACTGCTCAGCACCTCCAAGGGCATCAACCTGCTCAACACGCTGACGCTCCAGCTCGGCTCGGTTGCCGGCAATGTGGCCGCGTATTCCAGGATCATCAGCTCGAACAGCGTAAACAACGCGGCGGCCAGCGTCAGCACGGCCATCACGCGCGCCGTGACCGTCCCCGCGCTCGCGTATTCCCTGAACATCGCCAACGCCAGCAATGCGCTCAACGAGGTCTTGGCACGCCCCACGCTGGCCGCCATCGAAGGCATGCCCTCTGAATTTTTCTCCGGGACGAACCTCAGCGCGGGGGTCGTGTCAATCAGCGCGCAAGGCGGCACCACCGTGGTGCCGCTGGAAAAACGCTTCGGCATCAAGCTGGCCGTCACGCCGGCCTTTCTGTCCAATGGCCGCGTGCAACTGAAGGTCGAGGCGCTGCGCACTTCCCTCAATGCGAACGCGGACAACCCGAAAGTGGCCTATCAGATCGAGATCGGTGAAATCTCGGCCAACGCCAATGTGGTCATGAACTTGGGCGATACCTTGGTCTTGAGCGGCTTGAGCGAAAAATCGACGTCGAGTACCCGCGATGGAGTGCCGCTACTACAAGACGTCCCCCTGCTTCAGTACCTGTTTTCGAACAAGAAAACCAATGACATTCAACGCTCGGTGCTGATCCTGGTCACCCCGCGCGCGCCGGCCTATACCGCCAGGACTGAGGCGGACCAGCCGCCCTCCACGAGCGAGGGCACGCATGCCTTGCGCGAGAAATTCGGTTTCTCGGCCAACAGTCCCTCGAACGCGGAAGCGGTGCTCAGCCACTTGAAAACGGAAGCGCTGTTCCGGGAGTTCCGCGACGGTGACGTGTCCCTGGAACGCTGGGACCGGATGGACAGCACGGGCGAGCGCTTGCGCCAAGCCCTCGAATTCCTCTATTACTGAAGCAGCCTGCCCGGCTGGCAAGGGAGACCCGGATGAAGAAAGCCTTAGCCCTGGCGGCGCTGCTCCTGTTTCAGGTGGTGCCCGCGCCAGTGCTTGCGCAAGGCATGCCCGAGATCACGCCCAGTCTGAAGAAGATGCTTGGCGCGCTGCCCATCGCCGACCTCAAGGACGATGTGCAAAAGTTGGTCGGGACGCTGAAAAAAACTGGCTGCGGTGGCGGCCTGACCGGCTGCTATGCGGCCAAGACCGGCATCTTGCAATTGTATTTTTTCACGAGCAGTACCCAGCAGCAGACGTTCCTACTCGTGATCAATAAACGCATGGCCTTGCCGCACCTGCTGAAGGACAACGTTCAAAAACTCCTGGGCGGCACCCAACTGAGCGATCCCATCATTTCCATCTCCACGACAGACTTCGACCTGGACACGCTCAAGATGCCACCGGACCTACAAAAAGTGGTCAGGGACAGCTACTTCAACGTGAACGCGCTCGCCTTTTCCAGCGGTGTCCAGCTGGCGGCAAGGGCCGACCTGGGCGGCGTCATGAAGCTGACCATGCAGAACCTGGGCGTGAAATCCGATCAGCTGACCTTGCGCGCGGGTGTGGTCATGCCCATTCCGACCGACCTGACGGGCGCCGCCGGCACAGGAGCGGGACTGGCTGACGCCATTCATCGCGGTGACACCATGAAGAAGGCGGGGGCTGACGCCGTCGCGCCAGAGGCGTTTGTCGAGTTCCAGCTGGCGCCGGGGGCGAGCGTGTCCCTGATGGCGCCAAGCATGACGCTGACGGACGCGACGTTTTTCATCAACAACGGCCTCACGTTTGGATACAAGGGCAACGCCAGGTTCAAGGGCACCAGCAAGGACATCCTGCTTCAATTTCAAACGCCCCTGAATCCGGCAGGCGCCATGGACCTGCTCGATTTTTCATTTCGAATGGCCATGCCGCCGACATTCACGCTGCAAGACCAGGCGCTCATGGCCGTCGCCATGGCGATGCCGGACACCGGCATGGCGGCGTCGCCGGCGACCGCCACCCTCACCAAATTGGGGGGCGGCTACATTGCTAACATCAAGGCCATCATCAAGCCCTTGCTAGCGGTGACGAAACCGCTGTCCGTGTTCCAGTTGCGCAATCCGAACCCGGCCCCTCCCTACAAGTTTGGCGACCGCAGCAAACCGTTCCCCACGACTGACACGCCATTTAACGTCTTCCTGCTCGGTCCATTGGCAGATGGCGGTCCCCTGATGTATGTCGCCAGCGATGTGCGCATCCTGGGACAGACCATGGGCAAGATCGAAGCATCGGCCAGCAAGGCGGGGTTCCACGGAACGGCGGAAGAGAGCATCACGATCAAGCTGGGCCCGCTCGGCAAGACGAAAATCAAGATGGTGGCCCATGCCGACATCACCACCGACGAACAGACCGTCAGCTTGTTCGGGAATCTGGCGGGCCAGAAGTTGGCGCTGATCCTGGCGGGCGACACGCTGACCGTCGATTTCTCGGCAAGCTGCGTGAACCCGTTTGAAATCAAGGCCAGGCTGGCGATCCAGGAAAGCATGAACATTGTCGAGATATTCGACGCGCAAGGAGGTGCCAATGTCGACCCATCCAGATTGGAAGGCTGCATCGGCAAGGACCTCGAGGCGGCGCTGAACAAGATCGCCGGCGAATACAAGTCGCTCAGCGGTTATACGGCCAGCGCGGCCAGCGCGGCACTGAACAAGATCGCCAGCGATGCCACGGTGGCAGCGAACAAGGCCGCCAAAGATGCCCAGAAGGCGGCGGACGCCGAAGCCGCAAAAACCAAGGCGGCGGCCGATGCGGCCTACAAGAAGAGCAAGGACGCGGCGCGCGAGCTGGCCAGCAAATCCACGAGTGCGATGAGCAATTCCTTGAAAGACGCGGGCAATGCCATCAGCGGCGCGTTCGGCAAGAAGAAAAAACACAGCGATGAGAACGATAAATTCGATCGCACCATCTTCAACTGGGATTACTACTACGACACGCGAGGCACGGCCTGGGGTGACGCCGACCTGGTCCAGCATTGGGCCGACCATGGCTATCCGGAAGCCAGGCGCGCCAGCTACGAATTCGACCTCAAGTATTACCGCAAGCAGCACCCTGGCGTGAGCGACAAGAACCTGCTCAACACCTGGCTGGAAGACGGGATAAATCGTTGCGACCAGGCCAGTGCCGACTTCAGCCTCGCGGCAATGCTCAAGCGCTATCCGGGCGGCAATTGCCGGGAAAATCTCGACTGGTGGTTCGACCAGGGCGGGATGAATTCGCATTTGAATGCCAAGCCTTAGGCAATTTCCAGGGAGCTCCCATGGCAAGCACCACATTCACCGGCAAGGTCGCTTTTGTTACCGGGGGCGCCCGGGGAATTGGTGCCGCCATCGTTGAGCGTCTCGCGCGTGATGGCGCGGCCGTGGCGTTCACCTACAAGGGCTCGGGCGCCTTGGCCGCGGCCCTGGCGGCACGCATGGAAGCCGCTGGCGGCCGCGTTCTCGCGCTCCAGGCCGACGCGGGCGACGCCGCTGCGCTCACGGGGGCGATCGACGCCGCCGCCCGTCACTTCGGCCGGATCGACATCCTGGTCAATAATGCAGGCGTAGGACTGATGGGCACGATTGCCAATTTTTCCCTGGAAGACTTCGACAAGACCCTGGCGGTCAATCTGCGCGCGGTGTTTGTCGCGGCGAAGGCCGTCCTGCCCCATATGGGACCGGGCGGCCGCATCATCAACATCGGCAGCTGCAATGCCGAACGCATCCCCTTCCCGGGCGGGGCGGCCTATGCGATGAGTAAATCGGCCTTGCAAGGCCTGGTGCAGGGCATGGCGCGCGACCTTGGGCCCAGAGGCATCACGGTCAACAATGTGCAACCGGGCCCGACCAACACCGACATGAATCCGGAATCGGGCCAGTTCGCCGCTGCGCTGCATGGACTGATGGCCATCCAGCGTCACGCGCAGCCGGACGAAATCGCCGGCATGGTTGCCTACGTGGCTAGCCCGGAGGCGGGCTTCGTGACCGGCGCCAGCCTGACCATCGACGGTGGCTTCAACGCCTGAACCTCATCCGGCCAGCTTGCTCAGCATCGCCACCCAATGGTCGACATTGTCGTCGAGCGATTTGACGGGGATGCGCTCGTCGCGGCCATGGGCGCGCATATCGTCGGGCACGATGCCCCAGCCGCCATCGACGCCGTAGACCGGAATCCCGATCACGCGGAACGGCCGCGCGTCGCTGGCGCCGGTGCTCATTTCCGGGAACACTGGCGCGCCCGGATGGCGTGCGCGCACTGCTTGCGTGAACGCACCGACCACATCGGCGCGCAGCGGTGAATCGAGCGAAGAGACCTTGTCATCGTTCCTGGTCACCACCACGGTGCGATCGGCCACGACTCGTTCGAGTTCGTCCCGGATCGCGTCCGGAGACACGCCGGGCATGATTCGGCAATTGATGAGCGCCGTGGCCAATTGCGGCAAGGCGTTGTCCGCATGGCCGCCGGACAAGCGCGTGGCGACACAGCGCGTGCGCGTGATGCCGATTTCCCCTTCATCTGCCTCGATGGCGTCGGCGGCGCGTCCATTTCCAGGATCCTTGAGCCAGGCCCGCATGGCATTGCCAAGCGCGCCGCCTTCGACCTTTTCGCGGCCGGCGAAATAGGCACGTGTCGTCGCGTTCATCGTGGGGACGAAACGATGTGCCTCGAGCCGGTGCAGCGCGTTCGCCAGTGCGTAGATCGCGTTGTCGGCACGCGGCTTGGACGAGTGGCCGCCTCGATTGCGCACCGTGAACGTGTAGTCGGCATAGGTCTTCTCGGCCGACTGAAGCGAAAACCCGAGTGCGCGGCCGTTGGCTGCAAAGCCGCCACCGCCACCATCAGCGTTCAAGCCATATTCAACGTCGAGCAAATCGTGCCACTCGCCGGCCCCTTTCCGCGCGCCGATACCCGTCGTTTCCTCGTCCCCGGTGTAGAACACGATGATCTCGCGTGTGGGCCGAAAACCGCTCGCCTTCAGTTTCAGGATCGCGGTCGTGGTCGCCGCAATGCCCTGCTTGATGTCGCTGCTGCCGCGCCCATAGTAGTAAGCATCCTTTTCCGTGAAGACGAAGGGATCGGTGGCACTCCAGTCCTCGCGCCTGGCCTCGACCACATCCATATGGGCCATCACCATGATCGGCTTGCCTGTGGAATTGGGCGCGCGCCAGCGCACGATCAAGGCGGCGGTTTTTTCATACGGCATGACCTTGATGTCCGCGTCGGGAAACCCCGCGGCGCGATATTGGGCCGCCAGGTAGGCCGCCAGTTCCGGCACCTTGTCGCGCCCTTCCACGGTGGGTATATTGACGGCATGCTCCAGCAAGGCTCGGGCCTTCGCGTGCCACACATCATCGGCGGGACTGGCGTGCACCGCGCTTGCCACGACAAGCGCCGCGATTGGAAGTAGTCTGCTGAAACTCATGCGCAATTCCCGTGAAAATAATCGTGCATGATTGTAACTCGGGTTCAGGGGCCGATGGCGATGATCACCGCACGCGGATCGTCAGTCAGGGCAATGAGCATCATTGCGTCACCCGAGAGCGCCATTTGGCGCGGCAGGAGGGCGCGCGCATATCCGGCAATCTTGAAGCTGCTTTGCAAGCTGCCGTCGGGGCGGTGCACCCAAATATCGGCGCTGCTGTACCAACCGGAAATGCCACAGAACACCCGGCCATCCGTGCCGACGCGCACATTGTTGGGATACGCATCGCCACCAGGCAGGGAGCCAATTTCCGAAAGGTCGGCGCCGGAAAACGCGATACAACGGTAGGGGCTGCCATTGGCGATGTACATGCGGCTACCGTCGACGTTGGTGGCAATCGCGGCCGCGAAGCCGCTGGCGCCGCCGCTGGCGTAGCGGCTCACGGCCAGCTTGCCGCCGCCAATTGCCGAGTAATCGACGGTGTACCCGGTCACACCGCTGGGCGCGTAGCCGACCGCTTGGGCGAATACCCGGCGACCATCGGTGCTGGCGGTCAGCTCCCCGCCAAGGCCGGTCGCATCGAGCACGGTGCCGGCCGGCGCCAGATGGGCCGTGCCCTCGTTCGTGATCACCAGATTGACCCCGTTCGGATGCATGGCCAGCAAGCGCGACTGCGCGCTGACGGCGTTCGACAGGGGCCACGTGGCGCTTTTGGTCATGCTGGCCAGGTCCACCAGTACGATGTTGCGGTTGGCGGTGTCAAACACGTACAGCGTCTCGCCGTTCGGGCTGATCGCCATATCGCCCAGCGCCGCGCCCAGGCCGGCCACCGTGCTCACCTTGACCCCCGTGTACAGGTTGTAGACGTCGATGTCGGCACCCGCGCTGTGCAGGTAGGCGAACGGGCGGATCGGGTCGCCAATCACGTTCTTGTAGGTTTTCTGCAGCGTGACCTTGTCGGTCGGGGTCACCGAGCCCTTCCAGAATGCCACCTTGACGGTTTCGGGTACCTGCACCCCGGCGACCGACGAGGCCAGGGTGATGGTTGCATAGCTGACCTGGTCAAGCGGCAGCCCGGCCGGGTTGGCGGTCAGGTTCAGGGCGCCTGTGCCGTCTGCCGGATTGGTGCTGGTCGTGACCGTCAACCAAGGCTGGCTGGAACTGGCGCTCCATTTCGCATCGATGCCGAAGTTGTCGCTGACCTTGATGGTGCGCGTCAGGCGCGACCATGCCGGGGTGGATGACAGGGCGACGCCCGTCTCGGCCAGCAGCAGCTTGCGCTGGTCCTTGTTGATCGTCACCGTCAGCGCTTTCGTCAGCGTGTCGCCGTTCACCTTGACACCCACATTGAGCACGGCCGTGGAGGTCCCCAGCGGGGCCACATCGGCCAACGGGGACAACGCCAGGCTCACGCCAGCCTGGTCCACATTGCCCGCCAGCGCGGCCGGCTTGAGCCACGCCGGGGTGCCGGACAGGGTCCATGGCCAGCGGTTCGTTTCCGTATTCAGGTTCATGCTCACGGCGGCGTCGGCAAACTGGCGCCCGCTCACGCCACCCAGGCTGAGGCTGTTGGCCGACAGCGACAACGTGGGCGTGCTCAGCTTGAGCGTGACGCCAAATTGGCGCGGCTTGCTGACCGGCGAACTGAACGTCAATTGAGCGCCATAGGTCCCGCTCGGCAACGCCGCGCTGGCCGGATTGACGCGCAGCGTGGTGGTGGCCGGCGTGAGCCCGGCGCTGGGGTCGGCCGTCAACCAGGCGGAGTCGCTCGATGCGCTCCACTGGCTTGGCACCTCATTGGTGAGCGTAAATTTGAGCGCCTGCGAGGGGATCGGCGCGCCATTGACCGCATTGAAACTGAGGTTGCTGCCATCGATCTGGAAGGCAACTTCCAACACCGACACGGAAGCTGAAATGGTGGCCTTGGCGCCGTCCGCGGCCGTGACGGTCAGGGTGCCATTGTATTGGCCGACCGGCAAACCCGTGACGTCAAAACCGACCTGGAAGCTCGCGCTGTCGGTGCCGGAGGCGCCCGTCAGTGTGAGCCAGGCGGCATCGCTCGTGGCGCTCCAGGCGCGCCCTGCGGTCTTGACGGCCACCTGCGCCGTGGTGGCAACGCTGGCGCCAAGGCGCACGCTGGCCGAGAGCGGGATATTGCTCGACAGGTTGATCGGTAGCGGCGGTGCTGCGGTGACAGTGATCTCGTACGGCAGCGGCACCGGCGCCCCCGGGAACTGCGTGGCGCAAGCGGAATCGCGGCACAGTTTGAGGGTGAAATGACCGGAATACACCGCTTGTTTCAGGGTGGGCGCCGTGTAGAGCGTGGCTTGATAAGTGTTGGTGCCGGCCTGGACGATCTGGGTGGTGGGCAGGATCACCCCGGTATCGTCCACGATGTACACATAGACCATGGTCGCACCAGCGAAATCGGCCGGATGTGCGATGGAGGCGACGACCTGCATGGCCATCGAATTACCAGCCTGGACCGAGGCGCGCAGCGTTTGCGGGGTGAAGGTGACGGCGGGATCCACAGTTGGCATGGGCGCAGCGCCGCTGCTTGCACCACTGCCCCCACCACCGCATGCACTCAAGGTCGCAGCGAGCAACAACGCCAGGCAATGCTTCAGCATATGAATCCTTGAAATAGTATTTACTAAATCAAAATTATTACATATGCACTATTGAAATGTATACAAGTCTCCCTTTCCTGGATCCGGCATTACCACATCAAATCGTCCGGAATCTGGAAGGCGGCATAGGGATCGTCGGCATCGACTTCGGTGCTGGTCTTGTTCACCCGCACCACGAGCGCGGCATCGCGCTCGGCGATCTTGTCGGCGATCACGCGCGGCACCAGTTCGGTGGCGCCGCCCTGGCACACGATCACCAGGCGTCCCGCCATCAAATGGGCCTGGACCGCCGCAGAGACATAGATCCGTTCGATCTTGCTGCCATGGGTGAAGTTGTAGGCGATGTCGCCGGCGCCCTTGCTTTGGCGATTCTTTTGCACCAGTTGGGCAATTTGGGCCAGGATCGCCTTCTGGGTGGCGGCCGCATCGCGCTGGGCGTTCATTTCGCGCACCCGCTCGGCATTTTTTCGCTGCGTCTCCAGTGCCGCCAGGCGCGCTTCGTCGACCGTGTGGGTGCCGGTCTTGCGCTCGACCTTTTTCTGCTTGTTCTTGTCCTGGTTGGCCTGTTTGACCTTGTTCTTGTCAACCAGACCGGCTTTTAAGAATTGCTCTTGCAAGGAGACCATATGTGCTGCTCCGAAAATGGGGGGCGCCGGCGCGGCAGGCGCCGGCCGGGCGAAAGACGCTAGCATAGCAAAAATGCCGGCACCGCAGAGGTCCGGGTGCCGCGCCGGACGGGCGAATTGCTGCAGGAATTACTCGATAGCTCAGTCTGTGTGCGCGAACGCACGGAATGTTTCGAACCGACAGTGCATGCTGGCACCACCTTCCAGAGCCCGACCGCCTGGCTCTGGCCTCACTACCGTCACGCGAAACGCAAGCCCGGCGCCGCCGGGCAGTTCCGTGCAGTGACGCACCTCACCGATAAAAGGATACACCATGAAAATTACCTTGAGCTTGCTCGCACTTGCCGCCACCCTCGCCCTGTCCGGTTGCCAAAAAGAAGGTCCACCTCCGGTCGTGCAAGTGGTGGCCGGCCCTGCCGGTCCGGCTGGCGCAACGGGAGCCACCGGCGCCGATGCCCGTCCGGGCGCCACCGGCGCTACCGGTGCCACCGGTCAGACCGGCGACAGCGGCGCTACCGGTTACACCGGCGCCAAGGGCGCGACCGGCACTCCTGGAACGCCTGGTTACGACGGCGCCAAAGGTGAGGCAGGTGCTCCCGGCTACGATGGCGCCAAAGGCGACACCGGCGCTAAAGGCAAGACTGGCGACACCGTGATCGTCGTTCCTCCGCAACGCTGATCGCAGCGCGCCACACACAAGGCCAACCCTCGCGGCTTGGCCTTGTCGTTTCACACTCAGGCAGCGCTGCGCCTGCTGGTCGCCAGCACGGCAGCGGCCAGCAGGAATACGGCGCCAGTGGCCCGGTTGAACAAGATGGCCCGGCGCGGCTGCTGCAACCAGCGCTTGGCCTTCGATGCCGACAGCGCGTAGATGGTGAGCCACAATAATTCGAAAAACAGAAACGTCACGCCCAGCACCAGAAATTGGGGCGCCTGGGGCGCATCGGCGACAATGAACTGAGGGAATAGCGCGCCGAAGAACAGCAGCGCCTTGGGATTGCTCGCGCCGACCAGGAAACCCTTTCCGAACAAGCGCGCGCGGCTCGATGCCTCGACCGCGCCAGGGATGGCAATTTCCGTCGTTCTCGACAGCAAGGAACAAACGCCGAGATAGGCCAGGTAGGCCGCGCCCAGCCACTTGAGCATGCTGAACAAGGCGTCCGACGCGGCCAGCGCACTACCCAGCCCCAGCGCTGACAGCGCCATGATGCCCACAATGGCGGTGGTGCTGCCAAGGCAGGCCAGCAAGGCCTTGCGGGCGCCGAGATTGACCGAGGTTGAAACGCACGTCAAGACGGTCGGACCCGGCGTCACGGTCAGGACCAGGACTGCCGCGGCGTAAACAAGCCAATTGGAGAGTGTCATGGAAAGAATGCCGAAGTGATGGAGTGAATGAGAATGGCCCGCCCATGCTGCCACGTTAAAGTCTTCGACACAAGATCCAGGTTCCGCATCCGGATACCAACGGATATTTGAAAATCAAACGCCAGGTTAACATGCCTGGCGTTTTATTTTCCATTTCCGGAATATTTACAGGCCCGCTTACATTCAAGACCAAAACGGCATCCAGGCGATTCCCATACCTGCCAGGGACTCGATTGCGAAGTAAAGAAATATTGTGAAAACCTAAACCTGCACGCCCCCCTTCTCGACTATACTCAGCCCCTGCTGTGCCGGGAAAAGGCTGTTTTACCCGATCCGGGGTGACTGGCGATTCAAGGCATACATAATCTACCCATTATGGATAAAAACCGTGAATATTCACAATCTAAAGCTGTCGCAACGCTTCATTATCCTGATCGGCATATTCGCCATCGGTTTCACAATCTACGGCGCTTCATCCTTGCGCACGCTGAATGAATTAAAGGTCAACGGTCCGCTGTACCAAGGCATCGTTCAAAATAAAGACCTGGTCGCCGATATATTACCGCCGCCCGAATACATCATTGAATCCTATTTGCTCAGCATGCAGCTGGCGAGCAGTGCCGGCGGCAGTGGGCAACAGGCCTTGATCGCCCGTTTCAAGACCCTCAAGGCTGATTACGATGCGCGCCACGAGTTCTGGCTCAAGGCCGGACTGGACCAGGAACTGGGCCCCATCCTGCTGCAAAAGGCGCACGAGCCGGCGCTGGCCTTCTACGAGCTGGCCTTTGCCAGACTCATTCCAGCGCTCGAAAAGGGCGACAAGAACGCAGCCGCCAGCGCCTTGCAAGAGATGGGAGTGGTCTACGAGGCGCACCGCAAGGCCATCGACCAGGTCGTGCAACTGGCCGGCAAGCACACCGAGCAGGATGAGGTGCGGGCCATGCGAACGATCGCCGCGGCCAATACCTGGCTGCTGATCGTGTTCCTCGGTTCGCTGCTGGCCGCGGTGACGGTCGGCGTCGTGATCATGCGCGGTTTGCTGCGCAAGCTCGGCGGCGAGCCCGAGTATGCGGCGCAGATCTGCCATCAGGTCGCGGCCGGCAAACTCGACCTCGACGTGGCACTCAAGGCCAACGATCGCTCCAGCCTGCTGTTCGCGATGCGCACCATGCAGCGCACCTTGTCAGGCACCGTCTCCGGCATCAAGGCCGCGGTCGATTCGCTGGCCACCGGCACCGGACAGATCACGGCCGGCAACCAGGACCTGGCCACCCGCACCGTGCAGCAAACGGTGGCGCTGGAACAGACCACGCTGGCCATGGCGGCGCTGACGAGCAATGTGCGCAGCAACGCCAGCGACGCCCTGCAAGCGAACCAGTTGGCCCTGGCGGCCTCCAACATCGCCGAGGACGGCGGCGCGGTGGTGGCCGAGGTGGTGGCGACCATGGCGTCGATCAACGCGTCTTCGGCCAAGATCGTCGATATCATCGACGTGATCGACGCGATCGCGTTCCAGACCAATATCCTGGCGTTGAATGCGGCGGTCGAAGCCGCGCGCGCTGGCGAACAAGGCCGCGGCTTTGCGGTCGTCGCCAGCGAGGTGCGCAGCCTGGCCCAGCGCAGCGCCACGGCGGCCAAGGAAATCAAGGGATTGATCGACGACTCGGTCCACAAGATGAGCATCGGCAGCAAGCTCGTCACCCAGGCCGGCAGTACCATGGTCGAGGTGGTCGAGAGCGTGCGGCGCGTCACCGACATCATGGGCCGCATCACCGAAGCGAGTCGGGCTCAAAGCGAAGGCATCGAGCAGGTCAACCACAGTATCGCCCAGATGGAGGACGTGGCGCAGCAAAACGCCTCGCTGGTCGAAGAGGCGGCGGCGGCCGCCGGGTCGCTGCAGGACCAGGCCAGCCTGCTGGCGCAGGCGGTCAGCATCTTCAAAGTCTACGAGGGGCCGCACAGGCCTGCTCTGAGTATGGTCGAGAGCACGCCGTCGGTCGAGGCGACGGGCCGCTCGCGCGCCGTGGCGAGGATCGCCGCCGGCGCGCGCTGAGCTTACTTGCGTTGAGCGGCGCTCTGGTCGCGCACCGGCCGGAACTCGGAATCGTTCGACCAGTTCGGCCAGTCGCGTGAATTGGCCAGGTCGGCGCCCAGCGCGTACAGGATCTCCAGGTCGCGCGCCGTGCCGAGAAAGCTCCACTGCGCGCTCCACTGGTCCGACGGCTGGTGGTAGTTATCCTTGACATAGGCGTCGCGCATGGCCTTGCCAGCCGCGAGGCCGCCTTCGACCATATCGTCACCCGTATCGAAGGAAAAGGCAGGCACGCCGCGCTTGGCGAACGGGAAATGGTCGGAGCGGAAGAAGTGCCCCGCCTCCGGCAATGGGTCGGCCGCGTATACCAGGTTCCACTGCTTGGCTTTGGCGATCAATTGATCCAGCAAATCGAGTTTGGCATTGCCCGAAATGGTGAAATTGCGCGCCGGGCCATATGGGGCCAGGCTGTCCATGTTGATCACGCCAACGGTCTGGGCCAGCGGATACAGGGGGTTCGATGCGTAGTATTCGGAACCGAGCAGGCCGCGCTCTTCTGCCGTCACTGCCAGGAACAGCACGCTGCGCTTGGGTGCGGGCAGCTTGCCGTAGGCGCGCGCCAGTTCGAGCAGCGCAGCCACGCCGGTGCCGTTGTCGATGGCGCCGTTGTAGATGGTGTCGCCCTTGGCGTCGGGCAGGCCGATGCCCAGATGGTCCCAGTGCGCGCTGTACATCACGTATTGACTGGCCCGCTCGCTGCCTTCGCGCACGGCCGCTACGTTCTTCGACTTGATGACCTGGGCGTCGACCGCGTAGTGCGCCGACAGTGTCAGGCCCTTCAGCTCGAGCGGCTTGAACTCGCGGCTCTGGGCCTGCTTCTTGGCGCTCTCGAAATCGAGGCCGGCGCGCTTGAACATGTCGACCACGAGCGCGCGCTGGATCCATGCCTCCATCGGCGCGTGCGCCTTGGCCGGCGCCTTGCGCACGATGTCGAACATGATGTTGGTGTTCGAGTTCTTGACCGTCTCCCAGCCATACGAAGCGGGCGCCGTTTCATGCACGATGATGGTGCCCAGCGCGCCGCGGCGCGCCATTTCCTCGAACTTGTAGGTCCAGCGTCCATAGTAAGTCATGGCCTTGCCGCCGAACTCGCCCACGCCGGTTTCGAAATCGGGGTCGTTGATCAGCACGATGGCCAGCTTGCCCTTCAGGTCCTGCCCCTTGAAGTCGTCCCAGTGGCGCTCGGGCGCGGTCACGCCGTAGCCGACGAACACCAGCGGCGCATCCTTGAAGTCCACCAGGTGCGCGCCGTTCATGGCCGCGCGCACCGCCATGTCGTCGCCTTGCGCGAGCGCCTGGCTGGCCTTGCCTTGCCTGAGCGTGAGCGTCACCGGCCCCTTGATCTCGAACCGTCCCAGCGGCACGTCCTGGGTCCAGCTGCGCTTGCCGGCGACCAGGTCGCCGCCCGGCTTCAGGCCGGCGGCCTTGAATTGCCCGATCAGGTAGTCGACCGTCTTGAGCTCGCCGGCGCTGTCCGGCGCGCGGCCCTCGAACGCGTCCGAGGACAGCACCTGGACGTCCTGCGACATGCGCTGGGGATCGAATTTGGGGGAGTCGGCGGCCTGGGCCGCAACTGTGGCCGAGACCATCAGTACGAGTGCTGCGAGTTTCAAAGTGCTTCTCCTTGGTGTCGATGAAGAGGGAACCATGCTATTTGCGCTGGCCGGCGCTCTGGTCGCGCTTCGGCCGGAATTCGGAATCGCTCGACCAGTTCGGCCACTCGCCTGAATTGGCCAAATCGGCGCCGACCGCATACAGGATCTCCAGGTCGCGCGCCATGCCGGCGAAGGTCCATGCGGCGCTCCACTGGTCCGACGGCTGATGGTAGTTGTCCTTGACATAGGTGTCGCGCCAGGCCTGGCCTGCGGCGACGCCGCCCTCGGCCCAATCGTTGCCCGACCTGAAAGAAATTGCGGGCACGCCTTGCATGGCAAGCGGGAAATGGTCGGAGCGGAAGAAGCTGCCGGCCTCCGGTTTCGGGTCGGGTGTGTATGCCACGTTCCACTGCCTGGCCTTGTCGATCAGGCGGTCGAGCAAATCGAGTTTGGCGCTTCCGGCGATCGACAGGTTATGCGCCAGCCCGTACGGTGTGAGTGCGTCCATATTGATCAGCCCTGCCGTCTGGGCCAGCGGATACAGGGGGTTCGATGCGTAGTATTCGGAACCGAGCAGGCCGCGCTCTTCTGCCGTCACTGCCAGGAACAGCACGCTGCGCTTGGGTGCGGGCAGCTTGCCGTAGGCGCGCGCCAGTTCGAGCAGCGCAGCCACGCCGGTGCCGTTGTCGATGGCGCCGTTGTAGATGGTGTCGCCCTTGGCGTCGGGCAGGCCGATGCCCAGATGGTCCCAGTGCGCGCTGTACATCACGTATTGACTGGCCCGCTCGCTGCCTTCGCGCACGGCCGCTACGTTCTTCGACTTGATGACCTGGGCGTCGACCGCGTAGTGCGCCGACAGTGTCAGGCCCTTCAGCTCGAGCGGCTTGAACTCGCGGCTCTGGGCCTGCTTCTTGGCGCTCTCGAAATCGAGGCCGGCGCGCTTGAACATGTCGACCACGAGCGCGCGCTGGATCCATGCCTCCATCGGCGCGTGCGCCTTGGCCGGCGCCTTGCGCACGATGTCGAACATGATGTTGGTGTTCGAGTTCTTGACCGTCTCCCAGCCATACGAAGCGGGCGCCGTTTCATGCACGATGATGGTGCCCAGCGCGCCGCGGCGCGCCATTTCCTCGAACTTGTAGGTCCAGCGTCCATAGTAAGTCATGGCCTTGCCGCCGAACTCGCCCACGCCGGTTTCGAAATCGGGGTCGTTGATCAGCACGATGGCCAGCTTGCCCTTCAGGTCCTGCCCCTTGAAGTCGTCCCAGTGGCGCTCGGGCGCGGTCACGCCGTAGCCGACGAACACCAGCGGCGCATCCTTGAAGTCCACCAGGTGCGCGCCGTTCATGGCCGCGCGCACCGCCATGTCGTCGCCTTGCGCGAGCGCCTGGCTGGCCTTGCCTTGCCTGAGCGTGAGCGTCACCGGCCCCTTGATCTCGAACCGTCCCAGCGGCACGTCCTGGGTCCAGCTGCGCTTGCCGGCGACCAGGTCGCCGCCCGGCTTCAGGCCGGCGGCCTTGAATTGCCCGATCAGGTAGTCGACCGTCTTGAGCTCGCCGGCGCTGTCCGGCGCGCGGCCCTCGAACGCGTCCGAGGACAGCACCTGGACGTCCTGCGACATGCGCTGGGGATCGAATTTGGGGGAGTCGGCGGCCTGGGCCGCAACTGTGGCCGAGACCATCAGTACGAGTGCTGCGAGTTTCAAAGTGCTTCTCCTTGGTGTCGACTGGGCAGGATGGGTCGGGAAATCGAGAACACGCAGAGTATCCCCGCTCCGGGGTGCGCCGTCAAAGCCTGCGCGCCGCGTCTTTACGATGCGCGCCCCAAGTGTGGGACAATCGCGTCTCAGAAAATTAGGCCACACCATGTCAGAACAAGAAATCGTGATCGCCGGCGGCGGCGTCTCCGGCCTGTATTGCGCCATTCGCCTGGCCGAGGCAGGCCACCAGGTGCTGATCCTGGAAGCTTCGTCGGACCGCTGGGGCGGCCGCATCGAAACCGAAGACCTCGACGGCTTCATCGCCGAATACGGCCCGATGCGTTTCGAGCCGACCCTGCAGCCCCGTTTCGCTCGCCTGTGCGAGGAACTTGGCGTGGGCCTGGTCGATTTTTCCGGCCCCTCGGCCGACGCCATCAATGCACCCGACAGCGCGCTGCCGGCCGAGGAGCAGGGCCTGAACTCGCTGCAGCTGCTGCAGCGCGGCATCATGCTGATCATGGGGCGCGATCCACAGGACCAGGCCTGGATCGACGGCCTGACCGAGGCCGACTACCACCGCCTGCGCAAGCACGCCCAGCTCGGTGGCCAGCCACTGTGGGCCACCGGCTTCTGGAACGCGATGTCGGCCCAGGGCATCCTGAGCCACCGCGCGCTGGTCAAGCTGCGCGACACCGGCACCTTCTACCACATGATTCCGGAGAACCTGAACGCGATCGAATGGATCATCTGGTGGCTGCGCGCGCTCAAGACGGTGGGCCAGAAGCTGGCCAGCATCGCCGGCGGCTCGGCCAAGCTGACCGAGGGCTTGATGGCCAAGCTGCGCGGCCTGCCGAACGTGACGCTGGCCGGCGGCCACACCCTGCTCGGCTTCCGCCCGCGCGGCCTGGGCCAGTCGGCGCTCGAGCTCGACGTGCGCACCAAGAACGGGATGATCTCGCTGTCGGCCGCGCGCCTGATCCTGGCGCTGCCGCGCATGCCGCTGGTCAAACTGGGCGCACACCTGCCCGAACACATCGCCGGCCACCTAGACGCCGTCAACGGCTTCCCCATGCTGAAGATTTTCTTCGTCAGCAATGCGCCATGGTGGGACTACGACCAGCCGCCGCAGCAATACGCGAACTGCCTGCCCACGCGCGAAGTGCACTACTTCCGCCGCGCGCAGGGCCGCGACCACGATGGCCACGGCATGGTGCTGCTGTATATGGACCGGCCCTCGACCGAGTTCTGGCGCCACTACCTGAGCGAGCCTGAGCGCCACGATCGCGCCGAAGTCGACCAGGATGCGCGCATCGTCGACGCCTTCGCCGTGTTCGTCGCGCGTGACGTCAAGCGCCTGCTCGAGACCAATGAAACCCACCTGAAGCTGAACGCCCATTCGAAGCTCGTGTTTCGCGACCAGACGCTCGACCAGGCCACCGCCTATATCAAGAATTCGATCATCACCTATGGCATCCGCGACTGGGCGCGCGCGCCCTACGGCGCCGCCAACCACGGCTGGCAGCCGGGCGTGCGCTCCTGGCGCGTGATGGATGCGTTCAAGGCCTTCGATTTCGGCAGCGGCGCCAAGAACGTGCACATTGTCGGCGAAGCCTATTCCGACTATCAGGGCTTCGTCGAAGGCGCCTTGAACAGCGCCGAACTGGCGCTGGCGGCGATTGCGGCGAGCCGAGCGTGACGCAGGATCGCTCGATCAGAAGCGGTCCATCGTGACGGTGAAATAAGCGTTCGGCCTGGGCTGCTTGTCGGTGATGCTCAGCTCGGCCGGGGGACCGGTGTACCACATGGTCACCGGCAGGATCGCGCGCGCATCGGGCTGGACGCCATTGATGCTGGCCACCGGCCATGGGCCATGGGCAGGATGGGGGTGAGGCTACGCATCAGGCTCACTGCCTTATATTAAATTCAACAATTCCAAATTTACAGCAATTTTCCGGCAGTGGGGTCATTTATTCCGGCGGCAGGACAATTCTGTCCCGAGCGGCTAAGATGTCGGTATCCGTTTTTTCTTGCAGTGCACCATTCCCCAATCAGGAGACTCACCATGACGAAAGATGTTGTAGTTTTAAGTGCAGTTCGGTCCGCAATCGGCGGCTTTGGCGGCTCGCTCTCGACCATGGAGCCAGCCGAGCTGGCCGGCATCGTGATGAAGGAAGCCATCGCCCGCTCCGGCGTCGATGCCCAGTTGATCGGCAACGCCGTCGTCGGCAACTGCATCCCCACCGATTCGCGCTACGCCTATGTGTCGCGGGTCGCCTCGATCCAGGCCGGGCTGCCGATGGATTCGGTGGCCATGCAGGTCAGCCGCCTGTGCTCGTCGGGCCTGCAAGGCATCGTCACGGCGGCCCAGAACATCATGCTCGGTGACTTCGACTACGGCATTGGCGGTGGCGTCGAAGTCATGTCGCGCGGCGGTTACCTGATGCCGGCCTTGCGCACGGGCGCGCGCATGGGCGACACCAAGGCCATCGACATGATGGTGGCCGTGCTGACCGATCCGTTCGGCGTGGGCCACATGGGCATCACGGCCGAGAACCTGGCCACCAAGTGGAACATCTCGCGCGAAGAGCAGGATGCGTTCGCCGTTGAATCGCAGCGCCGCGCGGCCGTCGCCATTGCCGAAGGCCGCTTCAAGTCGCAGATCGTGCCGATCGTCCAGCAAACCCGCAAAGGCGAAGTGGTGTTCGACACCGACGAACACGGCAAGGCCAACACCACCATGGAATCGCTGGCCAAGATGAAGCCGGCGTTCAAGAAGGATGGCACCGTCACCGCCGGCAATGCGTCGGGCATCAACGACGGCGCCGCCTTCTTCGTGCTGGCGGCGGCCGACGTGGCGGCCAAGGCGGGCCGCACGCCGATGGCGCGCATCGTGTCCTACGCCATTGCCGGCGTACCGAACGAGATCATGGGTGAAGGTCCGATTCCGGCGTCGAAGCTGGCGCTGAAAAAGGCCGGGCTCAAGCTCGACCAGATGGACGTGATCGAAGCGAACGAAGCGTTTGCAGCCCAGGCCATCGCCGTCAGCAAGGCGCTGGAGCTCGATCCGGCCAAGACCAATCCGAACGGCGGCGCCATTGCGCTGGGCCATCCGGTGGGCTGCTCGGGCGCCTTCATCGCGACCAAGGCGATCTATGAGCTGCACCGCACCGGCGGGCGATATGCGCTGGTGACGATGTGTATCGGTGGCGGCCAGGGCATCGCGGTCGTCTTCGAACGGCTCTGATACAGGACCTGCGAGTCAATCGAAACACTGATTCGTCCTTCCCGCGCGGGCGGGAATCCATGCCATGCGTCTGTTTCGACGGTGTATGGGTTCCCGCCTGCGCGAGAACGACGGCGATGTCGAGAAATCGACCTATTCACAAGTTGTACGGCTTGTGCGGCGATTATTTGATCTTCCCCGCTTCGGCCTCCATCTGCGCCACCAGCACATCCATCTGATCGACCACCGCCTGCACCGTTTCGCGGCGCGACAAGTCGACGCCCGCCTTTTTCAGCTGCACCATCGGATTGTCATTGCCGCCGCTTTTCAACAGGTCCAGGTAGCGCGTCGTGGCAGCGCCGCGTGCGCCGGCGTCACCGCTCGTCATGTCCTTGAACAGCTTGGCCGAGGAGGCGAAGCAGGTCGCGTACTGGTACACGTAATACGGCGAATTGAAGAAGTGCGGTATGCGCGCCCAGGTGTATTTGTAGAGCTCGTCCTGCGTCACCGCGTCACCGTAATAATCCTTGAGCAGCTTCAGGTAAATCCCGTTGAGCACCTCGGCCGTCACCGGCTTGCCCTGCTCGGCCAGGCGATGCGCCTGCAATTCGAAGTCGGCGAACAGCACCTGCGTGTAGAAGGTGCCGACGATCGAGTCGACCGCGTGCTGCAGCAGCACGAAGCGCTGCTTCGGATCGTTCGTCGATTCGAGCATCTTGTTGAGCAGGAAGCGCTCATTGGTCGTCGAGGCCACTTCGGCAACAAAGATTGTGTAGTCGGCGGTCACGAACGGCTGGTTCTCGAACGCCAGGATGGTATGCATCGCGTGACCGCCCTCGTGCGCCAGCGTGAACAAGGCGTTCTCGGTATCGTTGTGATTGAGCAGCATGTAGGGGCCGACGCCGTAGATCCCGCTGACATAGGCGCCCGGGCGCTTGCCCTGGTTTTCATACACGTCGATCTGCTTGCCGCCCAAGAATTTGCGGTATTGCGCCACATAATCCGCCCCCAGCGGCGCCACCGAGGACAGCACCAGGTCCCTCGATTCCTCGAACGGATAGACGGTGTCGGTCTTGAAGATCGGCAGCGAACCATCGTACAGGTGGTAGCGCTCCAGGCCCAGCATCTTCTTACGCAGTTTCAAGTAGCGCTGCAGCGGCGCGACGCCCGCGCGCGCCGTCTCGATCAGGGTGAGCACCACCGAAGGCGGGATCGCCTTGGCGTCGACCGCCGCTTCGAGCGTGGTGGGGAAATGGCGCGCCTGCGCCAGGAACCAGTCCTTCTGCAAGATGCCGTTGTAGATCGCGCCGTAAGTGTTGGCGTTGGCGCCGTAGTTGGCCAGGAAGGCTTCGAAGGCCCTGGCGCGGTCGGCCTGGTTGAAATTGCTGGCCAGGATGGCCTGGTAGGCGCCCGGCGTCAGTGTCACATCCCTGCCGTCGGCGAGCGTGATCTTGGGAAATTTGATGTCGGAGGTCGACAACTCCTGGAATGCGGCGGTCGGGCTTTGGTTGGACAGTTCGGCATACGACAGCAATTGTTCGCCTTTTTCGTCAAGCACGTGTTTTTGCTGGCGGTAGTTTTCGAAGATCGCGTAGCGGTACGGCGCCAGCGCCGGCGTGGCGCGCACCCATTTCTCCATGGTTGGCTGGGCGACCTTGAGCAACTCCGGCGTGAACCAGGCGGTGGCATTCGACAGGCGCGCGGCGAGCGCATTGTAGCGCTGGTACTTGCCGGCGATGTCGGCGTCGCGCGTGTCCACGTCGCGCTGCAAGCTCGTGAAGCCGTACAGCTTGTACTGCAGCTTGCCGATCTCGTCGAATGCCCGATACGCCTTCAGCACCGCCGCCGGGCCGCTCTTGAGGCTTCCCTTGATGGCGGCGAAGGCGGCGATGCGGGCCTCGCCCTCCTTCATGGCCGCTTCCCAGGCATCCCAGTTGGCGTAGATGGGCGCGAAGTCCCAGCGGTATTGCGCGGGAATCTCCGCGCGCACCTGGGTGCTCGGCTTTACTCCGCCCGCCTGCGCCGGATTAAGCAGCAAGAGGGCGCAGGCTGCCGCCAGCGCATGTCGCAAAAATGGAGTTGTCATTGGCCAGCCTCGATGTCGAAAATGGAAATAGCGAGTATTCCGCAAGCGCGCCCCGACCACAAGAATAATCTACAGCGGGCGAAATCGACGCGGCGGCGCGCGCGGTCCTGCCCACGCGCCATGGCCGCTGCATCGGACGGATTCGACGCCCACGGGCAAACGCCGGCGGGAGTCGCAAACGGCGGGCTCGGCACAGAATAGTCAGCGTGACTTGAATTTTACAAATTGATTTTCAATGCAAAATAAACATCGAAAATAAATATCGTCAATACAAAATTCCATGTTAAATTGACATCCTAAATTCGCGCTCAGCGCTACGCCGGCAAGCTTGCCGGACCGTGCAACTCGCGACGTCAAGAAAAAAGAGGCCTCGCATGCCCGTCTTCTCGTTGGACCGTAGCGGTCCTGTCCGCGCCGTGTTGCTGACCACCCTGCTGTGCCTGGCGGCGGTGTCTTCCGCCCAGGACTTCAAGCTGGCCGTCAGCGCCACCCCGGTCTCGCTCGATCCCCATTTCTTCAACCATGTGCCCTCGATCATGATCGACAATCACATGTTCGAGGCCCTGGTCAAACGGGACGCGGACCACCGCATCCTGCCCGGCCTGGCGCAATCCTGGTCGATGGTCAACAAGCTGACCTGGGAGTTCAAGCTGCGCAAGGGCGTCAAGTTCCACGACGGCAGCGAACTGACGGTCGAGGACGTGATGTGGTCGCTCGAGCGCCCCGCCACCATCGTCGGCAGCCCCAGCAAATTCGACATCTACACCAAGCCCATCATCCTCAAGAAGGTGATGGCGCCGGACACCTTCCGCCTGACCACGCGCGAGCCTTATCCGCTGTTGCTGCAAGACCTCGCCTCGATCGCGATTGTCTCGAAGAAGGCGACGGCCGGCGTGCCGAGCGAGGAGTTCGCCAGCGGTCGCGGCATGGTCGGGACCGGCCCCTTCCGCTTCGTCAAATTCCTGCGTGACGACCGTATCGAACTGGACCGATTCGACGGCTACTGGGGCACCGCGCCGGCCTGGAGCCACGTCACGATCCGCTTCATCACCAACGGCGCCACGCGCATGGCCGCGCTGCTGTCGAACGACGTGCAGGCGATCGAGAACGTACCGACGCCGGACCTGGCGCGTGTGCGCGCCGATGCCACCCTGACCATGGCCAGCAAGGTATCGCACCGCCTGGTGTACATCTTCGTCGACACGGTGCGCGACAACTCTCCGTTCGTCACCGACAGCGACGGCAAGCCGCTGGCGCGCAATCCACTGAAGGACCTGCGGGTGCGCCAGGCGATCTCGATGGCGATCAACCGCGACGCAATCCGTGACCGGGTGATGGAAGAACTGTCGCTGCCGACCAATAACCTGGTGCCGGCCACTTTCCACGGCTACAACCCGGCGCTCAAGGTGGTCCGGTTCGACCCGGACGGCGCGCGCAAGCTGTTGGCCGCGGCCGGTTATCCGCACGGTTTCGGGATCACCATCCACACCTCGAACAACCGCTACGTCAACGACGAGCGGGTCGGCCAGACCATTGCCCAGATGCTCAACCGGGTCGGCATCAGCGCCAAGCTCGAAGCGATGCCGTTCGCACTGTATTCGGCGCGTGGCGCGAAGGGTGAGTTTTCGATGGGGATTTCGAGCTGGGGCGCGGCCACCGGCGAAGCGTCGCAGCCACTGCGCGCGCTGGTCGCCTGTCCCGACGTCGAGCAGGGCTTCGGCAGCTACAACTGGCTCAAGTACTGCAATCCCGCCGTGCAGGCGGTCCTGTTGAAGTCCCTGTACACGGTCGACGACGCCCAGCGCGGCAAGCTGCTGCAGGAAGCCGGCGCACTTGCCGTCAACGACGGCGGCGTGATCCCGATCCACCAGCAGATCGGCACCTGGGGCATGCGCAAGGGTATCGTGTTCGTGCCGCGCGCCGACGAACGCACCCACGCCTACGAATTCAGTCCCGCCAGGTAGGCGTCGCAAGCCATGCTGGTATTTGCCTTGCGCCGTCTGATCCAGAGCGCGGCCGTGCTGCTGCTCATGTCCCTGCTGGTGTTTGTCGGCGTGTACGCGATCGGCAATCCGATCGATAGCCTGATCAGCCCCGAAGCGACCCAGCTGGAACGGACCCAGACCATCGCCGCCTTCGGCCTGGACCGGCCGCTGTACGTCCAGTACCTGGTATTTCTCAAGAGCGCGCTGAGTGGCGACATGGGGCGCTCGTTTGTCTACGCGACCCCGGCCTTGCAGCTGATCTTCGAGCGCATGCCGGCCACGCTGGAGCTGGCGGCCTGCGCGATCCTAATGGCGGTGCTGCTGGGGATTCCGCTCGGTCTGCTGGCGGGCCTGCGTCCGCGCGGCGCGCTCGGCAAATCCATCATGGCCGCCTCGATCCTCGGCTTCTCGCTGCCCACCTTCTGGGTCGGGCTGATGCTGATCATGGTGTTCTCGGTGCAGCTGGGCTGGCTCCCTTCGAGCGGGCGCGGCGCCACCACCTTGCTGCTCGGGGTGCCGGTCAGCTTCCTGAGCGTGGACGGCCTGCGCCACCTCCTGATGCCGGCGCTGAACCTGGCGCTGTTCAACATCGCGCTGGTGGTGCGGCTCACGCGCGCCGGCGCCCAGGAGGCGCTGCTGCAGGACTACGTCAAGTTCGCGCGCGCCAAAGGCTTGCGCAATCGCCGCATCATCGGCGTGCACGTGCTCAAGAACATCCTGATTCCCATCGTGACCGTGATTGCGCTGCAGTTCGGCGCCATCATCGCCTTCGCCATCGTCACCGAGACGGTGTTCGCCTGGCCCGGCATGGGCAAGCTGATCATCGAGTCGATCCGCATGCTCGACCGGCCGGTGGTGGTGGCCTATCTACTGCTGATCGTGGCCCTGTTCGTGCTGCTCAACCTGGTCGTCGACATCAGCTACTCGCTGCTCGACCCGCGCGTGCGCCTGGGCGGGGGCCGACAGTGAAGCTGCGCGCCGTCTTCCGCCACGCCGCCGCGCTTGACAGCCCGGCGCGCCGCGTGCTGCGCGATTTTTTCGCCAGCCGGATCGCTTGCGCCGGCCTGCTGCTGCTGGCGCTGATTGTGTTCGCGGCCCTGTTCGCGCCGCTGCTGGCGCCCCAGGACCCGTACGACATGGCGACGCTGGACGTGCTCAATTCGCGCCTGGCGCCCGGTGAGCGTTCGATCGACGGCGCGCAGCGCTTCGTGATGGGCACCGACGAACAGGGGCGCGACATGCTCTCGGCGATCCTGTACGGGCTGCGCACCTCGGTGCTGGTGGGCGTGTGCAGCACCGCGCTGGCGCTGGCGGTGGGCCTGTCGCTGGGCCTGCTGGCCGGCTACGCGGGCGGGCGCTGCGAGACCCTGATCATGCGCCTGGCCGACATCCAACTGTCGTTCCCGCCGATCCTGATCGCCTTGATCCTGCTGGCGCTCTCCGGCCAGGGGGTCGGCAAGATCATCATCGCGCTGGCGGCCGTGCAATGGGCCTACTACGCGCGCACCGCGCGCAGCGCCGCGCTGGTCGAGCGCCAGAAGGAGTACATCGAGGCGGCCGTGGCGCTGGGCCTGTCGCCGCTGCGCATCGTGGCGCGCCACCTGCTGCCGAACTGCCTGCCGCCGCTGATCGTGATCGCCGCGCTGCAGGTCGCTTCCGCCATCTCGCTCGAGGCGACCCTGTCCTTCCTGGGCATCGGCCTGCCGGTCACGGAACCGTCGCTCGGGCTGCTGATCGCCAACGGCTTCCAGTACCTGTTGTCGGGCAAATACTGGATCAGCTTCTTCCCTGGCGCGGCCTTGCTGCTGACGGTGATGGCGATCAACCTGGTGGCCGACCAGTTGCGCGACGTGCTCAATCCCCGCTTGCAAACCCATTAGGACGCCGATGCCCGCCACCCAGCCGACGCTCGAGGTCGAGGA
Organism: Pseudomonadota bacterium; assembly: GCA_040390195.1. Taxonomy (GTDB): domain Bacteria; phylum Pseudomonadota; class Gammaproteobacteria; order Burkholderiales; family Burkholderiaceae_D; genus Telluria_A. The sequence continues at coordinate 61,015 of JAZJYV010000002.1, read as the reverse complement.
CCTGTGCACCGAATTCCAGACCCGGGCCGGCCTGCTCACGCCCGTCAACGGCGTCTCGTTCAGCGTCGAAGCCGGCACCATCATGGGCCTGGTCGGTGAATCGGGCTGCGGCAAGTCGCTCACCGCCTACTCGATCATGGGCCTGGTCGACGCGCCGGGGCGGGTCAGCGGCGGCAGCATCCGGCTCAACGGCCAGCAGTTGCGCGGGCTGCCGGCCGAGGCGCTGCGCCGCCTGCGCGGCAATCGGATCGCAATGATCTTCCAGGACCCGATGATGACGCTCAACCCGGTGCTGCGCATCGACACCCAGATGATCGAGGCGATCCAGGCCCACGCGCGCGTGAGCACGAAGCGCGCACGCCTGATGGCCGAAGACGCGCTGGCGCAAGTGGGCATCGCGGCGCCGGCCGAACGGCTGCGCTGCTACCCCTACCAGTTCTCGGGTGGCATGCGCCAGCGCATCGCGATCGCCATCGCCTTGCTCAACAAGCCCGACCTGATCTTGTGCGACGAGCCGACCACCGCGCTCGACGTCACGATCCAGGCCCAGATCCTGTACGAAATGCAAACCCTGTGCCGCGAATCGGGCACCGCCCTGGTCTGGATTACCCACGACCTGTCGGTGGTGGCCGGCCTGGCCGACACGGTGTGCGTGATGTACGCCGGGCGTGTCGTCGAGAGCGGCCCCACCGGCGAGGTGCTGCGCCAACCGCGCCATCCCTACACCCAGGGCTTGCTGGCGTCGGCACCAATGCGCAATCCGCGCGGCCAGCCGCTGCACCAGATTCCCGGCATGATGCCCTCGCTGCTGGAGCTGCCGGCCGGCTGCGCGTTCCGCGCGCGCTGTTCACACGCCAGCGCCCAGTGCGATCAGTTGCCGCCGCTGCGCTCAAGCGGCCAGCGCGCCTGGCGCTGCTTTCATCCGCTGGCCGAAGTGAACGAGGCCTGCGCGTGAGCGCGCCCTTGCTGGAGCTGCGCGCCGTCAGCAAGCGCTTCGTCACGCCGATCGACCTGGCGACGCGGCTGGCCAATGTGTTCGGCGCCGGCGTGCAGGCCCAGGTAGTGCACGCGGTCGACCAGGTCACGCTGGCGATCGCGCCCGGCGAAGTGGTGGGGCTGGTGGGCGAATCGGGCTGCGGCAAATCGACCCTGGGTCGCATGGCGGTCGGCCTGCACGGCCTCACGGCCGGCACGCGCTGGTGGAAGGGCGAGCAGGTCGACGCGCTGGCACCGAAGCAGCGGCGCCACGCCTGCCTGGGCATCCAGATGATCTTCCAGGATCCGTACGCGTCGCTCAACCCGCGCATGCGGGTGCTCGACATCGTCGGCGAGGCGCCGCTCGCCCACGGCATGATCGAACGCGCCGAGCAGGCCGACTATGTGGCTGAACTGCTGGCGCGGGTCGGCCTCGACGGCTCCGCCGCGCAGCGCTATCCGCACCAGTTCTCGGGCGGCCAGCGGGCCCGCATCGGGATCGCGCGCGCGCTCGCCGTGCGGCCCGAATTCCTGGTCTGCGACGAGGCGGTGGCCGCCCTTGACGTGTCGATCCAGGCCCAGGTGCTGAACCTGTTCATGCGCCTGCGCGAGGACCTGGGCCTGACCTACCTGTTCGTCAGCCACGACCTCGGGGTGGTGCGCCACCTGTCGGACCGGGTGGTGATCATGTACCTGGGGCGGGTTGTCGAGTCGGCCCCGGTCGCGGCCGTGTTCGGGCGCGCCAACCATCCGTACACGCGCGCCTTGCTCGCTTCGGCGCCCTGCCTCGACACGGCCAAGGTGGCGTTCCAGGCGGTGATTGGAGAAATCGCCTCGCCGCTCGATCCGCCCGCCGGCTGCCACTTCCACCCGCGCTGCCCGCACGCGGGCGTGCGCTGCGCGCGCGAGGTGCCTGCGCTGCGCGAGGTGGCGCCGGGCCACTTCTCGGCCTGTCATTTGAATGACGGGACGTACAAAGTGTGACGACATCACGAGATCAAACGCAATCTTGCAGGGTCGAACAGCGCAGCGTCATCCACCCGTTGCGCGCGGCGACGCAAGCTGTTGGTGGATGACGCTGCGCTCTTCCACCCTACGGTTTTTCGACGGCTTTTCCAGCACAGCATCCTTGCTGCAACTGGATCGGCGGGCACTTGACCGTGCCGTAGGAACAGAATACGCAGCAGTCGCCCGGCTTCGGACGCAACAGCGCCGCACAGGCGCTGCATTCGTAGAAGAACTGGCAGGCGTCGGTTGGCATGGTTTCTTGCTTGCATGCGCCGCACTGCGGGCAGCACAGAATGGATTGAAGTATCGCCTCAGTTGTCATGCCGTCTCCCGGTTGTCCTGCCATTGTACGGCCTGGAAAATGGTTTCATGACCACTAGTTGCGCCGCTCCATTGCAAAGCGCGCGCCAGCGGCTATGCTGGAATTCGGTACACCATCGAGTCGCGGACAAGGAGCGCATCATGACACGCAGATACATCGATTGCAGGGAGTTTCCGGATTCGCAATGCAGCGTCGCCATCTCGGCCGACAGCGAGTCGGAACTGATGGAGGTCGCGGTCCAGCACGCCGTCAGCGTGCACCAGCACAACGATACGCCCGAGCTACGCCAGCAACTTTCGCAGCTGATCAAGGAAGGAGTGCCGTCCGAGTATGCGGGCAGCCCACCGCGCGCGGCCGACGTGCGCGGCGGCCAGCAGCGCCCGCAAGCCTAGTCCGCGCCTGGCCGGTGCGCCGCGATCCACGCGCCGGCCTGGTCCGCTTGCATGGGCCGGGCGATCAGGTAGCCTTGCGCCAGGTCGCATCCCATCGCCGACAGCGCAGCCAGGGTCGGCGCGTCTTCCACCCCTTCGGCCACCACCGACAGGCGGCATTGGTGCGCCAGGCCAATCACCGAGCGCACGATCTGCTCATCGGGCGCCGAGACCAGCATCTTGCTCACGAAACCCTGGTCCACTTTCAGGCTCGTCACCGGCAGGCGGGCCAGGTAGGCCAGGCTCGAATAGCCGGTACCGAAATCGTCGATGCTGATGGCGATGCCCTGCGCGCGCAGCAACTGCAGCATGGCCATCGACTGCGCCGGGCGCGTCATCAGGGCCGACTCGGTGATCTCCAGTTCCAGCAAGCCGGCCGCCACACCGTGCCGCGCGAGGCACTCGCCGATGAAGCCGGACAATCCTTCGTCAAGCAGGTTGCGGGCCGAGATATTGACCGCCATGGTCAAGGGATGGCCGGCCCGCTGCCACAGTGCGGCCTGGGCCAGCGCCGCGTCCAGCACCCAGCGCGTGAGCGGACGGATCAATTCACTCGTTTCGGCGAACGGAATGAAATCGTTGGGCGCGATGCGCCCGTGCAGTGGATGGCGCCAGCGCACCAGCGCCTCGAAGCCGGCCAGCGCGCCGCTGGCGAGCACGATCTTGGGCTGATACTCCAGGAACAGCTGGCCCTGCCCGATGGCCGGGCCGAGCGACGTGAACAAGGCCAGGCGGCGCCGTGAATATTTGTCGATTTCCGGCTGATACCACCGGAACGCCTCAGCCTCGCCCTTGGCGCTGTACATGGCCACGTCGGCCAGGCGCAGCAAATCGTCGCCGCCTTCGGACAGGTCGGGATACATCACCAGCCCCATGCTGCCGCCGCCGATCACCAGTTGCATGTCCTCGACCTGGAATGGCGCGCACAGCAGGCGCTGCAACGTCGCCGCCATCGCCTCGGCGCTGGCGCGCTCGCTCACCTCCGGCATCAGGATCGCAAACTCGTCGCCGCCGAGGCGGGCCAGTTCGGCCCCGTGCGGGCGCAGTCCCTTGAGCATGCGCGCCGCCACCGCCTGCAAGATCAGGTCGCCAACGGCATGGCCGAGCGTGTCGTTGACCTCCTTGAAGCCGTTCAAGTCCAGCAGCCCCAGGCATAGATGCTTGCCGCGCGCGCGGTGGTCCTCGATCAGCGCGCCCAGGCGGTCCTGGAACCAGTAACGGTTCGGCAGCCCCGTGAGCGCATCGTGCTCGACCTTGTGCTGGAGCGCGGCGACGCTGCGCTTTTGCGCCGTGATGTCGCTGCGCTTGGTCCAGAAGTGAGTCAGCTTGTTGCCGACCTGCGTGCCCACCGCGCTGCCCAGCGTCCAGCTGATCTGGCCGTCGGCGTCGACACCCTGGCTTTCGACGTCGCGCACCTCAAAACCGTGGCGCATCCAGTAGTCGACCACGCGGGGACACTTCTGCGGGCCGTTGATGTCGATCGGTCGCTGGCCGACCATGGCGGCGATGTCGGCGAAACCGAACATGCGGGCGATCGCACGGTTGCATTCGACCACGTAGCCGGTGTACATCAGGCGCTGCAGCAAGGCCGGCCCGGGCAGGTCGAGGGGAACCGGCGGCATGTACTCGGAGAACGCCACGCCGGAAGGATTGTCGAGCACGAACTCGCCGAAGAACGCTTCGCGCAGCGCCTCCTGGCCGCGCCGCCTCAGGGCAACCAGCTCCTCGCGCAGGGAATCGGCGCTGGCACCGAGCTGCGCACGCGCCGCTTCGAGCAGGGGGCGCAGCAGCGTCGCCGGCGCCAGTCCGGCGCGTCCCATGAGCAACAGGACCCCGTGCGCCCCGTTGGCGTCGAAGCGCACAGGCACGCCGGCGTAAGCGCGCATCGCATTGTCGCTGGCAAGGTAGGCTTGCGGGAAGCCTGCGGCGATGTCCTCGACCAGCTCGAACTGACCGCTGGCGAGCACTTGCTGGCAGGGGTGGGTCGCCAGCACATAGCTGAAAGTGGGCTCCCACCGGGCATCGATGCTGCAACACAGGCTGCGCACCCGCATCACCGGCTCGGCCAGGCACTCGCCAACGAGCACCAGGTCGGCTCCGCTGTCCCGCTGAAGCCGCCGCAGCAGCAGGTGCAGCGCCGAGTCTTCACCGGCCTCCGCTTGCGGACTACCCATTGCGCTCTCCGTCTGGCTTATCTTGCAAGTAATCTTACCCCAAATCGACAAGCAGTCAGCAGGTGAACAGCATCAGCGCGCGCGCCACCAGGGCCGGCCGGTCCTGACCGTCGATCTCGACCGTGCAATCGAGGCCGAGCAGGAAGCGCCCGTCCGGCCTTGCGTTCACCTCGCCCAGCGCCACCGCGCAGCGCACCCGTTCGCCGCAGCGCACCGGTGCGAGGAAGCGCAGCGCCTCCATCCCATAGTTGAGCACTTCGGTGCCGCCAAGCGTGCCCAGCAATGCGTCCAGGCAGCTCGGCGCCAGCAGCGACAGCGTCAGGAAGCCGTGGGCGATCGTGGTGCCAAGCCGGCCCTCGGCGCGGGCCCGCCCGGGGTCGGTGTGGATCCAGTAGTGGTCGCCCGTAGCGTGGGCGAAGGCATCGATGCGCGCCTGGTCGAGCGTGATCCAGTCCGAGCACGCCAGTTGCTGGCCGAGGCGGCCACGCAGGTGCGCCGCTGCGCTGTCCGGCATCAGGGTGCCGTTGCCAGGAAACGGGCGATCGCCTCGCGCGCTTCGGCTTCCATCAGCAACGGCGCGTGGCCGACGCCGGACACCTCGGCATACTGCATCGCCGGGGCGGCGGCGCGCATGCGGTTCGCCTGCTCGGCTTCGATGATGTCCGACAGCGCGCCGCGGATCAACAGCGTGGGGCGCTTGCGGGCCAGGCGGCGGAACGCGAACTGCGCGATGAGCGAACTGGTCTTCGGCTTGCGCCGGGCGATCGGCTGGGCGATGCCCGGATCGTACTGCAGCACCAGGCGCCCGGCGGCATCCTCGGCGAAGGTGCGGCGCGCCCACACCATCCAGTCGTCCATGGTGTTGCCGGGAAAGGCGACGGCGTTGATGCGCCGGATGTAGTCGGCCGCCTCGTCCCAGGAGGCGACCGGCTGGCCTTTGCCCGCGTAGCCAGCGATCCGGTCCAGCCCGCGCTGGGAAATGGCCGGCCCGACGTCGTTGAGCACGGCCGCCGCCACCAGCGCGGAATGGCGCAGGCACAGCAGCATCGTCACGATGCCGCCCAGCGAGGTGCCGATGAACACGGCGCGCGCGATGCCCAGGCTGTGCGCCAGGGCGGCGATATCGCGCGCGTACACCAGCGGAGTGTAGTGGCTGGGGTCGGGATCGTAGGCCGAGCGCCCGCGCCCGCGCAGGTCGACCGCCAGCACCCGGCGCCCGCAGCTGGCGAGCCATGGCGCCAGGTCCTCGAAGTCGGCCGCGTTGCGCGTCAGGCCGTGGATGCAGATGACGGGGCAATGGGCCGCGCCGCTGGCCGGGGCGTAGTCGCGCGCGTAGAGACGCAAGCCGTCGTGACTGAGCCACGACCGCTCGACGTAGGAGTGCTCTGAAGGGTGCATGGCATGCGCTTGAGGAAAGTGGAGGAAGGCGAACCACCGGGGCGCACGCGCCCCGGGTCAAGCAAGCCGGTAGCGCGGCGCGCTACCGGCGCCGCGTCAGAACTTCACGCTGACGGTCGCCTTCACGGTGCGCGGATCGCCGTAGAAGGTGGTGATGGTGTTGAAGAAGCCGCCGAACTGGTAACCGGCAACCTTGTAGCGCTTGTCGGTCAGGTTGCGCCCGTGCAGGCCAACCTGGATCTTGCGGTCACGGCTGGTCCACACCAGGCCCGCGTCCCACGTGGTGTAGGCGTCCTGGGCCAGCATCAGGTTCTGCGGCACGGTCGCGTCAAGCGCGGCGATGCCGGTCAGGCGCACGATCTCCGACTGGTAGACCTTGCTCTTGTACGAGATGCTGTTCGACAGGGCCAGGCTGCCGCCGGTGCCCATCACCTCGAGCGGCCACTCGTAGGTCCCCTGGACGTTGGCCGAACTCTTCGGTGTGTTCTGGAACTCCGCCATCGCGGCGATGTTGACCAGGGTAGCGCCGCTGGCCACCATCCACTCCTTGTACTTGGCGTCGATGTAGCCATACATGGCGCTGACGCTGAAGGCATCGGTCACGCGCGCCAGCGCTTCCAGTTCCAGGCCGCTGATCTTGGCCTTGCCGGCGTTGGTCAGGGTGCCGGCGAAACCGGTCACGGTGGTGCCGTTGGCGGCATAGGTGGGGATCGAACCGGGGATCTGCACATCCTTGTAGTCGGTGTAGAACACGGCCGCGTTGGTCTGCACCCGGCCGCCGTCAAAGCGCGACTTGAGGCCGAATTCGATGGTGCTGACCACTTCCGGATTGACGCCCTGGCGCTTGACCAGCGAGGCCGCCGTGGTCGGGCCGCCGGAGGCCGACAGCGACATGCGCGGATCGAACATGCCGCCCTTGAAGCCTTGCGACCAGGTGCCGTAGACATTCTGGTCGGCCATCAGCTTGTAGCCGAAGCCCAGTTTCGGCGTGAACTTGGTGTCGGTGCGGTTCAGGTCCGACTTGCTCATGTCGGTGTCGGCGGCGCCGCCCACGGCAGCCGGGTTGCCCAGGGTGGGCGAGCCGGACAGGCCGAGATAGGTTTTCTTGAAGATGCGCGCCTCGCGCTGGTCGTTGGTGTAGCGCCCGCCCACGCTGATGTTGAAGGCGTCGGTGACGCTGTAGCTGGCATCGGCGAACGCGGCCCAGGTCTTGCTGTCGATGTCGTCGAGCGTGTACAGCGACAGGCCACCGGCGGCGTTGTAGAGCACGTCGAACTCGTTGAAGGCGTTGGTCTTCATGTAGAACACCCCGGCCACGCCCTGCAGCTTGGCGCCGGTGTAGGTGAACTGGAATTCCTGGCTGTCCTGCTTGTCGGTGTAGATGGCGGGCGCTTCGAACAGCGGCGTATTGAGCGAGTCGAAATCGATCGGTGCGTACGAGAAGCTGGAGCGGTGCGCGGTGATCGATTTGAACGACAGCGTCGGATCGATCTCGTAGTCGACCAGCAGCGAGGCGCCCTTGGTGGTGACCTTCTGGGCGTGACCGAGCACCGAATACAGATTGGCGCGGGTGTCGTAGTTACCGGCGAGCACAGGGTCGTTGGCCGGCGCCGGGCCCGGCGTCAGGCGGTAGCCCTGCTTGGGATTGGAGTCGTCGACCGTCTTGTCGGCCGCCAGGCGGATGAACAGTTCGCGTGTGGGGGTGAGCTCGACGCTGATGCGCCCGGCCAGCACGTCCTTGTTGTAGTTGTCCTTGCCATTGATGACGTTCTTGCCGTAGCCGTCGTGGCCAAACTTGGCGATGGTGGCGCCGACGCGCACGGTGTCGGAGATCGGCGTGCTGCCCTTGAGCACCAGGTCCTTCTCGCCGTAATTGCCAAGCGTGCCCTTCACTTCAAAGGTGGTCTTCGGTGCCAGCTTGCGGGTGACGTACTTGACGGCGCCGCCGATGGTGTTGCGTCCGTACAGGGTGCCCTGCGGTCCGCGCAGCACTTCGATCCGCTCAAGGTCGTAGATGTCGGTCAGTGCGCCTTGCGGGCGGGCCAGGTAGACGTCGTCGAGGTAGATGCCCACGCCCTGCTCGTAGCCGGCCACCGGATCTTGCTGGCCGATGCCGCGGATGAAGGCGGTCAGCGTGGTGTTGGTGGCGCGCGAGGTTTTCAGCGTCGTGTTCGGCAGCAGGTCGGTCAGGGCCGTGATGTCGGGAATGGCGGCGCTCTCGAGCTGGGCACCGGAGAAGGCGCTGACCGAACCGGGCACATCCTGGATCAGCTCGGCGCGCCGGCGCGCCGTCACGATCACTTTTTCCATCCCGCCCGAGGTGGCCTCGCTGCCGGTCGTTTGCGCATAAGCCGACTGGACGGCGGCGGCGGCAGGCAGGGCAATCATCACGGCAACAGAGCGGCTAAGCAGGGCCTTATTTTTCTTCGACAAGCGCATTACAGTCTCCTCAGGTGGGTATTATTTTTTGCGGATCATTTGCAATGGAAGGCAGTGTGCACTCTTTGACAACTGAGTTAAAGACAGACCCTTGCACGGCCTGTGTGCGAAATTGCACATGGCAGGCGTGAGCCGTGCCGTAGCGCCACAAAGCGGGCTCAAATGGCGCTGCTGCGGCCGCGCCAGTATGGTTCGCGCAGCGTGCGCTTGAGGATTTTTCCGGCCGCGCTCAGAGGGAAATCGTCCACCAGCACCACCTCCGAGACGCGCTGGTAGCGCGCCGCCACGTGCGTATTGATCCAGTCGCGCAATTGCTCGGCGCTGGGCGCGGCGGCGCCCAGGCCCTGTTTCATTTGCACCACGGCGAGCGGGGTTTCGCCCCATTTTTCGTGCGGCACGCCGAACACGACGGCCGCCGCCACGCCCGGATGGCGGGCGATGACTTCCTCGATGTCGCGCGGGTAGATCTTCACGCCGCCCGAATCGATCATCTCTTTCTTGCGGTCGACCAGGTAGAGGTAGCCGTCGGCGTCGACCCGACCCAGGTCGCCCGAATGGAGCCAGCCGTCGCGGATCGCCTCGGCCGTCAGGTCCGGGCGCCGGTAGTAGCCGGGCATCAGCAGTGGGCCGCGTCCGGCGATCTCGCCGATCTCGCCGCAGTCGGCCTCGCTGCCGTCCTCGCGCACGATGCGCAGCTCGAAAAACGGTGGCGGCACGCCGACCGAGCCCGGCTTGCGCGCGACGTCGCGCCGGTCGAGGATGGTGACGAAGCCTTCGGTCAGCCCGTACAGCTCGTGCAGGCGGCCTGGCAGCAGCGCTTCGAGGCGGTCCTTGCGCGCTTGCGGCAGCGGCGCGCCCAGCGACAGCAGCACCTGCAACGAGGCCAGGCGGGCCGGGTCGAGGTCGGGCAGGTCGAGGATGGCGCCGATCTGGGACGGCACCAGCATGGTGTGGCTGACCTGCTCGCGCGCCACCGTCTCGACGAAGGCGCGTGGGTCGAACTGCGCGTGCAGCACGTAGCGCGCGCCCTGGGCGAAGGCCGGCAGCATCATCGCGAAGGCGCCGTTGAACACCAGCGCGCCGGTTTGCAGCACCACCGCGTCGGGCGTCAGGCGCAGCGCGCCCCCGATCAGCAGTGCGTAGTGGGCGCGGATGCGGTGGGTCAGCAAGATCCCCTTGGGCAGGCCGGTGGTGCCGCTGGTGTACATGATGTGGCAGGGATCGTCCGGCGCGACGGCTCCCCGGCGCCATGTTTTCGGTGCCTCGGCCAGCCAGGCCTCGTAGCCGGGTGTGTCGACGGCAATGCATTGCGCCTCCAGCGCGAGCGCCGCGCAGTGCGGCGCGCTGGCGGCCGACACGAACACCACGCGCGGCGTGGCGTCGCCCAGCAGGGTGGCCAGGCCGCTGGCTTGCAGCAGCGGCGAGAGCGGTACCACGACCGCGCCCAGGCTGGCGCAGGCCCAGTAAATATCGAGCAGCTCGAGACAATTTCCCAGCACCGTGGCAACCCGGTCGCCGGGGCCGACGCCAGCATGGTGCAATGCATGCGCCAAGCGCGTGCAACGGGCGTCGACGCTGGCCCAGTCGAGCCGCTGCTGGCCGAACACGATGGCCTCGGCGGCCGGACGATACCGCGCGTGGTGGGCCACCAGCCGGTCTATGCAAAGGGCATCCATGTGGTCCTGGGGGAATGTGGCACAAGTGGCGATTCTGGCGTGTGCGGCGCCATTTGAATACTGGCAAATCTGCCAGCCGGTTGTGCAAAGCTGCACAGCTTCCGTGTGCGGACCTGTCGAAGACTTGCCTCATTGCCGCGCCGAGGGTGAAAAAAAGGGGGCCGCCCGGCCCCCCTTATTCTTATCCTGTCTGAAGCTGCCCTGCTTAGAACTTCCCTTCCAGTTTCAGGCTGAAGAACCGGAACACGTCGCGTGGCGGCACCCAGCTGCTGACCGTGATCGACGGCGAACTCGAGGTCGGGCCGGTCCGGTAGGACGGTCCGCTGGCATTCGCGTTGGGAATGTAGAACCTGTTGAACAGGTTGTTGACCCGGAAGCTGAGTGCGTAGGCTCCCTTCGGTTCACGAATGCCGAAGCCCAGGTCGCTGATGGCATAGCCCCGGTTGACCGACCGCGGATCGTTGTTGATGTTGGTCTGGTAGTCGCCCTGGTAGCGCACATTGCCGTTGACGAAGCCGCCAAACGGCATGCTCGGGATCGTGAAATCGTAGTTCGCGCCGATATTGGCCTTGACCTTCGGCGTGCCGGTAAACACGCCGCCGCTCAAGTCCTGCACGCCAGTAGTCGATCCAGGCGAAATCGGGAAGCAGGCCGCGTTCTGGCCCGCCAGCGAGCCGTTGGCGGCCAGCTTGGTGGTGCCCACCGCGACGTTGGTGGTGTCGGCGAAGCACGGCCCATTTTTCCACTTCTCGATGGTGGGCAAGGTATAGGTCAGGGCCGCGTTCACGCTCAGGCGCGGCAACAGCAGGAAGCTGGTGTCCATCTCGACGCCGTGGGTGCGGATGTGCGGAATCGAGTTGAGCTGGGTGTAGATGGTCGGATCGTTGGCCAGCACGAAGGACACGTTTTGCTGGTAATTGAAGAAGTCGGTGTTGTAGACCGTGGCCGCGAACGACATGCGGTTGTCGAACAGGTTGGCCTTGGTGCCGATCTCGAACGTCTGGCTGTACTCGGGCGCCACCGGGAACGCGGCCGAGGCCTTCAGGCCGCTCGTGACGTCGTAGGCGATGCCCTTGTAGCCGGTGGCGGCCATCGCGTAGGCCATCCATTCGCGACTGAACTGATGCTGCACGCTGAGCTTGCCGGTGACGGAATGGTCCTGGTTGCCTTCGCTGGCGAACTGGTCCACGCCAACCGGGCCCGGCACGAACGTCGAGCGGTCGAGCTGGTTGGTGTAGAAGTTGCGCGCGTAGTGGTAACCGGAGGTCTCGATGTTGTCGCGCAGGCCGACCAGCATCGTGTAGCTGGGCAAAAATTCCCAAGTCGCCTGGCCGTACAGCGCCTTGTTCACGTTGTAGATGTCGGTGTAGTAGTTGGTCGGGCTCGAGGTCGAACTGGCCGAGCACACGGCCGGGGCGACACAGGTGCCGCGGATGAAATGGCGGTAGATTTCATTCCTGGCCAGCCAGAGGCCGGCCACGTAGCGCAGCGCGCCCGTGTCCGGCGACACGTAGCGCAATTCCTCGGTCTTGACCCGGATGTCGTAGGTGCCAAACTGGTTGTTGCCGGCCACCAGGGTCGACGAGCCGGGCACAGCGATGGTCGGCACGTCGACGAAATCCTGGTCGCGCGAATCATTGGCCAGATAGCGCGAGACCGAGGTGATCGACATCAGCGTCGCATCGTTCGGCAGCAGGTAGGTCAATTTCAGCCCGGCGCCGCGGTCGGTCGAGGTCATGCCGGTGGGGAAATCGCGCCGCACATTGCGGTTGTTCGGGTCGTGCACGTCGATGCCCTTCAGGTTCACCGATGCCGGCAGTTGCGAATTGCCGTTCAGGTAGGCCGTGTTGGGGTCGGCCGGCGTGACGACCAGGTTGCCAGCGGCCACCGAGCCGGTGCGCAGATCGAAGCCGTTGATTGCCGTCACGCCGCGGGTGTTCTCCTGGTAGTTGTAGCGCGGCAGGAAGTCGACCGACAACTCGGGCGTCGCCTGCCACGAGAACTTGGCGATGAACGATTTGCCGCCCGAGCCGTTGACGTCGGTGCCCGTCGTCAGGTTGTGGAAATTGCCAGGCATGCGGGTGTCGCTGGCCGCGATGCGCAGGCCGAAGGTGTCCGACACCTTGCCGCTGGCCGACGCGCCGACCCGCCATTCGCCGTCGTTGGTGTTGTAGACGCTGCCGCGATAGGTCATCGGGCCGGAAATGGGTTTGGTCACGATGTTGATCGCGCCGGCCACGGCGGACTTGCCGAACAGGGTGCTTTGCGGCCCCTTCAGCACTTCCACGCGCGACACGTCGGCCAGGTCCTTGAAGGCCTGGAACTGGGTGGCGATCGGGATGTCGTCGATGATCACGGAGACATCGGACTCGACGCCGATACCGACGGAAACGGTTCCAATTCCACGCATGAAAATCGCATTGTTGGCACTCGTCGTGCCCGAGATGATGGAGAGCGAAGGAATCAGGTTGATGATGTCTTCCATTTCGCGCACATTGTTGCGTGCCAGTTCCGCCTCGGTCATGACCGAGATCGCCATCGGCACGTTTTCCAGTTTTTCGACCCGCTTGTTGGCCGTTACCAGCACCGTTTCCAGGTGGCCGGGCGTGGCCGTCGACTCTTGCGCCGAGGCGCCGTCCATGATGGCGAGCATCGCCAGTGCCAGAGCCGATGCGATCGGCTTCATCCTTGGCTGCTTGTAGTTATTTTTCAACACTTTTGTCCCCTAATTAACAAGAAATTGCAGCCCCCGCTGCTTCGGCGCGCCTGGCGGAATCGGTTCCACTCTCGCTCTGGCATTGCCAATGGTACCGGTACCAAACACCGATTTGCCGATGGTAGCGGTAGCATGCTGGACTGTCAATCAAATTATGTGGGTCCATTTGGGTATGCAAGCACTACAATCGGCCAAGCCAAGCAACCAAAAAGGAAACCCCGCCATGCGCCTGCACAAGAAACTCGCCCCCGTCCTGCTGGTCCTGCTTGCCAGCGGCGCCAGCACTGCCGCCGACAGCGTGGTGAAGATCGGCAGCGCCTCGCCCGTGTCCGGACCGAGCGCCCACCTGGGCAAGGACACGGAGAACGGCGCGCGCATGGCGATCGAGGACCTCAACGCCAAAGGCTTTGCGATCGACGGCAAGCCAGTCAGGCTGGTGCTGCTGGCCGAGGACGACGGCGGTGATCCCAAGCAGGGCACGGCGGTGGCACAGAAGCTGGTCGACGCGGGTGTGGCCGGCGTGGTCGGCCACCTCAATTCGGGCACCACGGTGCCGGCCTCGAAGATCTACGCCATTGCCGGCATCCCTCAGATTTCGCCGGCCACCACCTCGCCGCTGTACACCCACCAGGGCTTCAAGACGGCGTTCCGGGTGGTCGCCAACGACAGCAAGGTTGGCAGCGCGCTGGGGCGTTACGCGGTCGGCCGCCTGAAGGCCAGGCGCATTGCCGTGATCGACGACCGGACCGCCTTCGGGCAGGGCCTGGCCGATGAATTCATCAAGGGCGTCAAGGCGGCCGGCGGCGACGCGCAGATCGTCAGCCGCCAGTTCACCAACGACAAGGCGACCGATTTCAACGCCATCCTGACCCAGGTCAAGGGAAAGAATCCGGACGTGCTGTTCTACGGCGGCATGGACGCGGTGGCCGGCCCCATGCTCAGGCAGATGAAGGCGCTCGGCCTGAACGCGAAGTTCATGGGTGGCGATGGGACCTGTTCGGAAAAGCTGCCGACGCTGGCCGCTGACGGCCTGGGCGAGGACAAGGTCACGTGCGCCGTGGCCGGCGGCGTCAGCGGCGCGCAGGAGAAAGCCTTCGCCGATTTCGTGGCGCGCTACCAGGCCAAGTACCAGCTCGAATTGCAGACCTACGCACCGTATGCCTATGACGCCGTGATGCTGCTGGCCACGGCCATGCGCAACGCCAGGTCGGCCGATCCGGCCAGGTACTTGCCCGAACTGGCCAGGCTCAAGTACCAGGGCATCACCGGCGAGATCGCCTTCGATGCCAATGGCGACTTGACGGACGCCGCGCTGACGCTCTACACCTACCGCGGCGGCAAGAAGGTCAAGCTGGAGGTGGTACGCTAGGATCAGCGTGGGCATGAACGTACGAGGTGTGAATACATCGAAAATTTGACTCGCCGTGACTGGCACTGGCAGGCCCGACTTCCCGCGCAGGGAAAACGCCTGCGTTTTCCTCATGCCAAGCGCCTGGCGAAGTATGGATTCCCGCCTGCGCGGGAATGACGAGTTTTTCGTGCGGAGGCTTCAATGAAAGCATCGGTGTTCGTCGGCGTCAGCGTCGACGGTTTCATGGCACGTGCCGACGGCAGCTTCGATTTCCTGCCCGAGGGCGGGGGCGAAGCTCATGGCTACGACGAGTTCATGGCCAGCGTCGACGCCCTCGTCATCGGCCGCAAGACCTACCAGACGGTGCTGGCGTTCGAGCAATGGCCCTACGGCGACAAGCCGGTGTTCGTATTGAGCAGCGGCGCGCTGGCTGCCGCACCGCCCGGCGCGCGGGTCGAGCACCTGTGCGGCGAGCCGGCCGCGCTGGTGGCGCAACTGGACGCCCGCGGCATCGGCCACGCCTACATTGACGGCGGCAACACGATCCAGCGCTTCCTGGCCGCCGGGCTGATCGAGCGCCTGATTGTGACCCGCGTGCCGGTGCTGATCGGCCAGGGCATTGCCCTGTTTGGCGCGCTGGCGCACGATGTTCAACTGCAGCATGTCGCCACGCACCATTACCCGAGCGGCCTGGTGCAGACCGAGTACCGCATTCTCCAGGGAGCGGCCACATGAAGCCGTTTTCCACCATCGCAGCCTTGCTGCTTGGCCTGGTCGCCTTGATCCACGCCCTGCGTTTCGTGCTCGGGTGGCCGGTCACGGTCAACGGCTTTGCGGTGCCGGCATGGGCCAGTGCCATCGCCTTCGCGGTGCTTGGGGTGCTGGCCCTGATGGTGTGGCGCGAACGGGGTCGCTGAAGAACGCATCTGCTCAGGGGCCGCGCTCCTCGATGCCGTATTTCTTGCGCAGCTTCTGCAGTTGCACCTGCTCGCGACGCAGGAACTGGTCGAACTCGGCCAGCACCTGCGGGTAGCGCAGCGTGGCCAGGCTGAAGTCGCTGCGCGCATGCGGCAGGCCGGGATCGAACACCAGGGCGCCGGGCAGCTTCGCCTCGGCCAGCAGGTAGTTGGCGACATCGACGTTGACGTAGACTGCATCGAGGTGCGCGGCCAGCGCGTGGCGCAGCAGGCCGTCAAAGCCGCTGGCGGTGGTCAGCACGACCGTCTTCGACTCGATCGCCGACAGATAGGGCCAGGGCGTGAAACCGAGCGCCGTGCCCAGTGTGCGCAGTTGGCTGAACGGCCGGCCGCGCTGGCGCGGCAGGACCATTGCGCCCTCCTCCGACGTGACCACTGCGGCGCTGTAGCGCACGCGCCGCGCGCCGCGCAGCTCGGGCTTCCATTTCGGGTTGTCGGGATACTTGAAGTCGACGCTGCCATCCTGGAGAAAGGCCAGATACAGGCGGTTGATCGGCAGCGGCACATAATGAAACTGGTAACCCTGCTGGTGCGCGAACAGGTCCAGCACCTCGCGCGCATAGCCGCGATATTCATTGGCCGCATCAATCGTGTGCAGCGGATAGTACTGCAGGTCTTCGACGCCGATCGTAAACGTGCGCGGCTGCCCGGCGCCCAGCGCCAGGGCGCTGACGCAGATCAGTGAAATCGCCGCAAGACGCATGCTGTTGCCCTTTCGTGACGCCGGTGGCTAGGAATCGCCCAGGTATTTTTGGTAGATTTCGTCGAAGCGCCCGGTTTCCCTGAGATGTTTCAACCCTGCGTTGAAATCGTCGCGAACGCGGGCGTCGCGAAACACCGGGCGGTAGTCCATCGGGTTGAATTTGGCAAAGTGGGTTTCGACCACCGGCTTGGGCTTGAAGCTCTTGTTGAGCATGAGCTGCAAGGTGAAATACTTGAAGATGTTGCGGTCGCTGAGCACCACGTCGTAGCGGCCACGGTCCAGCGTCAGCACCTGCAATGCCTGGTCGTTCTGTTCAAAATAGCGGCCTGCCTTGCGCACCGCGTCGAGCCAGGCAGGATAGCGCTTGGCGGCGCCGGCGAACGAGATCACGGTCAGGCCGCGCAAGTCTTCCGGCTTCTTGATGAGCAGCTTGCGGTCTTTCAGGCTGATGAAGACGTTGTCGTAGAACACCGCCGGGTCGCCGTAGTGGGCGCCCCAGGCCGTCATGTCTTCGCCCAAGTCAGTCATGGCCGCGTCCACGTCACCGGCCTTGAACGCGACCGGAATGCGCGCGAATGAAAAATAGCGCGGCTTGAGCACGTGCTTGCGGTAGGCCAGCGCCTCGCGGATGATTTCAATTTCAATGCCGGAGTCCGTTTCCGGAAAACAGAACGGCGGAATCTTTTCGCCGAACGCCATGTGCACCTCGGCCGCGTGCGAGGCCACGCCCAGCACGCAGCCGGCGGCCAGCAACAGTGCGGCACTCACGCGCCAGAGCGCCCGATACAGATCCATAGTGCCTCCTCCCCGGTCCTAAAATTGGTGGCGCATGCCGAACGCGACGAGCCGGCGCGTGGCGCCCGACAGCGTCGTCTGGTCGCTGGCGGCCATCCCATTATTCAGATGCGATGCGACCACATTGCTGCGCGCCGACAGGGCATGGCAGGCGCCCAGTGCCAGCTGCGTCGCGTCGGCGTTCTTGGCGTAACGGTTGCTGTCGTACGCGGCGAGCGTGACGTTGAGCGGCCCGGCGGCGAGGCAGTCTGCTTGCCGCTCTCAAACTTGATCATCTGGTGGCCGGAATTGCTGTCCGATACAAGGCCCAGATCGACCACGCCGTACAGCGCGACTGCCTCTTGCGCCCCGGCCTGCTGCAAGGCAGCACAACAGTACACGGCCAGCAAATTCCGCGGTTTCATCGCCCACTCCCGGCACGGTCAAGTCCTGCCTCAGTTGTACTCCTAGTGCCCGTCCATTTCAATATCCGTGGTGCAATTATTGCCGGTTGACCAACACGCGACGGACTGCGATACTGCTTGCAGGGCGTGGGTTCGGCGGCGCCGGCCCACCCACCACCAGACCGGGAAACCATGACTGCACTGCGGGCCTCGCTCAAGAGCAAGCGCAAGTTTTCGCTCAACTGGAATTACCTCAACGCGATCGCCGGCGGCGTCTCGGCCATCGACCTGAGCGCGCTGGCCTTGCGCAACCTGGGCGATGCGCGCCAGTTCGTGCGCGAATACGGCTTCGACCTCGACCAGCCGGCAGCCCAGGCATTGATCACCAACGCCCACCGCGAGGCGGTCGAGTTCATCGCCAGCACCTTCCTCGACGCCGGCCAGGCGGGCCTGATTCCGCCCGAGGTGGCCGCGCCAGCCGAGCTGCTGCAATTGCTGGTGTATGCCTCCTCGCGCGGCCAGCAGGCAGACGTGCTGTGCATGTGGTCGTGCGCCGTGCTCAAAGTGATGCACGGGATCTTCTATATCGACAACAACCTCAAGCTGCGCCACTTCAGCACCATCCGCGAGCAAGTGTTCTCCAGCCTCGACGAGGTGATTCGCCGGGACGGCGATCAGTACTACCTGACCGACGGCGAAGTGTGCCTGCCGCTGCTGCATTTCGAGCGCAAGAACAACAAGGGCCGCAACAGCATCCTGCTCAAGCTGCTGCAAAAGGCGGCCTACCTGGCGGCCGACATCTACGACCACCTCGGCGTGCGCCTGATTTTTCATACCCGCTTCGAATGCCTGCTCGCGCTCAACACCTTGCAGCGCGCCCACCTGCTCTCGGTCACCAATGTCGACGCCCAGCGCACCCGCAACACCCTGCTCGACCTGGAGGCGGCCAAACAGGTGTTCGTCAAGTACCGCGCCCAGCTCGAACGCAGCGACTGCTATCCGGCCGCGCTGCTGCAGCAGATGGACCGAGAGATGGCGGCGCTGGCCCAGCCCCAGAGGCGCGCCGACAATCCACATAGCGGAGCCGATTTCAACAGCGTGCAGGTGACCTTGCGCAAGATGATCCACGTGAAGGCCGATGCCGGCGACATGGGCACGCCCGGCTACGACGTCGGCTTCTTCTTCGAATACGAGATCCAGTTGATGGACCAGGCCAGCCACGAGCGCAGCATCAGCGGACCGGCCAGCCACGACGCCTACAAGCGGCGCCAGGTCGACACGGCGCGCACGCGCGTGCTCGGGCGCGAGCTGCTGCGCTGGATCGCGGCCCAAGCCGGAGCTTCTACGGCCTGACGGCCATTGCCGGAATGCGCGCCATGAGCAGCTGGCGCTGCCCGGCCCAGGCCGGCGCAGCGGCCATGCGCGCGATATCGTTCCAGATCGCCTTGACCAGCTCGGGCTGGGCCGCCAACAGGCTGCGGCGCACGGCCAGGTAGGCGTCGAAGGTCACGAAGGGCGTCTCGAGCAGGTCGATCTTGCCGGCGAATTCAGTCGATTCCAGCATGGCTTCCGCTTCGGCACGGTGGATCACGACGACATCGGCGCGCCCGGCGACGAGCATGCGCATCAGCTGCCCCGGCGTCTTGGCGCTATCGTTGGCCGCCACGCCCAGAATCGCGAGCTTGTCGCGCACAATTACCAGGCCCGCCCCATACAGCACCGGCAGCGTCAGGAACTCGAAGCGTTCGCCATCCCAGCTCGCGCGCGCGCCGGCGCGGCGCAGCACGACCAGGGTCACCTGTGCCAGCCGCTGTTGCGGATCGGCCTTGCCCTCGCGCGTGGGAAAGGCGAGAAACGGCGCAAACGAGGGGTTCGGCGCCGCGCCCAGCACCGCGTCGTACTCTTGCGCTTCGGCCCCCAGCAAGCAGCGGCGCCAGGGCGCGACGACGAACGCGACCTGCTGCCGCTGATGCTCGAACGCCTGACGCGCCAGCGCCTGGCCGGGCGCCTCGTAACCGGGCACGCTGATTGGCAGGTAGGAGGTGTCGGCCACGCACACCGTCAGGCCGCGCGCGCCCGCACCCGCGCACCAGGCCGCTGCGAGCAGGGCAAGGCAGGTCAGACTCAGCGAACGGGGAGCGGACATCGGCGGACCTCCAAATGACATTGCCTGCATGATGCGCCCTGGCGGCGCCGGCTTCAATTGCACTTTGGTGCATGCAGCCGCGTCGATTGGCCGATCCACCTTGTCACATTGGCCATACCACTCTAGAATCAAGCGGTTCCTCCATTTTCCCGAGACGTCCCGCACCGATGAAAACACCGAATGAAGCGACTACGCCCGAACCGCGCCTGTACCGGGTGGTGGCCACCCACATCCAGGAGTTGATTCGAAAGGAAAATATCAAACCGGGCGAGCGCCTGCCGGCCGAACGCGAGCTGGCCAGCAAACTGAGCGTGAGCCGGGCTTCCCTGCGCGAGGCGCTGATCGTGCTGGAGCTGGGCGGCATCGTGGAAGTGCGTGGCGGCTCCGGCGTCTACGTCAGCGAGCAGGCCAGCGCCCAGGCCGACCTGCCCGAAGTCGGCCCCGGCCCGTTCGAGGTGCTGGCCGCGCGCCGCCTGATCGAGGCGGAAGTGGCAGCCATCGCCGCGCGCATGGGCACCGATTCGGCGATCGACGCCATCCTCAAGGCGGTCGTCGAGATGGAACGCCACCATGAAGACCGCGCCAGCAACGAGCAGGCCGACCGTAACTTTCACATGGCCATTGCGCGCGCCACTGGCAACACGGCGCTGGTCGGTGTGATCGAGTACCTGTGGAACCAACGCGGCAGCCTGTGGCACAAGCTCAAGGAGCATTTCCAGACCGAGGAGTTGCGCTTGCAGACACTGGCCGATCACCGCCGCATCGTCGAGGCGATCGCCGGGCACGATGCGGCAGGCGCGCGCCAGGCCATGCGCGCCCACCTTGAACGGGTGACGCGGACGTTCTCGCGCGGCTAGCGTGATCAATTGAGAATTCGTCGCTAAACGCCAGGGCGCGTGGGAAGGCGAAGCGCATTCTGGCATGCTGGCGCTAACCCGGCGCAAGCATGGTGGAATGCGCTTCGCTTTTCCACCCTACAATTGGGCCAACGTTTCTTTTCAGTCCAGGACACCGGCAGCAGGCTGTTTTCGTGCGTTTGATCCCAAATGTGGTTCGTCCACCTTGCAAATTTGGTCAGGCCAAATTAGAATGGCCTGACCAGATGCGCGGCCGCTGCGGTCAGGCATCCTCGATCAACGCTTCGGCCTCACCGGGATTTCTGTTCACCATGCCAGTCAAACGCCTAGCCGCCATTGCCGCGCTCGCCCTATGCGCGAGCGTCGTCCACGCAGACGGCCCCCACCGTAACCGCGACAACAAAAGCCCCCTCGACGCTGGCGAAGGGACTTACCCGATCCCCTACCAGATGCCGCGCGCAGCCGAGATCGGCGAGACCTTGCAGCGCATCCGCGCCTACCTCGAGACGGCCACCCCGACCCGGGTGGTCGACAAGGCCAGCGGCAAGCCGATCACCGATTTCAGCCATCCCGTGGCCGGGGCCGCGTTCGAGAGCAGCTCGGGCGACTTCGGCCTGCAAGTCTATGAAATGGGGGTGGTGCACGCCGGCATGCTCAAGGCGGCGGCCGCCACCGGCGACCCACGCTTCACCAATTTCACGGCCCGCCACCTGGACTTCTTCGGCGCCACCCTGCCCTATTTCCGCGCCCAGGAACAGCAATTCCACCTCGATCGTGCCAACAGCTTCGCCCGCTTTCTCGATCCCCGTTCGCTCGACGACAGCGGCTCGATGTGCGCGGCCCTGATGCGCGCGCGCCTGGCCAGGGTGGGCCCGGACCTGTCGGCCATGATCGCCACCTGCGGCGACTGGGTCTCGACCAAGCAGTACCGGCTGGCCGACGGCAGCTTCGCGCGCAAGCGCCCGCAGGCGAGCTCGCTGTGGGCCGACGACTTCTACATGGGCGTGCCGGCACTGGCCGAACTGGGCCGGATGACGGGCAAGCGCAGCTACTACGACGACGCCGTCGGCAACGTGCTGTCGATGACGTCGCACCTGTTCAATCCGGCGCTCGGCCTGTACACGCACGGCTGGAACGCCAGCCACCCGGACGCGCCGCAGTTCTACTGGGCGCGCGCCAACGGCTGGGCGGTGCTGGCGATGAGCGACTTGCTCGACGTGCTGCCCAAGGATCATCCGGGCTATCCGAAGGTGCTGGCCCAGCTACGCACCAGCTTGCGCAGCATCGCCCAATACCAGTCCGGCAGCGGCCTGTGGCACCAGATGATCGACCGTAACGACTCCTACCTGGAGACGTCGGCCAGCGCGATCTTCGTCTACACCATCGCCCACGCGATCAACCAGGGCTGGATCAGCCCGGCCACCTACGGCTCGATCGCCCAGGCCGGCTGGAACGCGCTGGCCACCCGCGTCAACGCCAGGGGCCAGGTCGAGGGCACTTGCGTGGGCACCACCTTCGCCAGCGACCAGGTCTACTACTACAATCGGCCCACCAGCGTCGACGCCCTGCACGGCTACGGCCCGACGCTGCTGGCCGGCGCCGAAATGATCAAATTGATCGGCAATCCGGCAATCGACATCCAGTACAAGCTGCGCACCTACCACTACCTGCCCAAGTCGGGCGGGCAGTCCGACTACCGCGAACAACCTTGAACCAGGCGGCCCCATGCGATTTACACTGATCTGCTGCGCCGCCCTGCTGGCGGCCACGCCGGCGCTGGCGGCCGAACGCCTGACCATCACGGTCAGCCACGACCTCGACGCGGCGCGCGTGGCCGAAACCATCAGCCTGCCCTGGTCCCAGCTGAACCAGGCCCTGCCTGGCGCGCTGATCCAGCACATCGCCGTGCGCGACGCGGCCGGACGTGCGCTGCCGTTCCAGGTGACCAATGTCGCGCCCCAGTCCAAGGATCCGGCCGGGGTCGGCGTGGCTTACGGCGAGCTGTTGTTCCAGCATGATTTCGCCGCCGGCGAGCACAGCGCCAGCTTCACGGTCGAGAAGACGGAAGCGCTCGCACCCGTATTCCCCGTCAAGGCCTTCGCCCGCTACGTGCCCGAGCGGCTCGACGACTTCGCCTGGGAGAATGACAAGATCGGGCACCGCACCTACGGCCCGGCGCTGGCGGCGCCAGCCGCGCCCGGCAGCGGCAAGGAAGTGCTGGTCACGAGCGGGCTCGACATCTGGGCCAAGCGGGTCAGCTACCCCATCGTCGACCGCTGGTACAACAAGGGCCACGACCACTACCACAAGGACGAGGGCGAAGGCATGGACATGTACAACGTCGGTGCCTCGCGCGGGGCCGGCGGCACTGGCGTGTGGGACGGCAAGCAATTGTATGTGGGCCGCAATTACGCCACCTGGAAAGTGCTCGCCAACGGCCCGGTGCGCGCCGTGTTCGAGCTGTCCTACGACGCCTGGGACGCGGCCGGCACCAAGGTGTCCGAAGTGAAGCGCTTCACGGTCGACGCCGGCCACTACCTGGACCAGATCGAGAGCACCTTCAGCTTCAGCGGCCCGTCCAGCCTGACCGTCGCGCTGGGCCTGAACAAGACGCCATCGGACAAGAAGCAGTTGGCCCGGATCGGCCTGGTACAACAGCAGGCCGACGGCGCGCTGCTGCAATGGATCGAACAATCGTCCAACGGTGCGCTGGGCACGGCCATCGTGCTGCCCGACGCCAGCGGCTATGCCGAAGATACGCTCAACGAGCTGGTGCTGGCCCCGGCCACCTCGGGCAAGCCGCTGCGCTACCTGGTTGGCGCGGCTTGGGACCGGGCCGGCGAGATCGCCACGCGCGCCCAGTGGGAAGCCTACGTGGCCAACGCGGCGGCCCGCCTGCGCCATCCGCTGCGCGTTGTACTTACCCAACAAAACACAAAGTAGCCTGACCAAAATCGTTATTGGACTGACCACATTAAGGAATATTGCGCGTAGAATTAAAACCGGCCTGACCAATTATAATAATGAGGAGACAACATGTTCGACCATGATTCCCGTCTATCGTTGGGCAGGTTTGCCGCCCGCATCGTTGGCAGTACTTCGGTTTGCGCGCTTGCCATCGGTGGCGCCTACGCACAAAGCGCTCCTGCACCGGCCGCCGAACCGGCGGTGGTGGTGGTGACGGGCATGCGCGCCGCCATGGAAAGCGCGCTCAACAAAAAGCGCGAGGACAACGGCATCGTCGATGTCATCAAGTCCGAGGACATGGGCAAGTTCCCCGACACCAACCTGGCCGAATCGCTGCAGCGCGTGCCCGGCGTGGTGATCGACCGCGACGCCGGCGAAGGCCGCAGCATCACCGTGCGCGGCCTGGGCCAGGATTTCACGCGGGTGCGCATCAACGGCATCGAGGGCCTGGCCACCACCGGCGGCACCGACAGCTCGGGCGGCGCGAACCGCTCGCGCGGCTTCGACTTCAATGTGTTTCCGTCTGAACTGTTCAACTCGCTCACGGTGCGCAAGAGCTCCTCGGCCGACGTCGACGAAGGCTCGCTGGGCGCCACCGTGGACCTGCAAACGCTGCGCCCGTTCGACCTGAAGGGCTTCAACGCCAGCGTGATGGCCAAGGGCCGCTACAACGACTTGTCGGGAAAGACCGATCCGCGGGTCGGCTTCCTGGTGTCGAACACCTTCGCCGACCGTACCATCGGGGTGCTGGTCTCGGGCGCCTATTCGAAGCGCCAGTTGTATGAGGAAGGCTTCTCCACCGTACGCTGGGACAATGGTCCGTCCTCGGGCGGCTGGTGTGCCCCGATCGGCGTCACTCCGGCCAATCCCAGCACCTCGACCGCGACCACCTGTGGCCCGGCGGCCCAGGGCGTGGCGCGCCTGCCAGCCAGCGCCGCCGCCACCGCCGCCTACACCGCCGCCAGCGACCCGGCCAATTTCACGCCGCGCCTGCCACGCTACGGCCGCCTGACGCACGACCAGGACCGCCTCGGCCTGACCAGCGCACTGCAATGGAAGCCCCAGCGCGGCACCCTCGTCACGCTCGACATGCTGTACTCCAAGCTCGACGCGACGCGCCAGGAAGACTTCCTCGAAGCGATCTCGTTCAGCCGCACCGCGACCCAGGGCGGCAAGCCGCAAACGAGCGTGGTGAGCGCCCAGTACGCGCCCAACGGCGCCCTGCTGTACGGCGTCTTCAACGGTGTCGACATCCGTGCCGAGTCGCGTTTCGACGAGCTCTCGACCACCTTCACCCAGCCGACTTTGACGCTCGAACACCAGTTCAGCGACGTGCTGCGGATGACCGCCAAACTGGGCCGTGCAACCTCGAAATTCCGCAACCCGGTGCAGACCACGACCACGCTTGACGCGCTGAACGTGAACGGTTACTCAATCGATTTCCGCAACAGCGACCGGCTGCCGATCATCAGCTACCCCTTCGATCCGGTCACCGGCGGCGCGCTGCAACTGGTGCCGGTGCCGCTGGCAAGCAGCGGCACCCAGGCCGCCACGGTGGCCAACACCAGCACCAGCGAGATCCGGATCCGTCCGCAAGGCGCCACCAACACCAACGACGTGGCGCACATGGACATGATCTGGGACGTGATGCCAGACAAGCTGAGCCTGCGCGCGGGCGCCGACTACAAGAAGTACACCTTCGACTCCTACGAGTTCCGTCGCGTGAACCAGAATGACACCATCTTCGCGCCGCCGTCCGGCACCTCGCTGGCCAGCCTGACGACGCTGATCACCGGTTTTGGCAAGGGCCAGAGCCTGCCCGCCGGCACCCCGACCAGCTGGACCATCCCGAACCTGAACGCGATCGCGCAGGCGTACGACATCTACTGCAACTGCCTCAAAAGCGGGCCGGTGGGCGGGCCGGGCGACTTCACGCTCTCGTCGATCACCAACGGCAATGCGCGCGGCAACAACCGCAGCGTGACCGAGAACGACAGCGGCGGCTTCCTGATGGCCGATTTCACGACCGAGCTCGGCGCCATCCCCCTGCGCGGCAACGCCGGCGTGCGCTATGTCGAGACCAGGCAGCTCGCCACCGGCTACCAGGCCAACGGCGGCGGCACCGCCGTGGCGGTGGAGAATACCTACCGCGACGCCCTGCCCTCGTTCAACCTGGCGGCCAACCTGACGCAGGACTTCATCGTGCGGCTGGCGGCGGCCAAGGTGATGGCGCGCCCGCAGCTGAGCAACCTGAGCCCGGGCGGCACCATCGCCACCACCGGCACCTTGTCCATCACCAGCGGCAATCCGCTGCTCAAGCCCTTCCGCGCGAAGACCTTCGACAGCAGTTTCGAGTGGTACTTCGGCAAGAACGCCTTCCTCGGCCTGGGCCTGTTCCAGAAGAACATCGACACCTATATCCAGAGCCTGCGCACCAATGTGCCGTACAAGGAGACGGGGCTGCCGCTGTCGCTGTTGCCGGCCAACTTCACGGGCGACGAAGTGTTCCAGGTGACGGCGCCGATCAACACCAACGGCGGCAAGCTCAAGGGATATGAGCTCAACTACCAGCAACCGTTCACCTTCCTGCCCGACTGGGGCCGCAACTTCGGCATGCTGCTCAATTACACCTCGGTCAAGTCGACCATCGAGTACATCGTCTCGCCAAGCAGCGCGGCGACCATCACCGACGACCTGCTCAATTTGTCGCCCACTTCGTGGAACGCCACCTTCTACTATGACGACGGCAAGTTCAGCGGACGCGTGTCGGCGTCGCAGCGTTCGAGCTTCCTGACCCGGGTGCCGGGCCAGAACAACAACGATGTGGAAGGCAAAAACAAGTCGCTGAACGTGGACCTGTCGCTGTCGTACAAGATCAGCGACAAGATGGAAGTGACGCTGGAAGGGGTCAACCTGACCAACCAGGCCAACGACCAGTTCATCAGCCGCGCGCGCGACAGCGTAGTGGTCAACAATGTGACGGGACGCGAAGTGCTGCTCGGCTTGCGCTACAAGTTCTAGCGCCAGGCATTTGACAGATCAGCTTTTCCACCAGGTCGCAGGGTGGAAATGCTGATGTCCCGGCAGCACCATCCTTCCCGCGCAGGCGGCAATGAGGGTGTTTCAACACGCAGGGCCGGCGCGCCAGCGCATGGCGCCGTCATTTCGACTATGATGATGTGCTCCAATGTCAACCGACAGTCCAAGCAATGGATGTCCCGCCCCCCACTCACGCCAGCCTGCTCGACGACAGCGCCGGGCAGGTCGCCGCCAATCCCGTTTCAAGGTCGCGCTGGCATACGCTGTACGCGCATTACACCGAAGCGGCCGATGCCTCGGCCAAGGCGCGCGTGCGCCAGCGCCTGCTGGCCCAGGTGGCGGCCGGCGGCGTGGCAGGCTATTTTCGCGCCACCTTCCTGGCCGCTGTCACCGGCGAGGCGGCCTACACCAGCCAGGCCGCGCAGATCGCGCTCAAGCTCAAGCCCTTCGACGCCGAGCGCCTGGCAAGCCTTGTGCACCTGGAGTGGGGATGTGCCGTGGCCGCGGAGCGCAGCCACCACGGGTTCGTCCAACGTTTGCGCGCGGCCCGCCTGCCGGCGTTGATCCGGTGCCTTGGCGACGCGCTCGAACGCTCGGCCGGCGCCACCCTGGCCGCGCGCCCGGTGAGCGCGCCGCGGCGCGTCGCGCTGCTGGCCAATTACCTCGGCGGCAGCAGCCATCCTCCAACCGTCATGGCGATCAGCCATGCCGCGCTGCTGCAGGCCCAGGGTGTGGAGGTGCGCCTGTTCTCCTGCCAGGAAATCGACCTGCCCGCGCAGAACGACTATGCCGGCCATCCCCTTGGCGTGCTGCTGCCCAGCGTCACGCCGGCGCAACTGGGCGCCATGGTGCCGCAAGGCCTGACCGTCACGCTCAGCGACGCGCGCTTCTCGCTGATGCGGCGCTGGCGCGACATGCTGGCGCAGATCGCGCTCTACGATCCCGACCTGGTGCTGTTCGTCGGCTTCTGTTCGCCCTTGCTGGCGCCTTTGTATGCGGCGCGTCCGGTCCTGGGGCTGTGCGTGCACGGCGTGCCGCCGCTGGCGCCGGTCGACTGCTGGCTGGCGTCCGACCGGGCGCGCCACGGCATCGACAGCCAGGACTGGGGGTCGAGCCTGCCGCCGGCGCGCGGCTACCATTATCCATTTCGCACGCTGATGCAGGCACCGGGCCCGCCGGCGCCGCGCACGCCCGGGCGCACCGTGCTGCTGACGGTGGGCGCGCGCCTGGTGACGGAAATCGATGGCGACTGGGCCGCTCGCATGGTCGAACTGCTGCGCCGGGATTCGAGCCTGGTCTGGCTGCTGGTCGGCGGCGCTGGCGCTTTGCCGCCGGCGCTGGCAGGCGTCCCTCCTGCCCAGCTGCAGCTGCTGGCGCACCGGCAGCCGGTGGACGCCGTGTTTGCCCAGGCGGATATCTACCTCAATCCGGCGCGCCTGGGCGGGGGCATCAGCGTGGCCGAAGCCATGGCGGCCGGCTTGCCGGTGCTGGCGCTGGACGGCAGCGATGGCGGCCACAAGCTCGGCGAGCTCGGGCAGGCTTCGCAGGAGGCCTATTTCACCGAACTGGCGGCCCTGATTGCCGACCCGGCGCGGCGCCGGCGCATGGGCGCGGCCATGCGCGAGCGCTACGTGCGCACGCTCGACCTGGCGCAGGCCGGACCGGCGCTGCTGACGGCAGCGGCAGCGGCGATCGCCCGCTTCGGACACCGCAAGCGTGACTAGGCTTGGCCGCGGCTGTCCTGGGCGGCGTCGCCCAGCAACTTCTTGAAGTGGGCCGGCACGCCCACCACCAGGGTCGAGGCCGCGACATCGGACGTCACCACCGCCCCGGCGCCAACGTAGGCGCCGGCGCCGATCACCAGGCGCTCGATCAGCGTGGCGCCGATGCCAATCGTCACGCCACGCCCCAGCCGCGACAGGCCGCCCAGGTTGCAGCCGGGCTGGATCCGGGAAAACGCCCCGATCCGGGTATCGTGCCCGATCGTGGCGCC
The DNA here is from genome assembly GCA_040390195.1 of Pseudomonadota bacterium. Classification (GTDB taxonomy): domain Bacteria; phylum Pseudomonadota; class Gammaproteobacteria; order Burkholderiales; family Burkholderiaceae_D; genus Telluria_A. The sequence continues at coordinate 32,665 of JAZJYV010000002.1, read as the reverse complement.
GCGGTTGACGAACACGTGCTCGTCGAGCTGCGCGCCGGGGCCGATCACGCTGTTGGCGCCCACGAATACGCCTTGTCCCAGCGTCGCCAGCGGCGACACGTAGGCCGTCGGGTGGACCAGGGTGGTAAACGACATGCCGAAGCGCTCGACCAGCTCGCGCGCCAGCGCCGCGCGCGCCGGCGTGGTGGGGCCAAGCAGGTAGAGTTCGCCCGGCGCCGGTTCGAATTCGGCCAGGGTCTGGACCCGGGGCGCGGCGCCCAGCGCGGACAGGGCCCGCAGGCGCTCGGAGAGCGCGATGTCGCGCGCTTCGGCGGCCTCGGCCAGGTGCACCACCACCTTGGCCAGGGTCCATTGCCTGGCCAGGGCGCAGTCGAACAGGTCGGAGAGGATGTTGCTGACGCCGAAAATGACGAGACGGTTCTCCATGGCGGCGCTCAAGCTGCCCCTTCCTGCAAACCGAGCCGCACCTGCAAGGCTTCGGGGCTGATGTTGAGCAGTTTCTCGATCTCGCGAAAGTCGTCGGGCAAGGCCGGGTCGGTCCAGCCGTGGGCCGAGTGGCGCGCCAGGTCGGCCGCCAGCTTGACCGTTTTCACGCGCGGATGCTCGGCGTGATCGTCGTCCATCAGCTTGATCATCAGCTCCGACATATTCCAGAACCGGCACAGCTCGAGCTGCAGTTCGAGCAGCGGGAAGCCCAGCACCTCCTGCTGCGCCTGGGCGCTGCGCAACAGGGGGTCGGCCTTCTCCAAGGCATGGATGCGCATGGCCTTGAGCGGCGCGAAGCACAGCACCAGGATCTCGGCGACGTCGTGCAGCAGCGCCGCGATCATGATTTCCTCGGGATTGGGATCGTAGCGCCAGACCGCCCAGTTGTAGGCGTAGGTGCCGGCCCGGCGCGCTCGGCGCACCACCTGCAGCATCTGCAGCAAGGCTTGCGGCGCGCGCTTGAGCTCCTCCTCGAGCAGGTGCAGCTGCTCGAACTGGCGGAAGAAAGGATTGATTCCCAACATCATCGTGGCGTGGGCGATCGAGGTGACCTCCTTGACCTTGCTGGTGCGCGGGTCGCTGCGGATCATGGCCAGCACGCGCAGCGTCATCAGGGGATCGTTCAGCACGATGGCGGCGATCTCGCGGTCGTTGATGTGGTCGATGTTCTGGCGCGCCTCGGCCAGCTTGCGCTCGGTCTGGCGCAGCACGGGGATCTCGTTCTCGCTGAGGAATTTGACCCAGGCGCCGATCTCATTGTTTGTAGTCTCCATACTGGCACTGTACCTCAGGCCGGGGCGAAATGGGGCACTACCAGCCCTGCAGGCTTTCCAGCTCGACCAGCTGGTGCCAGCTCGGCCGGGCCTTGACCAGCGCCGCCAGGCGCGCCAGCGCCGGCCACTCGAGGGCCGGGCGCGGCATGTTGCGCGACCAGCGCAGGTACATCACCAGCAGCAGGTCGGCGCTGGAAAAGCGCGCCCCCAGCAGGTAGGGGCCGTCGGCCTGCAGGCGCGCCTCGAGCCGGTCCCAGAGCGCCTCGATGCGGGCGCGGATGGCCAGGCTGGACTCTGGCGTGTGCTCCAGCATGCCCAGGTCGCCCGGATAGAACCACAGGCGGTAGGCGCCGCCGAGCTGATTGGCCAGCAGCACGATGGTCTCGATCCAGCGCGCGCGCCCCGCTTCGCCGGCCAGCGGCGCCAGCGCCGGATCCGGATGGCGCTCGGCTAGGTTCAGCAGCACGGCGCCGGACTCGACCAGCGGCACCCCGTCGGCCACCAGGGTTGGCACCATGCCGGCCGGATTGAGCGCCAGGTAGGCCGGCGCGCGCTGGGCGCGCCGTTCGAAGTCGACCAGCGCCAGCTGGTAGGGCAAGCCCATTTCGAGCAAGGCCAGGTGCACAGCCATGCTGGCCGAACCGGGCGAGTAATACAAGGTGTACATGCGGGCCTTTCAGGGTCCGGAGGGCCGCGCGCGGCGGCGTGCCGGGCGCGCCCGGGTTCGCCAAAATTATAGCGCGGAGCACGCCAGCGTGCCGGCGGCCGGCGCGCAGCGCCCGGGCCAGGCCGGCGCCTCGCCCCATTGCCTGGCCCAGTCCTGCAGCAGCCCGGCCGGCATCGGGCGCGCGATGCCATAGCCCTGGGCGACGTGGCAGCCGAGCGCCAGCAAGGCTTCTCCGTGCGCCTGCGTTTCGACGCCCTCGGCCACCACCTTGCGGCGGAAGGCGCGCGCCAACTGGATCACGCCCTCCACGATCCCATGGTCGTCCTTGTCGACGAGCATGTCGCGCACGAAGCTCTGGTCCACCTTCAAGGTATCGACCGGCAGCTTGCGCAGGTAGGTCAGCGAGGAGTAGCCGGTGCCGAAGTCGTCCAGCGCGAAGCCCACGCCCAGGCCGCGGCAGCGCTCCAGCACCGCGATCGCCTGCTCCATGTCGCTGATGGCCGCCGTCTCGAGCACCTCGAGCTCGAAATGGCTGGCCAGCACCGTCGGAAAGCGCGCCAGCGCCAGCGCCAGCTGGTCGTAGAAGTCCGGATGCAGCAAGTGCTCGGCGCTGATGTTGACGCTCACCGACAGCTGCAAGCCCTGGCTGCTCCACAGCGCCATCTGGGCCAGCGCCGTGTCGATCACCCAGGCGCCCAGTTCGCGTTCGAGCCGGCTGCCGGCGATCTGCGGCAGGAACTCGCCCGGCGCCAGCACTCCGCGCTGCGGATGGTTCCAGCGCATCAGCGCCTCGGCCCCCACCAGCGCCCCGCTGTTCAGGTCGACCTTGGGCTGGTAGTACAGCAGCAGTTCATCCTGCAGCAGCGCCAGCGCCACGCGCTCGAGGAACTGGCGCCGGCGCTGGGCCTTGCGGTCGAACTCCGGATCGAACAGGTGGTAGCGGTTCTTGCCGCTTTCCTTGGCCAGGTACATGGCCTGGTCCGCGTGGCGCAACAGGCTGTCGGCGTCGACGTTGTCGGCCGGGTACAGGCTCACGCCGATGCTGGCGCTGATGCGCAGCTCGGTGCCCTCGACGCAGACCGGCTCGCCCACCGCGGCCAGGATCCGGTCCAGCGCCTGGGCGCAATCTTCGGGCGTGCCGACGTCCGACAGCAGCAGCACGAACTCGTCCCCGCCCAGCCGCGCCAGGGTGTCGTCGGCGCGCATGACGGCGTTCAGGTGGCGCGCCACGCCGATCAGCAGCTGGTCGCCGGCCGGATGGCCATACTGGTCGTTGACGGCCTTGAAACCGTCCAGGTCGAGGAAGCACACGGCCAGCGAACCGCCGTTGCGCGCCGAACGCTGGATGGCCTGGGCGAAACGGTCGAGCAACAGGCGCCGGTTGGGCGCGCCCGTCAGCGTGTCGTAGTTGGCCACGCGGTTCAGTTCATCCTCGTGCGCCTTGATCTGGCTGATGTCGGAGAACACGGCGATGTAATGCTGGATCGCGCCGCCCGGATCGCGCACCGTCGAGATGGTCAGCCGCTCGGGATACACTTCGCCGTTCTTGCGCCGGTTCCAGATCTCGCCGCGCCAGAAATCCTGTTCGTGCACGGCCTGCCACAGCGCCTGGTAGAACAGCTTGTCGTGGCGCCCCGACGACAGCTTCGACGGCGGGCGCCCGAGCATCTCGGCCGCGCTGTAGCCGGTGATCTGTTCGAACGCCGGGTTGACCTTGGTCACGCGCAGGTCGGGCGAGACCACCATGATGCCCTCGTGGCTGTGGGCGAACACGGTCGCCGCCTCGCGCTGGCCCAGCTCGAACTGCTTGCGCTCGGTGACGTCGACCAGCGTGCCGACCAGGCGCCGCGGCGTGCCGTCCGGCTTGCGCTGGCCCACCCGCCCCTTGGCCTTGATCCACTTGATGGCGCCATTCTGGGTCACGATGCGGTAGTCGATGTCGATCGCGGCGCTCTCGCCGCGCCGGTGCGCGGCCAGGTGGCGCAGCAGCTGGCCCAGGTCGTCGGGATGCACGGGCCGGGTGAAGAAGGCCAGGTCGTGGCTGTCGTCGCCGGGCGCCAGGCCCGTGAGCGCGTACACATTGGCCGTCTGGAACAGCACGCCGCTGGCCAGGTCCCAGTCCCACAGACTGTCGCTGGTGGCCTCGATCACCATCTGCAGGCGCGCCTCGTTCTTCTGCAGCCGCAGTTCGATGCGCTTGCGCTCGGTGATGTCTTGCAGCGTGCCGCGCAGGCTGCGCGCCGCGCCCGGCTCGGCCCGGCCGCGCACCGTCAGCCAACAGGTGTCACCTTCCGGCGCGCGCCCTTCGGCGTCGAAGCAGAACGGCTGGCCGTCCAGCCGCGCCTGGCGCGCCGCCGCCACGAACCCATCCCAGCCGGCGGGGGTGAACGCGGGCCGCGCCCCATGTTCGGACCAGACCGGTTGCTCGGCGCCGGCCGCCCATTCCCAGCTGGCGACCTTGGCCAGCGCCTGGGCTTCGCGCATGGCCGCCTCGCTGGCCAGCAGCGCTTCCTCGATGCGCTTGCGCGCGCTGATGTCGCGCGCCACCCCGAACACCCCGGCCAGCACGCCGTCGTCGTCGAACACGGGCCCCTTGGTGACCAGGAAGGTCTTCTCGACGCCGTTCATCGTCAGCAGCTCCTCGGCGCTACCGATGGTGACGCTGCGCAGCACCGCCTGATCGGCCAGCAGCACGATGCGCGCCGACGCCGCCGGCATCAGCACCGTGTCGTCGCGCCCGACAATCTCGGCCGCGCTCTTGCCGATGAAGGCGGCCGCCGCCGCGTTGGCGAACTGGTAGCGCCCTGCCAGGTCTTTGACGAAAATGGCGTCGGTGGTGCCCGAGACGACCGAATCGAGCAGGCGGCGGTGGATGTCGGCGCGCGCCAGCGCACGGTGCAGCATGTCGCTGAGCAGGCTCACCAGGCCACCGTTGAGCACCAGCAGCGACCACTGCATCCAGTCGAGCCGGCTCACCAGCGGCACCCCGTCCAGGGCCCGGAAAGCCGGCGCCAGCACCCCCAGCGCGGCCAGCGCGGTGGCCAGCAAGCCCGGTCCCAGCCCGCCCAGCAGGGCGCTGAGGATGATCGGCAGCACCAGCAGGATCACCATCGGGCGCGCGCTGCCCAGTTGCAGGAAATGGCGCATGACCAGCATGGCCAGCGTCAGGGCCAGCGCGAAACCGTAGTGCAGCAGGCGCGAGTGGCGCGCCAGCGGCAGCGCGCCGGACACGGCGCCGGCCAGCGCTTCGCTGCGCGCCGGCGGCAGTGCGCCCAGCGCCAGCGCAAAACCGGCGCCCGAGACGAGCACGAAGAACACCCCTTTCGCGGTCGACATCCACAGCAGTGTGGACAGGTCGACAAACACCGCCAGCAGGCGGTCCGACAGGAAGATCCAGGCCAGCGCCGCGACCATGTAGGTGCTTACGAACTTCACGATGACGCGGCGGCGGCGATTCGATTCCATGCGGCTCCACTGGCGGAACGGCGATCACCGAAGCCGTCCTCGGGGTGTGCCAATTCACAAGCAATATGCAGTGTACGAAGTTGCCGCGCTGAATTGATTGATCTGGATCAAAATGGCGCAGGTATGGGCGGCGCCGCCCGCACCGCCTCGGCCGCCAGCGTGCCGAGCTGCCCATACAAGGGCAGGATATTGCTCTTGTCGTCGGGGTAGACCCGGTTCGACAGCAAGACGTAGAAACTGGCCGAGGCCGGATCGATCCACAGCACGCAGCCGGTGAAGCCGGTGTGGCCGTAGCTGCCCACCGGGTACAGGCTGCCGCGCGGACGGGCAAACGGCGAATCGATGTCCATGCCCAGCCCGCGCAGCTCGGCCAGGCCGGGCGGCGACTGCGGCGTGCTCAGCAGGCGCACGCTGGCCGCGCTGAGCACGCGCACGCCGTCGAGCTGGCCGCCGCCGAGCAGCATGCGGGCAAAGCGCGCCAGGTCGCGCGCGGTCGAGAACAAGCCGGCCGAGCCGGCCACGCCGCCCATGCGGCGCGCGCTCGGGTCGTGCACCACTCCTTGCAGCAGCTGGCCGGCGGCCAGGTCGGCATGGGCGCCGGCGCCCGCCGCGCGCTGGGTCGGCGCGATGCCGGCCGCGCGCGGCGGCAGGTAGCCGGTCGCGTCCATGCCCAGCGGGGCGAAGATGGCCCTGCGCGCGAACTGCTCGAGCGGCTCACCGGACACCTTCTGCACCAACTGCCCGAGCAGGATGAAGTTGATGTCCGAGTATCGGAACATGGTGCCCGGCGCGTGCGTGACGCGCTGCGCGCAGGCCAGCGCGTGGGCCGCCGCGTCGCCCTGCCACGCCGGCAGCGCGGGAAGACCGGACGGCAGCCCGGAACTGTGGGTGAGCAAATGGCGCAGCGTGATGGCTTCCTTGCCGCCGTTGCCGCACTCGGGGAAGTAGCGCAGCAGCGGCGCGTCGAGCTCGAGCTTGCCCTGCTCGGCCAGCAGCAGCACCGCCGGCGCGGTGGCGACGACCTTGGTCAGCGAGGCGATGTCATAGACCGTGTCGGGTCCGACGGCGGCGGCGCCGTCGTCGTAGCTGAGGCGGCCGTAGCTGTGCTCGTACACCATGCCGGCGCGCTCGAGGCGGAACTGGGCGCCCGGCATGCCGCGCGCCGCCACCACGGCGCCGATCGCCGCATCGATTGCGGCGCTGCGCGCGAGCTCGAAGCGCTGCGGGGGCAACTGGGCACAGCCGGCCGTGAGCAGGGCGGCACCGGCCAACAGGGTGGGACGAAGCGAGATCATGGCGACCGATGGTAGGGGCAGGCGGGCGCACGGTCAAGTTCAAAATAGTGTCAATACAGTATGCCGATGCCGTATACTGGGCGGCCGGCGCCGTGCCGGCACCTGGGAGAGCTTGGCATGGAAGCACCCGAGCATGGGCAAGGCGGCGCGCCACGATGATGTTCTTGAGCATCGCCGTGTGCACCGGGCTGCTGGGCCTGTTCATCGCTTTCCCCCTGATGCTGCTGGCGGGCCGGCGCCCGGCCAACCTCTGGCTGGGCCTGTTCGTGTTCGCCCTGTCCTGGCTGGCACTGGCCGACCTGTACTGGCGCCAGCCGCTGCTGCTGTTCGGCGTGTTCGACTGGCCACTGGCGGCCATCGGCGCCTTCTACTACCTGTACGTGCGCGGCCTGGTCGGCCTGGGCAACGGGCGCGCCCAGCTGTGGCACTTCCTGCCGCTGGCGGCCTGGTCGGCGCTGCTGCTGGCGGGGCGCCTGAACCTGCCGCCCCAGGTGCTCAAGGGCTACCTGCTCTCGCCCGCGTTCGGGGTCCTGCTGCTCGGCTTCGAAGCGCTGGCCGGCGCCTACGCGATCGCGGTGCTGGTGCGCCTGCGCCAGTACCGGCGCCGCGTGCGTGCCAATTACTCGTCCGAACTGAAACGCGACCTGGGCTGGCTCAGCTGGCTCAGCGCCCTGTTACTGGCCCTGCTGCTGATCTGGATCCCGGCCAACCTGTTCGGTGGCGCCTGGGGTGCGGCCCTGTATTTCGGGCGCTTGCTGATCTTGTATTTCGTTGGCTGGTATGGCTTGCGCCAGGCCGCCGTGATCGTGCCGGCGCCGGCCGCGCCCGACAAGTACGCGCGCTCGGGCATGAGCGAGGCGGCGCGCCAGCTGATCGGCGAGCGGCTGGCGCGCCGCCTCGAGCTGCGCCGCGACTTCCTCGACAGCGACGTCAGCCTGGCCGAGCTGGCCGAACGGCTGGGCACATCGCCCCAATTGCTGTCCCAATACCTGAACGACGTGTTGGGCCAGAATTTTTTCGATTACATCAACGCGCTGCGCGTGGCCGAAGTCCAGCGCCTGTTGCGCGCGTCCGAGCACGCCGGGCGGGGGCTGCTGGAACTGGCGTTCGCGGCCGGCTTCAACAGCAAGTCGACGTTCAACGCAGCGTTCAAGAAGATCGCCGGCCTGCCCCCGTCCGAGTGGCGCAAACAGCAGGTTCCAAGGTCCGGGCCGATAGGCCAGGACGCCAGCGCGCCCGGCGCCGTCCACACTGGCAAGCCCATCCACTCATAAGGACTTCCCATGCAACTGAGCACACTGGCGCTTGGCATGAGCTTGTGCGGCGCGCTGGCCGCTTGCGGCGGCGGCAACAACGAAGCCTACAGCAGCGGCCTGGTGATTGTGAACGATAGCGGCCAGACAGCGGCCGACCCGAACGTGGCGCCGGTTGGCACGGCAGGCATCTACGCCGTCAATTTCCAGCAGTTCCAGGGCATCTACACCTTTCTTGAGAACGGCCAGTTTTCGGGCATCCATTACACCAACACCAGCGTGCTGCTCGGCCACCCGCGCGGCCAGCTGAGCGCCGCCAACTCCCAGGCCACGCCGGAGCCGATCGCCTGGGCCAATTTCGTCGACGACCTGCTCGAATTCGGCCAGCAAGACAAGGCGGCCAAGTTCGGCCGCACCTTTTCGCCCGGCGCGCTCGACGTGAGCATCTGGGGCAACCTGGTCGGCCACCTGTCGGCCCAGGCCGTGCGCCAGAAAGCCTGGTACCTCGGTTCGACCAGGACGCTCTACAACGATCCGATCCCGCTGGCCACGCTCAGCGGCAAATACAAGGGGATCGTGCGCACGGTCGGCATCCTGAGCACCCAGCAGGATGTCAGCGACTTCGTGCTCGACGGCAGCGGCGCCTTCAGCGTCAGTTCCTCCGGTTGCCATTACACGGGCAAGCTGGTCCAGCATGGCGCCACCGGGGTGTTCGATGTCAGCGCCAGCATCAGCGGCTGCGCCCTGCGCCCGGAGATGAAGGGCCTGGTCACGCCGATGTCGTACGAAAATGACCGACCCCAGCTTGGCATCCAGCTCGACAGCGCGGACGAGCTGCACACGGCCGTGTTCGTCATTACAAAAATCTAGGCCGGGCGGCCCGGCGGGCGACGGTTTTGCCGTATATTGATACCGCAAGCCGAACGCCCTCCCCCTATCGACATGAAGGAATCGACGATGAAAAACCTGTTTGCCGCCTGTGCCCTGCTGGCCCTGGCTACCACCGCCCTGGCCGGCGCGCCCGAAGCCAGTGCGCCCAAGACTGCCCAGCAATCGAAAATGACGACTTGCAACGCCGACGCCGCCGGCAAAAAAGGCGACGAGCGCAAGGCATTCATGAAGGATTGCCTCTCGGCCAAGCCAGCCGCACCGGCGCCCAAGCTGACCCAGCAGGACAAGATGAAGTCATGCAATGCTGACGCCACCGGCAAGAAGGGCGATGAGCGCAAGGCATTCATGAAAACTTGCCTCTCCGCGTCGAAGCCCTGAGCGGATGGGGGCCGGGCTCCCTGAACTCGCAGTTGTGCTGAAGGCGGATGTCGTTCGAGGCGCCGCCAAGCATCAGCTCGGAGCGCCAGGGCGCGTCCTCGCTTTGAATTTGATCGAAATTTGTAACCGTTTTGCCTGCTCCGCTCCAGGGCGGATTGCCGCTGTCTACTTGCCGGGTTTGAACATCCCGGCAAGTGATCGGTAGGGTGATATGGCTGACGCGGCCGTTCGCGTTGTGGTTCGAAAGCGTGGTGACCTACTGAGCGCGTTCGTCACCGTTTGCAGATTTTCCAGCTCGTCGGGCGCCTGGGGCTGCGCATTCAGACTCGGACTCGACAGGACGGTAGGGCCAGCAAATAAACACGCTAATGTCCTGCCCGTGTCCATTTGCCGGACTGACCTTGGCGTTGTCGAGCAACCTCGAGGTCGAGCAGAAGGGCTCAGAATTACCCTTCATTGTCTTTTTTTCCAAATATAAATTCTTTTTGAATACATCTCGAACCGCTCCAACATCAACATTTTTCGGCTCAATCTGGTCGCATGTCCTCGCAGTTTGGTGAATAATTGTATAAATTGCCCAATCCATATAAACTAACATATTATTATCGTCAAGAGTTGCAATTTTCCCGACTATTCACTATGAATAGATGTTAGGAGTGGGATACTTGCATCACCATTTATGTGTAAATTTTTCTCTGAAGCATTCAATCTGTGTGGCCATAATGAAAGAACCCTATCAAAAAATTGTTAAAACTCGTCACTTATCTGCAACTCCCATCAGACCTTACCGATTCACAATTTTTCTTATTTTTTTGTAACGCTTGTTTGCGGCCCAGGTCAATGCCGACATTCGGACTCGCACTCAACAATTCTAGAACCCGTCAAATCGGGCAACGGTCAATGCCACTGTTGACGCCACGTTTAAATGTCGGCACTGACCTCGGCCAAGAAACGCCTATTTGTTAAGCTCCCAAGAAATGACACAAATGAATCTTTATTTATTGGTTAAACAAGCCAATATAACCAGGCAGGTCTGGACAATTATGGTTATTACCTAAGACTCGATCCATCCGGATTGATAGCTTCATCATCTCGTCGTGAAGGGTAATAAATTATTTTTTCATTTAATTCATAAAAGACAATTCCGTGAATACCGAGTGCCTCGCATTTTCTAACACGTCTTTTCCAAATATTACTAAAAGCAATATCGAGCAACTGAGAATTGCCATATTTATACACTTCATCGATAAATGCTATATCAGTACCGCTTGGAAAGATTAATGAATATTCCTCTTCAGTTGCCGAAAAAATATCGTAGACACAATTTATCGCACCATCAATCACTTGAATATTTTTCACATTAATCTCACTTTCGTTGAGGTTTGACATTTCGGTATCCGCCACCAGGTGATTGGACATCCCAGTGCGGACCACCGTGACTACGCCCACCTTGTCCCGTGGGACACCAAACATCACCTTTCGAATCTTGCCATCCATTGTTTGATCCGCCGCTGCCTGGATTTGGATTTGGCACCCAGTTTTCACCGTTTTTCGGATCTCTAAAACCATCTTCTTCACCTGGTTTTCCCGGCGCTTTGGGTCCGTCAGGGTCACGCGCATTTTCCGGTGGCTTGGAAAAAATCGGACCACTAACAGTCGGGGGCTTTATCGGATGGGTAATTGCCCAAATAATGACAATGGTTCCGACTATTAGCGCAGGCACCGGTATTACAAACTGCCCGAATGGGTCTACATGTGAAATCGGATTTCCATCAACGTAGCCAAATGTATTGATGCCGCCGTCGAGTCCGATCGGATCACTTTGGATATATCTACCAGTCTGAGGATCGTAATCCCTGAAATAGTTGTAGTGTAACCCAGTCTCCCGATCATAATACTGTCCCGGGAATCGAGGATTGTAGACAAACGCCCCTGTACCGCTCGGATCCTCGTTCGCCCCTTGCGCCCCGAACGGGTCGGCCACATCCCATCGCCACACCACCGTATCATCGATTGCGGACACCAGCAGGCGCGGCGTCGCGATGTGGTCTTGATAAGCATAGTACACGCTCGTCACGCCAGGCGGCGGCACCGGTGGCGTGGCCGGCGTCGGCACTTGCATGGTCAGCACCGCAATGGGCAGCTCGCCCAAGTACACCGTCTCCTGCACCGCATGGCCGCCGACGTCGTACTCGCCCAGCAGATGTCCTTGCTCGTCGTAAGCGTACAGATTCGCCCCACCCGACACCGGCACGCCGCTTTTGGCCACGCGCTGGCCCATGCCGTTGTACAGATAGCTAACCGTTGCACCCGCCTTGCTCACGCTTTGCAGGCGCCCGCGCTCGCTGTATGTGTAGCCGACCGTGCCGTCGCCCGTCGTGTTGCCGGCCGCGTCGAAGGCGTTGCTGTAGGCGGGCGCCGGCCCCGCCGTGCCCGTCAAGCGGTTGCTGCTCGCACTGATCGCGTAGTTGTAGGCGGCCGCGCCCGCCGTCGTCTGCGTGCGGTTGCCCGTGGCGTCGTAGCTGTAGGCCAGCGCAGGCGACGTGTTGCTGGCGACGGTGGTGATCCGGTCCAGGTCGTCGTAGCCGAAGCTCTGGTTAAAATTGGCGGGGGCGAAACTGCCGGTACCGTTTCCCGTGTGGGTGATTGACGTGATCCGACTGGCCGCGTCGTACGCAAGCGTGCGTTGCAGCCCGTTCTGCGCGGGGTTGCCCAGCGGGTAGCCCGTCACCCTTCCGTCCAGGTCGTAGCTTCTCGCGTAGCTGTTCGGATGGGTCGGGCTGTCGTTGCCCCATTTCCAGCTTTGCACGCCACCCAAGGGCGCGTAGCCGATTTCCGTCAACAGCGGCACGGACGTGCCGGGCTGCTCGGCCAGGCTGGCCGTCATGCTGGCAATGCGTCCAGCCGCGTCGTAGCCATACAGGACGCGGTGCCCGCTCGGGTAGGTCACGCTGGCCAGCTTGCCTTTCATACTGCCGACGCTGCCGTATTCGTACGCCACAGCCAGGCTCACCGTGGATCCGTTGACGACGACGGTCTGGGTCTTGGCGGTCAAGCGGCCAAGGCCGTCGAATGCGTAGCCGGTGTGGCCAGAATCGTCCGTCATGGTGGTCAAATGGCCAACGTCGGAGGGCGCGCCGCTGCTGCCGCCGTCGTACTCGAACAAGGTCGGCGTGCCACCCGCATAGCTGATGCTCGTCACGCGGTTAAGCGCGTCGTAGGTATAGCTGGTGGTCTTGCCGCGCGCGTCCGTGCTGGTGACGACATTGCCTGCCAGGTCGTAGGTTTGGCTGCTGCCGCCCGTGTCCGGGCTGGCCAGCCCAAGCTGGTCGCCCAGGCCGTCGACCGTGTACGTGGTCGTCAGGTTGCGGGGATCCTTCACTGTCGCGGGCCGATCCAGGCCATCGTAGGTGTAGACGATCGTCGGGCGCGCCTGGCCGCTTGCGGGCGCCGGCTGCAGCAACTGGTTAACGCGGTTGAGTGCGTCGTAACTCGGCGTCGTGATGTGGCCAAGCGGGTCCGTGATCTTGGTGTCGTTTCCCAGCGAGTCATACAGGTAGCTGGTCGTCGTGTTTTGGGTCTGGGCCAGCGCAACGCTGCAGTTCAAGGAGCCCAGTATTGGCGTGTAGGCAAGCGCCAGGATCAGGATGTGCGCCAGCACGCGAGTGGAGAAATGGCGGTTCATTGCACACCTCCTGTTTGCTGCTGGAGGCGGTTCAAGGTGTCGTACACTCGGCTGATCTGGCGCGCCAGCGAGCCGCCCGGGTCGGCCACCTGCTCCTTGATCCGGTTGCCGGTCAGGTCCAGGGTGTAGGTGACGCTGTTGCCCAGGCTGTCCGCGACTCCGATCAGGCGGTGGGCGGCGTCGTAGGTGTAGGTTACGAACGAAGCATCGGGAGCCGTGACTTTTTTCAACTGTCCCACGCTGTCGTAATCATAAGTCGTCGTTTCGCTCGCGCCGCCTCCGGTGACGGTGCGGCTGGCCAGCCACCCGCGGGACGAGTAAGTCAATTCTGTCGCCGTGCCGTTTGGCGCGGCGATGCGTCCGACGCGGCCGTTAGCGTCGTAGTTCGACAGCGTGGTGATCTGGCCGAGCGCGTTCGTCACCGTCAGCAGATTGCCCATCTCGTCATAGACGTAGGTGGTAACATCGGCCACGTCGGTTCGTGGTCCGGTTGCCGTCAGGATCTGGCCAGTGGCGTTATAAGTGTTGGTCCAAACGCGCGCCAGGCCAGTCGTGGTGGCCGACAAGCCGAGTGCGCCGCTCTGGTCCAATGTCGCCTGTTCTGAGCGCGTCAACTGGTTGCCGTTCAAGTCGTAGGTATAGCTTGTCCTATGCTTCGGTTCGGCAATTTGCAGCGGCAGTCGAAAATTCGAGTGCCAGGATGTCGTGGTCGTCCTGGCGATCGCCGTGCCGCTCGCTTCAACCCGCTGCGTCTCCAGGTTGGGTACCAAGTCGTACGCGTAAGTCGTCACATTGCCGTTGAAGTCGGTAGTGCTGGCGACATTCGCGTTCGCGTCGTAGGTTCGAGTCTTGATCGTCCCGCACTCCGCACAAGTGGCGCTCATTTGCGTGTTCTTACCGACACCCAGTAGAAACTTCAAGGAGAACGTGGTTGCGGTGGTTTGAGGTGCGGCAGCAGTACCCAGCGTATGTGTCACAGTCGTGAACGTCGCCCCGCTTTCATAAATTTCCTGGTATGCAAGATTGACCTTATTGATACCCGTGGCCACTTCTGACGAAGTTGCACGGCCGTTGCAATCGTAGGTCCAACTGAGGAAGCGATCGCCGTTTTCATCGACCACGCCTGTCATTGCGTTCAGGTACGGGCCGACCCCATTTCCAATTGATTGTATGGTCGCGCATACGGCACCATTATTGATCCGCGCGGCTTCATTATAAAGGTAGGTCTGGGAGCTGCCATCGGGATGGGTCACCTTCGTCAGATTGTCGGCTGCACATGCGACCGTGCCTGCGTTGGCCGCCGTGCAGCCGCCGGAGACGCCATCGTACTCGTAGAAATGTGATGCATTGTTTGGATCTATCACTTCCACGACGTGCCCTTTTGCATCGTAGCGGAAATTGAGCTGGCGGCCCCAGCCATCGGTGACGCAGAGCAGCCGGTAGGTGCTCAAAGCGCTGCCTGCCTGCACGCCGCTGCACACCGGAGCATCCAGCGGGATGCGTGCCACAGCAGTGTCGTTTGTCGCGCCTGTGCTGTACGTGAGTCGAAGGACCCGCCCATTGCGTTCAATGATCGAAGTAATCACGCCGCTTTGGTCGTAATGCTCCACCACGTCGCCCTGTGCGGACGTGTAGGTCCACTCAAGGACTGCCGAATTCGTTGCATTGAACGCTGGGACGAGGCGGTCATTGTTGTTCGCGCTGTTAATGTAATGAGAGCCCTGCAAGATGTAGGTATAAGACTTTCCGTCACTTCGCGCGATCGAAACTGCTTCGGGTATTGCCTCGACTAGAATATTCGGCCCGCACTCGACGATAGGTGGTTGCGTATTGCTAACCCAGCAGACCGTTTCGGTCAGCCTGTTTGGAACCGGCACCGCTATCAGGCGTGCGTCGTACAGCTGCGACCAGAGTCGGCCGAACCTTGGCACAGGCTGCGCCTGGAATATCGCGCGCGAGCTGTTGTATGTGCGCGTCAGCGACAAATTCTGCGATGGCCCAAGCACCTGGAAGTCCGTGAATTGATGCCACATGTTTCCGCTTGATGGATCAATCGGCTCCGCCGGGTGGGGCGATCCTTTCGCATTGCATCTGTCGCACGGAGGGCCAAAATTTGCGCCGTCTGCGCCGTGTTGCGTCTTGAACGTGCCGCTCATGCATGCACCAAATTTGAATCTCTGGGTAGAACTACACACCACGCGCCGGCGGTAGATTTCAATACTGCCAACCGGGTATGGGTATGATTTTGCGCATGCGCCTTCCTCATTGAGCGTCGTCGCATTGATCGGGTAAGTATGTGTTGCACTCGCTTCAGTTCCTTCTACTACCTTGCTCGCGGCCCAAACGCTTGGATTGCCCGCCGAATAGGCACAATATGGCCCTCCGCCCACTTCCTTTTGCTTTGCAAGATGCGCGTTCACGGCCGCTGCCTCGTCTGAGAAGTCGGGAACATGGAAACTATCGGCGAGCCATGTGCTGTTGTATGCATAGTTGCCGATGTAGGTGGGCCCCGCAGTTTGAGCTAGTGCAGAGCCTGGAATGAAAAGTGCCATCAGTGTTGTTATGAAGATAAAGGACAGGGTGCGGCTCCTGAGATCCCTCGGAAATTGGAGCAGAGTATTTCCTTTTTGCACTTTCATTCCTCGGTTACATGTTTTTAATTTCCAATTTAATTGCCGTATGGTACTTAATATTTCCACGTAGATTCTATTCAATTGTTACAAGTAACCAAAACCACGCAATTTTTTTGTAGTGGCACTGGGCTGTTATTTGCGTAAATACACGTTTCGTAGATCGTGAATAGTGGTCGAAACTGTCGATGCCTTCATAGAGCACTAGAAATATCAGCGCTCGCGCCATTGAAATCTTCGAAACGCTAAATCGATATCCGTGTGGGCATGGCGCGCCTTCCGCGCGTACGATGGCTAGATGAAGCACCACCGTGCCGCCGCATTTCTGCTCGCGCTCGTCTGCAGCCAGTCCTTTGCGCAGACCGCTACCGTGCGCGTGCCCGGCACGCGCGACCCGGTCGACAAGTCCTATCGCAAGATGATCGCCGGCATGGACCGCTTCGAGCGCGAGCACGCACTGGCGCCGGCCGCCACGCTGCGCTTTCGCCTGCTGCCGCGCAAGCCCGGCACCGACTTGCGCGGCGTCAGCCTGCGGGTCGCGGGCGACAGCATCAGCGTGCCGATCGCACTCGCGTCCGACTACAGTTTCATGCTCGAGCGCAACGCCCAGGCCTTGCGCGAAGACGCCGACGTGCTGGCCAATCGCAAGACCAACAGCATCACCTGGCGCGCTTGGGTGCAGACGCCCGGCTTGCCGCCCGATACACGCCGCCTGGGCGACCTGCGCCTCGAATGCCGGGTCGGCATGGACGCGGGGTTGATTTCGAACAGCTCGCCCCTGTTCGGCTGGCTCAGTAACGCATTGACCAGCACCGAGCAAGTCTGTAACCAGCCCGACGGCAACTACCTGTTCTTCACCGAACGGCCCGTGTTCGGCGTGACCTTGCGCTACGGCGCGCGCAGCATGGTGCTGCCGTTTCGCCTGATGTATTCGGGCGGCAAGGAGACGCCCGAATCGCTGCCCTACTGCGACTGCCAGGCGCTGCTCGACCGCAGTTATTTCGCGCCCCTGTGGGACCGCAGCTGGCCTGACGACACGTTGCTCGAGTTCGAGTACATGGAGCCGGCGCCGTGAGCCTCTGGCGCACCACGCCCGCCCTGCTGCTGGCCGCCTGCGCGGCGACAGCGCCACCCGAGCTGCCGCTGGTCAGCGCGGCGCGCATCATGCAGCTGGCCCAAGACGGCGCCGACAGCCGGGCCGTGCAGGCCGCGTTGGGTCCCGCCCGCCGCGTAAGGTTTGACAGCGGTTACCAGGTGTGGGCCTATCAAACTGCGCCGGGTGCCGCTGGCGCGATTGAATTCGTGATCCTGATTGGACCGGACGGCCGGGTACGCAAGCTGCGCCAGCGCCCCATTGGAGCGTCACCGAACAATTTGTGAATGAATCGAAAACTTGATTCGTCGTTCCCGCGCAGTGGGGACGACGTGTTGGTCGTTGAATCACAATTCACAAGCCCGAGTGGAAAATAAGGGGGGGGCCGCCCAAGCCGCCTTATTTTCCATCCTTGTTCGCGCAAATGCATGGATACGGCGTCATTTTCACTGATAATTTCCACCGCCATGCAATTCATGCATCATTTCTTCGGTACAATAAAATCTTTGACGGACGGAACCCGCGAATGACAGCTTCGACGCACACGCAGAGCGGTCCGTGCTAGACGGGCGCCTGGCGCTGACGACACCCGAGGGGGTGCGCCTGCAGCTGACGCCGGCCGGCCCCTACCTGCGCGCGGCCGCCTGGTCGGTCGACTTCGCCATCTGGCTCGGCTTCGTGCTGGCCATGGCCAGCCTGCTTGGCGCGGCCGGCAAACTGGGCCAGGGCATCACCATGTTGCTGCTGTTCGTCAGCTACTGGGGCTATCCCATCCTGTGCGAAGTGTATTGGGGCGGACGCACGCTGGGCAAGCGCGCGGCCGGCATCGAAGTGCTGCGCGCCGACGGCCTGCCGGTCGGCTGGCGCGAGTCGAGCTTGCGCAACCTGATGCTGGTAGCCGACTTCCTGCCTTTCATGTATGCCTCTGGCCTGGTGTGCATGCTGTGCGACCTGCAGTTCCGGCGCCTGGGCGATATCGTGGCCGGCACCCAGGTCGTGCACAGCGAAAAAAAGGCGGCGCTGCGCCCGGCCGCTCCGTCAGCCGAACCACTGCCCTTGCCGTTTCCCTTGAGTGCGCAACAGCAGCGCACGCTGGCCGACCTGTTCGAGCGCGAGGCCGGCTTGCCGCCCGAGCGCATGCTGGAACTGGGCAGCTTGGCCAGCACCCTGACCGGCCTCGAAGGAGCGGCCTCGGTCGAGCGCCTGCGACGCTACGCGGCGGGCCTGGCGCGATGAAGCAAAGCCAATTCGAACAGACGCACGCGGCCTTGTGGACGCAAATCGGCAGCGTGCTCGCGGACGAACCCGAGCACCGGGCGGCGCTGCCGGCCCTGTACCGGCGCCTGTGCCAGTGCCTGGCGCTGGCGGTCCAGCGCGGCTACTCGCCTGCCCTGACCGACTACCTGCAGACGCTGGTGGGCGCCTGCCACAAACGGCTCTACGGCAGCACTGCCGGGCGTCCGCACACCTTGGTGCGCTGGCTGCTGGTGGACCTGCCGCGCCGCGTGCGCGCCGAATGGCGCCTGCTGCTGGTGGCCCTGGTCGCGTTCTGGGGCGTGGCGCTGGCGGTCGGGCTGCTGGTCTGGTGGCAGCCACACTGGGCCTACAGCTTTTCCGACCCGGCCGCGCTCGAGTCCTACCGCAAGATGTACCAGCCCGGCCAGTTCCGTCACGGACGTGGCGAGCAGGGCGACTTGCTGATGTTCGGTTTCTACATCTGGCATAACGTGTCGATCTGTTTCCGCACTTTCGCCGGCGGCATCTTCGGCGGCATCCCGGCCTTGCTCAGCCTTGGCTTGAACGGCATGCACGCTGGCGTGATCGCCAGTTGGCTGAGCCGCGACGCGGCCACCGTCACGCCGTTCTGGTCCTTCGTGGTCACCCATTCGAGCTTCGAGATCACGGGCCTGATGCTGTCGGCGCTGGCCGGCATGCGGCTCGGTCTGTCCCTGATCGCGCCGGGCCGCCTGGCGCGCCGCCACGCCCTGCAAGCGGCCAGCGAGGCGATGTATCCGGTGATCCTGGGCGGCGCGCTGCTGACCATGCTGGCGGCCTTTTTTGAGGCCTTTTGGTCGGCCAACGCGGCGCTGCCGCCGTCCGTCAAATACGGGGTCGGCGCGCTGTGCTGGACCCTGGTGATCGGCTTTTTCCTGTTTGCCGGACGGAGAGGCGCCGATGCGGCTCGATAAACTGGAGATCGAACTGCGCCCGCGCACCCACCCCCAGGCGCTCGACCTCGGCCTGGCGCTGCTGCGCGCGCACGCTGCCAGCGCCTACGCCGCTTGGCTGGCCCTGTGGCTGCCCGTGATGGCACTGTGCACGCTGGCCAGCTGGCTGCTGCCGGCCTGGACCGCACTATGGCTGGCGCTCGCCTGGTGGTGCAAGCCCCTGCTCGAGCGGGCACCGCTGTATGTGTTCTCGCGCGGGGTGTTCGGCGAAGCGGTCGGCTGGCGCCAGGCAGTGCGCGCGTGGCCGCGCCAGCTAGGTGGAGGCTGGCTTGAACTGATGACCTGGGGCCGCCTCCTGGGCGCCGGGCGCGGCCTGGCACAGCCGGTTTGGCAGCTCGAAGGGGCGCGCGGCAAATTCGCGCGCGAACGCAGGCGCGCGCTGCGGCGCGGTGGCAGCGGCGCGGCCGCGTTCTGGTTCGGCATCGTCTGCGCGCACTTTGAAGTGGTGCTGCAACTGGGCCTGCTGGCCATGCTCGGTTTCTTCATGGCCAACGGAGAGAGCCTCAATCCGGTCTACCTGCTGATGCCCGACAGCGGGGTCGACGCGGCCACGCTGCGCCTGCTCGCGGTGGCCGCGTTTGGATTCGGCGCCGCCATCATTGGACCGATCTACACGGCTTGCACTTTCACGCTGTACCTGAACCGGCGTGCCCGGCTCGAAGCCTGGGACATCGAAATCGTGCTGCGTCAATTGGCCGCACCGCCTGCACGGGCGAAGCAGCCCTTGGCCGCGCAAGTGCTGGCGCTGCTGCTCGCTTTGACCATGCTGCTGCCAGCGGCGCCATCATACGCGGCGCACGACCCGTGCGCGACCGGCCAATTGCAAGGCCAGCCGGAGCTGGCGCGCAGCGTCCCCGCCGACGCCGCGCAAAGCGCCCTGCGGCGCGAGCTCGATCAGCTCTACACCGATGCCGAGCTGCGCGGCTATGACTGCGCCGAATCGTGGTTCCTCAAGCGCGGCGACAGGAAATCGGCAGCACCCGACCTGCCCTTTCTCGACCTGCTGGCCCAGCTGGCAAAGGCAGTGGCGATCGCCGCCGCCTTCGGCATCTGCGCCTGGCTGCTGTACCGCTATCGCGCCAAATTTCCTGCACTGCGGGGACGTGCGCCGAGACCGGCCACGGAAGTCGGTGGCCTCGACATTCGCGCCAGTTCGCTGCCCGAGGACGTCGCCGCCACCGCGCAAGCCTTGTGGGACGCGGGCGAGCGGCGCGCCGCGCTGGCCCTGCTGTACCGTGCCACCCTGTCGCGCCTGGTCGAGGTCGACGGCCTGCAGCTGCACCAGGGCGCCACCGAGGACGACTGCCTGCGCCTGGCCCGTGCACAGCTGCAGGCGCCGCGCTACGCGACGGTGGCGGCGGTGACCGGCTTGTGGCTGGGCGGCGCCTACGCCGACCGCTGGCCGCAGCGCGCCGCCGTACTGGCCCAGTGCGCGGCCTGGCAATCCCAATTCGGGCAGCCCACGTGACGCTCTCGCGCGGCCAGCTGTTTGCCCTCCTGCTGTGCGGCGGCGTCATCGCGCTGGCCGGCTGGTGGTGGGTCGAGAACATGGAGCAGCGCCTGGGGCCGGTCGCGACAGGCACGGACGCGGCGCGCAAGAATCCAATGCTGGCCGCCACCCGCCTGCTGCAGCGCCACGGCCACCAGGTGACGCTCGCGCCCACCTTGGGCACTCTGGCGCTGGCCGCCCTGCCTGACGGCACCTTGCTGCTGGCCGAACCGGAGGGCGTCGTCAACGCCGGGCAGGCGCGTCAGCTGCTCGCTTGGGTCAGGCGCGGCAACACCCTGATCACCCGGCCGCGCCGCCTGAATCCGGACGAGGATGCGTCGGCCGGGTCGCCCGCCAAGGCCACAGCATCGGCGCCGCGGCTCTCTGGCAAGGTCGAGGTCGACCCGCTTGCCGTCCACCTCGGGGTGCGCAGCTCCGAGGGCCAGCAGCAGTTGGGGCGTTGTGCCCCCGGCAGCGCGGCGCTAAAGGACGACAAGCAGGCGCCGTGGCTGCTGGCCGGGATGCGCCTGGCCTGCCTGGCGCTGCCGGCCAGCGGCCACCTGCTCGAAGTGGACACCCGCAGCGCCATCCTGGTCACGCTGCGCGGCGCGGCCGAGCCGGCCTGGAGCGACAGCAAGGGCGAGGCGGTGCGGCTCTACCCGGAAGGCAAGGGCCGCATCGTGATGCTGGCCGCGAACTACTTCGGCAATCAGCGCCTGCAACACTTCGACCACGCAGAACTGCTGCTGGCGCTGAGCGCTTACGACGCGCGCCGCACGGACGTGACCATTGTCCAGCGCATCGATGTGCTGCGCTGGTACGCGGCGCTGTGGCAGAACTATTCGATGGCCTTGTCGGGCGCGGCGCTGGCGCTGGTGCTGCTGGTGTGGAAATCGATGCGCCGATTCGGCCCGCTGCTGCCCGCGCCGCAACGCGAGCGGCGCGCCCTGATCGAACACATCGATGCCAGCGGCGCCTGGCTGTGGCAGTTCCCCGGCGGGCGCGAATTGCTGCTCGGCGCCGTGCGCGACAGCGTGCTGGCGCTGCTGGAACGGCGCCAGCCCGAGCTGCGCGCCCTGGGACCGGGCGACCAGCTGGCCCTGATGGCGCGCCTGACCGGATTGCCACTGGGCGCGCTTGACGCCGCCCTGTTCCAGCCGGCGCTGCGCCGCCCGCAAGAATTCACCCGCCAGATCCGCACACTGCAACAACTGAGGAACCACTATGAACGATAGCAACGACACCGCCGCGCTCGATACGGCCAGCGTCATCGCGCCCGAACGCCTCGAACAGGCGATCGCCATCGTGGCGCGCATGCGCGACGAAATCCGGCACGCCGTGGTCGGCCAGGAAGCCGTGCTCGAGCAGGTGCTGGCCTGCTGCCTGGCCGGCGGCCACGTGCTGATCGAGGGCGTGCCGGGCCTGGGCAAGACGCTGCTGGTCAAGGCGCTGGCCAAGACCTTCTCCGGCGACTTCTCGCGCATCCAGTTCACACCCGACCTGATGCCGGCCGACGTCGTGGGCCATGCCGTGTTCGACATGAAAAACCAGACCTTCTCGATCCGCAAGGGGCCCGTGTTCGCCCACCTGCTGCTGGCCGACGAGATCAACCGCGCACCGGCCAAGACCCAGTCGGCGCTGCTCGAAGTGATGCAGGAGCGCCAAGTCACCATCGAGGGCGAGTCGCACCAGCTGGCGCCGCCGTTCATGGTGCTGGCGACCCAGAACCCGCTCGAGAACGAGGGTACCTATCCGCTGCCAGAAGCGCAGTTGGACCGGTTCCTGATCAAGGTGCGCATCGACTATCCGAGCCAGCTCGAAGAAGAGGCGCTGCTGGCGATGGTCACACGCGGCCGGGTCGGCGATGGCCTCGACGTGGCGCGCGTGGCGACCCTGGTCAAGCCCGACACCATCGTCGCGCTGCAGCAGCTGGTGGCGCGCATCCGGGTCGACGACGCGGTCGCCGCCTATGCCGTGCGGCTGGTCCGCGCCACGCGCGACTGGCCCGGCATCGCGATCGGGGCCGGCCCGCGCGGCTCGATCGCGCTGGTGCGCATGGCGCGCGCGCTGGCGCTGGCGGGCGGGCGCGACTTCGTCACGCCCGACGATATCAAGGCCGCCGCGCTGCCGGTGCTGCGCCACCGCATCGCCGTCTCGCCCGAGAGCGAACTCGATGGCCTCTCCAGCGACGACGTGCTGGCCCGGCTGATCGGTCAGGTCGCCGCGCCGCGCGGCTGATGGCGCCCCGATGACACCGTCACGCCGCCTGCTGCTGGCCGTTCTCGCCTGGACCGTGCTGGGACTGGCCGCCAGCGCCTGGCCGGCGCTGGTCGCGCCATGGCAGGCGCTGGCCATGCTGCTGGCGCTGGCGATGACCTACGACGCGCGGCGCGCCGGGCGCGCGCCGCTGCTGCGCGTCGAGCGCGCCCTGGCCGGCGTGTGGCCGGTCGACGCATGGAACCCGGTGACGCTGACGCTGCATAACGAGGACGCGCACGCGCTGGCCTTCGAGCTGTTCGACGACTATCCGAGCGGCTGGCAGGTGGAGGGGTTGAGCCACGCCACGCGGCTGGCGCCGGGCGCCTTCGCCAGCGTCGCCTACCGCCTCTGTCCGGACCGCCGCGGCGACGCCCGGTTTGGCGCGCCGCACCTGCGGGTGGACTCGCCGCTTGGCTTGTGGCAGCGCATCCACCGCATCGGGCCGGACAGCGCGGTCAAGGTGTTCCCCGATTTTTCGAAGCTGCTCGGCCACACCCTGACCGCCACCGACCGCCGCGCACCTGCCGCGGGGGCGATTCGCAAACGGCGGCGCGGCGAAGGCACCGACTTTCGCCAGCTGCGCGAATACCGCCAGGGCGACAGCCTGCGCTCGATCGACTGGAAGGCCAGCGCGCGCCACCAGAAACCGATCAGCCGCGAATACCAGGAGGAGCGCGACCAGCAGGTGGTGTTCCTGCTCGACACCGGGCGCCGCATGCTGGCGCGCGACGGCGCCACCACCCATTTCGACCATGCCTTGAACGCCGTGCTCACGCTCGGTTTCCTGGCCCAGAAGCAGGGCGACGCGGTCGGCCTGATGACCTTCGGCGGCGCCCAGCGCTGGCTGGCCCCGCTCAAGGGCAGGGTCGGGCTGGACCGCCTGCTGGCCGGCATGTACGACTTGCAGCCGGCCGAAGTGGCGCCCGACTACACGGCCGCCGCCAGCGCCCTGCTGAACCGCCTGTCCAAGCGTGCCTTCGTGGTGTTGATCACCAATGTGCGCGACGAGGACGACGACGCCCTGCGCCGCGCCTGCGAACTGATGTCGGGCAAGCATCTGGTGATGTGCGCCAGCCTGCGCGAGCGCGTGCTCGACAGCGCCAGCGGCGCGCCGGTGCGCCAGTTTTCCGACGCCCTGCGGCTGGCCGCGACCAGCCACTATCTGCAGCAGCGGCGCGCCGCGATCAGCCAGCTCGGCATCCGCGCCGATCGCCTGATCGACATCACGCCCGAACAACTGAGCCCGGCGCTGGTGAACCGCTACCTCGACATCAAGGAAAGCGGCCAGCTCTGACCATCAAGGTGGCCCATACCTGGGGTGGACAAGCAGCAATCAGAGCTTGCTGCCCGTGCTGTGGCTGGCGCCGCGCTTCATGTAGCCCTGGTAGGCGGGAATCGAGACTGCCGCCACGATGCCGATGATGGCCACCGCGGGAACGATCCAGGCGGCGAGCTTCACGCCGCGCGTATTCGGTCCCGGCGCCGGACCGTACTGGTTGCTGGCGTCGTCGCCGGGCGCAAACAGCAGGTACAGCCCCAACAGGATATTGAGGTAGGGGATCACCGCCGGAATCGACAGCCACGGCGTCTGGCCGAGGTCTTGCAGGCGCCGGCGCGCCAGGATCAGGGCGATCACGCTGCCCGGGCCATACTGGATCAGCTTGATGGTCCAGCCATCGACCCGCAAGCCGCCAAAGCCGACCAGCAGCCCAACTGCGGCGGCCAGCAGCAAGCCCTGGCCGATCGAATAGGCCAGGTAGCGCAGGCGCCCGATGCGCCCGTTCACTGCGAACACCTTCGGCGTGTAAGTGCCGTCCTGCGAAATGGGCTCGTCGAGGCCGGCAGTAGGTGCGGCGTAGGGATTGTTCAAGGTCGGCTCCTGTTGGTCGATTTGCAAAATTAATAGCTTGGCAAATCTCGCCGGTTTAGGCAAGCGAAAAGAACAAACGGGCTGCGCGCGACGGGAAAATTGTTTCCGCCGCTGTCAAGGTGGGTGACATGGGCCGCGATTGAGGTAGAGTGCGGGATTCGATTTCACGAGGTCTTCCATGCACCTGTCTGTACGCCTGATCTGCGCGGCCGCCGCGCTGTGTGTCCTGCCGGCGGCCCACGCCGACGCCCTCTCGCCCATCGAGCAGCAGCTGGTGGCCGAAGTGAAGGCCCATTCGGCCGACGCGCTCAAGCTGCTCGAACGCAGCGTCAACATCAACAGCGGCACCATGAACCACGCCGGCGTGCGCGAAGTGGGGCAACTGTTTCGCGCCCAATTCGACCAGCTCGGCTTTGCCACGCGCTGGGCCGAGATGCCGCCCGAAGTGCAGCGCGCCGGCCACCTGGTGGCCACGCGCGAGGGCAAGCAGGGCAAGCGCCTGCTGCTGATCGGCCACCTCGACACCGTGTTCGAACCGGACAGCCCGGTGCGCAAATGGGACCGCAAGGGCGACCGTGTCAGCGGCCAGGGCGTCAACGACATGAAGGGCGGCGACGTGATCGTGATCGAGGCGCTGCGCGCGCTGGCGCGCGTGGGCGCGCTCGAGAACACCAGCATCAGCGTCATCTTCAGCGGCGACGAGGAGGCGGCCGGCAATCCAAAAACAGTCTCGCGCGCCGACATGATCGAACTGGCCAGGCACAGCGACCTGGCGCTGGCCTTCGAAGGCAGCGTCGTCGATCGCGACGGCAAGGCCAGCGCCACCGTCGGGCGGCGCGCCAGTTCCTCGTTCGAACTCGAGGTCAAGGGCAAGCAGGGCCACTCGTCGGGCATCTTCGGCAAGGGCGCAGGCTACGGTGCGGTGTACGAGGCGGCACGCATCCTCGACACCTTCCGCCAGCAGGTGATCGAGCCGGACCTGACCTTCAACCCCGGTCTGATCCTCGGCGGCACCGACGTCGGCCTGGACGACCCGGCCTCGCGCGGCAGTGCATTTGGCAAGACCAATGTGATCGCCAACCGCGTCGTCGTCAAGGGCGACCTGCGCTTCCTCGACGACGCCCAGCGCGACCGCGCGCGCGCCAGCATGCGCGCCATCGTGGCGCAAAACCTGCCAGGCACCAGCGCCAGCATCGTGTTCCAGGATTCCTATCCGCCGATGGCCGTCACGCCCGGCAATCTCAAGCTGCTCGAGCTGTATTCGAAAGCGAGCGACGATGCCGGGCTGGGCACGGTGGGCGCGGTGCCGGCCGGTCAACGTGGCGCCGGCGACATCCAGTTTGTGGCACCTTTGGTGGACAGCCTGGATGGCCTCGGTGCCAGCGGGCGCGGCGCGCATTCGCCCGAAGAAGAGCTCGACCTCGCTTCGATCGAACGGGGCGCAATTCGCACCGCCATCATGCTGTATCGACTGACGCGCTAAAGGGGGGCCGCAAGGCGGTGCCCACGGGACGGCATTGCGGAGGCTCTGATGGCACGCACACACGCAGGCAATTGGTGGTTGCTGGTCTGGATGGTGCTGGTCTGTGCCTGCGGCGGTGGCGGCGGTAATCCGGGCGTGGGCGTGGCCACCGTCGGGGCCGGCACCGGCACCGGCAGCCTGGTCATTACACTGGCCAATTTGCCGGCCGGCGTGTCCGCCTCGGTCAAGGTGAGCGGCCCGGGCACGTATTCGCAGGAAGTATTCCAGCCCACCACGCTCAGTGCACTGGTGCCCGGAAACTATATCGTCGCGGCCAGCAGCGTCGCCAGCGGGGGCACCACCTACGTGCCCGACATGGCCAGCCAGAGCGTGACGGTCGCCGCCAATGCCAGCGCGAACGTCACCATCAGCTACACCGTCATCATGCCCACGCTCGCATTGAGCGAAGTGGCCAGCGTGGACGGCGCCGTGTTCCTCGGCGCGCCGGCCAACGATGGGCGCCTGTTCATCGTCGAGCGCAGCGGCCGCGTGCTGATCGTGCAAGACGGCGCGCTGCAGGCGACACCCTTCCTCGACATCCGCGCGCTCACCAGCAGCGAAGGCGAAGGCGGCCTGTTGTCGCTGGCCTTCGATCCGGACTATGCCGCCAATGGCCATTTCTTCATTTACTACACTGACCTTGGCCACAACATCGTGGTCGAGCGGCGCACCGTCTCGGCCAACCGTGCGCTGGCCGACCCGGCTTCGGCGCTGACCATCGTGCGCATTGCCCATCCGGTGAACCTGAACCATTTTGGCGGCCTGGTCAGCTTCGGCGCCGACGGCTATCTGTACCTGGGTAGTGGCGACGGCGGCGGTGCCGGCGATCCTCCCGGCAACGCGCAAAACCTCGGCGTCTTGCTCGGCAAGCTGTTGCGGCTGGACGTGGCAGGGGCCAGCGCGGCGGCGCCGTATGCGATCCCGGCCGGCAACCCCTTCACCGGCCAGGCCGGCAAGCGCGCCGAAATCTGGGCCTATGGCTTGCGCAACCCTTGGCGCTACGCCTTCGACGCCGGCGGCCTGTTCATCGCCGACGTGGGCCAGGACCGGCGCGAGGAAATCGATGTCGTGCCAACGGGACAGGGCGGACTCAATTTCGGCTGGAACGTGATGGAGGGCAGCCTGTGCTACAAGCCGGCCAGCTGCAGCCAGGCCGGACTGACCTTGCCCGCGTTCGATTACGATCACGGAGCCGGCTGCTCAATCACAGGTGGCTATGTGTATCGGGGCAAGGCCCTGCCGGAACTGGCCGGGCACTACTTCTACTCCGACTATTGCGCCGGCTTCCTCAAGAGCATCGTGGTCAACGGCGGCAAGCTGGCCGGCCAGGCCAACTGGCCGGTGGCGGCCACCGGTGGCGTGGTCTCGTTCGGGCGCGACGCCGACGGTGAGCTGTACCTGGTCGCTGCCAGTGGCAAGATCTACAAGCTGGTGCGCGCCTAGTCGGCCGAAGGCGAACTGGGCATCCCCTTGTTTTCTACACACCATGGGCCGTGGACGACTCATGGTGGATGGCGCTGCGCTTGCCTACCACACGGGCCGTTGACGACTCATGGTGAACTGCGCTGCGCTTATTTATCCTACGGGCCGTTGACGACTCATGGTGGATTGCGCTGCGCATATTTATCCTACGGGCCGTCGACGACTCATGGTGGATCGCGTTGCGCTTATTTATCCTACGGGCGTCGACGACTCATGGCGGATCGCGCTGCGCTTATTTATCCTACGGGCCGTTGACGACTCATGGCGGATCGCGCTGCGCTTATTTATCCTGCGGGCCGTCGACGACTCATGGTGGATTGCGCTGCGCTTATTTATCCTGCGGGCCGTTGACGACTCATGGTGGATTGCGCTGCGCTTATCCACCCTACGGGCCGTCGACGACTCATGGTGGATCGCGCTGCGCTTATTTATCCTACGGGCCGTCGACGACTCATGGTGGATTGCGCTGCGCTTATCCACCCTACGGGCCGTCGACGACTCATGGTGGATTGTGCTGCGCTTATTTGCCCTACGGGCCGTCGACGAACCGTAGGGTGGATAAGCGCAGCGCAATCCACCATGAGTCGTCGAAAAGAATTAAAAAAAGTTGGAACTTTCTGGCCCCCAAACGGGAATACCATGAAAGCGACGACCATGACGACCTCCATCCTCCCTCTTTCCGACCTTGAACTGCTGCGCCAACTGCGCTGCGGGTCGGCCTCCGCCTTCCAGGCGCTGTACCGGCGCCACCAGGGTCCGCTGTACCGCTTCGCACTGCTGCACAGCGGCTCGGCCGACACCGCCGCCGACATCGTGCAGGAAGTGTTCATGGGCGTGCTCACCAACAGCTTCAAATTCGATCCCCTGCGCGGCCTGCTGCCCAATTTCCTGTTCGGCGTGGCGCGCAAGCTGATCTTGCGCCACGAGGCGCCACGCCAGCGCCTGGCAAGCCTGCCCGAGCCGGACGAGGACGGCGACGCCGTGCCGGAACTGGCCAGCGATGAGGCCGGCCCGCTGGCGCGCCTGCTCGACGACGAACTGGCCGAACAGGTGCGCCAGGCGCTGGCGCTGCTGCCGCCGCACTACCGCGACTGCGTGATCCTGTATGAACTGCACGACATGTCCTATCTCGAAATCGCCGACATCTGCCAGCTCGACATCGGCACCGTGCGTTCGCGCCTCTCGCGCGGCCGGGCCGCGCTGGCCAAACGCCTGGGCGCCGCGCGCCCCGCCTCCATCCACGCCGCCTGAACCAGGAAAGGCACACCACCATGAACGACACTCCCGATCCCGCGCTGGCCGCCCCCATGGCCGCCCTGCGCGCCGGCCTGGCCGCGCACCTGGCGCCGCCCGCCGTCGAAAAAGAATTGATGGCCGCCTTCGCGCGCCAGTATCCGCGCCAGCGCTGGTATCGCGCACTCTCGCCCGCCCAGTGGGGCGTGGCCGGTGGCGTGGGCAGCGGCGCGCTGGCCGTGCTGCTGTTCATGCTGGTGCTGCAGGCGCCCCAACGCAGCGGCGTGGCGCCCCCCGCCCTGATCGGACGCGACAACGGCGTCGCCTTCATCGCCCTCGAATCGCTCGAACGCATCGAACAGGAGAGCGCACCGCAACTGGTCGAAACCGACATACCGCGCATCGCGCTGGCCCCGCTGGGCGTGCCGGTGAGCCCGGAAAACGCGGGCGAATCGGTACGCGCCGAAATGCTGGTCGGCGCCGACGGCGCGCCGCTGGCGCTGCGCCTCAGCTCCACCCAACCTTAACCCCCACCCACCGCAAGAGGACAATATGAACACCCAAAAACTACTGCTCGCAGCGCTGTTGGCCGGCGCTTTCGCACCGGCACTGGCCTTCGACGCCGACGACGAGCAGGCGCACACCGAAAAGCACGTGGTGGTGATGAACAGCGCATCGGGCATGCCGGCGGGCGATTTCGCTGAGCTGCGCGCGCTCGACGGCTTGCGCTTCGCCGGCCCCCAGATGCGCATGCACGGCAAGCCCGTCAAGGGCGCGCCCTACAGCGCCGAAGTGATCAACGAACAGCAGCAGAACTTGGCCGACGGCAACCAGATCGTCACCCGCCATAGTTCCCTGAGCTTGCGCGATGGCGCCGGGCGCACGCGCCAGGAAGTGCGCGACGACAAGGGCGAAGTGCGCAGCATCACCATCCACGACCCGGCCAGCGGCACCACCTATATCCTCAAGCCGAGCGATAAGACGGCCATCAAGGTCGGCCTCGACAAGGAGATCGGCAAGGCTGCGGCCGAGGCGGCCAAGGCGCGCATCGAGCAGATGAAGAAAGACGGCAAACTGAAGGTCAGCGAAGGGCCGAACGGCGAGCACATCGTCATCGCCGAGCGCTTCGACAGCGACCTGGGCAAGCAGATTTCCGAAAACGTCATGGTGCGTGTGGAGAAGTCGCTGGCCGACGTGAAGGGCCAGCACATCGAGCTCAAGCAGATCGGTCCCATTATCGCCGGCGCTTTCGGCGACATGAAGTGGTCAGGCAAGGCCGTCAGCAAGGACCTGGGCAGCAAGGACATCGAGGGCGTCAAGGCCGAAGGCAAGCTGCGCAGCTATGAGATCCCGGCCGGCGAGGTGGGCAACCGCAACGCCATCACCGTTTCCGACGAGAGCTGGTATTCGCCCGAGCTGCAGGTGACGGTGTACAGCAAGCACAGCGATCCGCGCAGCGGCGAGCGCGTCTACCGCCTGGCCAGCCTGAAACGCGAGGAGCCCGCTGCCGCCCTGTTCACGCTGCCGTCCGACTACACGGTCAAGGATGTGATGGCCAACGTCAAGCGCACCATCATCGAGAAAAAATAAGCACGCCGGCCGGGAACGCGCTTCCCGGCCCGACCCTAACCGGGAAACTGCTTGAGGATTTTTTCCTTGAACCAATCGTCGAGCATCTGTTTTTCGTAGCGCAGCGTATCGCCACCCACGTAACGGTTCATGCGATCCAGGTACATCATATTGCTCAAGCGCTCCTCGCCCGAGCTGAGCACCTTGCCGCCCTGCTCCAGGCTGTAGCGCAGGCGGATCTGCGGCCAATCGGCGCCGCCGCGCAAGACCCGTATTTCGCTCGGCCCACGAAAGGTCGGATAAATCCGCCCGGCCAGGTCGACGTCGAGCACCTCCACCTTCAAGTCCACGCCAGCGGGCAGTTTGGCCGCCAGCTTGTCAAAATGCTGACCGAGGTCCTTGAGCACTTGCTCGCGGTCTGAACTGGACCACGGCAGGTCGGCGTACTGCTCCGGATGGGAAAAAGTGACGGTGGCCGAGGCCATGGCGCTGCCCGCCGACGCCAGCGCCAGCCAAGCCAACGCCATTGAGCGTATCGCTGAATTCATGGCCATTCCTTTCAATCTGATCCACTACCCTAGTTTCAATATACACGCTTCAAGCAAGCCGGGAATGTCAGATTGGTATGGCTTTGTATCGATCTGTAAGAATTTGAAAGCGGCATGGCGCCGACTGTAAATACGAAAACGCAACTTTGTCATAAAATTGCAAAAAAAGTATGTTGCTTTCCCGAAAAAGCATTTAGTATTGCCTGTTGTTAATAGCCGGATGTCATACTACAATCGGTTCGATGCCCAGCCCGCTTTTGGGGGCATCGATTTCGCATCCATTATCGGTATCGGGAACTAGCTCATATGTCCTTTTTGTCTGCTGCCACGCCCAAGCTCGCGCCATGGAAAGTCTTGCTGGTCGATGATGAACCCGATATTCACGACATCACCAAACTGACGCTCTCCCGTTTCCGGCTCGACGGCCGCGCGCTCTCCTTCGTGCACGCCTACAGCGGCGCCGAGGCCAAGGAAGTGCTCTCGCGCGAGACCGACATTGCCCTGGTATTTCTCGACGTGGTGATGGAGAAGGAAGACAGCGGCCTGGAAGTGGCGCGCTGGATGCGCCAGGAACTGGACAACCAATTCACCCGCATCGTGCTGCGCACGGGCCAGCCTGGCCAGGCGCCGGAAGAGCGCGTGATCGTCAACTACGACATCAACGACTACAAGGAAAAGACCGAGCTCGACCGCACCAAGCTGTTTACCACCACCTTCGCCGCGCTGCGCGCCTACCGCGACATCATGAAGGTGGAGGAAGCGCGCCGCGTGCAGCTGAACTACCGTGAAGGCCTGGAGCGGGTGATCGAAGCGTCGGCCCACATTTTCCAGCAACGCAACCTGAAAGACTTCGCCAGCGGCCTGCTGCAGCAAGTGGTGGCCCTGCTGCGCCTGGAAAAGAGCATGTTGCTGCGCCTGGCCGGCGCCAGCGTGATCACGGGCGAATCCGAATACGAGGTGCTGGCCCAGATCGGCGAAATCGGCGACGCCATGCTGGGACCGGAACTGATGGCCCAGCTCGACGATGCGCGCAGCAACCGCATCTCCAGGCTGCATGGCGACACCTATGTCGGTTACTTCCCCAACAATAACAGCGGCAAGGCTTCGCTGCTGGTGCTCAAGGGGGTGCATGAGATCTCCGAGATCGACGCCCAGCTGCTGCAAATCTTCTGCTCCGGGGTGGCGATCGCCTTCGACAATATCCTGCTGACCCAGGAAATCACCGACACCCAGGCCGAGCTGATCCTGCGCCTGGGCGACGTGGTCGAATCGCGCTCGAACGAGGCTGGCAACCACGTGCGCCGCATGTCCCAGATCTGCCACCTGCTGGCCCAGGCATCGGGCATGCCGGAGGACGAAACGGCGGTGCTGATGCACGCGGCGCCGATGCACGACATCGGCAAGATCGCCACGCCCGACGCGGTACTGCTCAAGCCGGGCAAGCTCGACGCGGCCGAGTGGGAAATCATGAAGCAGCATCCAACGGTGGGACTGTCGATCCTGGACGGCTCGAGCCGCCCCATCCTCAAGGCGGCGGCCGTGATCGCCCACCAGCATCACGAGAAGTTCGACGGCAGCGGCTATCCGCAGGGGCTCAAGGGGCACGATATCCACCTCTACGCGCGCATCGTGGCGGTGGCCGACGTGTTCGACGCGCTCAGCCACAAACGCTGCTACAAGGAAGCCTGGCCGGTCCACCAGGTCACCGAGCACCTGCGCGAAGTGGCGGGACAGCACCTCGATCCGGTGTATGTCGAGCTGCTGATCAAGAATATCGACGCGGCCGTCGAGATCAACCGGCGCTGGCCCGACTAGGGGTCAGACCCCGGTTCTTCTGTTGGGGGTCTGA
>JAZJYV010000001.1:0-106779 GCA_040390195.1 Pseudomonadota bacterium | reverse complement strand
AAAAAAGTTGGTCTGCGCAAAGCACGTCGCGCAAAGCAATTCTCGAAGCGTTAATGCGTTTCCTGCGGCGCGCCCCGGCGCGCTGCACCAGAGAGCCGCCGCCCGCAAGGACCGGCGGCTTTTTGCTTTCAAGAACCCCGAAAAGCCCGGGACAGACTGGAAAACCGGGGTCAGAGCCCGGTTCACCCGATTGGGGTCTGACCCCGGTTTTCCGCCTGCCCCGGAAAATCTTGGTCTGTCCCCGGTTTTTCGGGGCACTGGTAAAATCGACACCTCACCGGGCCTGGCCCATCTCTATCTGAAGGAAAGAACATGATCAAAGTTGGCATCGTCGGCGGCACCGGCTACACCGGGGTGGAATTGTTGCGCTTGCTGGCGGTCCATCCGGACGTGCAATTGACCGCGATCACGTCGCGCAAGGAGGACGGCTTGCCGGTCGCCGACATGTTCCCTTCGCTGCGCGGGCGCGTCGCGCTGGCGTTCTCGGCACCCGATAAAGTCGACCTGACGCAGTGCGACGTGGTGTTTTTCGCCACCCCGCACGGGGTGGCCATGGCCCAGGCGCCCGAACTGCTGGCCGCCGGCGTCAAGCTCATCGACCTGGCCGCCGATTTCCGCCTGAAGGACCAGACCACGTTCGA
Source organism: Pseudomonadota bacterium (assembly GCA_040390195.1). Classification (GTDB taxonomy): domain Bacteria; phylum Pseudomonadota; class Gammaproteobacteria; order Burkholderiales; family Burkholderiaceae_D; genus Telluria_A. The sequence continues at coordinate 106,138 of JAZJYV010000001.1, read as the reverse complement.
GCAATGGTACAAAATCCCCCACACTTGCCCGCACTTGCTGGCCGAGGCCGTGTACGGCTTGCCGGAATTGAACCGCGACGCCATCCGCGGCGCGCGCCTGGTTGCCAATCCAGGCTGCTACCCGACCACCATGCAACTGGGCTTCTATCCCTTGCTCAAGGCGGGGCTGGTCGATGCCGGCACACTCATCGCGGACGCCAAGTCGGGCGTCTCGGGCGCCGGCCGCAAGGCCGAGATCGGCACCCTGTTTTCCGAATCGAGCGACAATTTCAAGGCTTACGGCGTGTCCGGCCACCGCCATACGCCGGAAACCGTGGCCCAGTTGCAACGCTTCACGGACCAGCCGGTCGAGCTGGTGTTCACGCCCCATCTGGTGCCGATGATACGCGGCATGCATTCGACGTTGTACGCGCGCCTGACGCGCGAGATCGACAACGCGGCCTTGCAGGCCTTGTTCGAAGAGCAATACCGGGATGCGCCCTTCGTCGATGTGATGCCCTTCGGCGCCCATCCGGAAACGCGCTCCACGCGCGGCTCGAATATGTTGCGCCTGGCCTTGCACCGCCACGGCAACACCGTCATCGTGCTGGTGGTGCAGGACAATCTGGTCAAGGGCGCATCCGGCCAGGCGGTCCAGTGCATGAACCTGATGTTCGGCCTGGACGAGGGTGCCGGCCTGCAGCACATCGCCCTGCTGCCCTGATCCGATGCCTATTCGCTGGGTGGGCCGGCCCGGCAGCCGCCTGGCGCTGCTGTTGCGGGGCGCGGCCCTTGCCCTGTGCCTGGTGCTGGCCGGTTTGCTCGTGATGTGGGGCCTGGCCCTGGGCAAGCGCGTCATGGGCCCGGGCGCAGGGCCCAGTGCCGCGCAAAAAATTGCCGCTTTGCAAAGTGAACTGGCGCGCCTGGAGCTTGAGCGCGCGCGATTGGCCTCGGCGGTCGAGACGGCGCGCGGCGAAACGCAGCTTCACGCCCGTCAGGCGATCCAGATCACGCTGCTGGAAGCTGAAAACGGTAAATTACTGGATGACCTGGCGGACTTGGCAAGCCAGCCGGCGCCGCTCAAGGTCCACGCCGGACTGGCGATCCGGCGCGCGGAGGCGGTGCTGCTGACACCCCGGCAATTGCAACTGCGCTTGCTGCTGACGGCCGGTGCGGGCAAGCCATTGTCCGGCAGCGTGCAATTGACGGTGGCCGGCATGCAGGACGGCAAGCCGGTCAGCCTGACGTTTCCCGGCACCGAAGACGGCGCCGCCTATGTCTTGCAGCCGGGGCAGTTCCAGCGATGGGCGATGGCGCTGGAGCTGCCGCTAGGGTTCGAAGTGGCCTCACTCAGCGCGCGCGTCGTCGACAAGGGGCAGTTGCGTATCTCGCAAGCGGTCACCGTGAAGGCTTGCCCGTCCTGTTCGGTCCTCGCGCGAAAAGCGAAATAGACAGCCTGTGCGCTGCATCAACTTGATTGTCAACGGTGGCATGTCTCATGCAGGCAACGGCAGTGCTTGAATTACAGCGGAACGGCCGCATTGTAGGGGATGTCCGCCACAGATTGCTCGAAATGCACGGGCCCTCATGTTCTCTGCTACCCTGAGCCAGCAGCCGGTGGGCGAACCGGTGTTTCATCTTGCGGTCAGTGAAGCGTGAGCCGCCACTACAGTCTATAATGAAGCAACTTGATTTAACGTAGGAGCCAGAAATGAATGCAGTAGCCGAAATGCCAGCGCCGATCATCTTCACCGACAGCGCAGCCCAGAAAGTGGCCCAGTTGATCGAAGAAGAGGGGAATCCAGACCTGAAATTGCGCGTGTTCGTGCAGGGCGGCGGCTGTTCCGGCTTCCAGTACGGTTTCACGTTCGATGAAATCGTCAATGAAGATGACACGACCATGGTCAAGAACGGGGTCCAGCTGCTGATCGATTCGATGAGCTACCAGTACCTGGTGGGCGCCGAAATCGACTACAAGGACGACCTCGAAGGCGCCCAGTTCGTGATCAAGAACCCGACCGCCAGCTCCACCTGCGGCTGCGGTTCCTCGTTCTCAGTCTGACACCTTACGCGGGGTAGAGGGCGCCCAGGATCCTGGGGCCCCTGGCCCCGGTGACGGCCGGCAGATTGCCGGCCGCGCGTTGATGGAAGCGGTAGCCCAGCCAGGCGAACGCCAGCGCTTCCACCCGGTTCGGCGCCACCCCCAGCGCCGCCGTCGATTCCACCTTCGTCTTGCCTCCCAACGCAGCTGCCAGTGAGCGCAGCAGCGTGCCGTTGTACGCCCCGCCGCCACACACATAGACCGCCTCGGCCGGGCCGATCGCGCGCGCGATGCTGACGGCGCTCAGTTCGGCCAGCGTCGCCTGCACGTCTTGCGGCGCCACGCTGCGCCCCAGGCGTGCCAGCTGGGCGTCCAGCCAGGGGGCGTGAAACAGGTCGCGGCCGGTGCTTTTCGGCGCCGCCAGGGCGAAATAGGGCTCGCCCAGCAGCTGCGCCAGCAGCCCCGCGTCGGGGCTGCCCGTGGCCGCCCATACGCCGTCGGCGTCGTAGTCCAGGCCCAGGTGGCGCTGCGTCCACAAGTCCATCAGGACGTTGCCGGGGCCGGTGTCGAAGCCACTGACGGCGCCGTCCGCGTGCAGCAGGCTGATGTTGGCGATGCCACCGATGTTGACCACGGCGCGGGTTTGGCCGGGCTGGCCGAAGCGGGCTTGGTGGAAGGCCGGCACCAGCGGCGCGCCCTGGCCGCCGGCCGCCACGTCGCGGCTGCGGAAATCGGCAATCACGTCGATCCCGCACAGTTCGGCCAGCAGGGCCGGGTTGTTGGTCTGGCGCGTGAAACCGAGCTCGGGGCGGTGACGGATGGTCTGGCCATGCACCGCCACCGCGCGCAGCGGGCCTTCCGCAGCCGGCAACAGGGCGGCCACGCAGTCGGCGTAGCAGGCCGCCAGCGCGTTGGCGGCCAGTGCCTCGCGTTCGAGTTCGTTGCTGCTGGCCGCCTGCAGGGCCATCAGTTCGGCGCGCAGCGCGGGCGGGAAGGGTGTGAAGGCGGCAGCCACGGTGGCAATGGCGCCGTCCCCGAAGTCGGCCAGCACGCCGTCCACCCCGTCCAGGCTGGTGCCCGACATCAGGCCGATGTACAACTCAGAGGAATTTTCCATGATCATCCGTCACAACATCGGGGGACCCCTTGGGTTCCCTGGTGAAATTAGCGGGCGGCCATCGCCGTGCCGGGACGCAGCAGCGCGAAGCGGTGCGTCATGTCGGCGGCGGCCATCTTGAAGCGGGCCATCTCGGCGGCGTTCAACGGCGCTTGCGCCACCACGTTGACCGACATCGGGTCGCGCGCTTCGTTGTTGACGCGAAATTCGTAGTGCAGGTGGGCGCCGGTCGACCAGCCGGTCGAGCCCACATAGCCGATCACGTCGCCCTGGCTGACCTTGCTGCCCTTGCGCATGCCTTGGGCGAAGCGGCTCATGTGCGCATAAGCGGTCGAATAATTGGCCCAGTGCTTGACCACCACCAGGTTGCCGTAGCCGCCGGAGCTGCCGGCGAAATCGATCACGCCATCGCCCGAGGCCCGGATCGGGGTGCCCAGCGCGGCGGCGAAATCGACGCCCTTGTGGGCCTTCCAGTTGCCCGAGATCGGGTGCACGCGCATCGAGAAGCCGGACGAGATACGGGAAAATTCAAGGGGCGACTTGAGGAAGGCTTTCTTGAGCGCCTTGCCGTCGAAACTGTAATAGCCGCCACCCATCTTGCTGGCAGGGTCTTCAAACCACACCGACTGGTACGTCACGCCACGGTTGACGAATTCGCCAGCCAGGATGCGCCCGGTCTTGACCATCTCGCCATCCTGCCAGAAGGTTTCGTAGACCACGTTGAAATGGTCGCCGCGTTTCAAGTCGGAACGAAAGTCGATGCTCGTCGAGAACATTTCGATGATCTGGGCCACGATCGAATCGGGCAGCTTGCCGCCGTCGGTGCTGGCGTCGGTCGCCGAATAGAGCGAGGTGGTGATGTCGCGCGCGCGCATCTCGACCCGGCGCTCGAGCTTGGCCGGCAATTCTTCGGCCACGAACTGATCGCCCTTGCGCGTGATCGAAATATTCTTGATCGGGTTGTCCTTGCCGTCGACGATGGTGGCGCGCAGCCACTGCAAGTCACCATCTTCGCCGGTCTGGGCCTGGACCCGCTTGCCGGTCCTCAGTTGCATGACGGCTTTGGCAACCTTGTCGCTCTTGATGAAGCTGGCCGCCGCCTCGTCATCCACGCCGAGCCGGTTCAGCAAGGCAGCCAGGGTGTCGCCGGGGCGCACTTTTTCCTCGTGCACGAAACGCTGCGCGTCATGCTGCAGGGCGGCGATCTGTTCGTCCAGGTTCGGCAGTGCCAGTTCTTGCGCGATGGATTTGACAGGCAGGTCCGAGGCGTCCGGCGCAAGCGGTGCCACGCCTGCGGCACCGAATGCGCAGATCGCCAGGAACAGGGCGGAGGCGCTGATGATGCGCGCCTTTCGCGTCGTTCCGAGCAGACTGGACCAGCTTTTGCCTGTGATTTTGTTTGTAGGGTTCATGCAATCAGTTAAAATTTGCCGCTTGAACGTCCATCAACCTGAACTGTTGTTTTTTGGTATAGTTTTCATCCAGCAACATATGCCGGATCGAGCATTATATCAAACTCCTGAGTCCGGCCAATTATTTTGATTCTTTGACTATAAGTACCTATGACCACTCCCGCCACCGCCAGGAACTCCCCGTCTTTGCCGCTGACCGACACCGTCCTCGAAGCGCTCGCCATCACCCGGCGCGGGGTCGATGAATTGTTGATCGAAAGCGAGTTCGCGCAAAAACTGGCACGTTCCGAGCGCAGCGGCGCGCCCTTGCGGATCAAGCTGGGCCTCGATCCGACGGCGCCAGACTTGCACTTGGGCCATACGGTGGTGCTGAACAAGATGCGGCAACTGCAAAACCTGGGCCACCAGGTGATTTTCCTGATCGGTGACTTCACGTCCATGATCGGCGATCCGTCGGGCCGCAACATTACCCGCCCGCCCTTGACCAAGGAGCAAATCGAACTCAATGCGATGACCTATTTCAAGCAGGCATCGCTGGTGCTGGACCCGGCGCGCACGGAAATCCGTTACAACTCGGAATGGTCCGATCCGCTTGGCGCGCGCGGCATGATTCAGCTTGCCTCGCGCTACACCGTGGCGCGCATGATGGAACGCGATGACTTCACCAAGCGCTACAAGTCTGGGACACCAATTTCAGTCCATGAGTTCCTGTATCCGCTCATGCAAGGCTACGATTCCGTGGCCCTGAAATCCGATCTGGAGCTCGGCGGCACCGACCAGAAATTCAATTTGCTGGTCGGACGCGAATTGCAAAAAGACTATGGCCAGGAGCCGCAGTGCATCCTGACCATGCCCCTGCTCGAAGGCTTGGACGGGGTCGAGAAGATGTCCAAGTCGAAAAACAACTACATCGGCATCACCGAGCCGGGCAACACCATGTTCGCCAAGTTGATGAGCATTTCCGACGTGATGATGTGGCGCTACTATGAATTGCTGTCGTTCCGCTCGCTGGCCGAACTGGCCCAGCTCAAGACCGAGGTCGAAGGCGGGCGCAACCCACGCGACGCCAAGGTTGCGCTGGCCCAGGAAATCGTCACCCGCTTCCATTCGGCGCAGGCGGCCGAGCAAGCCCTGGCCGATTTCGTCAACCGTTCCAAGGGCGGCATTCCGGACGACGTGCCCGAGCTGGCGCTGGGCGGCGCGCCGCTCGGCATCGCCCACTTGCTGAAACAGGCCGGCCTGTGCGCCTCGACCTCGGAGGCGATGCGCATGGTCGAGCAGGGCGGGGTGCGGATCGACGGCGCCGTGGTCAGCGACAAGGGTTTGCAAATCGAGGCCGGGGTGTTCGTGTTACAGGTGGGCAAGCGCAAGTTCGCCCGCGTGCGTTTCGCCGCATGATCGCATTGCTGCAAAGGGTGAGCCAGGCCAGCGTCAGCGTGGCAGGCGAGCGCATTGCTGCCATCGACGCCGGGCTGCTGGTGCTGGTGTGCGCCGAGCGCGGCGACAGCGAGAAGGAAGCCGATGCCCTGCTGGCCAAACTGCTGGGCTACCGGGTGTTCGCGGACGCGGCCGGCAAGATGAACCTGAGCGTGGCCGACGTGGCCGGGGGCTTGCTACTGGTGCCCCAGTTCACGCTCGCGGCCGACACCCATTCCGGCGCGCGGCCCTCGTTCACGCCGGCCGCCAGTCCGCAAGACGGCCGGCGTCTGTTCGAGCATGTCGTGCTGCGCGCGCGCGGGCGCCATGGGCTGGTGCAGACCGGGCAGTTCGGTGCCGAGATGCAAGTGTCGCTGACCAATGAAGGGCCGGTGACTTTCTGGCTGCAAGTGCACCCGAAATGAAACCTGTTGCGCTAATTGTGGTCATATCAACAAGGCAGGGAGGCGGCGATGAGACTCTGGAGTGATTCCTTTAGCGACGGTGGCGTGATCGCGCCGGCCTGCGCGTTCGCGCTGATCGACCCGGCCACCCATGTGCGCCTGGCCGCCAACCGCAATCCCCAGCTGGCCTGGGACGAGGTGCCGTCTGGCACCGAGTCCCTGATCCTGTTTTGCCATGACATCGACGCGCCCACGGTGGCCACCAACGTCAACCAGCCGGGCCAGGTGGTGCCGGAAGCGCTGGCGCGCACCGATTTCTACCACTGGACGCTGGCCGACATTCCGCTCGCCCTCAAGGCCGTGGCCGAGGGCCAGTTCTCCGACATGGTCACCCCGCGCGGCAAGGCCGGCCCCCAGGCGGCCTTGCCGGTCAAGAACGGCACCGAACACCACGTGCGCCAGGGCTTGAACGACTACACCGGCTGGTTCGCCGCCGATCCGGACATGGCCGGTCAGTATTTCGGCTATGATGGCCCGTGCCCGCCCTGGAACGACCAGCGTGTGCACACCTATGTATTCACCCTGTATGCGCTCGACATCGCACGCCTGCCGCTCGAAGGGGCGTTTACCGGTCCCCAGGCGCGCGAGGCGATCCGCGGCCATATTCTCGACGAAGCCCAGGTGCTGGGCGTGTATTCGCTCAATCCGGGCATCGCGGCCACCCTCGCTTAAGCACCATGACCAGCACCAGCATTGTATTGATACGGCACGGCGAAACCGCCTGGAACGCCGAACGCCGCCTGCAAGGGCACATCGACATCGCGCTCAACGCCGAGGGCGAACGCCAGGCGCAGGCGCTGGCCGAAGCCCTGGCGGGGGAACATTTCGACCTGATCGTCGCCAGCGATTTGCAGCGCGCGCACCAGACCGGCGGTTTTGTCGCGCGCGGGCGCGCGCTGGCCGTGCTGCAAGACGCTGGCTTGCGCGAACGCTGTTTTGGCGGCTTCGAGGGCTTGCTGTACGCCGAGATCGAGCTGCGCTTTCCGCGTGAATTCGCGGCATGGCAGCGGCGCGAGGTCGACGCCGTGATGCCGGCCGGCGCGCGCGAGGCCGAGAGTTTCCGCCAGTTCTACCAGCGCGCCCTCGGCGCCATCCTGGGCTGGGCCGGGCAGCATCCGGGCAAGTCGCTGGCCCTGGTGGCGCACGGCGGCGTGCTCGAATGCGCCTACCGCGCCGCGCTGGGCATGTTGCTCGAATCGCCGCGCGACTTTTCGGTGATGAACGCGAGCATCAACCGCTTCACCGTCAGCGACGGCCGGCTCACGCTCACCAGCTGGGGTGAGGTCGGGCATTTGCAGGCGCGCGCGCTCGACGAGCTGGCCTGAGGCGCGCGCCCGATCAACCATGCGCTTTCGCGCAGGGCGAAAGCGCGCAGGTGGGCACTGGATGGCGCGGCGCGCGATCGAGCACGGCATGAGTGGCCACTAACGCTGCCATTTCCATCTATCCATGCCATTGCAAATACAAAATAGTGCTTATTAATTGAGCAGCTTATCGGTTAAAATAGTCGGTTCCCGTCCACTCTTTTCGACCGCCAGTGCAAATCGGCCCTTATCAGTTGCGCAACAATGTGTTCGTCGCCCCCATGGCGGGGGTCACGGATCGACCTTTCCGTCAATTGTGCAAGCAACTCGGTGCGGGCTATGCCGTCTCCGAGATGGCGGCCTCGAACCCGCGCCTGTGGGCCACCGAAAAAAGTGCGCGGCGCACCGACCACGACGGCGAGATGGAACCGAAAGCGGTCCAGATCGCCGGCGCCGACCCGCAAGAGCTGGCCGACTGCGCCAGGTTCAACGTCGACCGCGGCGCCCAGATCATCGACATCAATATGGGATGCCCGGTCAAGAAGGTGTGCAACAGCTGGTGCGGTTCGGCCCTGTTGCAGGATGAAGACCTGGTCGAAAAGATCCTGCATGCGGTCGTGAACGCGGTCGACGTGCCCGTCACGCTGAAATTTCGCACCGGCTGGAACCGCGCCAACAAGAACGCGCTGCGCATCGCCCGCGTCGCCGAGCAGGCCGGCATCGCGATGCTGACCTTGCATGGCCGCACGCGCGCCGACGGCTATTCGGGCCAGGCCGAATACGACACCATCGCCGCCGTCAAGGCGCAGGTGCGCATTCCGGTGGTGGCCAACGGCGACATCACCACGCCCGAGAAAGCCAGATACGTGCTCGAGCGTACCGGCGCCGACGCCGTCATGGTCGGCCGCGCGGCCCAGGGCCGGCCGTGGATCTGCCGCGAGATCGACCATTTCCTGCGCACCGGAAGCCACCTTGCCGCGCCCACCGTGGACGAGGTGCGCGCCCTGATGGATGAACACTTGCGCGCCCACTACGCCTTCTACGGCGAATTTTTGGGCGTGCGCACGGCGCGCAAGCACATCGGCTGGTATGTGCGCGAGCTCGAAGGCGGCGAAGCGTTCCGCCAGAAAATGAACCTGCTCGAATCGACCGAGTTGCAGTTGATCGCCGTCGATAATTTTTTTGAATCCCAGCACAGGCACGGCGAGCGGTTACAATACCGGCCCGCAGGTCTTGCTGACATCGCTTTGGCAGCCTGAGGCACACACAATAAGAAACATAAGAACCATGGGACAGTCCCGGCCCACAAGGCAGGGGCGAGAGATCAACCAGCCGGATGAAGCAAGAAAAATGAGCAAAGAAAGTATCCAGGAAGTCGTCCAGAAGAGCCTTGAAGAGTATTTCAACGACTTGGGCGAGCAGCAAGCATCGAATATCTATGACATGGTCGTGCTGACCGTGGAAAAACCGATTCTTGAAGTGGTCATGACGCGCGCCGAGGGCAACCAGTCGCAGGCCGCCCAGATGCTGGGCATCAACCGCAACACCTTGCGAAAAAAATTACAAGAACACGGCTTGCTGTAGTCCCCAAGCGCATGGAGTGGCCGTGCTCTGGAGCGCGCGCCATCGCGCCCGGCGCGCCAGCCGTATCGACCGAATATTTCATAACCAGGCCACCCACCATGATCAAACAAGCCCTCATTTCCGTATCCGACAAGACCGGCGTGCTCGACTTCGCGCGCGCCCTCTCCGCGCTCGGCGTGAACCTGCTCTCCACCGGCGGCACCGCCAAGCTGCTGGCCGAGAACGGCGTGCCGGTGACGGAAGTGGCGGACTACACGGGTTTCCCGGAAATGCTCGACGGCCGGGTCAAGACCTTGCACCCGAAGGTGCACGGCGGCATTCTGGCGCGGCGCGACTTTCCCGAACACGTGGCCAAGCTGGCCGAGCACAACATTCCGACCATCGACATGGTGGTGGTGAACCTGTACCCGTTCCAGCAAGCGGTGGCCAGGGAAAACTGCACCCTGGAAGACGCGATCGAGAACATCGACATCGGCGGCCCGACCATGCTGCGCTCGGCGGCCAAGAACCACCGCGACGTGGTGGTGCTGTGCGATCCGGCCGATTACGGCCGCGTGCTGGCCGAGATGAAGGGCACCGGCGCCACCGCCGGCGCGGTCAGCTATGACACCAAGTTCATGCTGGCCAAGAAGGTGTTCGCCCACACGGCCCAGTACGACGGCGCCATCACCAACTACCTCACCAGCCTGGGCGAGGACAAGGCGCACGCCACGCGCGCGGCCTATCCGCAGACGCTGAACATGAGCTTTGAAAAAGTGCAGGACATGCGCTACGGCGAGAACCCGCACCAGTCGGCCGCTTTCTACCGCGACCTGGCGCCGGCCGCCGGCGCGCTGGCCGCCTACACCCAGCTGCAGGGCAAGGAACTGTCGTACAACAACATCGCCGACGCCGACGCGGCCTGGGAATGCGTCAAGTCGCTCGGCGGCCTGGGCCAGGACGCCGGCTGCGTGATCGTCAAGCACGCCAATCCCTGCGGCGTGGCGATCGGCGCCAGCGCCTTCGAGGCGTATTCGCGCGCGCTGCAGACCGACCCCACCTCGGCCTTTGGCGGCATCATCGCGTTCAACGTGGAAGTGGACGGCAGGACGGCCGAGGCGATCGCCAAGCTGTTCGTCGAAGTGCTGATCGCACCGTCGTTTACGGCCGAGGCGCGCCAGCTGATGGCGGCCAAGCAGAACGTGCGCATGCTCGAGATTGCGCTGGGCGCGGCGCACAATCCCTTCGACGTCAAGCGCGTCGGCGGCGGCTTGCTGGTGCAGTCGCCCGACGCGCGCAACGTCGGCCTGGCCGAACTGCGCGTGGTGAGCAAATTGCAGCCGACCCAGCAGCAATTGCAAGACATGATGTTCGCCTGGCGCGTGGCCAAGTTCGTCAAGTCGAACGCGATCGTATTCTGCGCCAATGGCATGACCCTCGGTGTGGGCGCCGGCCAGATGAGCCGCATCGATTCGGCCCGCATCGCCTCGATCAAGGCCCAGAACGCGGGCTTGTCGCTGGCCGCCTCGGCCGTCGCCTCGGACGCCTTCTTCCCCTTCCGCGATGGCCTGGACGTGGTCGTCGACGCCGGCGCGAGCTGCGTGATCCAGCCCGGCGGCTCGATGCGCGACCAGGAAGTGATCGACGCGGCCGACGAGCGCGGCGTGGTGATGCTGTATACGGGCACCCGCCATTTCCGACATTAATCGCACCAAAGCTTGCCCGGCGGTATAAGATTCACGCATGATAATTCTTGGCATTGATCCGGGCCTGCGCACCACCGGTTTCGGCGTGATCGAAAAGCAGGGCAACAAGCTGCGCTACATCGCCTCCGGCACCATCAAGACGGTGGCGGCGGGCGAGCTGCCGGGCCGCCTCAAGATCATCCTGCGTGGCATCGCCGAGATTGTGCGCACCTACCAGCCCGATTGCGCGGCCGTGGAAAAAGTGTTCGTCAACGTCAATCCCCAATCGACCCTGCTGCTCGGCCAGGCGCGCGGCGCCGCCATCGGCGCGCTCGTCGGCGCCGACCTCGAGGTGGCCGAATACACGGCCCTGCAAGTCAAGCAGGCCGTGGTGGGGCATGGCAAGGCGGCCAAGCAGCAGGTGCAAGACATGGTGGCGCGCCTGCTGGTGCTGCCCGGCCTGCCCGGCAGCGACGCCGCCGACGCCCTCGGGGTGGCGATCTGCCACGCCAACAGCCACGACGCGCTGGCGCTGATCGGCGCGCTGGCGCCTTCCCTTGGCGGCCTGCGCATGAAGCGCGGGCGCCTGGTTTAACTCTCGCAAAGGCAAGCAATGATCGGCCGCATTTCCGGAACCCTGCTCGAAAAAAATCCCCCCCAGCTGCTGGTCGACTGCAACGGCGTCGGTTACGAAGTCGATGTGCCGATGAGCACCTATTACAATTTGCCGCCACTGGGCGAGCGGGTGACCCTGTTTACCCACCAGGCGATCCGCGAGGATGCCCACCTGCTGTTCGGCTTTGGCAACGCCGCCGAGCGGGCCGTGTTCCGCCAGCTGATCAAGATCACCGGCGTGGGCGCGCGCACGGCGCTGTCGATCCTGTCGGGCATGACCATCGCCGACCTGGCCCAGGCCGTTACGCTGCAAGAGGCGGGGCGCCTGGTCAAGGTGCCCGGCATCGGCAAGAAGACGGCCGAGCGCCTGCTGCTCGAACTGAAAGGCAAGCTCGGCGCCGAGCTTGGCGCGCCGGGCGGCGTGGTCCACAACGACGCCCAATCGGATATCCTGAACGCGCTGCTGGCCTTGGGGTATTCTGACAAGGAGGCGGTGGCCGCCCTGAAGAACATGCCGGCCGGCAGTACCGTTTCCGACGGCATCAAGTTCGCGCTCAAGGCGCTGTCCAAGGGGTGACGAGTGAGCATACAGACCGATAATTTCAGCGAGCAGCGCATCATCGCTGCAACGCCGGCCTCGCCCAACGAGGAGGCGATCGAGCGCGCCTTGCGCCCCAAGCAGCTCGACGAATACGTCGGCCAGGAGAAGATCCGCGGCCAGCTCGAGATCTTCATCGCGGCAGCCCGCAAGCGCAAGGAGGCGCTCGACCATACCTTGCTGTTCGGTCCTCCCGGCCTGGGCAAGACCACGCTGGCCCACATCATCGCGCGCGAGATGGGCGTGAACCTGCGCCAGACCTCGGGACCGGTGCTCGAGCGTCCCGGCGACCTGGCGGCGATCCTCACCAACCTCGAGGCCAACGACGTGCTGTTCATCGACGAGATCCATCGCCTCTCGCCGGTGGTCGAGGAGATCTTGTATCCGGCGCTGGAGGACTACCAGATCGACATCATGATCGGCGAAGGGCCGGCCGCGCGCTCGGTCAAGCTCGACTTGCAGCCGTTCACGCTGGTCGGCGCCACCACCCGCGCCGGCATGCTGACCAATCCGCTGCGCGACCGCTTCGGCATCGTCGCGCGCCTGGAGTTCTACACCGCCGGCGAGCTCACGCGCATCGTCACGCGCAGCGCGGCGCTGCTGAACGCGCCGATCGTGGAAGACGGCGCGCGCGAGATCGCCCTGCGCGCGCGCGGCACGCCGCGCATCGCCAACCGGCTGCTGCGCCGGGTGCGCGACTACGCCGAGGTCAAGGGCAATGGCGAGATCACCAAGGCCATGGCCGACGCCGCGCTGGTGATGCTCGACGTCGACTCGGTCGGCTTTGACGTGATGGACCGCAAGCTGCTCGAAGCGGTGCTGTTCAAGTTCGGTGGAGGTCCGGTCGGCATTGGCAACCTGGCGGCGGCGATCGGCGAAGAGAGCGACACGATCGAGGACGTGCTCGAGCCGTTCCTGATCCAGCAAGGCTATCTGCAGCGCACCCCGCGCGGACGCATCGCCACGCCGCTGGCCTATGCCCACTTCGGGGTGGCCGCGCCGCGCACCAGCCCGATGGGCGATCTGTGGGATACCAACAACGCCTGAGCCGCAGAACGATCAGCGGCCATCCTGCCCGCAAGTCAGGACAGGCCCGGCACCGCCGTGTCGCCCTGCTCGCGCAAACGCATCCGGCGCCGCACGCTGGTGCCGCGCGCCGGCCAGACGAAGGCGGCGAACAGGGCGCAGGAAAACGCCAGCAGCGGCCCCATGATCGAGAGCAGGATGGGATACTCGCTCAACAACAGCACCCACAGGCTGCTCAGCAAGGGGAACGAGAGCAGGATCGCGGCCGTGATGCGCTTCCACGGGCTGCGCGTGAGGCGGTGGCCGGCGACGCCGACAAACAGGAATCCTGAGGCGAACAGGACGATGCAGCCAAGCGCGATCGAGATTTCGACACCGCCTTCGAAGCTTGGCAAGCCGCGCAGGGCGGCCGCCGTCGACAAGGCAAACGGGGGTGCGAACATCAGGATCAGCGCGCCAATGACGAAGGCGGCGCAGCGAAGGAGGATCATATGAACTCCATGGGCGGTTTCGTGGTGGATGAAACGATTTTCTCAGGGCACTAAGCATTGTTTTTCGACCATGCTATTTGCCCGACAATATCACGTTGTTCCAATTCTGTGCAGTATACTTTCGCTGCAGTGCAACACTTATTTCAATTGGTAAACTTACTGACAAGGGTGCTTGATGATGCAGATCTGGGTCGATGCGGACGCCTGTCCGGCGGTGGTGAAGGACATCCTGTACCGGGTCGCGCAGCGTTTGCAGTTGAACATGACCTTGGTGGCGAATCAATTGATGCGCGTGCCGGGCTCGCGTTTCATCCGGGCAATGCAGGTGCCGGCCGGGGCCGACGTGGCCGACGCCGAGATCGTGCGCCTGCTCGTGGCGGGCGACCTGGTGGTGACGGCCGACATCCCTTTGGCGGCCGACGTGCTGGCCAAGGGCGGCTATGCGCTCAACCCGCGCGGCGAGTTCTACACCGACGACAACATCGCACAGCAATTGACGATGCGCAGTTTCATGGACCAGTTGCGCGGCAGCGGCGTCGACACGGGCGGTCCCGCGCCCTATGGCCAGGCCGACCGCCAGAATTTCGCCAACGCCCTGGACCGCCACCTGGCGCGCCACGCCCGGCCAAAACCTTAACACCCGGGACAGACTAAGGTTTTCGCGAAAACCTTAGTCTGTCCCGGGTTTTATTCCTGGCGCAGCCAGACCTGGGAGCGGCCCAGCAGCGGCATGCCGATGTAGCCGCGCACCGTCAGGCGCTTGCCGTCGTCGCTCAGGCTCAGCTTGCTTTTGTAGAGCTTGCCATTGTCGGGATCAAGGATCTGGCCGCCACTGTAGTCGTCGCCGCTTTTCCTGAGCCCGGACATGATCACCATGCCCAGCACCGGCTGGTCCTTGTTGGCGCCCTCGCATTGGTCGCAGCGGGGACTCGGGTCCTCGCCGGGCGCGCGGTACAGCTTTTCGATGCGGCCCGAGAGCGCGCCATGCTGGTCGGTGATGCGGATCAGGGCCTTCGGCTTGCCGCTGGCGTCGTCGAGGTTCTGCCACAGGCCGACCGGCGTGGCCCCATCGGCCCAGGCCAGGGGCGCGCCCAGCACGCAGGCCAGCAGCAGGGCGGGGCGGCGCATCGTCACCCTAGGCGGCGGGCAGCTTGGCGAACTGCTCGCGCAGCTTGACGATCGTGGCCGAGAAATTGACCAGGCGTTCATTCTCCTGGGCCACCACGGCGGCCGGCGCGCGCGCCACGAAGCTCTCGTTGCCCAGCTTGCCATTGACCTTGGCGATCTCGGCGTCGATGCGGGCGATCTCCTTGGCCAGGCGTTCGCGCTCGGCCTTGACGTCGATCTCGACCTTGAGCATCAGCTTGGTGGTGCCGACAATCGCCACCGCCGCCGGCGATTCGGGCAGGGCGTCGACGATCTGCACTTCGGACAGCTTGCCAAGCGACTGCACGTAGGCGGCAAAGCCTTCGAGCCGCGCGCGGTCGCCAGCATCGGCCGCTTCGACGATCAGCGGCACCCGCAGCGACGGCGAAATCTGCATCTCGCCGCGCAGGTTGCGGGTGGCGTCGGTGAGCGCCTTGAGCTGGGCCATCCAGCTTTCGGCTTTGGCGTCGATCAGGGCCGGATTGGGCAGAGGATACGGCTGGCGCATGATCGAGTCGCCGGCCGGGTCGAGCCCCTTGCCAGCCAGCGGGGCCACGCTCTGCCACAACGCTTCGGTGACGAAGGGGATGATCGGGTGCGCCAGGCGCAGCACCACTTCGAGCACCCGCAGCAAGGTGTTGCGGGTGGCCTGCTGCTGCGCTTCGCTGCCGTGCTGGACCTGGACCTTGGCCACTTCCAGGTACCAGTCGCAGTATTCGTCCCAGACGAACTGGTAGATCGCGGTCGCGATGTTGTCGAAGCGGTAGTCTTCAAAGCCCCTGGCCACGTCCTGCTCGGCCTTTTGCAGCAGCGACAGGATCCAGCGGTCCGCCTGCGACAGTGCCGCCTCGTTCGGCGCGCAGTCCTTGCCCTCGGTGTTCATCAGCACGAAGCGGGTCGCGTTCCACATCTTGTTGCAGAAATTGCGGTAGCCTTCGCAGCGCCCCAGGTCGAAATTGATGTTGCGCCCCAGCGAGGCGTAGCTGGCCATGGTGAAGCGCACGGCGTCGGTGCCGTAGGCCGCGATCCCGTCCGGGAACTCCTTGCGGGTGGCCTTGGCGATCTTCTCGGCGTCGCGCGGGTTCATCAGGCCCGTGGTGCGCTTGGCGACCAGCTCCTCGAGGCCGATGCCGTCGATCAGGTCGATCGGGTCGAGCGTGTTGCCCTTCGATTTGGACATCTTCTGGCCGCTCGAGTCGCGCACCAGGCCGTGCACATAGACCGTCTCGAACGGTACCTTGCCGGTGAAGTGGCAGGTCATCATGACCATCCGTGCGACCCAGAAGAAGATGATGTCGAAACCGGTCACCAGCACCGACGAGGGCAGGAAGCGCTGCAGCTCGACCGTGTCCTGCGGCCAGCCCATGGTCGAGAAGGGGATCAGGGCCGAGGAGAACCAGGTGTCGAGCACGTCGTCGTCGCGCCGCAGCACGCCCACGGCGCCGCCGGCGGCAGCCTTGGCCTGCGCCTCGGCCTCGCTGTTGGCCACGAAGATGTTGCCGGCCTCGTCATACCAGGCCGGGATCCGGTGGCCCCACCACAGCTGGCGCGAAATGCACCAGTCCTGGATGTTGTTGAGCCACTGGTTGTAGGTGCTGCTCCAGTTTTCAGGCACGAACTTGATCGCGCCGCCGGCCACCTTCTCGAGCGCCACTTCGGCGATCGACTTGCCGGGGAAATGGGTGCCTTCCGGCGCCGCTTTGCTCATCGCCACGAACCACTGGTCGGTCAGCATCGGCTCGATGACAACCCCGGTGCGATCGCCGCGCGGCACCATCAGCTTGTGCGGCTTGACCTGCTCGAGCAGGCCGAGCGCATCGAGGTCGGCCACGATCTGCTTGCGCGCGACGAAACGGTCCAGGCCGCGGTAGGCGAGCGGCGCCTCGTCGCTGATCCTGGCATCGAGCGTCAAGATGCACGGCTGGTCGAGCTTGTGGCGCTGGCCGACGGCGTAGTCGTTGAAGTCGTGGGCCGGGGTGATCTTGACGCAGCCGGTGCCGAATTCCTTGTCGACGTAGCTGTCGGCGATGATCGGGATCGCGCGCCCGCACAGCGGCAGCTCGAGCAGCTTGCCCACCAGCGCCGCGTAGCGCTCGTCGGTCGGGTCGACAGCCACTGCCACGTCGCCCAGCATGGTTTCAGGGCGCGTGGTGGCCACCGTCAGGTGCCCGCTGCCGTCGGCCAGCGGGTAGCGGATGTACCACATCGAGCCGTCTTCCTCTTCCTGCGCCACTTCCAGGTCCGACACGGCCGTGCCCAGCACCGGATCCCAGTTCACCAGGCGCTTGCCGCGGTAGATCAGGCCCTGCTCGTAGAGCCGCACGAATACGTCCGAGACCACCTTCGAGCGCGTCTCGTCCATCGTGAAGTATTCGCGCGCCCAGTCCGGCGAGGTGCCCATGCGGCGCATCTGGCCGGTGATGGTGTTGCCCGATTTTTCCTTCCACTCCCAGACTTTCTCGACGAACTTTTCGCGTCCGAGGTCGTGGCGCGAGAGCTTCTGGGCGTCGAGCTGGCGCTCGACCACGATCTGGGTGGCGATGCCGGCATGGTCGGTGCCCGGGATCCAGGCCGTGTTGAAGCCGCGCATGCGGTAGTAGCGGGTCAGCCCGTCCATGATGGTCTGGTTGAATGCGTGCCCCATGTGCAGGGTGCCCGTCACGTTCGGCGGCGGCAGCTGGATGCTGAACGACGGTTTGCCGGCGTCGGTGGTGGCGGCGAAGTAGCCGCGCTGCTCCCACGCTGTGCGCCAGAATTGTTCAATGTCGGCGGGCTCGAAAGACTTGGCTAATTCCATGATAGGGCGTCTGAATTGTGCGAAAAGAATCATTATAAGGGACGCAGGCCTTGTGCTCGCGTCGTGGCCCCGGAATGTGCCATGCGACGTATAATTGTCTTACATTTTGCGCAAAGGAACGTCATGAGCCAGCCGTCCGCCGCCCCCGCCAAACGCTGCATCCTGATCGTCGACGACGATCCCCTGCTGCTGCAGTTCCTCGGTGAGGTGTTGGCCCATGCCGGCTACGAAACCATGGCCGCCTCGTCCGGCGAACAGGCGCTGCGGATGATCGGCGCGCGCGAACCGGATCTGGCCCTGCTCGACATCACCATGCCCGGCATGAGCGGGCTGGAGCTGGCGCGCCACCTGAACGAGCACACCGGGGTGCCGTTCATGTTCCTGTCGGCCATCGGCGACAGCGAGTCGGCCAAGCAGGCTGCCTCCTACGGCGCGGTCGGCTACCTGGTCAAGCCGGTCGACGCCGAGCGCCTGATGCCGGCCTTCGCGGCCGGTCTGGCGCGCGCCGACGAGATCCGCCAGCTGCGCCGCACCGAGATGAACTTGAACGCGGCGCTGGCCGCCGGGCGCGAGACGAGCCTGGCCGTGGGTCTGTTGATGGGAAAATTCCAGACCGACCGCAACACGGCCTTCGAGGTGCTGCGCGACCATGCGCGCTCGAGCCGGCGCAAGATCAACGAAGTGGCCGACCAGTTGCTGAGCGCCGAGGAAACCCTGAACAGCCTGCATGCCGGCTTCGCCAGCCGCTATCGGCCAAAATAGCCGCACGGGCGTCGCGGGCGTAAATTATTGTTGCCACACGGCTAGAAAAGAGTACACTCAATTGTATCGATCGGGGCCGGTTGTTTGCCCCCGGTCCGCGCCCCCGGGCCCAGACTGTTTTCCCGCCGCGCCTTCCCGCCCGCCACCTCCCCGCGGACGACTCCGACTTCCTCGGCCCAACTCCGCCGATTGCACTCCCTGAACCATGGCCGCCCCGCGCCTGCGCTTCAGGAATCCGATCAGGAGACAGCGTTGAAAACGGCAGCCATTCATCCCAAATGCATTTCAGGCCAGTACAGCGAGGCGATCGGCGTGCGCTCGATCGTGTGTTTATCGCACCAGCGCAAGCGGCGTCGCAGCAACGGCCGGCGCGGCTTGCCGCTGCCGCACTGCGCCGCCCCCGAGGCGCAGTGCCCCGAGGCGCCGGCGCCGGTGGACGGCGCGCCGCGCGGCGCCGGCGTGCCCCGGGTGCTGCACATCGACGCCGACCTGCGGGCGGCGACCGTGCTGGCCGCGCTCATGATGGCCGAAGCGCAGGTGGTCCACGTGCCGACCCTGGCCGCGGCACGGCGCCTGCTGGCCAGCCAGATTTTCTCGCTGGTGGTGCTCGACCCGAACCTGCCCGACGGCGACGGCGGCGAACTGCTGGCGGCGCTGGCGGCGACCCCGCTGCTGGTCTACGCCGGCCGCCATCCCGACTGGCGCGGGCCGGTGCGTGCCTACCTGCCCAAGCCGTGGACCACGCCGCGCCAGTTGTGGACCGCCGTTTCGGGCATGCTCGGCATGGACGAGCTGGTCGCGGCGGGAGACTGAGCACGATGGTCGATGCGCCAGCTGCGCACTGAGGCCGACTCGCTTGTATGATTGGGGATCAGGGCGGCAGCGCCGCTCCCACCAACATCCTGTGCGGGAGGCCAGACAATGAAGACCAGGGCAGCGGTTGCATGGAAGGCGGGCGCGCCGCTTTCGATCGAGGAAGTCGAACTGGAAGGACCGAGGGCGGGCGAGGTGCTGGTTGAAATCATGGCCACCGGGATCTGCCACACCGACGCCTTCACCTTGTCGGGGGCCGATCCGGAAGGCCTGTTCCCGGCCATTCTCGGGCACGAGGGCGCCGGCGTGGTGAGAGACACCGGCCCCGGCGTGAGCAGCGTGCGGCGCGACGACCACGTGATTCCCCTGTACACGCCGGAATGCCGGCAGTGCAAATTCTGCCTCTCGCGCAAGACCAACCTGTGCCAGGCGATCCGCGCCACCCAGGGCCGCGGCCTGATGCCCGACGCCACCAGCCGCTTTTCGATCGACGGCAAGCCGCTGCTGCATTACATGGGCACGTCGACCTTCTCCAATTTCATCGTGGTGCCCGAGATCGCGCTGGCCAAGGTTCGCCCGGACGCGCCGTTCGACACCATCTGCTACATCGGTTGCGGTGTCACCACCGGGGTCGGCGCGGTGCTGTTTACGGCCAAGGTCGAGGCGGGCGCGAACGTGGTGGTGTTCGGGCTGGGCGGAATCGGCCTGAACGTGATCCAGGCGGCGCGCATGGTCGGCGCCAACAAGATCATCGGGGTCGACCTGAACCCGCAGCGCGAAGCCATCGCGCGTCGCTTCGGCATGACCGATTTCATCAACCCGGGCCAGGTGGGCAATGTGGTCGACGCGATCGTCGCCCTGACCGACGGCGGCGCCGACTACAGCTTCGAGTGCATCGGCAACGTCCACACCATGCGCCAGGCGCTTGAGTGCTGCCACAAGGGCTGGGGCCAGTCGATCATCATCGGCGTGGCGGCGGCGGGGCAGGAGATCGCCACGCGCCCGTTCCAGCTGGTCACGGGACGGGTCTGGAAGGGTTCGGCATTCGGCGGCGCGCGCGGGCGCACGGACGTGCCGAAGATCGTCGACTGGTACATGGAGGGAAAGCTCAAGATCGACGAGCTGATCACCCATCGCCTGCCACTCGAGCGTATCAACGAAGGCTTCGCGCTGATGGAGCGCGGCGAATCGATCCGCTCGGTCGTGCTCTACTAAAGCGCAGGGTGGAAAAGCGCAGCGATCGAGCAGGGGTTTCCACCCTGTGCCGCGAATCGTGCCATCCGTCGCATGGCGCTGGCGGCGCGCCGCGCGCTGCACTACAGTTGCCGGAGCGATCGACGAAAGTAGAAAAATAGTTCTAGACAATTTAATCTAGATATTTTATTCTACATCCATCGACACGGAGACTTCATGCACCAGCCCTGCCACGCCCACCCAAGGAAAGCGCCATGAACGCATTGCGGTCGTCGCTGGCGCCCGGCCTGGCCTGGGCCCTGCTCGATTTCGTCTGGCAGGGATTGCTGGTGGGCTGGCTCGCCGCGCTGCTGTTCGCCCTGCTGCGCAAGGCCCGTCCGCAAGCACGCTACCTGGTCGGCTGCGCCGCCTTGCTGCTGTGCGCGGCGTTGCCGCTGGCCGGGCTGGTCCAGCGCGCCCACGACACGGTGCCGTCCACTTTGCTGCCGCTCGCGGGCGTCGAGCCGACCCTCGCGGCGGCCGCCAGCGTCAGCGGAGCCAGCCTGCCGGCCATCAACCGCCTGGCCGATTGGGAACAAGCCTTGCAGGCGCGCCTGCCGCTGGTGATCCTGTTCTGGGGCAGTGGCGCCGGCCTGCTGGCGCTGCGCATGGCGCTTGGCCTGGCCTGGGTGCGCCGCCGCAGCCAGCCCGGCCAGTCGCGCGGTGACCCGCACTGGCAGGCGCGCGCGACGCGCATGGCGCAGCGCTTTGGCATCGCGCGCGCTGTGCGCGTCGGCCTGGTCGACGACTTGCCCAGCCCCGTCACGGCCGGCTGGTGGCGTCCGGTGGTGCTGCTGCCGGCCGCGCTGGTGACGGGCATGCCGCCCGATTTGCTGGAAGCCTTGCTGGCCCACGAGCTGGCCCACATCAAGCGCCATGACTACCTGGTCAACCTGGTCCAGGGCGCGATCGAGATCGTGCTGTTCTACCACCCGACCGTGTGGTGGCTGTCGAACCGGGTGCGGATCGAGCGCGAACAGATTGCAGATGATTTAGCCGCAAGCATGCTCGGCGAACCGCGGCGCCTGGCACTTGCATTGTCCGGGCTGGACCAGTTCCAGCTCACCACCCCCCAATTGGCCCACGCGGCCCACGGAGGAAATCTCATGTCCCGCATCAAACGACTGGTTCGTCCAGAATCCGAATCGCTGAACTGGAAAATGGCATTGCCCATTCTTGGCCTGTCGGCCGCCTGCGCCGCCTTCTATGTGCAAGCTGCCAGCGTGCCTGCCAGCCTTGCAGCGCCCACTGTTGCGGCCACGCCGGCCCAGCCAGCCGTCGCCGCCGCCCCGGCCATTGGCGCGCCCCCGGCCAGGCCGGCCAGGGTGCGCAGCGAGCGCCGTGCCGAGGGCGACGGCGACGCCTACGTTTTCGTGCGTGGCAACCAGTCGCACGGCATCGGCAGCGGCAACCGCGCCGACTGGCGCGACGTCGACGCGCTCAAGCGCTCGGTGCCCGGCGATTTCCTGTGGTTCCGCAATGGCGGCAAGGCCTACGTGGTGCAGGACGCCGGCGTGATCGCCAAGGTAATCGAGGCCTGGGCGCCGATCGACCGCCTGGGCTCAGAGATGGACATGTATGGCAAGGAGATGGACCAGCACGGCAAGGTGATGGCGAAGCTGGGCGAAGAAATGGGGCGTGCCGCCGGCAATATGGAACCGGCCCCTGGCGCCACGCGCGACTTTGAACGCAAGGTCGGGGCAATGGCGCGCCAGCAGCAGCGCCTGGCCCGCCAGATGGCGCGCCTGGCCCATGAGCACGGCGATGGCAAGGGCGCCGATGGCAATCGCGCCCAAATGGACCAGTTGCAGGCCCAGATGGACAAGCTCAGTGCCGAGATGGCGCAGCAGCAGGCAACGCTGGCGCCCCAGATCGCCCGCATCGAGAGCGCGCAGGCTCCGATGGAAGCGCTAGGCAAGCAGATGGAAGAAGCGGGCAAGCCGATGGACGAACTGGGCAAGAAGATGGACGTGCTGGGCAAGCAGATGGACCAGCAGAGCAAGGCGGCCGAAAAGGTGACGCGCGGCCTGATCCAGGATGCCCTGCAGCGCGGCCTGGCGCAGCCGACCCCTGGCCACGGCGCCGGATAGCCGGGCCGGCGGGAAGCGCGCCCCCGCTTCCCGCTTTCGAGCCGCCGGGCGCTGGTGCGACCGGTATAATCACCGGATGCAAAATCTCCTCCACAAGCTCAATCCCGAACAACTTGCCGCCGTCACGCTGCCGCAGCAAAGCGCCCTGATCCTCGCTGGCGCCGGCTCCGGCAAGACGCGGGTGCTGACCACCCGCATCGCCTGGCTGATCCAGACCGGCCAAGTGACGCCGGCCGGCGTCATGGCCGTCACCTTCACCAACAAGGCCGCCAAGGAGATGCTCACGCGCCTGTCGGCGATGCTGCCGGTGAGTACCCGCGGAATGTGGATCGGCACCTTCCACGGCCTGTGCAACCGCCTGCTGCGCACCCATTTCCGCGACGCGGCACTGCCCCAGACCTTCCAGATCCTCGATTCGCAGGACCAGCTGTCGGTGATCAAGCGCCTGCTCAAGGCCAATAACGTCGACGACGAGAAGTATCCGGCCAAGGACCTGATGTATTTCATCAACGGCGCCAAGGACCAGGGCCTGCGCGCCAACCAGGTCGAGGCGTACGATCCGATCGACCGCAAGAAGGCCGAGTTGTACGAACTGTACGACTTCCAGTGCCAGCGCGAAGGCGTGGTCGATTTCGCCGAACTGCTGCTGCGCGCCTACGAGCTGCTCTCGCGCAACCAGCCCCTGCGCGAACACTACCAGGCGCGCTTCAGGCACATCCTGGTCGACGAGTTCCAGGACACCAACGATTTGCAGTACAACTTGCTCAAGCTGCTGGCCGGGCACGGCGCGCAATCGGGCGGGGCCCTGTTCGCGGTGGGCGACGACGACCAGAGCATCTATGCCTTCCGCGGCGCCAACGTGGGCAATATGAGCGCCTTCGAGCGCGAATTCCGGGTCGAGAACCTGATCAAGCTGGAGCAGAATTACCGCTCGCACGGCCACATCCTCGACAGCGCCAACCAGCTGATCGCCAACAACAGCAAGCGCCTTGGCAAGAACCTGCGCACCGACGCCGGCCACGGCGAGCAGGTGCGCATCTATGAAGCCTCGTCCGACCTGGAAGAGGCGCAGTGGCTGGTCGAGGAGGCCAAGAGCCTGGTGGCCGACGGCGCCGCGCGCAGCGACATCGCGATCCTGTATCGCTCGAATGCCCAGTCGCGCGTGATCGAGCACGCGCTGTTCGCCGCCGGCCTGGCGTACACCGTCTACGGCGGCCAGCGCTACTTCCAGCGCGCCGAGGTCAAGCACGCGATCGCCTACCTGCAGCTGATGGACAATCCGCACAACGATTCGGCCTTTCTGCGGGTGGTCAATTTCCCCACGCGCGGCATCGGCATGCGCTCGATCGAAGCCTTGCAGGCGGCCGCCGAGCAGCACCGCATCTCGCTGTACGCGGCCGTGCCCTATGTCGCGGGCAAGGCTGGCTCCTCGCTGGGCGGCTTCGTCAAGCTGGTCGAGGGCGCGCGCTTCGAGACCGGCCAGCTGGCGCTGCCGGAGATGGTGCGCGTGGTGCTCGAGGCCAGCGGCCTGCTGACCCATTACGAGAAAGAGAAGGAAGGTGCCGACCGCATCGAAAACCTGGAGCAAATGGTCAACGCGGCCACCCAGTTCGTGCAGGAGGAGGGCTTCGGCCAAGGCGCGCCGGCCCACCTCGGACCGCGCGCGCAGGCCCAGTCGGGCGCAGCGCTGGTCGACCAGGGCGGCATCGAAATCCTCGACGCCGACGCGCCGCTGGCGGCCGTGATGTCGCCGCTGTCGGCTTTCCTGTCGCATGCCTCGCTCGAAGCGGGCGACGCCCAGGCGCAGGCCGGGCAGGATGCGCTGCAATTGATGACGGTGCACTCGGCCAAGGGACTTGAATTCGACGCCGTGTTCATCACCGGGCTGGAGGAGGGACTGTTCCCGCACGAGAGCAGCTCGCGCGAAATGGACGGCGTGGACGAGGAACGGCGCCTGATGTACGTGGCCATCACGCGCGCCCGCAAGCGCCTGTACATGAGCTTCGCCCAGACCCGCATGCTGCACGGACAGACCCGCTACAACATGAAATCGCGCTTTTTCGACGAGCTGCCGGAGGACGCGCTCAAGTGGATTTCGCCGCGCGTGCAGTCGCACTGGTTCGGCAACAAGAAGACGGCGTGGGACGAACCGGGCTTCGGCGCCGGCGACGACAACAAGATCGCCCGGCAGATTGTCCAGAAGGCGGCCAGCGGGCCCGGATGGCGGATCGGCGAGTCGGTGGCGCACGCCAAGTTCGGCGAGGGCGTGATCGTCAACCTCGAGGGGGGCGGCAGCAATGCGCGCGCCCAGATCAACTTCGGGCGCGCCGGGATGAAGGTGCTGGACCTGTCGGTGGCCAAGCTGGAGCGCCGCTGAATTTTCGCGGGATGGAAAAGCGCAGCGCGAAATCAGGCTGCGGGCTCGGTCGGCTCGAAGATCTGGCGGTAGCCGACATAGATCGCGCACTGCAGCACCAGCATGAACATCAGCATCAGCCAGGTCAGCGCCACGATGCCCGCGTTGCGCTCGCCCAGCACCAGCAAGGTGAGCACGGCGAGCATCAGATACAGACCGAACCACGCCAGCAGCATCGCCAGGAACACCCGCGCCGAACGCAGCACCGCGAAAAAACTGTAGAAAATGGCCTTGCCGATGGCCATGTCCTGCCACACGGCCAGCGGCGCGGCGAAGCACAGCGAGATGATCGCCACGATCTGCAGCAGCGACACGGCCAGCATGGCGAACAGGTCGCCCGGATTGACCTGCGGCGCGTGCGCCGGGTCGATCGGCGCGCTCAGGGCGGCGATCGCGCTCGGGTCGATCGCCAACCTGGCGCCGGCGGCCAGCAGCATCGACAGGGCCAGGTACACCAAGCCCAGCTTGCACAGGGCCGGCAGCACCGGCTTGCGAAAGCCGGTCAGCAGCACCGCCAGCGTGGCGCGCTGGCCTTGCTGGATCTGGGAACACGCTTGCAGCACCGCCATGCTGAACGAGGGAAGCAAGACCACTGCCAGCAGCGGACCGACCATGTTGACCGAGCTGACCAGGATGCTGATCAACAGGTTTGCGAACAGCAGCATGGTCAGCACGCCGGGCTGGCGGCGAAACAGCGCGAAACCGTCCCGTAGCCAGTGCAGCCCGGCGCGCGCAGGCAGCCGGTTCATGCGAACAGGCGCGGCGCCGGCGTGGCGATGCGCGCGCGCAGGATGCGCTCGAAATGAGTGGGGTCGTGCGGGGTGAGCATTTCGGCCTCGCGCGGTTGGTGGAAATCATACAGGCGCGAAAGCCAGAAGCGCAGCGCCGCCGCGCGCAGCATCGGCTGCCAGGAGGCCTGCTCGTGCGCCGTGAACGGGCGCACCGCGTGGTAGGCGTCGACCATGGCGCGCACCCGCGCCGGGTCCAGTGCGCCGCTGTCCTGGTCAATGCACCAGTCGTTGACGGTGACGGCCACGTCGAACAGCCAGCTGTCGCAACCGGCGAAATAAAAATCGAAGAAGCCGGTCAGGCGCTCGCCGTCGAACATCACGTTGTTGCGAAACAGGTCGGCGTGGATCGGGCCTTGCTCCAGCTGGTGGTAATGCTCGCAGACGGCGAAACTGCTCTGGAAGTGGATCTCGGCGCGCAGCAGGTGGGCCTCGGCCTCGCCCATGAAAGGCAGCACCTTGGGCGTGGTCTCGTTCCACCACGCCAGGGCGCGCAGGTTTGGCTGGGCCAGCGGAAAATCGCGTCCGGCCAGGTGCATGCGGGCCAGCATCGCGCCGACCGCCGCGCAATGGGGCGCCTGCGGGTCCATCTGCGAGCTGCCGGCCAGCTTGCTGACGATGGCCGCCGGCTTGCCATGCAGCGCCACGCACAGCGCGCCCTGGTCGTTGGGCACCGGCGCCGGCGCCGGCACCCCGCGCTCGGCCAGGTGGCGCATCAGTTCCAGGTAAAACGGCAGGTGCTCGAAATCGAGGTTCTCGAAAATCGTCAGCACGAACTCGCCGCGCTCGGTGGTGATGAAAAAATTGCTGTTTTCGATGCCGGAAGCGATGCCCTTGATTGCCCGGGCCTGGCCCAGGGGGAACTGGGTGATCCATTGGGACAGCTCATCGAGACTAACTGCGGTAAACACTGCCATGAGAAAGCGAAGGAAAAGGGGGATCGGTGGGAAACGGCGCGCCGCGCCGTGGCGTGCTTACTTGGTCGGCGGTGGCGGCGGCGGGACCGTGCCGGCGTCGACGTCTTCCTTGTCGGTCTTCTTTTTCTTGCCGCCCAGGTCAAATTCCATCACTTGCCATTGCGGCGCGCGGATCGCGCTGCTCTGGGCGTCGCCCGGCACGGCATTGCCGGCCGGAACGTTCGGCTTCATGATGTAGCTGCTCTTGCCGCTCTTGACCTTGACTTCGGTGACCACGCCGTTTTCACGCTTTTCCGTGATCTTGCGCTCGCTTGCCTTGGGCGGGGTGACGGTGATGGGGGTGTCGCTGCCTTCCTCGATGCGTTCGAGCTTGGGCGGCGCCGAACTGGGCGATTTCTGGGCCTGGGCCAGGCCGGCGACGGCCAGCAGCGCGAGCGCGGCCAGCTTGGGGAATGCAGTGGTGCGTAACATGATGGGCTCGCCTTTAGTCGTTTGGATCATTGTAACAAACACACACGCTTGCCTGTGCAAAGTGGCCGAATCGTCCCCATTTGGGGGGGGGAAGCCCTGTATTGTTGCGTTTTATCCAAGCTGGTTTCTGCGATAATGACAGGCACTGCGCCGCAGCCGCGGCCCCACTTACGGATTTGGCACAATGCAAAATACCCTGCTGCTGGTTGACGGTTCCAGCTACCTGTACCGCGCTTTCCACGCGCTGCCCGACCTGCGCAGCCCGGACGGCCATCCGACCGGCGCCATGCACGGCATGGTCAACATGCTGCGTCGCCTGCGCCAGGACTATCCTGCCGCCTACATCGCCTGCGTGTTCGACGCCAAGGGCAAGACCTTCCGCGACGATATGTACCCCGAATACAAGGCCACGCGCGCGCCGATGCCGGACGACCTGCGCCTGCAGATCGAGCCGATCCATGAGGCCGTCAAATTCATGGGCTGGCCGATCCTGATGGTCGAGGGGGTCGAGGCCGACGACGTGATCGGCACCCTGGCGGTGCAGGCCGCCGCGCGCGGCATGAACACGATCGTGTCGACCGGCGACAAGGACCTGGCCCAGCTGGTCAACGACAAGGTCATGCTGATCAACACGATGAGCAACGAGAAACTCGACGAGGCCGGCGTGCTGGCCAAGTTCGGCGTGCCGCCGAACCGCATCATCGACTACCTGACCCTGATCGGCGACACCGTCGACAACGTCCCCGGCGTGATGAAATGCGGCCCCAAGACGGCGCTCAAGTGGCTGGCGCTGCACGACAGCCTCGAAGGCGTGATGCAAAACGCGGCCAGCATCGGCGGCGCGGTCGGCGAGAACCTGCGCCTGGCGCTCGAATGGCTGCCCAGGGGGCGCGAACTGATCACCGTCAAGACCGACTGCGACATGGCCGCCCACATGGAGTCGATCGAGCTGTCGCTGGTCGGCCAGCCCGAAAACAAGGATGGCCTGCGCGAGTTCTTCCAGCGCTACGGTTTCAAGACGCTGCTGCGCGAGATCGCCGGCCCGGCCGAGGTGGTGCCCGCGGCGGCGATCGAAGCGGACCTGTTCGGCGGCGCGCCCGAGCCGCAGCCGCGCGGCGCCTACGACACCGTGCTGACCGACGAGCAGCTCGACACCTGGCTGGCGCTGATCGACGCGGCCGAACTGACCTCGCTCGACACCGAGACCACCTCGCTCGAACCGATGACGGCGCAGATGGTCGGCATTTCGCTGAGCGTGGAGCCGGGCAAGGGCGCCTACATCCCGCTGGCGCACCGTTACGCGGGCGTGCCCGGGCAGCTCGCGCGCGAGCATGTGCTGGCGCGCATGCGCTCCTGGCTGGAAAATCCGGACAAGCCGAAACTGGGACAGAACCTCAAATACGACAGCCACATTTTCGCCAACCATGGCGTGACCCTGCGCGGCATCGTGCATGACACCCTGCTGCAATCGTATGTGTTCGAATCGCACAAGCCGCACGACATGGACGGCATGGCCCTGCGCCACCTGAACTACACCACCATCGCGTTCGCCGACGTGTGCGGCAAGGGCGTCAACCAGATCTGCTTCGACCAGGTGGAGCTGACGCGCGCGACCGAATACGCCGCCGAGGACTCGGACATCACGCTGCGCCTGCACCACGCCATGAAGGGCCAGGTCGAGGGCGATCCGAAGCTCGACTTCATCTACCGCCAGATCGAGTTGCCGACCTCGGTGGTGCTGCAAAAGATCGAACGCAACGGTGTGCTCATCGACGGCGCCCTGCTCGGCATTCAATCGGGCGAACTCGGTGCGCGCATCCTGGAACTGGAGCAGAAGGCCTATGAACTGGCCGGCGGCCCGTTCAACCTTGGTTCGCCCAAGCAGATCGGCGAAATCTTCTTCGGCAAGCTGCAACTGCCGGTGATCAAGAAGACCCCGACCGGCGCGCCCTCGACGGACGAGGAAGTGCTGCAAAAGCTGGCCGAAGACTATCCGCTACCGAAGATCCTGCTCGAATACCGCAGCATGTCCAAGCTCAAGTCGACCTACACCGACAAACTGCCCAAGATGGTCAACCGCGACACCGGCCGCGTGCACACCAACTACGCGCAGGCGGTGGCGGTGACGGGCCGCCTGTCGTCGAACGATCCGAACCTGCAGAATATCCCGATCCGCACCAAGGAAGGCCGGCGCATCCGCGAAGCGTTCATCGCCGGGCCCGGCAACGTGATCGTGTCGGCCGACTATTCGCAGATCGAACTGCGCATCATGGCCCACATCTCCGGGGACGCGGCCATGCTGCGCGCGTTTGCCGAGGGCGAGGACATCCACCGCGCCACCGCCGCCGAGATCTTCGGCCTGGCGCCGGGCGAGGTGCAAAGCGAGCAGCGGCGCTACGCCAAGGTGATCAACTTCGGTCTGATCTACGGCATGAGCGCGTTCGGCCTGGCCGGCAACCTCGGGGTTGACCGCGCGGCCGCGCAAAGCTACATCGACAAGTACTTCGCGCGCTTCGCCGGCGTGAAGCAGTACATGGACGACACGCGCATGCAGGCCAAGGCGCGCGGCTATGTCGAGACGGTATTCGGGCGGCGCCTGTGGCTGCCCGAGATCAATTCGCCGAACGGCCCGCGCCGCCAGGGCGCCGAACGGGCCGCCATCAACGCACCCATGCAGGGCACGGCGGCCGACCTGATCAAGCTGGCCATGATCGCGGTGCAGGACTGGCTCGAGCGCGACGCCCTGGCCACGCGCATGATCATGCAGGTGCACGACGAACTGGTGCTGGAGGTGCCCGAGGCCGAGCTGGAACTGGTCAAGCTCAGGCTGCCCGCACTGATGGCTGGTGTGGCCGAGCTGAAAGTACCGCTGTTGGCCGAAGTCGGGATCGGCATGAACTGGGACCAGGCCCACTGACGGGCACATGTGTAAGGGCTTGTTACTATGTGAGGTGCCGCACTGAACCTTCCAGTGTTTGCTTGTAGGCTGGAAATATTCAGCTTTCATCAACGACTCACTTCGAGAGGCTCGCCATGCACAACCCCATTCCAAAAATAGCACTCGGCGCCGTTGCGGCTGCCGTCCTGGTCGCGTGCGGCGGCGGCGGCGACGGCGCCAGCACGCCCGTTCCCACCACGACCATGGGCACCTTGGCCGTGTCGATGACGGACGCGCCAGGCTGCGGCTTCGACGCCGTCAACGTCACCGTCAGCAAGGTGCGCATCCACCAGAGCGCGACGGCGTCCGACACCGACAGCGGCTGGACCGACATCACGCTGGCGCCGGCACGCAAGATCAACCTGCTGAACCTGACCAACGGCACGCTCGACGCGCTCGGCACGACACCGTTGACGGCGGGCCACTATTCGCAATTGCGGCTCGTGCTCGACCCGAACACCGGCACCGGCCTGGCCAATTCCGTGCTGCCCACCGGTACCACGGTCGAGCAATCGCTGGACACGCCCAGCGCCGTCCAGAGCGGCATCAAGCTGGTCAATGAATTCGACGTCGTGGCCGGCCAGCGGGTCGACCTGGTGCTCGATTTCGACGCCTGCAAATCGGTGCTCACCAAGGGCAACGGCAAGTACGCACTCAAGCCGGTGGTGAAGGTGGTGCCAAGCGTGTTGAACGGGATCACCGGTTTCGTCAGCACCACGCTGGCAGCGAGCCACGTGACCGTCAGCGCCCAGCAGAACGGCAACATCGTCAGTTCCACCGTGCCCAATCCGGCCACCGGCGAGTTCTTCCTGGCGCGCCTGGCGCCGGGCAACTACGACGTCGTGATCGGCGCTGACGGCCGTGCCACCACCGTGGTCGGCACCGTGCCAGTGGCCTCGGCCACCAGCACCACGGCGCTGAGCACGGCAGCGGTGCCGATCGCGCCGGTCGTCAGTTTGAGCGGCAGCATCAGCGGCATCGTCACCCTGGCGCCGGTCAGCGCCACCGAAGGCGCGTTCGTGACGGCGCGCCAGTCGATCGCCGCCGGACCCACCGTGGCCGTCAAGTACCAGGGGGCCGATTTGCTCACTGGCGCCTACACGCTGGCCAATTTGCCGCTGGCCGCGCCGCAGTACGCAGTCTACTCGGCCACGCTGCCGCTGGTGTTTGCGCCGCAGTTGACCAGCACGCCTGGTGCCGGCAAGTACAAGGTCGACGCGAGCGCCACCGGTTACACCAGCAAGTCGCTGCCGGCGGTCGACATTTCCCTGCTCAACCAGACCGGGGTCAATTTCAACCTGGTGCCGTGAACGTGATGTAGGCGATGCCATTGTCGATGGCGCCGACCAGTTGGACATGGTTTTCGGCGCTGTCGGCAAAGCTCAGCAGCAGTTCCTCGCGCGCCATGCCGTGTTCGAGCGCGCCGACCCAGAAGCCGAAGCCGGCATCGTCGCCGGGGCGGTGCAGCACGTTCAAATACATCTGGGCCACGAAACTGGCATCGCCGACCGCGCTTCCATACAAGTGGCTGAATTCGGCCGACCCCAGCAGTTCATGGGCCACCTCGGCCAGCTTGCCGCCGTGGTCCATCTGGTCGAGCCAGCGGCCCATCGCCGGTGCATCGGCCGGATGGTCGAACGCGGCCTGGGCCAGCCGGTACAACTGGCCGGCGCTGCCATCGCCGTCGAACGCCAGGGCGCCATCGTCGAACACCAGCCGCTCCACATTGACCAGCGTGTCAACCCCCTGGGCGCCGCTGGTGTCGGTGACGGTGATGCCGCCGGCCCCATGCTGGACCGTGAAATGGCTGCGCGGGCCGGCCATCACGACGGTGTCGA
Organism: Pseudomonadota bacterium; assembly: GCA_040390195.1. Taxonomy (GTDB): domain Bacteria; phylum Pseudomonadota; class Gammaproteobacteria; order Burkholderiales; family Burkholderiaceae_D; genus Telluria_A. The sequence continues at coordinate 74,218 of JAZJYV010000001.1, read as the reverse complement.
GGCCATCCTTGCCGTCGAACGCTTGGTTGGCGTCGCTGCCGTCCAGGCGGTCGGCGCCGTCGGTGCCGGTGACGGCAATGACCGGTTTGGGCGGTGCCGGTGGCTCAGGGGCCACTGGAGCGGCCGGTGCTGCCGGCACCAGCGGCGCTGCCGGGGCCAGCGGCAGCACCGGCGCCACAGGCGCGGCTGCGGCCACGGTGCTCACTTGCAGCGGCATCGAGGCGCTCCAGTGCAGCATGTCGTTCGAGGTCGACACCGTCAGCGCCTCGCTGGCGCTGCTGGCGCCGCCGATGTAGCTCATCTTGTCCAGTTCCTCGGCACGAATGACGTAAATGCCGGGCGTCGTATCGTTCTTGCTTTGCAAATTGCTCGCGTCGTGGCTCAGCGCCAGCGCGCCGCCATGGTCCGGATCGGTGAAGCGGTAGTACAGGGGGGCGCCGGCATGGCTGGCGTCGAACAGCGCCGAGACGGCCAGCGCTGCGCCGCTGGCGACGCTGGCGGGCCGGGCGAGGATGCCTGAACTGTCGGCCACGGTGTTGAGCACCACCATGCCAGGCGCGCCGCCGGCGCCATCATTGGCCCAGATCTGGATGAACTGCGTGCCCACGTCGAGCGCGACACGGAAGCTGACCTTGTCCAGGTCGGCCGCGGCGATCAGGAAATTGCCGGCCGGGACATCGACATTGGCCAGCATGTCGGTCACGCCGTTCAGCGCGATGGTGCCGCCATGCGAGGGCGTGTTGGGCCCCCAGTCGATCACACGCACGCTGCTCGTGCTGATCCCGTACGAGGTCACCGGCGTGGCGTCCGGCAGCGAGACCGAGAACAGCGACGAGAGCGGCACCAGGGTTCCCGGAGCCAGGTATTGGGTGACCGGGTGCACGGTGGGCGAGATGGTGCTCATCGAGATCAGGGCGGGCACGCTGGCCAGCGCCGAGCCGTTATGGGCGACGATCGACAGGATCTGGCTGTCGGTGTAGCTGCTGGCCACGTAGCTGAGCTTGGCGAAGTCGGCCGCCGACACTTCGTAGGTCCGCTCGCCGGCCGGGTTGTGCGAGGTGCCCGACAGGTCGGTGGCGCCGTTCAGGGTGATCAGGCCGCCGAACGCCGGCTGAGTGATGGTGTAGGAAGTAATTGCCGAGCCGGCCGCGTTCACGCGCACCAGCGACGCCAGCGTGACCGAATTGCCGCCGTGGAGGTAGACCGTGTCGGCCTGCGCGTGCAACTGCGCCGGCTGCACGCTCGAACCGATGGCCACGTCGATGGCTTGCCAGTCGCCCCAGTAGCTGCCGTTCGAGGCGCGCACCAGGATGCTGTCGGCGCCGCCCGCCGCGCCGGCCTGGAAGCTGGTCGCGGCCAGGCTGGCCGCGCTGACGTCGAGCGCGCTGGCGGCCGTGTGCGCGCTGTGGGCCACGCCGCCCACCATGAAGCTGCCGCTGCCGCTGTCGTACATCTGGTAGCCGAGCACGGCCTTGCCGGCCGGGTCGCTGGCGCTGAACAGCGGCGCCACCGGGCGCGCGCCGCCCGCCTCCAGCGCCACCCCACTGACGGCGCGCAGCAGCGGGGTGTCGAGCCGGTAGATCACGATATTGGCCAGGTCGGGACCGACGGCCCACGGTACCATCGCGTGGGCGCCGCCGATGACGACGTCGTGCAGCGCGCCATCATTGGCGCTGTCGCCGCTGTTGTCGATGAATTGGGCCGAGTTGCCAAAGCCGGCCACCACGGTGGCGATGTGGCCGCCGCAGTTGTTGTTCGAGACGACCACGTCGCCAGGGCGCAGCTGGCCCTCCCAGGCCTGCTGCTGGGCCGCCGTGGCGGTGGCGCTGTTGTAGGCGACGAACCAGGCGCCGTTGGCCACCGGCGGCGTGATGCCGGGATGGGCCTCGTCGGCGGTCAGCGGCAGCGAGGCGCCGGCCATTGCTGCGATGTTGCTGGCCAGGACCCAGCAGCCGTTGTCGTTCCAGGCCTGGCCGACGAAACTGGCGGCCACGGCGGCGATCTCCTGCGGCGTGGCCGCATTCGGCGTCGGGTCGACGTAGCTGGCGTCGGTGATGACGTCGAGCGTGCCCAGGTGGCTGGCGCTGCTGTAATCCTGCGCCACCATGAAGGCGCCGCCGTCGAAGAAAGGGTTGGCCAGGCTGGCCGCAAGCTTCGCATGCAGCGCCGCGTCGGGCGTGCCGGCGCTGCCGAAGCCGTACAGGGTCAGGTATTCGCTGCGGTGCTGATCGGTCGAGCTGGTGAACGTCATCGCGTCCAGGTAGCCGTAGCTGCTGTTGTAGTAGCCGCTGGCCGTGTGGGTAAACAAAAGGCCGAGGGCGTCGCTCTCCGAAGCAGGAAAGGCGGCGAACGTGAGACTGTGGCCGTTGCCCTCGAGCGTGCCAAGGTTGCCGTTGCTCGCCGCCGTGTAGCGGTCGCGGTCCAGGCCCACCAGCACCAGGTATTCCGGCGCCTGCGCGCTTGGCAGCTGCAGCAGCGACGACATCGCCAGCACCTGGCCGGGCGTGGCCACTACGGCGTTTTGGGAGAAGGCGGTCGTCATTTTGGCTCCATCATGGTTGATCGTTTGCCTTTACCATGCATAAGCTGTGCCAGGGCTTGCCTGTGGGCAATGCGTCCTGTCACTGACGAAACGTGTCAGTGCGGCTGACAAATCGTGGCCAGATTACTACCAGGCTTTGCAAAAATAGTAAGCATGGAAAGCGCTGGAGCCACGGCGGGCGGGCTGGGGCGTTACAATGGCCGGTTTGCGGCAGGCCCGTTCAAGAGGCGTCAAAATCGATCCTATCCTCATTTCCATCTTGCTGGCGACGACCATTGCCGGTATTTTCAGCATCACCGCGGCGGCGGTGTTTTCGTTCGCCCTGCTCTCGAAGATGGTCGAGCGGATGGTCAGCCTGTCGGTCGGGATCATGCTATCGACCTCGCTGCTGCACGCCTTGCCGGAAGCGTTCGAATCGCAGGCCGATCCGCGCAGCCTGTTCGCCACGCTGCTGGGCGGCCTGCTGGCGTTTTTCATGCTTGAAAAACTCGCCATCCTGCGCCACTCGCACCACCACGAAGGGGACGGCCACCACCACGCGCACGGCCATGACAAGCGCGAGGCGGGCAAGGCCGGCTGGATGATCCTGGTGGGCGACGGCTTGCACAACTTCACCGACGGGATCCTGATCGCGGCGGCCTTCCTGGCCAATCCGGAGCTGGGCATCGTGACCGGGCTGGCCATCATCGCGCATGAGATCCCGCAGGAGATTGGCGACTTCATCGTGCTGCTCAATGCCGGCTTCACGCGCACGCGGGCCTATGGGTTCAACTTGCTGTGCAGTTTGATGGCGGTGGCCGGCGGCCTGCTCGGTTACTACACGCTGGACCGCGCCAGCAGCCTGATTCCGTATGTGCTGGTGTTCGCCTCATCCGGTTTTATCTACATCGCCGTCAGCGACCTGATGCCGCAGATGCAGCGCCGCGCCACGGTGCGCGAATCGGTGCCGCAGGTGCTGCTGATCGGGCTGGGCGTGGTGATCGTGTTGTTCCTCACCCACGGCCGTTGACGAATCGCTGGCAGAAACGGTGGGAAAGTGAAGCGGCAAATCCGGGGGGCAGACCCCGGTTGATTCGCTTGGGGGCCGACCCCGGTTTTGCCGCTTCACTTTTCCACCGTGTTGCCAACACTGACCCTCAGGTGGCCACCGGGCGCGCCGGATCGGCGCACCATTCGCTCCACGAGCCCGGATACAGGGCCGCGCCGGGCATGCCGGCGATCTCCAGCGCCAGCAGATTGTGGCAGGCGGTCACGCCCGAGCCGCACTGCATGATGACCGCGTGCGCGTCGTCGAACAAGGGCGCAAACGCCGCCTTCAGCGCCGCCGCATCCTTGAAGCGCCCGTCCGGCGCCAGGTTATCCTTGAAGAAGCGGTTCTTCGCGCCTGGAATATGTCCGCCCACCGGGTCCATGGTTTCGTTCTCGCCACGGAATCGGTCCGGCGCGCGCGCGTCGATCACGGTGCGTGCGGCACTGGCGAGATTGTCCTGCACCTCGGCCGCCGTCACCGTGCTTGCCAGCGGGGCGCGGTCCGACAAGGCGCCGCGCTGCGGCTTGGGCGCGAGCGTCGTCAGCGGCTGCCCGGCGCCCTGCCAGGCGGCCATGCCGCCGTCGAGCACGGCCACCGCCGGATGGCCTAGCCAGCGCAGCAACCACCACAGGCGCGCGGCGAACATGCCGCCATGCGCGTCGTAGGCCACCACCTGGGTGGCGTCGCCGATGCCCCAGCCGCGCAGCGTCTCGAGCAGGGCGGCGCGCCCGGGCAGCGGGTGGCGGCCGCGGAACTGGCCGTCGGCACCGCGCTTGGCGCCCGACAGTTCCTGTTCCAGGTCGGCGAACACGGCTTGCGGCAGGTGGCCGATGGCATAGCCTTCGCGTCCGGCGGCCAGGTTGGCCAGGTCGTGGCGGCAATCGACGATGACGCAGCCGCTGCCGAGCGCAGCCAGTTGCTGGGCGGAGATCAGGGTGGTGTACATGGTGTCCTCAAAGTTCGCTTGCGATCGGATCGGTCTTGCTCACGGCGCTGCCTTGCGCCGTCTTCTGGGTATTGTAGAACGATGCGGCGATGCCCGACGCCAGGATGATGCCCATGCCGAGCCACACATGCCAGTCGAAATTGTCGCCCCACAGGATCATGCCCCAGACGCTGGAAAACACGATGCCGGTGTATTGCAGGTTGGCCACCACCAGCACCTTGCCGACCCGGTAGGCGCGCGTCATGGCCATCTGGGCGCAGGCGGCCGAGGCGCCGATGGCCAGCAGCAGCAGCGCGTTCATGCCGCTGACGGCCTGGAACATCGGCACGCCCGGCGCGCGCGGCGTGACGATGGTGCCGAACAGTCCGGCCGCGACCGTGGTCAGGGAAAAATAGAATACCACCCGGTATTCTGGTTCGCCCATCTGACCCAGCTTGCGCACCTGCATATAGGCCATCGCCGAGAGCACCGACGAGAGCAGGCCGACCGCGCCGCCGAACCACTGGTGGGCCTGGACGGCCGGCTGCAGCGCCAGCGTGACGCCGACGAAGCTGGCGCCGATGGCGGCGATCAGCGGCCACTCGACGTGGTTCTTCGAGTGCCACCAGCCCATGCAAAACAGGAAGGCGGCGATCCAGATCGGCGCCATGTAGTTCAGCGTGACGGCCGTCGCCAGCGGCAGCGCGCCGATCGCGTAAAACCAGCACCATAGCGAGATCACGCCGACGAAACTGCGCCACAGGTGCTCGCGCGCGAACGCGGTGCGCAGCGTGCCGCGCTGGTGGCGTACCAGGTAGCCGAGCAGCAGGGTGCCGATCAGGCCCCGGTACATCACGATTTCGGACGTCGAGAAGGTGGCCGAGGCGATCTTGACGGCGGCCCCCATTGCGGCAAAGGCGAAGCTGGCGAACAGCATCCAGAGTGAAGCCATGGTGTTCCTTAAAGTGCGGCGCGGCGCAGGTTGTAGAAAGTGGCGGCCAGGCCGGAGGCCATGATGACGAACATGCCCAGCCAGACGTGCCAATCGAAGCGGTCACCCCAGATCAGGATACCCCAGCTGCTGGAAAAAATAATTCCGCTGTACTGGAGGTTGGCCACCACCAGCGTCTTGCCGGTGCGGTAGGCGCGGGTGAGCGCCATCTGGGCCACCGTGCCACTGACCCCGACAGCGACCAGCAAGGCGGCGCCGCGCCAGCCCGGCAGGCTGACGGCGGCGCCGTCGAACAGCATGCCAAGCGCGCCGGCGAGCACGTTCACGAGCGAGAAGTAAAAGACGACGCGGTATCCGGGCTCGCCCTCGCGGCTCATGCGGCGCACCAGCACGTAGGACAGCGAGGCCAGCATGCCCGAGGCCAGCGCCATCAAGGCGCCGGACCATTGCTCGGCCGCGAAGGCCGGCCGCAGCACCAGCGTGACGCCGGCGAAGCTGAGCCCGATGGCCGCCAGCAGCGGCCACTCGAGCCGCTTGCCCGTCTGCCACCACCAGCCGGCGACGACAACGGCGCAGGCGGTCCAGACCGGCGACATGTAATTGAGGGTGACGGCGGTGGCCAGCGGCAAGCTGGCGATGGCGAGGAACCACAGCCACAGCGAGACCACGCCCGAGATGCCGCGCCACAGGTGCGCGGCCAGCACGCCGGTGCGCAGGCTGCCGCCCCGGTGGCGCACCATCGCGCCAAGCAGCGCCACCCCGATCAGGCCGCGCACGAGCACGATTTCGGAGATCGGGCACGCGCTCGATGCCAGCTTCACGCCCACCCCCATCAGTGAAAACAGCAGGCTGGCCAGCAAAATCCAGAACGAGGCCACGCGCCGCCTAGAGCTCGACGTTGCTGCGGTACCACTCGTGGAAATGCTGCATGCCATCTTCCATCGGCGTCTGGTAGGGGCCGACCTCGTTGACGCCGCGCTCCATCAGGATGCGCCGGCCGGCGTCCATGCGCAGGGCGATCTCGTCGTCCTCGACGCAGGTTTCCATGTAGGCGGCCCGCTCGGCCTCGATGAACTCGCGCTCGAACAGCACGATCTCCTCGGGGTAGTAGAACTCGACGACGTTGCGGGTCTTTTGCGGGCCGTCCGGCCACAGGGTCGAGACGATCAGCACATGCGGATACCACTCGACCATGATGTTCGGGTACAGGGTGAACCAGATCGCGCCGAACCGGGGCGCGTCGCCGCCGCGGAACTTGAGCACCTGTTCCTGCCATTTCTGGTAGACCGGCGAGCCGGCCTTCTGCAGGCCGCGGTTCACGCCCACCGTCTGCACGCTGTAGTCGCGCCCGAATTCCCAGCGCAGGTCGTCGCAGCTGACGAAGCCGCCCAGGCCCGGGTGGAACGGTTCGACGTGGTAGTCCTCCAGGTAGACCTCGATGAAGGTCTTCCAGTTGTAATTGCAGTGCTGGACCTCGACATGATCGAACATATAGCCCGAAAAATCGAAGTCCCTGGTTACCGACAGGCTGGCCAGCTTGTCCATCACCTGGTAGCCGTTCTGCTCGAACAGCAGGCCGTTCCAGCTTTGCAGCGGCGTCTTCGACAGGTTCAGGCAGGGCGTCTCCGGGAAATGCGGCGCGCCGATCAGCTCCCCCTTCAGGTCATAGGTCCAGCGGTGCAGCGGGCAGACGATGTTGTTGGCATTGCCGCGCCCATTGAACATCAACGCCTGGCGGTGACGGCAGACGTTGGACAAGACCTCGATGCCATTGGCGTTGCGCACCAGCATGCGGCCTTCGCGCTCGGCCGCCAGGGTGGCGAAATCGCCCATCTCGGGCACCATCAGTTCGTGCCCGACATAGCGCGGGCCGTTCTGGAACAATTGCTGCTTCTCGCGCAGCAGCAGCGCGTCGTCAAAGTAGACAGTTACCGGAAGCTGCGCACAGGAGCGCGCCAGCTTGGCGTGGGTAGCCAGATCGGACATCCCAACCCCCCTTTAATGTGACCTTCTAGCCAAAGAAGAGAAAGAATCCAAAGACCAGTATTTTGATTGCGGAATACGGTATTTCGGACAGAACCGGCGATTATACCGTGGAACGAGCTCTACAGCGACGGACCGGCTTGCGATTGTGGCATCCGCGGCCGAGAAAATTGCAATAAATGCACGTCCTTCATGGTGTCAGCTGCAATTGGGATAAAATCTGGCCTGGTTGGCAGACCGCGCGGGCCAGGCCGGACACCCATTAGGATGGATTGTTCTAAAATAAGTGATTAGACTGGCCCGCCGCGGGCAAAGTTGCGTGCCGCCGTTACAGATAACCTTTTTATGCCAAACAATTCAATCGTCGAAACAGCAGTGCCGCCCGAATCGTTCGAACAGGCGATGGCCGAACTGGCCCAGCTGGTGACCCAGATGGAGTCGGGCCAGTTGCCGCTGGAGGCGTCCGTGGCGGCCTATGCGCGCGGCTCGGAACTGGTCAAGTATTGCGCTGCCCAGCTCGAGAAAGTTGAATCCCAGGTCAAGATCCTCGAGGGCGACATGCTCAAGCCCTTCGCCGCCGAGGCCATCGGCGAGGCTGCCCAATGAACAGCTTCACGCACTGGATGACGTCCGTGCAGAGCCAGGTGGAGGAGGCGCTGGACGCCTTCCTGGCGCCGGCCACCCTGGCGCCGGCCAAATTGCACGGGGCGATGCGCTACACGGTGCTCGGCGGCGGCAAGCGGGTGCGCCCGCTGCTCGTGTTCGCCGCCGGCGCCCTGTTTGACGCCGACACCGAAGCGCTCGCGCGCAGCGCGGCCGCGGTCGAGATGATCCACGCCTACTCGCTGGTGCATGACGACATGCCCTGCATGGACGACGACGCCCTGCGCCGCGGCAAGCCGACGGTGCACGTGGCCTACGACGAGGCGACCGCGCTGCTGGTGGGCGATGCGCTGCAGGCGCAGGCGTTCCAGGTACTGGCCGAGATGGCGACGCTGGCGCCGGCGCGCCAGGTGGCGATGCTGCGCCTGCTGGCCCACGCGGCCGGCTCGAACGGGATGTGCGGCGGCCAGGCGATTGATCTCGACAGCGTCGGCATCAGCCTGACCCTGGGCCAGCTCGAGCTGATGCATCAGCTGAAAACGGGGGCGCTGCTGCGTGCGGCCGTGATGCTCGGCGCGCTGTGCGGCAAGCAGCCCGGCGACGCAGAAACGGCGGCGCTCGACGCCTACGCCAATGCGATCGGACTGGCCTTCCAGGTGGTCGACGACGTGCTCGACGCGACCGCCGATTCGGCCACCCTGGGCAAGACCGCGGGCAAGGACGCGGCGGCCAACAAACCGACTTATGTATCGATCCTGGGACTCGACGCGTCCCGGGTCCTGGCTGAAAAACTGCGGTGCGACGCGCATGAAGCGCTAGCGCCGTTCGGAGAAAAAGCACGCAGGTTGCGCGAACTCGCGGACCTGGTCGTGCAGCGGAAAGCGTAAATGAAACTGCTAGAGACCATCAATCAACCGTCCGAGCTGCGCAAGCTGGCACGCGCGCAACTGACGCCGTTGGCGCATGAATTGCGCAACTTCCTGCTCGACTCGGTCTCCAAGACGGGCGGCCACCTGTCGTCGAACCTGGGCACGGTGGAGCTGACGATCGCGCTGCACTACGTGTTCAACACCCCGTACGACCGTATCGTGTGGGACGTGGGCCACCAGACCTATTCGCACAAGATCCTCACCGGCCGGCGCGAGCAGATGCACACGCTGCGCCAGTTCAACGGCATTTCCGGTTTCCCGCGCCGGATCGAGAGCGAGTACGACACCTTCGGCACGGCCCACTCCTCGACCTCGATCTCGGCCGCGCTGGGCATGGCGCAGGCGGCCAAGATCAAGGGCGAGCACCGCCATGCGATCGCCGTGATCGGCGACGGCTCGATGACGGCCGGGATGGCCTTCGAGGCGCTCAACAACGCTGGCGTGCAGGAGGACGTCAACCTGCTGGTGGTGTTGAATGACAATGACATGTCGATCTCGCCGCCGGTGGGCGCGCTGAACCGCTACCTGGCGCGCCTGATGTCGGGCCAGTTCTACGCGGCGGCCAAGAACGTGGGCAAGTCGGTGCTGCCGGCGCCGATGCGCGAACTGGCCAAGCGGCTCGAAGAACACGCCAAGGGCATGGTCGTTCCGGCCACCATGTTCGAGGAGTTCGGTTTCAACTACATCGGCCCGATCGACGGCCACGATCTCGAATCGCTGATCCCGACGCTGGAGAACATCAAGAAGCTCAAGGGACCGCAGTTCCTGCACGTGGTGACCAAGAAAGGCCAGGGATACAAGCTGGCCGAGGCCGAGCCGATCCTGTACCACGGCACCGGCAAGTTCAACCCGACCGAGGGCATCAAGCCGGCCGCCGCCGGCAAGGTCACCTACACCGAGGTGTTCGGCAACTGGCTGTGCGACATGGCCGCCGCGGACAAGCGCCTGGTCGGCATCACGCCGGCCATGCGCGAAGGCTCGGGCATGGTCAGGTTCGAGCAGCAGTTCCCGGACCGCTATTTTGACGTCGGCATCGCCGAGCAGCATTCGGTGACCTTCGGCGCCGGCCTGGCCACCGAAGGCTTGAAGCCGGTGGTGGCGATCTACTCGACCTTCCTGCAGCGCGCCTACGACCAGTTGATCCACGATGTGGCGCTGCAAAACCTGGACGTCACGTTCGCGCTCGACCGCGCGGGCCTGGTCGGCGCCGACGGCGCCACCCATGCCGGCAACTACGACCTGGCCTACCTGCGCTGCATCCCGAACATGGTCATCATGGCCGCCTCGGACGAGAACGAGTGCCGCCAGATGCTCACCACCGGCTACCATTACCCGGGCCCGGCGGCGATCCGTTATCCGCGCGGCGCCGGCATCGGCGCGGCGATCGGGAAGGAACTCACTTCCATCGAACTGGGCAAGGGCGAGATCAAGCGCAGCGGCAAATCGGTGGCGATCCTGGCGTTCGGCTCGATGGTGGCGCCAAGCGTGGCGGCAGGAACGGAGTTAAATGCGACGGTGGCCAATATGCGCTTCGTCAAGCCGCTCGACGTGGCGCTGGTCAGGCAGCTGGCGCAGGAGCACGACTACCTGGTGACGGTGGAAGAGGGCGCCATCATGGGCGGCGCGGGCGCCGCCGTGGCCGAGGCGCTGGCCGCCGAGGGCATCGTCAAGCCGCTGTTGATGCTCGGCCTGCCCGACGTGTTCATCGACCATGGCGATCCGGCCGCGCTGCTGGCCGGCGTCGGGCTCGACGCCAAGGGCATTGCCGCCTCGATCCGCCAGCGCTTCGGCACGGCCGAACCGCGCCTGGTGGTCAACAACAGCTAAATTCGACGACCTCCGGGGGCCCGCGCCGGCTGTCCGTTCAAGCGGCGCATGGATTGCCGCCGGCGCGGCAATGAGGCGTGCGCCGCAATGTTTCCGCTCTGTTGCTGGCGCGCGCAAGGCGTACATACGGCAGCAATGCGGCTGCGTTCCAATGGGTTTTTCTTCCCACCGGAACCGAGATCATGACGCCAGCCCTGATGGTCCTCAAGGACCTCACCAAACTCTACGACACGCCCGGCGGCCCGTTCGCCGCCTTGCGCCACATCGACCTCGAAGTGCAGGCCGGCGAGTTCGTCGCCATCGTCGGCAAGTCCGGCAGCGGCAAGTCGACCCTGTTGAACCTGATTACCGGGATTGACCGGATGAGTTCCGGCGAAGCCTGGATCGAAGGGCGCGCCGTGCATGCGATGTCCGAATCGGCGCTGGCGCGCTGGCGTGGCGAGCGGATCGGCATCGTGTTCCAGTTCTTCCAGCTGCTGCCGACCCTGACCGTGGCCGAAAACGTGATGCTGCCGATGGACTTCTGCGCCACCTGGCCGGCGCGCGAGCGCAGGACGCGCGCACTGGCGCTGATGGCGCGCCTCGACATCCTCGAGCAGGCCGACAAGCTGCCGTCGGCGCTGTCGGGCGGCCAGCAGCAGCGCGCCGCGATTGCGCGCGCACTGGCCAACGACCCGGCCATCCTGGTCGCCGACGAGCCGACCGGCAACCTTGACTCGGTCACCACGCAGCAGATCATGGCCCTGTTTGCCAGCCTGGCGGCCGAAGGCAAGACGGTGCTGATGGTCACCCATGAACGCGAGTTCGGCCCCTGCTTCACGCGCACGGTGAGCCTGGCCGATGGCGCCATCGGCGCACAGCCGCTGCCGGTGCAGCATGCTTAGCCCGCGCTGGATCAAGCTGCTGCGCGACGCGCGCCTGACGCCGGGCCGCTTCGCCATGATGGTGCTGGCGATCGCCGCCGGCGTGTGCGGCCTGGCCACCATGCTGAGCAGCTATTCGATCCTGGCGCGCGAAACGACGCGCAACTATCGCGCCACCAATCCGCCCTCGGCCACGCTCACGATCGCCGGCATCGATGCGGGCTTGATGGCGCAAGTGCGGCGCTTCCCCGGCATCGCCCAGGCCGAGGCCGGGGCCACGGCCGGGGCCATCGTGCACACTGGATCGGGCGCGGCGCTGCCGCTGACCCTGTTCGTGGTGGGCGACTTCAACGCGCTGCAGATCAACAAGGTGCAGCGCGCGGCCGGTGCCTGGCCGCCGCCGGACGGCGCGATCTTGCTCGAGCGCGACGCGCTGGGCCTGGCCGGCACCGGCATCGGCGGCACGCTGCAGGTGCAGGCGCCGAGCGGCCTGCGCACCGAGGTCGCCGTCGCCGGCACCGTGCACGACCCGGCGCTGCCGCCGGCCAGCCGCGGCCAGACCGTGTACGCGTATGCCAGCAGCGCCACCGTTGCCGCACTCGGCCTGGACGGCACGCTGCGCAACCTGAAGCTGACCGTCAGCGATCATCCCTACCAGGCCGCCGCGATTGAAGCGACGGTGGCGCGCCTGGGCGCCTGGCTGCGCGCGCAGGGCCACCCGGTCGAGCGGATCAGGATACCGCCACCGGGCGAGCATCCCCACCAGCGCATCATGAATTCGATCCTGCTGATGCTGCTCGTGTTCAGCGCCATCGCCCTGGTGCTCAGCGCGATCCTGAGCGCGACCATCCTGGGCGGCATGCTGTCGCAGCAGCGCCGCCAGATCGGTGTGATGAAGACGCTCGGCGCGACCAGCGCGCAACTGGCGGGCCTGTACCTGGCGCTGGTGCTGTGCCTGGCCGTGGCCGGCACCGCGCTTGGCGCCTGGGCCGGGCTCGGTGCGGGGCGCGCGTTTGCCGGCGTGGTGTTGGGCGAGATCCTCAACTTCACGATGGAGGACAAGTCGCTGCCAGCCATCGACTACGTGCTGCTGCTGGGCGCCGGCATCGTGCTGCCGCTGCTGCTGGCGCTGGTGCCGGTGCTGCAGGCGGCCCGCGCCACGGTGCAGGCCGCGCTCAGCGACGTCGCCAGCGTGCGCCAGTACTACCGGGCACCGGGCAGGCTGCACTTGCCCTTCCTCAGCCGCAGCCTGTCGCTGGCGCTGCGCAACAGTCTGCGCCGGCGCGCACGCCTGCTGCTCACGCTGGTCCTGCTGGCGATGGCCGGGGCCATGACCATGAGCAGCATGAACGTGCGCACGGCGGCCGGCCGCCACCTGCAGGAGGCGGCCACCGACCGCCGCTACGACCTGGAAACCGTGCTCGCCAGGCCGGCCGGGATCGCGCAAGTGCGCCGCATCGCCGCCAGCGTGCCCGGCGTGGCGCTGATCGAACCATGGCTGCGCGCGCCGGCCACGCGCGCGCGCAGCGACGGGCTGGAGATCGAACGCACGTATCCTGACGGCGACCATGGGACGCTGGCGATCGCCGCCGTGCCCGACGCCAGTGCGATGCTGGCGCTGCAGATGCTGTCCGGGCGCTGGCTGGCGCCAGGCGAGACGGGCACGGTGGTGCTCAACAACACCGCCGCACTCAATTTTTTCCCGGACGCGAAAGTGGGCGACATGCTGGCGCTGTCGAGCCGCGCCAACCCCGTCCGGCTGCGCCTGGCCGGCATCGCGCGCCAGTACATGTCGCCGGCGCTGGCGTTCGTCACGCCGGCCACGTACGCGGCCCTGCACGGGCCATCGGAGCGGGCGCAGGTCTACCGGGTCGTGATGCGCGAACACGATGGCGCCGCCATTGACCTCGTCAGCGGCGAACTGGAGGCGGCGCTCGCCGCGGCCGGCATCGGCACGCGCCTGAACATCACCGAGACCATGATGCGCAAGGACGTCGACGGCCACTTCGACCTGATGATCGCCGCGCTGCTGTTCATTTCAGTGCTGATGGCGCTGATCGGTGCGGTCGGCCTGGGTTCGGCCATGGGCAGCAACGTGGCCGAGCGCAGCCGCGAATTCGGCATCATGCGCAGCATCGGGGCGAGCGGTGCCGTGGTGCTGCGCAACGTGCTTGCCGAAGGCGTATTCGTCGGTCTGATGAGCTTGCCGCTAGCGTTCGCGCTGGCGCTGCCAGTCTCAAAGGCCATCGGCGCCTACCTGGGCAATATGCTGTTCGGCTTGCCTTTCCCGTTTGCCCTGTCGGGCAGCGCGGCGCTGGGCTGGCTGGCGATCGTGGTGGCCGGTTCGATGCTGGCTTCCGGTTTGCCCGCCTGGCGCGCCTCGCGCTTCACGATCCACCACAGCCTGACCCAACTCTGAACGGAGCAGCAATGAAGAAAATAATGATCATCATCGCCTGCGTGCTCGTCGCCGGCCTTGCCTTGCACCTGCTTGCCCGATTCGACCTGGGCAGCACGATCCGCGCGCTGCATGGCAGGTGAGGTTTATAATCTGCGCATGAAACAGCCCCACGACATGCTGCTGCGCGCCCTCCAGGGAAACTGGGATTTCACCAGCCTTGAAGTCGAGGGACGCGCGATGCCGGCGCTGGCGTTCGCGCGTTCGGCCATGCAGATCGACGGCGCGCGATTTTGCATGTGTTCGCCAGAAGCGAACTACGAGGGCGTTTTCACCATCGATGCCAGCGTGACGCCGGCGCGCATCGACATCCATTTTCTCGAAGGGCCGGAAGCGGGCAACTGGTCTTATGGCATCTTCGAGCTTGCCGGCGACTGCTGGACGCTCTGCCTAGGCCTGACCGGTGCTGTGCGACCAGGCAGTTTTGCCACCAGCGCTGGCAGCGGCCATGCGCTCGAAACGCTTCGGCGCGCCGCCAGGACCCGGGCGCTGCGTTCGCCAGTTGCGGTGCCGCCTGGTTTCGAATTTGACGACACGGCGCTGTACGCGCGCCTGGCCGGCGACTGGATCGCCAGCGAGCTGGTGCGCGATGGCCAGGCGCTGGCGCCTCAAGTGCTCGCCACCGGCCGCAGGCTGGGCGTGCGCAACGAGGTCAAAGTCCATTTCGGCAGCCACCTGATGGTCGATGCCCTGTTTCGCATCGACGGCCAGGAAGTGGACTACTTCAACGCCAACGGCACGCTGCAGCATGGACTGGTGCGCTGGCTGGGCCAGGAAGTCCAGTTTTGCATGGCCGGCGCGGGGGACGGGCGCCCGGATGGATTCGCCAGCGGGCCCGGCAGCGGGCGTACTCTGAGCCGCTGGCGCCGCAAGTAGGCGCGGCCACGCCCGTCAGCCCTGCTTGCGCTCGTGCTGCCAGAGCACGTCGCTGCCGCCGGCGAAACGATTGAGCACGCGCGAAAGCACGAACATCAGGTCCGACAGGCGGTTCACATATTGACGCGGGTGCTCGTTGATCTTCTCGGCCCGTCCCAGCGCGACGATGCTGCGCTCGGCGCGCCGGCACACGGTGCGGCACAGGTGCGCGATCGAGGCGGCGCGCGAACCGGCTGGCAGGATGAAGTCCTTCAACGGTGGCAGGTCGGCATTGTACTTGGCCAGCAGGTCATCGAGGCGCGCCACATGCACGTCGGTGATGAGCTGGTAACCGGGAATGCACAGTTCCCCGCCCAGGTCGAACAGGTCGTGCTGGATCGAGACCAGCTCTTCGCGCAGCGCCTGCGGCATGTCTTCGCATAGCAGCAGGCCGACGAAGGAGTTCAGCTCATCGACCTCGCCCAGCGTGTGGATGCGTACGCTGTCTTTTTCGGTGCGGCTGCCATCGCCCAGCCCGGTGCTGCCATTGTCCCCGGTGCGGGTCGCTATTTTTGAAAGTCTATTGCCCATGATTGTGGCCTGTGTCTGAAAAAGAATAGGTCCAGCATACGACAAAACATGGCAATAGTGCTTACAATCGATGCATGTCCGCCTCCCTCCCCATCAATAACGAACGACGCCAACAGGTCGCCGGCGCGCTGCTGGCCGTGCTGCCGGCGCGCTGCGTGCTGTCCGAGGCCGAAGACACCCGTCCCTACGAATGCGACGGCCTGGCCGCCTACCGCCAGTTGCCGATGGTGGTGGTGCTGCCCGACTGCGAGGCCCAGGTGCTGGCCGTGCTCAAGGTTTGCCGCGAACTGAAGGTGCCGATCGTGCCGCGCGGCGCCGGCACCGGCCTGTCCGGCGGCGCCTTGCCGATGGCCGACGGCGTGGTGCTCTCGACCGCGCGCCTGAACCGCATCCTGCGCATGGAGCCATACGCGCGCACGGCGGTGGTGCAGCCGGGCGTGCGCAACCTGGCCATTTCCGAAGCGGCCGCGCCGCACGGCCTGTATTACGCGCCCGATCCCTCGTCGCAAATCGCCTGCACCATCGGCGGCAACGTGGCCGAGAATTCGGGCGGCGTGCACTGCCTGAAATACGGTCTGACCGTGCACAATGTGCTGCGGGTGCGCGTGGCGACGATCGAGGGCGACATCATCGAGCTGGGCGGCGGGGCGCTCGATGCGCCGGGGCTCGACCTGCTGGCCGTGTTCATCGGCTCGGAAGGCATGCTGGGCATCGTGACCGAGGTGACGGTGCGGCTGGTGCCAAAGCCGGCCGCCGCGCGCGTGATCATGGCCTCGTTCGACGATGTCGTCACCGGCGGCAACGCGGTCGCCAGCGTGATCGCCGCCGGCATCATCCCGGCCGGGCTCGAGATGATGGACCGCACCTCGTCGCGCATGGTCGAGCCTTTCGTCAAGGCCGGTTACGACACCGACGCCGCCGCCATCCTGCTGTGCGAGGCCGACGGCACCGAACTTGAAGTGGACGAAGAGATCGAACGCATGACGGCGGTGCTGGAGGCGGCCGGCGCGAGCGCCATATCGGTGTCGACCTCCGAGGCCGAGCGGCTGCGCTTCTGGTCGGGCCGCAAGAACGCGTTTCCGGCGGCGGGCCGCATCTCGCCCGACTACTACTGCATGGACGGCACCATCCCGCGCAAGCACCTGGCGCAGGTCCTGACCGGCATCGCGCAGATGGAGAACACCTATGGCCTGCGGTGCGCCAACGTGTTCCATGCGGGCGACGGCAACCTGCATCCCCTGATTCTGTTCGACGCCAACCAGGCGGGCCAGTTCGAGCGCGCCGAGGCCTTCGGTGCGGCCATCCTGGCCTTGTGCGTCGAGGTCGGCGGCACCATCACCGGCGAGCATGGCGTGGGCATGGAGAAGATCAATTCGATGTGCATCCAGTTCACGCGAGGCGAGCTCGACGCCTTCCTGGGCGTCAAGCGCGCATTCGATCCGCAGGCGCTGCTCAACCCGGACAAGGCGATTCCGACGCTGAACCGCTGCGCCGAATTCGGCAAAATGCGCGTCAGCGGCGGCGTGCTGCCGTTCGCCGGCATTGAACGATTCTGAATGGAGCATCATTTGCAAGCAGTGGAACAATTCAGGGCACAGATTCTTGCGGCGACGCAGCAGCGGCGCGCCCTGCGCATTCGCGGCGGCGGCAGCAAGGACTGGTATGGCCAGGCATTCGAGGGCGAAATGCTCGACACGCGCGCCCACTGCGGCCTGGTCGACTACGCGCCGACCGAACTGGTGATCACGGCGCGCTGCGGCACGCCACTGGCAGAGATCGAGTCGGTGCTGGCCGAGCGCAATCAGATGCTCGCATTCGAGCCACCCCATTTCGGCGACGGCGCCACGTTTGGCGGCGCCATCGCCAGCGGCCTGTCCGGTCCGCGCCGCGCCAGCAGCGGCGCGGTGCGCGACTTCGTGCTCGGCGCCCAGCTGATGGACGGCAGGGGCGAGGTGCTGTGTTTCGGCGGCCAGGTGATGAAGAACGTGGCCGGCTATGACGTTTCGCGCCTGCTGGCCGGCTCGCTCGGCACCCTGGGGCTGATGCTGGAACTGTCGGTCAAGGTGCTGCCGCGGCCGACCATGGAGACGACGCTGCGCTTTTCGATCAGCGAGATCGAGGCGATCCGCCGCTTGAACGAATGGGGCGGGCAGGCGCTGCCGCTGTCGGCCAGTTGCTGGCATGACGGCGTGCTCAGCGTGCGATTGTCCGGCGCCCGCGCCGCCGTCGATGCGGCAGTGGCGACGCTGGGCGGTGAAACGGTGCCGGACGGGCGCGAATTCTGGGACGGCTTGCGCGAGCAGCGCCACGCCTTTTTCGCCGGCCCCGGCAGCCTGTGGCGCTTGTCGGTGCCGTCAAGCACCGGCGCGATCATCCTCAAGGGGTGCCAGCTGATCGAATGGGGTGGCGCGCAGCGCTGGCTGAAGGTCGACGCCGATTGCGCGATGGCAAGCGCGATTCGCAGCACGGTGTCGGCGGTGGGCGGGCACGCCACCCTGTTTCGTGGTGGCGACAAGAGCGTCGGCGTGTTCCAGCCGCTGGCGCCGGCGGTGGGCGCCATCCACCAGCGTTTGAAGGCGGCATTTGATCCTTCCCATATTTTCAATCCCGGAAGGATGTACTAGACCATGCAAACCAATCTCGCCGATTTCATCAAGGGCACACGCGACGGCGACGAGGCCGAAGCGATCCTGCGCGCCTGCGTGCACTGCGGCTTTTGTACGGCGACCTGTCCGACCTATCAGCTGCTCGGGGATGAACTCGATGGCCCGCGTGGCCGGATTTACCTGATCAAGCAAGTTCTCGAAGGGGCCGAAGTCACGGCCAAGACCCAGAGCCATCTGGACCGCTGCCTGACTTGCCGCAATTGCGAATCAACCTGTCCGTCCGGCGTGCAGTATGGCCGGCTGGCCGATATCGGACGCAAGCTCGTCGAGCAGCGCGTCCAGCGGCCGCTGGGCGAGCGCATCAAGCGCACGGTGCTCCGGGAGGCGCTGCCGCGCAAATGGATATTCACGCCGGCATTCAAGGCCGGGCAGTTGCTGCGGCCATTGCTGTCGCCATCGTTGCAGGACAAGCTGCCGGCCACGCGCAGCGCCGGCCGCTGGCCGACCGAAACCCATGCACGCAAGATGCTGGTGCTCGACGGCTGCGTACAGCCGGCAATGGCGCCGTCGATCAATGCCGCCACCGCGCGCGTGCTTGGCGCCTGCGGCGTGCAGTTGATCGTCGCACCCAGGGCCGGCTGTTGCGGCGCGCTGCGCTATCACCTGAACGACCAGGATGGCGGCCTGGACGACATGCGCAACAACATCGACGCCTGGTGGCCGCTGGTCGATCAGGTCGAGGCGATCGTGATGACCGCTTCCGGATGCGGCGTCACGGTCAAGGAGTATGGTCATCTGCTGGCGCATGACAGCGCCTACGCGGAGAAGGCGCAGCGCATTTCCGGGATGACGCGCGACTTGAGCGAGGTGATGCCGCAGTTCGAGCAGGCGCTTGGCTTGCGACTGAAGGGGAAAATTGAAAAGCGCGTGGCCTATCATCCGCCGTGCACGCTGCAGCACGGCCAGCAAATTCGAGGCAAGGTCGAAGCCGTGCTGCGCGCCGCCGGCGTGGACGTGACGCTGTGCGAGGACAGCCATTTGTGTTGCGGTTCGGCCGGCACCTACTCGGTGCTGCAGCCGGAGCTGTCGCACCAGCTGCGCGACCGCAAGCTGGCCGCGCTGGCCGCGACCGGCGCCGATGAAATCGTCTCGGCCAACATCGGCTGCCTGACGCACCTGCAGTCCGGCACCGACACGCCCGTCACCCATTGGATCGAGCTCATCGACCGCGCGCTCGGATGAGCTGTATCGAAGGTTTTCGACGCCGCCCGGCTTACTCGGCCAGCAGCTTCTCGATATCGCCCACCAGCTCTTCCGGCGCGGTCGACGGCGCGTAGCGTTTGTAGACGCGGCCATCCTTGCGAACCAGGAATTTGGTGAAGTTCCACTTGATCGCCTCGGTGCCGAGCAAACCTGGCGCCGCCTTCTTCAAGTGCCGGAACAGCGGGTGGGCATCGCTGCCGTTGACGTCGACCTTGGCAAACAGGGGAAAGGTGACGCCGAAGTTCTTCTCGCAGAATGCGCCGATCTCGGCCTCGCCGCCCGGCTCCTGTCCGCCGAACTGGTTGCACGGGAACCCCAGCACCGTGGCGCCCTGGTCCTTGAACTGTTCGTACACCTTCTCCAGTCCCTTGTACTGTGGCGTGAAGCCGCATTCGCTGGCCGTGTTCACAATCAGCAGGACCTTCCCCTTGTACTGGGACAGGTCCACCGGGGCGCCGGAAATGCCGTTCGCCTGAAAGTCGTAAGTGCTGCTTATTACACAATCCCCAAATGTTCGGTGCCGGCCGACAGGTCGCGGTTCTTGGCGTCCTTGCCTTGCAGTTTGATCGCCAGCCGCAGGTCGTTGACCGAGTCCGCGTTGCGCAGCGCATCCTCGTAACTGATCTTGTCAAGTTCGTGCAAGTCGAACAGCGCCTGGTCGAAGGTTTGCATGCCGAGCTCGCGCGATTTTTTCATGATCTCCTTGATCTCATGCACCTGGCCCTTGAAGATCAGGTCCGAGATCAATGGGGAATTTAACATGATCTCAATCGCCACGCAGCGCCCCTTGGCTTCCTTGAGGGGGATCAGGCGCTGGGAGACGAGGCCCCTCAGGTTCAGCGACAAGTCCATCAGCAGTTGCTGGCGCCGCTCTTCGGGGAAGAAGTTGATGATCCGGTCAAGCGCCTGGTTGGCGCTGTTGGCGTGCAGCGTGGCCAGGCACAGGTGGCCTGTCTCGGCGAACGCGATTGCGTGTTCCATGGTCTCCCGATCGCGGATCTCGCCGATCTGGATCACGTCCGGCGCCTGGCGCAGGGAATTTTTCAGCGCCGCCTCGAACGACTCGGTGTCGACCCCCACTTCGCGCTGGGTGATCACGCAGTTGCGGTGCGGGTGCACGTACTCGACCGGGTCTTCGATCGTGATGATGTGGCCGTAGCTGTTCTCGTTGCGGTAGCCGACCATCGCCGCCAGCGTGGTCGACTTGCCCGAGCCGGTCGCCCCGACCATGATCACCAGGCCGCGCTTGGTCATTACCACGTCCTTGAGCACCGGCGGCAGGTTCAGGTCTTCGAGCCTCGGAATGGTGGTTGTGATGGTGCGCAAGACCATGCCCACGCAGCTCATCTGCACAAACGCCGACACCCGGAACCGTCCCAGGTCGCCCGGACTGATGGCGAAGTTGGACTCCTTGGTCAGCTCGAAGCCGGCGGTTTGCTTGTCGTTCATGATCGAACGTGCCAGGTCCGAGGTGTGCGCCGCGCTCAGCACCTGGCTCGACACGGGCGTCACCTTGCCGTCGATCTTGATGGCGGGCGGGAAGCCGGCCGTGATGAACAGGTCCGAACCGCCCTTGCTGGTCATCAGGCGCAGCAGGTCGAACATGAATTTTGAAGCCTGGTCGCGTTCCATCTTGGATCCTGAGAGTTAGCCGGGGAAGTTGTCCGGCGTTTTGGCCGCGGATCGGGCGGCGGCGTTCGAGATCACGTTGCGGCGAACCAGGTCCGTCAGGTTCTGGTCCAGCGTCTGCATGCCGACGTTGCTGCCGGTCTGGATCGCCGAGTACATCTGGGCGATCTTCGCTTCCCTGATCAGGTTGCGGATGGCCGGCGTGCCGATCATGATTTCATGCGCCGCCACGCGGCCCGAGCCGTCCTTGGTCTTCAACAGAGTCTGCGAGACGACCGCCTGCAGCGACTCGGACAGCATGGCGCGCACCATCTCCTTCTCGTCGGCCGGGAACACGTCGACGATACGGTCGATCGTCTTGGCCGCTGACGAGGTGTGCAGCGTGCCGAACACCAGATGGCCCGTTTCGGCGGCCGACAACGCCAGCCGGATGGTTTCGAGGTCGCGCAATTCGCCCACCAGGATGCAGTCCGGATCTTCGCGCAGGGCCGAGCGCAGCGCGTTGTTGAACGACAGCGTGTGCGGTCCCACCTCGCGCTGGTTGATCAGGCACTTCTTCGAGTCGTGCACGAATTCGATCGGGTCTTCGATGGTCAGGATGTGCCCGTACTCGTTTTCGTTGAGATGGTTCACCATCGCCGCCAGCGTGGTCGACTTGCCCGAACCGGTCGGCCCGGTCACCAGCACCAGGCCGCGCGGCTTCATCGCCAGGTCGCCGAAAATCCTCGGCGCGTTCAAGTCTTCCAGGCTCAGGATCTTGGACGGAATGGTCCGCAGCACGGCCGCCGCGCCGCGCTCCTGGTTGAAGGCGTTGACGCGAAAGCGCGCCAGGCCGGGAATGGCGAACGAGAAGTCGCACTCGAGCACCTCCTCGTACTGCTTGCGCTGGCCGTCGTTCATGATGTCATAGATCATGCCGTGCACGTCTTTATGCTCGAGCGGCGGCAGGTTGATGCGGCGCACGTCGCCGTGCACCCGGATCATCGGCGGCAGGCCGGACGAAAGGTGCAGGTCGGATGCCTTGTTCTTGACGGAGAAGGCGAGTAATTCGGAGATGTCCATTTATAATCCCTGTGCCGTGAATGGGCGCATGCTTGGGTGTGCGCGTTTTGCATAGACCGAAGTGCTTTGAATTGCCCGCTGACAATGATTATGTCCACAATCGCCCACAACATGCAAGCAGTCGATGCGAGTATTGTTGCCGCCGTCAACTCTGCCGGTCGCCAGCGCGCCGATGTGCAGTTGCTCGCCGTTTCCAAGACTTTCCCAAGCGAAGCAGTGCTCGACGCCATCGCCGCCGGCCAGCACGCATTTGGCGAGAATTACCTGCAGGAGGCGCTCGACAAGATTGCCGCCGTGGCCAAGGCCGTGCCGGGCCGGCGCGTCGAGTGGCACTTCATCGGACCGATCCAGAGCAACAAGACGCGGCCGATCGCCGCCAGCTTCGACTGGGTCCACACGGTTGACCGGTTCAAGGTGGCGCAGCGTCTGTCGGAGCAGCGCCCGCCCGAACGGGGCGCGCTCGACATCTGCCTGCAGGTGAACATCAGCGGCGAGGCGAGCAAGAGCGGCGTCGCGCCGGACCAATTGCTGGCGCTGGCGCACGCCGTGGCGCCGTTGCCCAATCTGCGCTTGCGCGGCTTGATGGCGATCCCCGAGCCGGAGTCCGATCCGGCACGCCAGCGCGCCGCATTCGCGCGCCTGCGCGGGCTGTTCGAGCTGCTGCGCGCCAATGGCCTGGCGCTCGACACGCTGTCGATGGGGATGTCGGCCGACATGGCGGCGGCGATCGCGGAGGGCGCCACCATCGTGCGCGTCGGCACCGCCATTTTCGGATCACGCACTTATACCAGGGAGCAGGAATGAAGATTTCATTTATCGGGGGCGGCAACATGGCCTCGGCGCTGATTGCCGGTTTGGCTGGCAAACTGACCGCCGGGTCGAATATCCACGTGGTCGACCCGAACCCGGACACGCTGGCACGGCTGGCGGCACATTTCGGCCTCGGCACCTCGGCGGCGATCGATGGCGCGCTGGCCGCCAGCGACGTGATCGTGTTGGCGGTCAAACCACAGCAAATGCGCGAGGTGGCAGCGGCGCTGAAACCGCATCTGGGTGCGTCGCAAGCGCTGGTGCTGTCGATCGCTGCCGGTATTCGCAGCGCCGACCTGGCGCGCTGGCTGGGCGGGTATGGCGCGATCGTGCGCACCATGCCGAACACGCCGGCGCTGATCGGGCGCGGCATCACCGGCATGGTGGCCATGGCGGGAGTGAGCGCACAACAGAAGGAGGCGGCCGACAAGATCATGAAGGCCGTTGGCGCTACTGTCTGGCTCGACGACGAGGCGCTGATCGATCCGGTGACGGCCGTGTCGGGCAGTGGACCGGCATACGTGTTCTATTTCATCGAGGCGATGCAGCAGGCGGCCGTCGAGATGGGGCTGACGTCCGAGCAGGGCAAGCAGCTGGCGCTGGCCACCTTCGTTGGCGCGGCCGAGCTGGCCGTGCATTCGCCCGATCCGGTGTCGGTGTTGCGCGAGCGCGTCACTTCCAAGGGCGGGACCACGCATGCGGCGTTGACGAGCATGCAGGCGAGCGGCGTGAAGGAGGCGATCATTGTCGCGATGAAGGCGGCGGCTGCGCGCGGACGCGAGCTCGGAGACGAGATGGGGGCCGATTAGCGGCGCTGGCGGCGCTGCGCTTTTCCACACCCTGCGGCACGCAACAGAACTTGTGAATACATCGACAACCTGACGCGTCGTTCCCGCGCAGGCGGGAACTTATGCTTTGCGTCTCATTCGGCGGCGTATGGATTCCCGCCCGCGCGGGAATGACGAATTCTTCGAGAAACCGGCCGATTCACGAGCTCGTCCACCAGTGCGCATTATCGGCTATCGCAGCCTTGCTTCATGGCCCCGATCCATTCCCGGATCAGCGCCACGCCTTCCACGTGCACCAAACCGCGCCCCAGCTCAGGCATCATCACCCCGGTATCGGCGCTTTGAAGCCGGTACGTCATGATCGATTCATCCGGCTTGCCCGGATTGATCCCATACTTGAAGTTGCCGGTACCGGCACCTGCCGCCACGGGCGGCTTGCACAAGCCCATGTGCAGGTCGGCCGGCGCAGCAATATTCAGGTGCAGCGCCGTGGTGTTGGCCGCGCCCTTGTCGTTATGGCAATGCGCGCAATTGATGTCGAGATAAGCGCGCGCACGGGCGTTCAAATCCTGCCCCTTGTCCTGCCAGTTGGCGTTGCGCGGTGCGTTCGCCGGCGCCGGCGCACCGCTCAGGTAACCCACCCGCACCAGATAATCGAGCTGGTTCACCGCCACGCCGTCATACACGTAGTCGCGGTTCAGATGGCGCGCCTTCGGCCCGATCGGCTCGAACTGGCGTGATTTCACGTCGGCCACGTGGCAGGAGGCGCACTGGTTCACGTTCGGCACCACGTAAGTCAGCGGCAGGTGCCGCTGGTCCTCATGTACGACGTCGAGCGCGATCTGCTCGCCCGTGCGCATCAGCACCGCGTCGCTCTGCTGTGCGTTCCAGACATAGGGCAGGGCGGTCCAGCCGTCGGCGCGCCGCACCAGCAAGCGTGTTTCGACCAGCCTGACCTTGGCCAGATCGAGCTTGTCGCCGCCATTGCCGCTCGCCAGCACCGCCCTGGCGGCGCCCGCCACGCGCGGATAATAGAACGTCTTGGAGATGATGGTCCCGACCGGGAAGTCGAAGGCGCTGTCGGCCTTGTAGAGCGCGCTCTTCCCCTTGGGCATCCAGATCGTGCGCAGCTTTTGCGCGTAATCGGTGAACAGCGGCGTGTTCAAGTCATACGGCACCACGCTGGTGTTGAGCGCCAGGCGGCCGCCATCGAGCGCCATCAGGTGCCAGTCGCTCAGGTGTTCGGGCTTGCCATCGGCGAAAAACCGGACCGGATCCTGGCTGTGGGTGCAGGCCGACAGGAGCAGCGCACACACGCCGCAGCCCGCCGCCAGCAGGCGGCGGAAAAATGAGACAGACATCATCAATCAAGCCTCGATTCAGGTGCGTGCGGCGAGCTGGGGGATGCTGACCGCGGGCAGTTTCGGCAGCTCGCAGCGGTAGGCTGCGCTTTCGCTGCTCGGGTTCTTGTACTTGTGCGGACCGTCGGCATTGAGCACGCCCGCATCGTTCTGCACGCAAATGCGCGCCGCGGCCGGCAGTACGCCCCCAACCATCAATTTGGTGTCCACATAGCCGTCCCACAGCACGTCGGGAATGTGGCCGGACAGGCCGAACATGGCGATCTTGAGGGTTTTCAGGTCCAGGCCGTCGGGCGAGTCGCCGCCGCCCCTGAAGCGGTTGCCGTACACGTAGATTGCCTTGGGATAGGGATCGTAGCCCTCGGCCACGCCTTTTTCGGTGTAGTAGCCGGTCGAGTGGTAGCTCGAAATGATGACGTTGGCGGTCTGGTTGTCGGTGATGTCGTTGTCAAAGATTTCAACCTTTGAGTTCGAGTTGATCACCACGCCCGAGCCGGCCGGCACGCTGGCCACGGCGGTGCCCTTGGCGGCGAAATTGTCCAGGTTGTTCTTCTCGACCTTGTTTTTGTAGACGCGCGTGGTGTGGCCGGCCTGCGACAGGTTGGGCATGTTGAACACCAGGATGCCGCCGGTATTGTTGGTCGCCACGTTGTCATAGACGTCGGCGTTGACCGTGTTCTC
The DNA here is from genome assembly GCA_040390195.1 of Pseudomonadota bacterium. Lineage (GTDB taxonomy): Bacteria > Pseudomonadota > Gammaproteobacteria > Burkholderiales > Burkholderiaceae_D > Telluria_A. The sequence continues at coordinate 48,460 of JAZJYV010000001.1, read as the reverse complement.
GATCTCGATCCCGGCCACGTTCTGCTCGGCGCGCGAGCGGCGCACCACCACGCCGTTCGACTGGCCAACGTAGATGCCGGCGTCGGAGGCGGCAATCGCCACGCACTCGTCGATCAGCACGTTCCTGGTCTTGACCGGGTAGATGCCGTAGGCGCCGTTGCTGACCTTGGAGCCGCCCGTCCACTGCACCTTGACCTTGCGGATCGTGATGTTTTCGCCGTCGTTGATCTTCAGGCCATCGCCCTTCGAATCCTCGATGGTCAAGCCTTCGATGACGAAATCGCTGGCGTACACCAGCATGCCCTCCGGTCCGGTGACCTGGTTCTTGAACGAGAGCACAGTCTTGTCCATGCCTGCGCCGCGCACGGTCACGCCGTTGGCGCGCAAGGTCAGGCCGCTGGTGAAGTGGTAGTTGCCGGCCGGGATATCGATCACGCTGCCCGGTTTCGCATCGAGCAATTGCTCCTGCAATTTTTTCTGGAACGCCGCGTCGGCGGCCGACGCCAGCGGCGCCTCGGCCGGCTTGGAGCAGGCCGCAAGCATGCCACACAGCGCCAGCGCGCCAAATACCTTCACCATACAGCTTCCCCTTTGATTTATTGTTGTTGAGCAGTTTGTGCCCGAGAAGTATAGCTGGCCATTGTAATTTTACAACATTCAAAATTGGCCAAATTTGTGCTAATCTTGGCCAAATGGCGCCTACCGTTTCGGTTGAAATTTTTGTCGACGACGCCTGCTGGGGCGGAATCGTCCTGCTGGTCAGGGAGGCACTGGCAATTGCCGGCACGCTGCAAGCGCGCAGCGCCGACCTGGGTGGCTCGCAGCTGTTCCAGGTGCGTCTGGCTGGCCTGGCGCGCCGTCCGGTGCGCAGTTTCACCGGGCCGCTGATCGAACCGGAGACCACGCTGGACATGGCCGTGCTGCCGCAAGTGGTGGTGGTGCCGCCATTCTTCTTCGCCGACGATGAGCGCAAACCGATCGCGCCGCAGCTGCGCGCCTGGCTGCTCGAGGCATATGACGCCGGTGCCATCGTGGTATGCATGGCGAGCGGGGTGCGGGTGCTGGCCGAAACCGGCCTGCTCGACGGGCGCAACGTGACCGGCAACCTGTCGGACCAGCGCATGTTCGCGCGCCACCATCCGCAGGTGCGTTTCGCGCCCGAGACCGCGCTGCTGATCGACGGGCGCATTGTCAGCGCCGGCTCGATCAATCCGTGCATGGACGCGGTGACCTACATCGTGGCCCAGTTTGTCGGCGAGACGGCCGCGCACAAGTTTGCACGCTACACCAATTCGGTTGGTCAGCCGAGCTACGAGCGCGCGGCCATCAAGCATGCCGCGTACAAGCAGCATGCGGACCAGCGCGTCAAGCTGGCGCAGGAATTCATCGAGCGCTATTTCAAGCAGGAGATCTCGGCGCAGGATGCGGCGCAACGCGCAACCATGAGCTTGCGTAATTTTACGCGCCGATTCCAGCAGGCGGTGGGGATGGCGGCGCATTTGTATATTGCGCGCTGCCGGGTCGAACATGCGATGGAGTTGCTGCAGCAGCCGGGGCGCTCCATCTTGCAGGTAGCGCTGGAGTCGGGGTTTCGCAACGAGGCGGCGATGCGGCGCGCGTTCGATCAGCAAGTACAGGTGACGCCAACTGCGTACCGGGCGGCGCTGAGGGGGAATGGCGGATGACGCGGTGCTCTTCTGCCCTAGAGGATGCGACTGCGCGGATCACGCGTGGTGGTGGAAGGCGCTGCGCTTTTCCACCCTACAGGATGCGACTGCGGGAATCGCCCGTGGTGGTGGAATGCGCTGCGCTGTTCCACCCTACAGGATGCGACTTCGGGGATCACGCATGGTGGTGGCAGGCGCTGCGCTTTTCTACCCTACAGGTTGCGGCTACGGGAATCGTAGGGTGGAAAAGCGCAGCGCATTCCACCATAGCTTACTCTACCGACGGCCTGTGCAGCACGCCGCGCACCAGCTTCCATAGCGACAGCCCGGCCGTGATCATTGGCAGCATGCGCGCCGAGCGGGTGGCAATCAGGCCGATCAGGGCGCCGGCGATCATCAGCGGCACGATTTTACCGCCGGCCATCCTCCCGCCTTTGAATGGATCGAGCAGGGCGCCGATCGCATTACCGGCGTTCATGCGCTGCAATGCGCATTGCTCAATCAGCGCTGCGCGGCGCGTGGCCAGCGGGGTGGTTTCAGTTGTCATCGGCATGGCTCGCAGTGCGGATAAATTCGATATCCTTGTTCAATTCCGCCAGCGTGTGCGACAGCAGCGCTGGTTTGCCGGCGATGCTCGCCTTCACCTTGCGCGCGACAATCACGCCGGCCAGCGCGAACAGGCCCGCCATGCCGAACAAGGCCTGCAAGCGGTAGCTGTCCCAGAACAGCACCACCACGAACAGGGCCACCATCACCAGGGCAATGGCAAACAGGAACAGGGCCAGCAAGCCCATCAGCAGGTAGCCGAGGAAGCGCTGCGACTCCTCTTCGATCTCCACGGTGGCCAGTTCGAGGCGCGTCTGCACCATCGCCGCCAGCGTGGCGCCGAGCCGTCCGATTGACTCGATGATCGCCATCGTCTATTTGCGCGAAATCAGCATGCCCACCACCAGGCCGACGGCGGCGCCAATGCCAACTGCCTTCCAAGGGTTTTCCTTGACGAATTCGTCGGTGGCCTTGGCCGCTTCCTTGGTCTTCTCGACCACGGCCTCCTCCATGCGGATCAAGTCGGCCTTGGCGTTGCCCAGGGTTTGCTCGAACTTGGCCTTGGCGGCCTGGAAGTCCTCGCCGCTCAGTTGGCCGCCGCCGCGCAGCCAGCCTTCGGCGTCCTGGATCACAGACTTCAAATCGTTCATCAGTTTGTCGCGTACACCGGTCTGGGTGGGAATCGGTTCGATCATGAAGTGCCTCTCTGGTCTCGGGACAAGATTATCCTAACGCGTAGTCTAGCGCGACACCAGCGAAAACGGCCGCACCCAACCAATTGTTATGACGAAACGCAGCAAAACAGCGCATCCGGTCGCGCCCGCGGATCAGCGTGTAGTGATACAGGGCGATCGCTGCGGCCACCGCGATGCCGCCGGCGAACCAGGCGCGCAGGCCGAGCAGCCAGCCGCAGGCCAGGTCGATCGCCAGCGCCGCGCCGTAGCACAGCATGACGGCGGCCACGTCGAAACGGCCGAAGGTGATGGCCGAGGTGCGGATGCCGATCTTCAAATCGTCGTCGCGGTCGACCATGGCGTATTCGGTGTCGTAGGCCACGGCCCAGAACACATTGGCCGCCAGCAGCCACCAGGCGACCGACGGCACACTGCCCTGCACGGCGGCGAACGCCATCGGGATGCCGAAGCCGAAGGCGATCCCGAGATAGGCTTGGGGAATGGCAAAAAAGCGCTTGAAGTAGGGATAGCTGGCCGCGATGAACACGGCGGCCACCGACAGTTCGCGTGTCAAGGCATTGAGCGGCAGGATCAGCGCGAACGAGAGCAGGGCCAGCAGGGCAGCGATCGCCAGCGCTTCCCAGCTCTTGATGCGCCCGCTGGTCAGAGGCCGCTCGGCGGTGCGTTTGACGAACTTGTCGATGTCGCGGTCGGCGTAGTCGTTGACGGCGCAGCCGGCCGAGCGCATCAGCGCCGTGCCGAGCGCGAAAATGGCCAGCAGGGCCGGCGCCGGCCGGCCGCCCGAGGCCAGCCACAGTGCCATCAGGGTCGGCCACAACAACAGCAGGATGCCGATCGGCTTGTCGAGCCGGACCAGGCGTATGTAGAGGTGCAGCTTGTTCATTGGACGGCTTTTCCCAGGGTCTAAACGCACGATCGTGCAAAAAATTTTTCTACTGAAGGGCTTTCTGCACAAAAACCATGGCAGAATAGTTATTGCTTGCCAGACATCTTAAACCGTCGGCGCCAAAACTGGAAACCATGACTGATCTGCGCTTCGCCATGCTGTTCGTCCGCCGGGCATGAATCCCATCGTTTTCGCCATTCCCGTCTTCATGCTCACCATTGTGATCGAAGCCTGGCTTGCGCGCCGGCGTGGCCTGCGCGTCTACGACATCGCCGACGCGATCACCAGTTTGCACCACGGGGTCCTCAGCCAGGTGTCAGGCTTGCTGGTGCGCCTGGCCGCGCTGGGCATCTACGCCGCCGTGTATGAACGCTACCGCGCCACGAGCCTGTCCGCCGACAGCGTCTGGGTCTGGGCCGGCGCGCTGCTGGCCTACGACTTCTGCTACTACTGGTCGCACCGCATGGGCCATGAGGTGGGCGTGCTGTGGGCGGCCCATGTGGTGCACCACTCGTCCGAATACTACAACCTGTCGACGGCGCTGCGCCAGACCTCCAGCGGCTTCCTGCTGGGCTGGATCTTCTACTTTCCGATGGCCGTGGCCGGCGTGCCGCCACTGGTGCTGGGCGGCGTCGGCCTGATCGATCTGCTGTACCAGTACTGGGTGCACACGGAACTGATTGGCCGCCTCGGCTGGCTCGACCGGGTGCTGGTCACGCCATCGAATCACCGTGTGCACCACGGCCAGAACGACTATTGCATCGACAGGAACTATGGCGGCATCCTGGTCCTGTGGGACCGGCTGTTCGGCAGCTTCGTCGAAGAGCGCGTGGGCGAGCCCATCGTCTATGGCGTGCGCAAGCCGCTGCGCAGCTTCAATCCCCTGTGGGGCAACCTGCATTACTACGCCGACCTGTGGCATGCCGCGCGCGCCGCCAAGGGCTGGCGCGACGCTCGGTGTCTGGATCGCACCGCCGGGCGGCTGGAGCGACGGACCGATCGAGCATTTCGAGGCCCACCGTTTCGAGCGCTACAGCGCCCACACGCCGCCCGCGATGAGATGGTATGCGGTGCTGCAGTTCGCCATCCTGGTGCCATTTGTCTCCCATTTCATCGCCGTGGCCAGCCATCTCGCGCCACTTCCGCTGTGCGTCTACGCCGGCGCCATCTTCGCCAGCACCATGCTGGTCGGCTTGGTTCTCGAAGGCGCCCGGTTCGCGCGCCGCTGCGAGCAGCTGCGCACGCTCGCTTTCGGGCTTGGCTTCGCGCTGCTGCCGGACTGGTTCGGCTTCACCGCCCCGCTGCCGCTGCGGCTTGCACTGCTGCTGGCGATGTTGGCCAGCGTGGCCTGGCTGGTGCGCCCGCCAAAAGCGGTGCCCGCGTGAACGGCGACGCGCTGTCGGACCTGCTGCTAGCCGCCGTCGCGCTGCCGCTGGCGTGGCGCCTGGCCGGGCGCCGGCCCGCCATGGCGTTGGCCATGGGCCTGATTGGCGCGGCCGCGGTGTGCGGTGTGCTGCGCTTCCAGGGCCTGGCGCCGGCGCTCGGGCCACATCGATTCCTCAGCCTGGTGGCCGCCTGTGCCGGTTTGCCCTTGCTGGCGGCCAGCCTGCTCTGGCCTGACGGCGCGCTGGCCACCCGCCCCAGCGCGGCCTGGCGCTTCGCCGTGCTGGCGGGCGGCGTCGGCGTGTTGATCGTGGCCGTCGCCGGCCAGCCGCTCTGGAGCGATGCGGCGGCGGCCGTCTCGGCCCTATCGATCGCATACCGCGCATGGCAGGCCCGCAAGCCCTTGGCCATTGGCGCCAGCCTGGCGCTGCTGGCCGGATTCGGCGCCAGTGCCAGCGGCGTCGGTCTGGCGCCCTTCGATGCAGTTCAGGAATTACACGTTTTAATGGCCTTGTCGCTGGCCTTGATGGGATGGGAGGAGTGGCGCCCCCGGGCGGGCGCAGCAGTACACAACACACAAAAATAAAGGGGACATTGATGCACAATTCCAAGAAAATCCAGGCACTCCAATTGAATAAACTGACGATCATTGCTGCCAGCGTCGCGGCGGCTTGCGTGGCCATGCCCGCCTGGTCGGCCGACGACGTGCAGCAGGTGGTCGTGAGCGCGCAGTCGCGCAAGCAGCTGGTCACGGACGTGCCGATCGCCATGCAGGTCGTCACCGCCAAGGACATCGCCAACATCGGCGCCAAGGACCTGTCGGACCTGAACGGCTACATCCCCGGCCTGTCGGTCGACAGCAGCGAACCGACCCAACCGAGTTTTGGCATCCGCGGCGTGCAGCCGGGCGATTTCGGCATCGCCACCGATTCGCCGGTGGGCATCTACGTCGACGGCATCTACACCGGCAAGACCGGCGGCGCGCTGATGAACTTCGTCGACGTGCAGCGCATCGAAGTGGTCAAGGGGCCGCAGGGCACCCTGTTCGGGCGCAACAGCGCGGCCGGTGCGATTTCAATCATTACCAATGAGCCGGACAAGAATGCGGACGCCTCGGCCAACGTCAAATTCGGCAACTACGGCCGCAAGAACGGCGAGGCGATGATCAATGTGCCAATTGGCGAGAGCATGGCCGCGCGCCTGGTGCTGGTGCGCGACGGCAGCGACGGCTGGGTCACCAACAGCTTCACCGGCAACAAGGTCGGCGGCGACAAGGCCTGGTCGGCGCGCCTGTCGGTGCGTCAGGACTTCGGTGGCGGTGCCAAGGCCCTGCTCTCGGCCGAGCACGAGCGCATGGACCAATACGGCCGCCCCGCCTTCGGCGTGATCACGAACCCGGCGCTGCCGCTGGGAGGCTACCAGGGCGTCTATAATCCGGCCTATACGGCCAATTTCGTCGACCCGTTCAAGACCACGCTGAGCAACGACACGCAAGGCGCCGAGTCGCGCAATTTCGACGGCGCCACCTTGCGCGTCGACTTGCCGGTGGGGGCAATGACGTTCAATTCAACGACTGGCTTTCGCCGTTTCGATACGATCAACCTGACCGAAAACGACGGCTCCAGCCGCAAGGACATGATGCTCGGCGCGCTCGATGCCAAGCGCGCCCACAGTTTGCAGCAGGAATTCAAATTATCCGGCAAGACCGATCAGCTGGACTGGATTTCGGGCCTGAGCTTCTTTAACAGCAATGAGCACCAGGACGCAGCGGCCCTCGTCGGCACCGGCACGCTCGACACCCTGAGCCTGTTCGGCGGCGGCGCACCGAACTTCGCAATGCTGTTCGCCGGCCTGGGCAAAGCAGGCATCCCGGGCCTGTCTGGCGCCACCACGTTCCCGTGGACCGAAACCCACTACAGCGATGTGCACACCAAGTCGATGTCGGTCTACGGCGACGCGATCTGGCACCTGGCAACTGCCACCAACGTCACCACCGGCCTGCGCTGGAGCAAGGACGAGAAGACCATGACCTGGTTCGTGCCGGGCCGGGTTTCGCCCGAGTTCGACACGCTGATCAAGACCTACGGCGCGCTGGCGGGCCTGACCCTGGCGTCGTTCCCGCCGAACGTGATTTTCGCGGCGGCCGCGCAGTTGGCCTCGAAGCCGGTCAGCCGGACCAAGGACTGGACCGATTTCAGTCCGCGCCTGGTGCTGGACCACAAACTGGACAAGAACACGCTGTTATTCGCCTCGGTGTCGAAGGGCTACCAGGCCGGTGGGTTTAACATTTTCACGCCGCCGAACCCGGCATCAGCGACCAACAAGGACGGGTCGTTCGAGCCTGAAAAAATGGTCAATTTCGAGGTCGGCACGAAGCTGGTGCTGCCGGCCCTGAACGCGACCGTCAACGCCTCGCTGTTCGCCTACAAGTTCAAGAACCTGCAGGACATCCAGCTCTACAACGTCGGTACCATCCCGACCTACAACGTGATCACCAGCGACCAGAGCGCGCACGGCCTGGACCTCGACGGCCGAATGCGCGTCAACAGTATGCTGACAATGTTCGGCGGCCTCGAATACATCGACCAGAGCTACGACAAGTATCAGCGTCTCGATGGTAGCGGCAAGGTGACGCTTGACCTGGGCGGACAACCGGTGGGCACGCCAAGACTGACCGCGATGGGCGGCATCAACCTGTCGGGCGAGATGGCGGGAGGACGCGCCAGCTTCAACTTCCAGGGCACCTACAAGAGTGCGACCCGCTGCAACGCCGACACGGCAGCGCTGGGTTGCCTCACCACGGCCACCCTGCAGACCGGCCAGGCCACCAGCAAGTTCGACCTGCGCCTTGGCTGGGATGCGGAGAGCCACCAGTACGGTGTCGCGCTGATCGTCAACAACGTGCTCGACAAGCGCTATGTCACCTCGCTCGGCGGCCAGACCCAGACCTACGGCATGCCGTACGCGGGCCTGACGCCGCCGCGCGCGATCGGCCTGCAGCTCCATGTGAGCATGTAGACCATCCTCCATCGTTCCCGCCCGCGCGGGAACGATTTTTTTCAAGCTGGAGTGTGCATGTCCAAGAAATTGAAACCGGTGTTGGCCGGCCTGGCCCTGGTCCTGGTCGGCGGTGCGCTCGCACTGCGTCTGCATCCGCCCGAAATGTTGCGCGTCGGCGCTAGCTACAGCGCCAAGATCGTCTGTTCGAACGTATTCCTGGCCGGGCGCGACGCGCAGGCCGTATTGGCCGATGACGTCCAAGCGCCCGGCCATCCCCTATTGAAACTGATGCGCGTGAGCGTCGACCGCGAGCACAAGCTGGTGCATGCCGACCTGTTCGGCTTCATCGGGCGCGGGCTGGCAGTCTACCGTTCCGGCACGGGTTGTGCGGTGGTGCCGGACGGCGATGTCGCCGCCGCCGAACGCCACCAGTTTGTGCCAACGGTGCCGCCCGCGCCGCCAGCGGCAAGCTGGCCACAAGGCGCGCAGGCCGATACCGTTGCCACCACCCAGGCCATCCTGGCCAATGAGACTCTGGCTGGCCCTGGCATGCGCGCCATCGTGGTGATCCACAAAGGCAGGCTGGTGGCGCAGCGCTACGGCCCCGGCTTCACCCAAGACACGCCGCTGCTTGGCTGGTCGATGAGCAAATCGGTGACCGCCGCGCTGATCGGCATGCAGGTCGGTGCCGGCAAGCTGCAGCTGGCGCAAGCGGGCTTCTGGCCGGGCGACGGCCGCGCCGCTGTCAAGCTGGCCGACCTGATGGCCATGTCGAGTGGCCTGGCCTTCAACGAAGGGTATGGCGACGTGTCGGACGTGACGCGCATGCTGTACCTTGAGCCGGACATGGCGGCCTATGTGCACGCCCAGCCACTGGCCCAGGCGCCGGGCAGCACCTGGAATTACTCAAGCGGCACCAGCGTGCTGCTTTCGCGCATCTGGCAGCAGGCGGCGGGGGCGGACGCGATCAGCCTGCCGCAGCGCCAGTTGTTCGCGCCGCTCGGCATGCGCAGCGCCTTGATCGAAGCCGATGCGCGCGGTACTCTGGTCGGCTCGAGCTACATGTATGCCAGCGCGCCAGATTGGGCGCGGTTTGGCCAGTTCCTGCTGCAGGATGGCGTTTGGGAGGGCAAACGGCTGCTGCCCGAGGGCTACGTGGCCATGATGTCGAGCGTGGCGCCTGCGTCGAAAGGGCAATACGCAAAGGGCCAGTTGTGGCGTTGGGGGCCAAACGGCGCCACGCCGGAAGGCCGGGACCCGGATGTCGCCTTTCACCTGCCACCCGATACCTATTGGATGGAAGGGCATGACGGCCAGAGCGTCGCCATCGTGCCCTCGCAGCAATTGCTCGTGGTGCGTCTGGGGCTCACGCCGCACCGGCTGTACTACCAACCGCAAGGCTTGCTGGCAGCCGTGCTCAGGACCGTCCAGGCGCGTCCGGCGCCATGATCCGGACGTCCCTGATCCAGCCTCGCGAGCGCCGCGCGAGGCGCTCCGTTTCGGACTCGCCATCGAACGATGCTGGCGAATGGCGCAGCATCGATCGATCGAGATCATTGAACGCGTTGACGCTGACGACCGCATACAGCTGATCTTCGATGCGGCTGGTGACGACAGGCACGACGCCACAGCAAGTGCAAATGTGGAACTGCGCAGTCTTCGTGCCGAAAGTGTAATTGGATACCTGTTCGGCATCACGGATCGTGATCGCCAACGCGCCAGCCGGACACGAGGTCCACACACCGCCATGCTTGACGCAGAACGAGCAGCCGCAGGCGCGGGCGGGGAGTTCCAATGGCTCAGGTAGCCAGTCGAGTGTAAATGTAATATTCCCGCAGTGGCAGCTTCCTGTAAGCAGCATGATTCCCTCCATTTTCAGGCGATGCTTGACCCGCCCGGCAGCATGTCGACCATGGCTAGCGCAGCGTGGCCGCTTTGGCCTTGGACTCGGCCAGGGGCGGCACGCCGGCGCGCTTGCGATCATCATCCGTCACGGCGGTTTCGTCGACGACGTAGAGTTCACATGTGGTCGACGCATGCGGACACTGAAACTGCGTGCCATACCACTGCGGCTTGCCTTGTCTCATCAATATGCGATCCCAGGCGGCGGCAGTCAGCCACTTTGCCTTGCCGTTGTCCGGATCGAGCGTAGCGGATACCAGCGCGAGCGAGTACGCCATCCGGATCTCCTCGACCTGCGCGCCATGCTGGTAAACGAGCGCCGCGTTGTAGTAGTCCTCGGCCGTGCGCACCTCGCCACGGCGCAAGATTTCGGCAAGCTGGTCTCGCCGCGCCGCGTCCTCGCGCGTGACTTTTGCCCAGTCGACCCCGGCCATCGGTCCGGCGCGGGCCGCTTGGTCTTCCATTTTCAAGGTGCGCAGAACCGGATTCGATTCCGGCGGTCCGGCATGCGCCAGGATCGAGCATGGAAGCAGGAAAAGCATGAGCGCCTTGCGCATGGGACGGTCCAACTTTGCTTAGCTCGCGCCGGCGGCCAGCATGTCCACGCCCGGCAGCTCGCAGCCGGCCACGGCGGCGCACAGGGCATCGATCGCGGCACGCCGCGTGAAGCTCTTGCGCCACACCAGCACCACCCGGCGCGAGGGCACCGGCTCCTCGAACGGCACGAAGCTGAGCATGCCGGTCGCGGGATGCATGTCCGGCACCGAGGCGCGCGGCAGCACGGTCAGGCCGATGCCGCTGGCGACCATATGGCGGATGGTCTCGAGTGACGAGCCCTCGAAGGTGCGCTGCATGCCGTTGCCCGGCGCTGAGAAGCGCGACATCTCCGGACACACTTCCAGCACCTGGTCGCGGAAGCAGTGCCCGTTTCCGAGAAGTAGCATGGTTTCCGATTTCAAGTCCTGGGCCGAGATGGCGCGCCGCCCGGACCACGGATGGTGGTGCGGCATGGCCACCACGAACGGTTCGTCGTACAGCGCCTGCATCGACATGCCATGCTCGGGCAGCGGCAGGGCCATGATGGCGGCATCGAGCTCGCCCTGGCGCAGCAGCTCGAGCAGGCGCACGGTGAAATTCTCCTGCAGCACCAGTGGCATCTGCGGGTAGTGTTCGATCACATTCTTGACCAGCGGCGGCAGCAGGTAGGGGCCGATGGTGTAGATCACGCCCAGGCGCAGCGCGCCGGCCAGCGGGTCCTTGTTCTGCTTGGCCAGCTCCTTGATGGCGGCAGTCTGTTCGAGCACGCGCTCGGCTTGGGCGATGATCTGCGCGCCCAGCGGGGTGACGGAAATTTCGGCGCCGCCCCGTTCGAACAACACCACGCCGAGCTCGTCCTCGAGCTTCTTGATGGCGACCGACAGGGTGGGTTGGGCGACGTAACAGGCCTCGGCGGCATGCCCGAAATGCTTCGCTCGCGCGACGGCTACGATATATTTCAGCTCAGTCAGTGTCATAGGCGTATGAAAACACAGCGATTGCAGGGAGCAGCGCTAGCATCCTCCCACAATGTTGCCCATTAGTCAGCAAAGAATTGTCATTCTACCGGAATGCAGTCGATATAATTGAGGCGTAGGCGGGTTTTTTGCCCGCCGCCCCTCTGAAAGGCGCGCATGTCCACCACGTTTGGCCCGGTCGAAGCCCAGGCGTATATCCACAAGCTGCTCACCGTCATGCACCACCAGGGCGGATCGGACCTGTTCATCTCGGCCGACTTCCCGCCGAGCATGAAACACCAGGGCGCGATGAAGCCCCTGTCGCAGCAAAAGCTGTCGGGCGAGGTCACCCGCGCCTTGGCGCTGTCGCTGATGAACGACAAGCAGCGCAACGAGTTCGAGGCCGAGATGGAGTGCAATTTCGCCATTGCGCTGCCCAATGTGTGCCGCTTTCGCGTCAACGTCTTCGTCCAGCAGCAGTGCGTGGCGATGGTGGTGCGCACGATCGCCTCCGAGATTCCAAACTTCGAGAAACTCGACCTGCCCGAGGTGCTCAAGGACGTCATCATGACCAAGCGCGGGCTGGTGCTGGTGGTAGGCGGCACGGGTTCGGGCAAGTCCACCACGCTGGCGGCGATGATCGACTACCGCAACGCCAATTCGGCCGGCCACATCATCACGGTCGAGGACCCGGTCGAGTACGTGCACAAGAACAAGGGCTGCCTGATTACGCACCGCGAGGTCGGGGTCGACACCCACTCCTGGCACAACGCGCTCAAGAACACGCTGCGCCAGGCGCCCGACGTGATCCTGATCGGCGAGATCCGCGACACCGAAACCATGGAGCACGCGATCGCATTCGCCGAGACGGGCCACCTGTGCCTGGGCACCCTGCACGCGAACAATTCGAACCAGACCATGGACCGCATCATCAACTTCTTCCCCGAGGAGCGCCGCAACCAGCTGCTGATGGACCTGTCGTCGAACCTGCGCGCGATCGTTTCGCAGCGCCTGGTGCGTACCGAGGACGGCAAGGGCCGCAAGGCCGCCATCGAGATCCTGCTCAACACGGCCACCATCAGCGAGATGATCCTGAAGGGGAATTTCCAGGCCATCAAGGAGATCATGCACAAGTCGCGCGAACTGGGCATGTGCACCTTCGACCAGGCGCTCTACGAGTTGTACAACAAAGGCTACATCGCTTACGACGAGGCGATCCGCAACGCCGACTCGGCCAACGGCCTGCGCCTGCAGATCAAGTTGCGCGGCGACCGCAAGGAGCCAGGCGCCGGCGACACCAGCCGCGCCACCGACCTGTCGATGGCCATCGAAGAGGAGCCGGAGGAAGACCCGCCCGGCAAATAGGGGAGTGCGATGGAGCTGAGCTTGCAGGAACTCGAGGCGGCGATCAATTTCTGGCGCCTGCAAAAGCCCGCGCGCGGCAACGAGTTCGCGCTCTCGGCCGAAGTGAACATCCTGGCGCGCGTGTATGCACTGATGATTTTTAACCGGCACCCTACTGTTCGCGTCGAGCAGCTGGACCAGAGCGTGCGCCAATTGCTGGCTGATTGGCGTGCGCGGCCACCACACTGACGTCGTTCCCGCGAAGGCGGGAGCCCATGCTCCATCGCCAGGCCGCCGGCGTATGGGTCCGCGCTGGCGCGAGGGCGACCAGACTTACTCACCGATCAATTGCAACCATGACTGACTTCGAGAACAAGATATGCACCCGCGAGCAGTTGCGCGCGCGGGTCGCCGCCCTGCCCAAACCGGTGGTACTGACCAATGGCGTGTTCGACATCCTGCACCGCGGCCACGTGACCTATCTCGCGCAGGCGCGCGCGCTGGGCGCCTCGCTGGTGGTGGCGGCCAATACGGACGCCTCGGTCAGGCGCCTGGGCAAGGGCGAGGACCGCCCGCTGAACAATTGCGCCGATCGCATGGCGGTGCTGGCCGCGCTCGAATCGGTCAGCCTGGTGGTGGATTTCGACGAGGACACCGCGCTCGAAGTGGTGCTCGCCGCGCGGCCCGACATCTACGCCAAGGGCGGCGACTACGACATGACGGCGATCCCGGAAGGGCAGGCCGTGCTGGCCTACGGCGGGCAGGCGGTGGCGATCGACTTCCGCCACGACCGCTCCACCACCAAGCTGCTCACGCGCATCCGCGAGGACGCCCCCGGCTGATCGTTCCGGCTGGGGGGCGTCGTTTGCTGGACAGCCCGATTTCGCACGATTTGATCCGATATTGCACGATTTGAGCAAGAAAACACACGATTGCCCTTCGATGCCTCACCATTTGCGCGGGCGTATCCAGGCCAAAAGAGCGCAACGCGTTCAGCAAAACCGGGGTCAGACCCCGGTTCACCCGTTTGGGGTCTGCCCCCGGTTTTGCTGAATGCGCTGCGCTTTCCTACTGGCCACCCGCATACCCGTTCTGGCGCCACGCTTCGAACACTACCACCGCCACCGTGTTCGACAAGTTCAGGCTGCGGTTGTCGGGCCGCATCGGCAGCCGGATGCGCTGGGCCGGCGCGAACGATTCGCGCAGCGCCGGATCAAGTCCACGCGTCTCGGCACCGAACACGAACACGTCGCCCGGCCGGAAACTGGCGCTGGCGAATGGCGCCGAGCCGTGCGTCGTCAAGGCGAACATGCGCGCCGGATCGGGTTTTTCCTGCGCCAGGTAGGCGTCCCAGTTCTTGTGCACCTTCATGGTCGCGTAGTCATGGTAATCGAGGCCGGCGCGCCGCATCTTGGCGTCGTCGAGCGGAAAACCGAGCGGTTCGATCAGGTGCAGCTGGGCCCCGGTGTTGGCGCACAGGCGGATGATATTGCCCGTGTTGGGCGGGATTTCGGGTTCAACCAGAACGACGTGGAACAAAAGTTTCTCCTAAAAATTCAATGGGGCGGCGTACGCGCGAACACCAGGTTGCTCACCCGTGCGGCGCCAAAACGCTTGAACGTGGCGGCCAGCTCGCCGAGCGTCTGGCCGCTGCTCATGACATCGTCGACGATGCCGATATGCTGGCCGCGCACCAGCGCGACGGCCTCCGGCGCGACGATGAAGGCGTGCCGGATGTTGGCGCGGCGCTGGCCCGGCGCCATGCCCGACTGGGCTTGGGTGTCGAGCGTGCGGATCGCCAGCCGCGCATGCAAGGGGATGCCGAGCGAATCGGCCAGCGGCCGGGCAATCTCGAGCGCCTGGTTAAAACCACGCTCGACCAGCCGCCGGGGACCCAGCGGCACCGGGCAGAGCAGGTTGGGCAGCACAAAATCGCGCTGGCGCAGCACCGCGTCGCGCAGGGCCAGTGCGCACAACGGCGCCAGCGCCAGGCGCGCGCCGAACTTGAGCTGCAACACCAGCTGGTCGAGCGGCAGCGCGTAATCGGCCGCCGCCACGGTGGCGTCGTACGCGGGATCTTGGGCAAGGCAGGTGCCGCACAGGCGCCCGGCGTCGGCCAGCGGATTGGCGCAGCGTCGGCAGCGCGCACCGGCGCGCCCCAGGAATTGCGCCTGGCAGGGCGCGCAGACCGGCGCCGCGCAGGACCCGCCGCACAGGGCGCAGCAGCACGGCAGCAGGGTGCGCAGCAACGCTTGCGGCCATTGCCGCGCCCATACTCGCAGACGGTCATGCATCGGACTGGCCTTCAAACATGTACACTTCATCCATTATCTCATTTCGCTCGACCGAACCATGGTTTCTTCCGCACCTGCCTCAAAAATGAGCGCGCCGATCGAGTTGGCGCGCGTGCGCCGCCTGTTTTCGCGACCCGGTCGCGTGGCGCCGTCCGATTTCCTGCGGCGCGAGGTCGCCGCGCGCATGCATGAGCGGCTCGGACTGGTCAAGCTGCAGCCCCAGCGCGTGCTCGACGCCGGCTGCGGCAGCGGCGCCGACCTGATCATGTTGCAAAATGATTACCCTGCCGCCCAGATCGTCGGCGTCGACGGGGCGCCCGCCATGCTTGGCGCGGCGCGCGCGGCGGCGCCGGCCCCGGGTGCGCTGAACCAGATGCTGGCGCGCCTGTTGCCGGCCAAGGCCGGGCTTGACCTGCTATGCGGCGATTTCGGCGATTTGCCGCTGGCGCCGAACTCGCTCGACCTGGTGTGGTCGAACCTGGCACTGCACTGGCATCCGCAGCCCGACCGCGTGTTTGCCGAATGGCGCAGAGTGTTGCGCACTGAGGGCTTGCTGATGTTTTCCAATTTTGGGCCGGACACGTTCAAGGAGTTGCGCAGCGCCTTTGCCGGCGCCGACGACGCCCCGCACGCCTTGCCCTTCGTCGACATGCACGATTTCGGCGATCAGCTGGTGGCGGCCGGTTTCGCCACGCCCGTCATGGACATGGAGCTGCTCACCGTCACCTATGACACGCCCCTGGCGCTGCTGGCCGACGTGCGCGCGCTGGGCGGCAATCCGCTGGCCACGCGCAACCGCGGCCTGCTCGGGCGCGCCGCCTGGCAGCGCATGCTGGCCGCGCTCGAGGGGCAGCGCCGCCCGGACGGCAAGCTCGGTTTGAGTTTCGAAGTCATTTACGGCCACGCCTTCCGCCCGGCCGCGCGCCTGACGGCGGCCGGCGAGGCGATCATCCGCTTCGAGCCGCGCCGGCCGCGGTAGGGTGGAAAGCGCAGCGCAGTTGGCGAAACCGGGGTCAGGCCCCAAGCGAATGAACCGGGGTCTGACCCCGGTTTCGCCAAATGCGCTGCGCTTTTCCACCCGACAGTTCGATTGGGCAAGGTGGGGATGGCGCCGGCGTTTTAAAGGGGAAATACCGTGTCAATGCTCCTGTGCAAGGCATTTTTCCTTGATGAAGAGGCTACTCCTTGAGTATAATCAACGACTAATTTTGTCGGCCGTGGTAGCAGTTGCTGAATTTTCAGGCAGGCCATGTGGCGACGCAGCTGTACGTAAGTATTGGCAAGCCAGCGTTCATCATGGTTCCAGTCGGGTCTGCCGCGCGCAGTGCGTGCCGGGCCGGCGCGGGGCCGTGCGATGGTTTCGTAGCGGCGGCCTAGGCCGGACGTTTCAAAATATTCTTATTTTTGGGTGGTTGGGGAAAACATGACATATGCAAAGCGACTTCAAGCCTTGATGCTCGGTCTGGCCGTTTCGGCCAGCATCCCGGCCCTGGCCGCGCCGGAAGTACAGGGGCGTCCGGTTGAGTTCCAGTTGAACCTGCAAACGCCGGTGACGCAGATCGCAACGGAAATCAACGACTTGCACACCTGGATGATGGTGGTGTGCATGGTGATTTTCGTCGCCGTGTTCGGTGTGATGTTCTACTCGGTGTTCAAGCACCGCCGCTCGCTCGGCCACAAGCCGGCCACCTTCCACGAGTCGACCGCCGTCGAAATCGCCTGGACCGTGGTGCCGTTCATCATCGTCATCGGCATGGCGCTGCCAGCGACCAAGACCGTGGTGGGCATGAAAGACACCTCCAACGCCGACCTGACCATCAAGGCCACCGGCATGCAGTGGAAATGGGGTTACGACTACCTCAAGGGCGAAGGCGAGGGCATTTCCTTCCTGTCGAACCTGACCACGCCCCGTTCGCAAGTGGGCTCGCCCGGCGTCGAGCCGACCGAGAAGCGCGGTATCAATTACCTGATGGAAGTCGACAATGAAGTCGTCGTGCCAGTCAACAAGAAGGTGCGCATCGTCCTCACCGCCAACGACGTGATCCACGCCTGGATGATCCCCGCCTTCGGCGTCAAGCAAGATGCGATTCCGGGCTTTGTGCGCGACACCTGGTTCAAGTCGGAACAAATCGGCACCTTCCGCGGCCAATGCGCCGAGCTGTGCGGCAAGGAACACGCCTTCATGCCGATCGTCGTCAAGGTCGTCTCGGCCGAAGACTACAAGGTCTGGGTCGACGGCAAGAAAAAGGAAATGGCGGCGCTGGCCGAGGATCCATCCAAGGTCTGGACCATCGATGAACTGAAAACCAAGGGCGAAAAAGTCTACGCCACCAATTGCGTGGTCTGCCACCAGGCCACCGGCAAGGGCGTTCCCGGTGCCTTCGCCGCGCTCGACGGTTCGCC
This sequence comes from Pseudomonadota bacterium, assembly GCA_040390195.1. Taxonomy (GTDB): domain Bacteria; phylum Pseudomonadota; class Gammaproteobacteria; order Burkholderiales; family Burkholderiaceae_D; genus Telluria_A. The sequence continues at coordinate 30,847 of JAZJYV010000001.1, read as the reverse complement.
CGTCGTGAACGGTCCGAAGGCCGAGCAGATCAACGTCCTGCTGAATGGCAAGAAGAGCGGCAAGTTCCCATCGGAAATGCCAGCCTGGAAGCAACTGTCGGATTCGGATATTGCTGCGGTGATCACCTTCACCCGCAACAACTGGTCGAACAAGGCTGCAGAAAACATCGTTCAACCAGCCGAAGTCCTGGCTGCACGCAAGTAATCGAGGAAGATAGAGATGAGTACAACGACTGTAGATCACGCACACGATCACGACGATCACCATCCACACGGTATCGGACGCTGGCTGTTTGCCACCAACCACAAAGACATCGGCACCCTGTACCTGTGGTTCTCGATGATCATGCTGTTGTCGGGCGGCGTGCTGGCCCTGATGATCCGTACTGAACTGTTCAAGCCGGGCCTGCAATTTTTCCAACCTGAGTTCTTCAACCAGCTGACCACGATGCACGGCCTGATCATGGTGTTCGGCGCGATCATGCCGGCCTTCGTCGGCTTCGCCAACTGGATGATCCCGCTGCAGATCGGCTGCGCCGACATGGCCTTCGCACGCATGAACAACTTCTCGTTCTGGCTGCTGCCGCCCGCCGCGATCCTGCTGGCGACCTCGTTCCTGGTCCCTGGCGGCGCCACCGCGGCCGGCTGGACGCTGTACGCACCGCTGTCGACCCAGATGGGCCCAGGCATGGACATGGCGATTTTCGCGATGCACCTGATGGGCGCCTCGTCGATCATGGGTTCGATCAACATCATCGTCACCATCCTGAACATGCGCGCCCCTGGCATGACGCTGATGAAAATGCCGATGTTCTGCTGGACCTGGCTGATCACCGCCTACCTGCTGATCGCCGTGATGCCTGTGTTGGCTGGCGCGATCACCATGACCCTGACCGACCGTCACTTCGGCACCTCGTTCTTTAACGCCGCCGGCGGCGGCGACCCGGTCATGTACCAGCACATCTTCTGGTTCTTCGGCCACCCCGAGGTCTACATCATGATCTTGCCGGCGTTCGGCATCGTCTCGCAGATCCTGCCGGCCTTCGCCCGCAAGCCGCTGTTCGGCTACGCTTCGATGGTCTACGCAACGGCGTCGATCGCGATTCTGTCGTTTATCGTCTGGGCGCACCACATGTTTACCACCGGCATGCCGGTGACCTCGCAGCTGTTCTTCATGTACGCGACGATGCTCATCGCCGTGCCGACGGGCGTGAAAGTGTTCAACTGGGTCGCCACGATGTGGAAGGGCTCGATGACGTTTGAAACCCCGATGCTGTTCGCGGTCGGCTTCATCTTCGTGTTCACCATGGGCGGCTTCACCGGCCTGATCCTGGCCGTGACCCCGATCGACATCCAGCTGCAGGACACCTACTACGTGGTGGCGCACTTCCACTACGTGCTCGTTGCCGGTTCCCTGTTCGCCCTGTTCGCCGGCTTCTACTACTGGTCGCCGAAATGGACCGGCCACATGTACAACGAATTCCGCGGCAAGATGCACTTCTGGCTGTCGCTGATCACGTTCAACATCACCTTCTTCCCGATGCACTTCCTGGGCCTGGCCGGCATGCCGCGTCGCTACGCCGATTACCCGGCGCAGTTCACCGATTTCAACGCCCTGGCCACCATCGGCGCCTTCGGTTTCGGTCTGTCGCAAGCCTACTTCCTGTTCTTCGTGGTGCTGCCGACCATTCGTGGCGGCGCCAAGGCATCGGCGAAACCATGGGATGGCGCGGAAGGCCTGGAGTGGACCGTGCCGTCGCCGGCGCCGTTCCACACCTTCGAAACGCCGCCAACGGTCAAGTAACACAGTGCAAGCGCGGGCTTCGCGGCCCGCGCGCGCTGAACTAGCAAGTGGGTATCATGTCTGAGCAAAAAAAGCCGAACAACCTGAAGACCGGCCTGATCCTCGGTGGGGTCGCCCTGTTCTTCTTTGCGATGGTGTTCATCAAGCGCATCTGGTTGAGCTAAGTGGCGACGGAAGAGTCTGGAAGTTTCCGCCTGAATCGCATGATGTTGGGCAAGTTGATCGTCGTGGCCGTGGTGATGTTTGGTTTCGCCTACGCGCTGGTGCCGGTCTACAAGCAAATGTGCGAACTGTTGGGCATTAACGTGCTGACCCAGAAGGACGGCACGGTGCTGCGCGACCCGAACACGCAAGTGGACCTGTCGCGCACGATTACGGTGGAGTTGGATGCCAATTCGCAGGGGCCGTGGCGCTTTCGCCCGACCAGGCGCAGCGTCCAGGTGCACCCGGGCGAACTGACCACCGTCACCTACGAGGTGGTCAACACGCAGGCAAGGACAGTGCAGGCGCAGGCCATTCCAAGCTATGCGCCGCAATCGGCCACGCCGCACTTCAAGAAAGTCGAGTGCTTCTGCTTCAAGCAGCAGACCTTGACAGCGAATGAAGCGCGTCAGATGCCGGTGGTGTTTTTCATCGACCCGGCCTTGCCGCGCGAGGTGACAACCATCACGCTGTCGTACACGTTTTTTGAAATTGAAGGCGCCAAGGCGTCGAAATGAGGACAGGGCAGGCCATGGAACAGCAGCGTAAGTCGTCTTTCCTGGCCACGATGAAGGCCGTGTTCTGGTCTTTTTTCGGGATCCGCAAGCGCGCCGACTACGAAAAGGATGCGGCGAACCTGAATCCGGTCCATGTGATCATCGCCGCGCTGATCGGCGTGGCGCTGTTCATCGGCGTGCTCGTCACGCTGGTTCATTTCGCGGTCGGCAAGTAGCACCCAGTTCCAGCAGCACGAGAAATTCACCGAATACAGTTTGATTTAGGAGATGAAGATGAGTTCACCACACGCCGCCGCACCGTATTACTTCGTGCCGGGTCCGTCCCGTTGGCCGCTGATGGCCGGCATGTCCCTGCTTGCGACGATGCTCGGCGCATCGGGCTGGGTCAACGACCAGGCCTGGGGTCCGTTTCTGAACGTGGCCGGCATCCTGTCGACCATTCTGGTGCTGTATTTCTGGTTCGGCGACGCCATCGGCGAATCCGAGTCGGGCAAATACAACCAGCGCATCGACGCCTCGTTCCGCTGGTCGATGAGCTGGTTCATCTTCTCCGAAGTGATGTTCTTCGGTGCCTTCTTCGGCGCCCTGTTCTACGCCCGTTCGATCAGCATGCCCTGGCTGGGCGACCTGGACCACAAGCTGATCTGGCCTGATTTCGCGGCGCACTGGGGTGGCGCAAGCCCGGCCGGCACGATCGAAGAGTTCAAGACCATGGGTCCGTTCCCGATCCCGACGATCAACACGGCGCTGCTGCTGACCTCGGGCGTGACGCTGACCATCGCCCACCACGCCCTGCGCGCCGGCCACCGTGCCAAGACGGCGCTGTGGCTGTTCGCCACGATCCTGCTGGGCGCGACCTTCATGGGCTTCCAGGCCTACGAGTACATGCACGCCTACAGCGAGCTGAACCTGAAACTGACTTCCGGCATCTACGGTTCGACCTTCTTCATGCTGACCGGCTTCCACGGTTTCCACGTGACGATGGGCGCGATCATGTTGTCGGTGGTGCTGTACCGCGTCATGAAGGGCCACTTCACGCCGGAACACCACTTCGCCTTCGAAGGCGCGGCCTGGTACTGGCACTTCGTCGACGTCGTCTGGCTTGGCCTGTACGTCGTCGTCTACTGGCTGTAAGAGCCCTGGGACAGGCCAGTGGCCTGTCCGCAGCAGTTGTGAATAAATCGAAATTATTCACCGGCTCGTAGGGTGGAAAAGCGCAGCGCCTTCCACCATTGCATGCGTCGTCACGGCGCCGGCAATGGTGGAAGGCGCTTCGCTTTTCCACCCTGCGTAAGCGCCCTTAACGCATGCCGGTGGGCTGGATCCAGCCCATCTTGTAGGCGCCCAGCAGCAACAGGAACAGGGTGATCGACAAGCCCACCCGCAGCGCCAGCGCGTGCACCGTGCGATTGCTCTTGCCCTTGTCGCGCATCAGGAAAAACAGGGCCGAACCGAGGCTGGCAAGGATCAAAATGAAGGCCAGGGCAACGAGAATTTTCATGTTGTGTTTCAATACTTGATGAGCAAGGCACCATTGTAATGCGTATCGGCTTCCGTTTTCGGGCGATCCCCTTCGTGGCAACTGTGCTGCTGGTGGCGCTCGGCTTGTCGCTGGGCCAGTGGCAGCAACGCCGCGCGGCCGAGAAGATCGCCCTGCAGGCGAGCCTGACGGCGCGCGCCGCCCAGGCGCCGCTGGTGCTCGAAGGCGCGCCGGCAAACCCGGCTGGCATCGAATACCGGACGGTGACGGTGCGCGGCCAATTCCTGGCCGGCTGGCCCCTGTTCCTCGACAACCGCCCCCTGCACAGCCGCCAGGGCCTGTACCTGCTGATGCCGTTCAAGATCGCCGCCAGCGGCGCGACGGTGCTGGTGGCGCGCGGCTGGCTGCCGCGCCAGGCCGAGCACGGCCGCCTGCCCGAATACGCGACGCCGGCCGGCACGGTCACCATCGAGGGCGTCGTCAAGCTTGGCATGGGCCACATCATGCAACTGGGCAGCCCGGCCCCGGCACAGCCAAACGCGATGCTGCAAAATGTCGACGTGGGGCAGGTCGCCGCCGCCAGCGGGCTGAGCTTGCTGCCCTTGTTTATCGAACAAACCGGCCCCGCCCAAGCCGGCGACGCCTTGCTGCGCGACTGGCCGGCGCCCGCGCTCGGTGTCGAGAAGCACCAGGGCTATGCTTTCCAATGGTATGCGCTGGCACTGATGGCGCTGCTCTTTTTCGTGATGACAGGATTTCGACGTGCAAGCAAATAAACCGAACCCCCACTCAGGCCGCTGGAAATTGCTGGCCGTGCTCGCCGTGTGCGCAGCGCCCCTGATTTTCTCCTACCTGACCTACTACGTGATCAAGCCGACCGGGCGCACCAATTATGGCGACTTGATCGATCCGCGCAACTATCCGATCCCGGCGCTGGGCGTGACCACGCTCGACGGCAAGGCGACCAGCCTGGACGCCTACAAGGGCAAGTGGATCATGCTGCAAGTGGGCCCCGGCGACTGCCAGGCGGCCTGCCGCAAGCAGCTGTTCGCGATGCGCCAGCTGCGCCTGATGCAGGGCAAGGAGATGGAGCGCCTGGAACGGGTCTGGCTGGTCACCGATGCCACCCCGCTCGACACCGTGCTGATGCGCGAGTTCGACGGCACCCACATGCTGCGCGCCGACGCTGCGGCCCTGAACAAATGGCTGCCGGTGGAGGCGGGCGGCAATCCGGCCAACCATATGTACCTGATCGACCCGCTGGGCAACCTGATGATGCGCTTCCCGCAAGACGCCGACCCCGGCAAGGTCAAGAAAGACATCGGCAAGCTGCTCAAAGCGTCGGCGATCGGTTAAGCGATGCAGAACTGGACCCTGGCCCTGCTGGCGCTGACCGGCCTGCTGGCGGCGACCGTGCCGCTGGTGCTGGTCTGGCGCTCGGCCGATTCGAACAAGTACCGCAAGCTGGCCTGGGTGACGGTGTTCCTCACCTTCGACCTGATCGTGTTCGGCGCCTTCACCCGGCTCACCGATTCGGGTCTGGGTTGCCCCGACTGGCCCGGTTGCTACGGCCTGGCCAACCCTTTCCTGGCGCACGCCCAGATCAGCGCCGCCGAAACGCTGCTGCCGAGCGGTCCCGTGACCGTGGTCAAGGCCTGGATCGAGATGATCCACCGTTTCCTGGCCTCGGCCATCGGCCTGCTGTGCCTGGCACTGATGGCGTGGGCGATCGTCAGATGGCGCGCCGCGCGGCGCAGCGTCGACGCGCCCGCGCTGCCGGCGGCCGCGTTCGCGCTGGTGTGCGTGCAAGGCTTGTTCGGCGCACTGACCGTGACGATGAAGCTGCAACCGGTGATCGTCACCACCCACCTGCTTCTGGGCATGCTGCTGCTGGTGCCCCTGACGTGGCTGGGGGCGCGCCACGACCGCCTGCCGGGCGCAGGCGCCGGCCCGGCCGGCGTGCGCGCTGTGCGCCGCCTGGCGCTGCTCTCGGCCGTCCTGCTGCTGGTGCAGATCGCGCTCGGTGGCTGGGTCAGCACCAATTACGCGACCCTGGCCTGCAGCGACTATCCGCTGTGCGGTGGCCAGCTGCTGCCGCAGATGGATTTCGGCCACGGTTTCACGCTCTGGCGCAAGCTGGGCATGACGGCCGCCGGCGACTACCTGCCTTTGACCGCGCTGACGGCGATCCATTGGGTGCACCGCAACTTCGCGCTGCTCGTCATCGCCGGCCTGGGCTGGACCGTGTGGCGCGCCTGGCCGCTGGCGCCGCTGCGCCGCGAGGCCGGCTTGATCGCGGCGGTGCTGCTGCTGCAGGCGAGCACCGGCATCGCCACCCTGTACCTGAATTTTCCGCTGCCGATCGCCGTGCTGCACAATGCCGGCGCCGCCGTGCTGGTGCTGCTGGTGACCATGTTAAACTACAAGGCACAGCATCAACTCGGGACGGCGCCGCAGGCGCACGCGTCCCGCACGTAACCACCACCCATGACAACCCAGACCGCACTCCAAAAATCGAGCAACCGCATCGCCCAATACTGGGCGCTGACCAAACCGCGCGTGACGCAGCTGGCCGTGTTTTGCGCCGTGATTGGCATGTTCCTGGCCACTGACGGCGTGCCGAGCTGGCGCGTGGCAGTGCCGGCCACGATCGGCATCTGGCTGCTGGCCGGCGCCGCGTTCGCCGTCAACTGCCTGCTCGAAGCCGAGATCGATGCGCGCATGGCGCGCACCGCGCGCCGCGCCACCGCCATGGGCGAGCTGACGCGGCCGCAGACGGTGACGTTCTCGGCCGTCGTCGGCGGCGCCGGCATGTGGATCCTGTACGCGCTGGTCAATCCCCTGACCATGTGGCTGACCTTCGTCACCTTCGTCGGCTACGCGGTCATCTACACCATGATCCTGAAGCCGGCCACGCCGCAAAACATCGTCATCGGCGGACTGTCGGGCGCCATGCCGCCGGCGCTGGGCTGGGCCGCGATCGCCAACGACGTGCCGATGCAAGCGTGGTTGCTGGTGCTGATCATTTTTGTCTGGACCCCGCCGCACTTCTGGGCACTGGCCATGTACCGGCGCGACGACTACGCGCGCTCCGGCCTGCCGATGCTGCCCGTCACGCACGGCATGAACTTCACCGGTTTCCACGTCTGGCTCTATTCGATCGCGCTGGCCGCCACCACCATGCTGCCATTCGCGGTGCACATGAGCGGCCTGATCTACCTGGCCTCGGCCGTCGCGCTCAACGCGGTGTTCCTGTGGCACGGCTGGCAGATCTACCGCCACTACAGCGACCAGAAGGCGCGCAAGGCCTTCACCTGGTCGATCATCTACCTCTCGCTCCTGTTCGCCGCGCTGCTGGTGGACCACTACCTTCCATTCGGATTATGAAAAAACTGCTCGCCATCCTTGCCATGATGCTGTCGCTGGCCGCCTGCGACAAACTGGGCAAGGCGCCGCTCAAGTTCGAGAACACCGACCTGACCGGCCTCGATTACGCCAAGGATTTCGCGCTGACCGACCACACCGGCAAGGCGCGCACCATGGCCGACTTCAAGGGCAAGCTGGTGCTGATCTTCTTCGGTTACACCCAATGCCCCGACGTATGCCCGACCACGATGGCCGAAATGGCCGCCGTGATGAAGGAGCTCGGTCCCCAGGCCGACCAGCTGCAAGTGCTGTTCGTCACCATCGACCCGGAGCGCGACACCCAAGCCCTGCTGGCGCAGTATGTCCCGGCCTTCGATCCGCGCTTTCTCGGCCTGTATGGCGACGCTGCCGCCACCGCCAAGGTGGCCAAGGAATTCAAGGTGTTCTACGCCAAGTCGCCGGGCAAGACGCCTGGCAGCTATTCGATGGACCACACGGCCGCCAGCTACGTGTTCGACCGCAGCGGCAAGATCCGCCTGTTCGTGCGCCACGGGAATGGCCCGGCGCCAATCGTGCATGACCTCAAGCAGCTCTTGAACTGAGCTGCATGGACCGCCGTTTCGGTCGCAACTACGCCCAGCTGGCAACCGTTGGCGTACTGGCGGCGGGCTGCCTGGCGGTGCTCTGGCCTTTCCTGCCGGGGATCCTGTTTGCGGCGGCGGCGGTGATCTCGTCCTGGCCGCTGTACCTGTTCGTGCTGGCGCGCCTGCGCGGGCGGCGCACGCTCGCCGCACTGCTCATGACGCTTTCCTTGTCCCTGCTGGTGGTGGTACCGGTGGCGCTGGTCGCCTACCACCTTGCCGACGACATTGGCCAGGTGTACGAGCAGATCAAGCGGGTCGTCGAAACGGGCGAACTGCACGCGCCGGCCTGGCTGCGCGAATTGCCGCTGGTGGGCGAGCCGCTCGAGGGCTATCTGCGCGAACTGGTGGGTAGCCGCCAGCAAATGGGCGAGATGGCGCGGCGCCTGCTCGAACCAGGGCGCCAGGCGCTACTGGGCGGCGGCCTGCTGATCGGCGCCAGCCTGGTGCAAATGAGCCTGGCCGCCTTCGTCAGTTTCTTCCTTTACCGCGACGGCCAACAGCTTCTGGTGGCGCTGCTGCGCGGCCTCCAGCGGGTGATCGGCGACAGCGCGAGCAAGGTCGCCGAGATCGTCAGCCAGACCGTGCGTGGCGTGATGTACGGGCTGCTCGGCACCGCGCTGGCGCAGGCGCTGGTGGCGGTGCTGGGTTTTGCGATCGCCGGCGTGCCGGCCTTGCCGTTGCTGGGCACGGCCACCTTCATTCTCTCGCTGGTGCCGGTCGGGCCGCCACTGGTGTGGGGCTTTGCCGCAATCTGGCTGTTTAGCGAGGGGCGCACCGGCTGGGGCGTGTTCATGCTGGTGTGGGGACTGGTGCTGATCAGCGGCGTCGACAATGTGGTCAAGCCGCTGCTCATTTCACGCGGCAGCAGCCTGCCATTCCTGTTGGTGCTGTTGGGGGTGCTGGGCGGAATGCTGGCGTTCGGCTTCATCGGCCTGTTCATCGGGCCGACCCTGCTGGCGGTCGGTTACTCGCTCTTGCGCGATTGGACCGGCAGCGCGTCGTAGGGCGGAAAAGGGCAGCGTTTAAGGAAAACCGGGGTCAGACCCCAGGCCGGTCAACCGGGGTCTGCCCCCGGTTTTCCTTAAAACGCTGCCCTTTTCCACACACCCTGCGATTTCGCCCACATCAGTCCTGCAAGTCCGGATCGCGCGCGCGCAGCTGCTGCGGAATCACCTTCACCAGCACGATGCGCGGCCCGCTCATCTTCTTGACGACGATGTCGAAGGCGGGAAACTCGATACGCTGGCCCTGGGTCGGTATGTCGCCCAGCCGCACCATCAGCAGCCCACCTACCGACTCGACTTCGTCCAGGCCCAATTCCTCATTGTTGATGTCGATGCCCAGGATGCGCTCGAGCGAAAAAATCGGCAGGCTGGCCTTGCCCACCAGCGTACCGTCGGGCTGGCGCAGCCAGTCATTCTCGTTGAGCCGGAACTCGTCGCGGATCTCGCCAACCATCGCCCCCAACAGGTTGTCGAGCGTGAGGAAGCCGACCGGACGCTTGCCCTTTTCGCCGATCAGCGCGAAGTGGGGCGCGCCCTCGCGAAAGCGGCGGAACATGTCCTGGGCGGGAGTGCGCGCCGACATGGTCTCGACCGGACGCAGGAACGCGCTCAGGTCATCGATGGTGCGCCCGGCTTGCTGGGCGAAGAACAAGTCCTTGAGGTGGATGATCCCGAGCACGTCATCGCCGTTATGGTCGAAATACGGATAGCGGCTAAAGCGGTTGCGCACCACCGTCTGCAGGTTCTCGGCCAGCGACTTGTTCGCATGCAGGGCGATCACCTCGTTGATCGGACGCATCAGGTCCGACACCGACAGCTGGCTGAAGTCGAGCGACTGGGCCAGGATGTGGCGCTCGTCGCGTGTGAACTTTTCGCCCGGCTGGCTGGTGCGCAAGATCAGCTTCAATTCGTCGGTCGAGTAGTGGGCGTCGTGGCCGCCCTTGGCCGACAGGCCCGCCACCCGCAGCACCAGGTTCGCGCTGCTGTTCAGGACCCAGATTGCCGGGTACATGGTCCAGTAGAACCCGTACAGCGGCAGCGCGCTCCACAGGCCGACGGCCTCCGGATTGCGGATCGCCAGCGACTTGGGCGCCAGCTCGCCCACCACGATGTGCAGGAAGGAGATCAGGCCGAAGGCCAGCATGAAGCTGATCCCGTGCAGCAGCTTGGGTGAGGCGATGCCGGCCAGCGTGAACAGCGGCTCGATCAAAGCGGCGAAGGCCGGCTCGCCAACCCAACCCAGGCCCAGCGACGCGAGCGTGATGCCGAGCTGGCAGGCGGACAGGTAGGCGTCCAGTTCGGCGTGCACCTTGCCCAGGATGCGCCCGCGCAGGCCCTGGGTCTTGGCGATGGCGCGGATGCGCGTCTTGCGCAGCGTGACGATGCCGAATTCGGCGGCCACGAAAAAGCCGTTGAGCACCACCAGCAGCAGGGCCAGCACGACGAGCATGAAATTGAGCATAGTGATCAAAGGGGCCTGGCCCCGGTTTTTCCGTTGGGGGCCTGACCCCGGTTCCGCCGACTCAAGCAGGGTCTGACCCCTCGATCGGCTTAGAGGCGCATTGTACCGGTCAACGCCAGGATCGCTTCCACTGCTGGATGTTTGATCTTGCGCTCGTTCGAGATGGCGTAGAAGTGTTCGCGTACCTGGGGCACCGGCCCGACCACTACCGCGCCGAACTGTTCGTCCAGCTCAGGCGCCAGCGCGGCCGGGCCGAAGAACAGGCCGGCGCCGCGCCGTCCAAACGTGTTGAGCAGGGCGTTATCCTCGAACTCGCCGACCACGTCGGGACGCACATTGTGCTGCTCGAACCAGGCGTCGATCTGTCCGCGCAGGGCGTTGTTGCGGGTCGGGAGCAGGAACGGCGCGCCGTTCAGCTTGGACGGGAAGCCGGACCGGTAAATGGCCGCCAGCGCCGGGGTACCGACGACCATGGTCTCGCTTTCGAACAGCAGGTGGCTGAACACGCGCAAGGTGGTGCCGGAGCGGACCGGGCGATCGGTCAGCACCACGTCGAGCTTGTGCAGCGCCAGCTCGCCCAGCAGCGCCTCGAACTGGTCTTCGTAGCACACCAGCCGCACCGGCTTGGACAGGTGCATGGTCGCCTCGAGCAGCCGGAACGCGGTCAGCTTGGGCAACGAATCGGAAATGCCCACCGTCAGGCGGGTGCGCCCGCTATCGGGTTCGCCCAGGGCTTCCTGCATCTGCTCGCCGAGCAGGAAGATCTGGTCGGCATAGGCCAGCGCCAGCCGCCCCGCCTCGGTCAGCACCAGGCGCCGCCCCTGCTGGTTGAACAGCGACTTGCCGATCGACTGCTCGAGCTGGGTCAGCTGGGTGCTCACGGTCTGGATCGCCAGCCCGAGGCGCGCGGCGGCGCGCGTGATGCTGCCCTCCTTGGCCACCACCCAGAAGTAGTGCAGGTGCCTGAAATTGGTGCCGGTGTTGTTCATTGTTTCTGTTTTTCAGAAGTAATCTTCCTATTATCTTCCATTTTTAAATTAGCCGCCCGGGCCTACACTGAGCTTCGTCAAATCACACCCGAAAGAGGGGAACAACAGATGAAGCATTTCAGAGTCTCGATGATGGTCGCACTGGCCTGCCTTGGCGCAGCCGCCTGGTGGGGCTTCGAACACACCGGCTGGAGCGGCGCGCTGACGGCGGTCGGTATTGCCGCCATCCTCGGCGTGATGGAGGTGTCGCTCTCGTTCGACAACGCAGTCGTGAACGCCTCGGTGCTCAAGACCTGGGATGAACGCTGGCAGAAGCTGTTCCTCGGGGTCGGCATCATCGTCGCCGTATTTGGCATGCGCCTGCTGTTCCCGCTGGTGATCGTGGCGCAGGCGGCCGACCTGGGGCTGATGCAGGTGTGGCAGCTGGCGCTGTCGGATCCGAAAGCGTATTCGGCCCATTTGGCCAGCCACCACGCGGAAGTGGCGGCATTCGGTGGCATGTTCCTGTTGCTGGTGTTCCTCAACTTCCTGCTCGACGACGAGAAGGAGCTGCATTGGCTGGGCCACGTCGAGCGCAAGCTCGGCGCGCTGGGCAAGGTGTCGTCGGTGTCGGTGATGATTGCGCTGGGCACGTTGATGGCCAGCCTGGGCCTGGTGGCCGAGGCGCAGAAGATGGTGGTGCTGATGTCGGGCCTGTGGGGCATCCTGATCTACGTCGGCGTGGACGCGATCAGTGGCCTGCTCGAAAGCCAGGAGGAAGGCGCCAGCAACGTCGGCGAGATGGTCAAGCGCGGCGGTATCGGCGGCTTCCTGTACCTGGAAGTGCTCGACGCGTCGTTCTCGTTCGACGGCGTGATCGGCGCTTTCGCGATCACCACCGACGTCGTGATCATCATGCTGGGCCTGGCCATCGGCGCGATGTTCGTGCGCTCGCTGACGGTGTTCCTGGTCAGGAAGGGCACGCTCGACGAATTCGTCTACCTCGAACACGGTGCGCACTACGCGATTGGCATCCTGGCGCTGATCATGTTGGCCAGCATGAAATTCCACATTCCGGAGATCTTCACCGGCCTGGTGGGTGTGGCCTTCATCGGCGCCTCGCTGTGGTCCTCGCTGCGCCATCGCAAACAACAACAGCAGCTGCTTGCGGCAGCTGCGTAAAGAACCCGCGGCGAACGGATGGACACCAGTTCGCTGCGTGTATTTCAACGGTGTTCACACTTTCAGGAGAAGTACATCATGGCTATCAGTTTGCAAAAAGGCGGCAACGTCAATCTGAGCAAGGAAGCTCCCGGCCTGTCGAAAATGGTCGTGGGCCTGGGTTGGGACGTGCGCGCCACCGACGGCGCCGCCTACGACCTGGACGGCGCGGTATTCCTGCTCGGCGCCACCGGCAAGGTGCGCTCGGACGCCGACTTCGTTTTCTACAACAACCTCAAGTCGGTCGACGGTTCGGTCCAGCACTCGGGCGATAACCGCACCGGTGCCGGCGAGGGCGACGACGAGAGCGTCACGATCGACCTGTCGAAGGTGCCGGCCGACGTCGACAAAATCGCCGTCTGCGTGACGATCCACGAGGCCGAGGCGCGACACCAGAATTTCGGCCAGGTGTCGAAGGCCTTCGTACGCTGCGTGAACGCGGCCGGCAACACCGAGATCGCCCGCTACGACCTGTCGGAGGACGGATCGACCGAGTCGGCGATGGTGTTCGGTGAAGTCTACCGCGCCGGCGGCGACTGGAAGTTCCGCGCCGTCGGCCAGGGCTTCAAGGGCGGTCTCGGCCCACTGGCCCGCAATTTCGGCGTGAACGTATAAGCGTCAAGCAACATGCGGCCCGCGCCCCCGTGCGTCGGGCTGCACCCAACAAGGAGAACGCAATGCCTGTTTTTACTGTTACCGGTGACGTCGACCCCTTCCTGCATGTGGCGCTGCGACGCGGCGAAACCATTTATTGCGAGTCCGACGCGATGGTCATGATGGAGTCGACGCTGGACTTGAAGGGCAAGATGAAGGGCGGCCTTGGCAGTGCGCTGATGCGCACCTTCGCCAACGGCGAATCGTTCTTCCAGCAGCACATCGAAGCGGTGCGCGGCGACGGCGATTGCCTGCTCTCGCCGACTCTGCCGGGCGCGATGCAGGTGGTCGACGTCGGGCCGCGCAACTACATCATCAGCGACGGCGCCTTCGTGGCGGCCAGCGACAAGGTCGACCTGAAGGTGCGCACCCAGAGCCTGGGCAACGCGCTGTTCGCCCAGAGTGGCGGCTTTTTCGTCACCGAGACGAGCGGCAGCGGGCAGCTGGTGGTGTCCGGTTTCGGCTCGATGTCGATGCTCGACGTCGAGCCGGGCAAGGACGTCATCATCGACAACTCGCACGTGGTGTGCTGGGACAGCGCGCTGCGCTACGAGATTTCGATTACCACCGGCCAAAGCGGCGGCTTCCTCGGCAACCTGGTCAACAGCCAGACCAGCGGCGAGGGCATGGTGCTGCGTTTTTCCGGAAGCGGCAAGGTGTACGTGTGCTCGCGCAACCGGGCCGCGTTCCGCGCCTGGACCCAGCAGGGTAGACACTAATTCAAGGAGCTGTCATGTCAGTCAATTTGCAAAAAGGCCAGAAGATTTCCCTCGACAAGGAAGCTGGGGGAACTTTGAACCGTATCACCATGGGTCTCGGTTGGGACGCCATCAAGAAGAAGGGCCTGTTCGGCTTTGGCGCCAGGTCCGAGAGCGTCGACCTCGATGCTTCGTGCATCCTGTTCGACGAGCACCGGCGCGCGCTCGATTTCGTCTGGTTCCGCCAGCTGAAAAGCCGCGACGGCAGCATCGTGCACACGGGCGATAACCGCACCGGAGCGGGCGAGGGCGACGATGAGCAGATCATCGTCGACCTGTCGCGCGTGCCGGCCGAGGTCGCGTCGCTCGTGTTTACGGTCAACAGCTTCACCGGCCAGAATTTCTCGCAGGTGGAGAACGCCTACTGCCGCATCGTCAACGCCGCCGACCAGAAAGAGGTGGCGCGCTACGACCTGTCGGTGCAGGGCGCGCACACGGCACAGGTGATGGTCAAGCTGTACCGCCACAACGGCGAATGGAAGATGCACGCGATTGGCGAAAATGGCAATGGCCGTACTTTCGAGGAGCTGATGGCGCGCATCACGCCGCATCTGTAGGGATTGATGTAGGGTGGAATGCGCTTCGCTTTTCCACCCTACAAATGCGTTGACAAATTTCGGCTTAGTGTTTACTGTATTAATCACCTAATACAGTTGACTGATATGGCCACCCACCCCGCCCATCTTTTTTCAATCGTCACCGGCTCGTCCGAGCCGCTGTACCGCCAATTGGTCGAGCAGGTGCGGCGCCTGGCCGCCGGGGGGCAGCTGGCGCCCGGCGACGCCATGCCGTCTGTGCGCGACATCGCATCAACGCTGGCAGTCAACCCGATGACCGTCTCGAAGGCCTACAGCATCCTGGAACTCGAGGGCGTGCTGGTGCGCCAGCGCGGCCAGGGGATGCTGGTGGCCGAGGCCGTGCCGCGCGCGCACAGTGTTGCCAAGCGTGTCGAATTGTTGCGTCCCACATTGGAGAAGGCGGTGCTCGAAGCGCGCCAGCTCGAACTCGATCCGGCCACCGTACTGGCCCTGTTCACAAAAATAATGAAGGAGCATCCATGAACCAAGCCGTCGTCGAACTGAAGGCCCTGTCCAAATCCTATGACGGGCGGCGCGTGCTCGACGCGCTCGACTGGTCGATCGCGCCGGGCCAGGTGATTGGCCTGCTGGGACGCAACGGCGCCGGCAAGTCGACCCTGATCGAATGCATGCTGGGCCTGCGCGAGGCCGATGGTGGCGCGCTGTCGATCTTCGGCGCCGGTGTCGACGCCTTGCCCGACCCGGTGCGCGCGCGCATCGGCTACGTGCCGCAAAAGTCGGACCTGTTCGAGTGGCTCACACCGGTGCAGATGCTCGACTACTTCAAGGCACTGTACCCGCACTGGAATACCTTCAAGGTCGAGGCGCTGTTGACGCGCTGGGGATTCGACGGAAACTTGCGCCACAAGGCGATCGGCAAGTTGTCGGGCGGCGAAAAGCAGCGCCTGTCCATCATCCGCGCACTGGCCCACGATCCGCAATTGCTGATCCTGGACGAACCGGTATCGGCGCTCGATCCGGTCGGCCGGCGCGACTTCCTGCGCGAGCTGATCGACGGCGTGATCGAGCGCGGCACCACCGTGCTGTTCTCGACCCACATCCTGTCCGACCTGGAGCGGGTGGCGCTGGAGGTCGCCTTTCTCAAGGACGGCCGCATCGTGCTGCAGGGCAGCCTCGACACGCTGCTCGACGGCGCGCGGCTCAGCCTCGAAGACTTGTTCATCGAGGTGACGCGATGAGCGCGCCGTCGGCGGCCATTTTCGTGCTGATGCTGCGCCAGGCCGTGCTGTATCAGCATATCCAGGGCTACCGCTGGGTTGGCAGGCTGTTGCTGGCGACGGCAGTTGGGCTGCCGCTGTTCATGCTGCTGTCGGGGCGCGGTGTGCGCATGGCCGCGATGGGAATGGTCCCGCTGATGCTGTTTGCCTTGATGAGCTGGCAGGCGCTCGTTGGTTCTGCCATGCTGCTCAATTCACCTGCCAACGCGCGCCTGGTGCCGCAGGCGCGGCGCCATGCGATGTTGGCCGTGCTTGCGGGGTCGGTGCTGCTGGCGCTTGCCTGCGCGCTCGTGACGGCATTCCTTGCGGGGCACTTCCTGTTCGTGGCGCTGGCCGGCTGCATCAGCATGTCCGGTATGGCGCTGTTGAACGCGAGCGTTAAAATTGAAGGCTTCATTTTGTATGCCTTGCCGATGTTCGCCATCTATTACGTGTTGAGCCATTCGCCGGCCATGGTGCTCGAGCCCGGCCAACTGATCGCGCTGGCGCTGTTCACGCTGGCCTGCGGCTGGTACGCGCTGGCAAGGATGTTCCCGCGCCGTCCGGAGGCCCATCGGCGCCGGCTGGACCAGATCGAACGGATGCGCGCTCACCAGGCGGGCGATGCGGCGGCCGCGCCGAACCTGGTGCGGGGGCCGGCGCGCTGGCTGTACGATGTGGCGCTGCGGCGCGATTGCGGCCCCGGCGCGCGCCAGGGCGCCTTGTTGATGCACGCCTTCGGGCCCCGGGCGCACTGGAGCATCGCGGCGGGCGTCTGGGCCGCGGTTGCGCTGCTGAGCGCTGCCGGCTTGCTGTTGTTGGCCAGCCTGCCGCTGAGCGGGAACGTGCGCGATTTCGTCCAGGGGATGACGTTCTTCAGCCTCAGTGGCATGGCTGCGGTGTTCTTGCCGATCCTGATGATCCAGGCGATCGTGACGCGCATTGCGGTGACCGGCACCGAACAAGCCTTGGTGCGCCTGTCCCCGCGCATGGCGCAGGGCCGCGCCTTGAACCGGCTGCTGGCAACGCGCTTGTTGTGGCAGACCGGCGCCAGCGCGCTGCTGTGGCTTGTCTACCTGTGGATCGTCAGCGCCACCAGCGGCATGACCCCGCAGCACAGTGCAATGGTGGTCGGGGTCGCCTCGACCACTTTGCTGCTGGCCGGCTCGCTGCCGCCGGACCTGGCGGCGATGGGCAATCCCATGCATGTGGGGCGGCCGATGGTGGTCTTGCTGATCATGGGCGCGCTGGTGTTCGGGGTGGCTTTGCTCAGGGCGTTCGTGCTGCCGCTGCCGTGGCTGGTGCTGCTGCCGGTCAGCGCCGCGCTGGCCGCCTTGCTGGCACGGCGCTATTGGCGTGCGCAGCTGGCCGCGCCGGTGGCGTTGCCGGCCGGCAGATTGGCCCGGTAGCGACGGGTGAAAAAGCGCAGCGCCTGCGGCAAAACCGGGGTCAGACCCCAAGCGAATCAACCGGGGTCTGACCCCGGTTTTGCCGCAGGCGCTGCGCTTTTCGACATTGTACGGCCTGGCAGCCGGCGCCTCAGTGGCCGCGCTTTTGCACCAGCGCGCTGCCGCTGCCGTGGCGCTTGCCTTCGCTGACCGCCGTCACCGTGCCGTCCGGGTTGAACACGAGCGCGTTGGCGGCGCCGATTTCTTCCGGGACGGCTTGCCATTTGTGGCCGAGCTGTTCGAGCGCCCTGGCCTGGGCACTGCCGGTGAAGCCCGGTTCGATGTCGGTCACCACGCCATTGCGCTCGCTCAGGCGCGGCGCGTCCAGGGCCCGGTCCATCGGCATACCGAAATCGATATAGTTGACGATCGTCTGCAGCACGGTGGTGATGATGGTCGCTCCGCCCGGGCTGCCGATGGTGAAGGCCGGCTTGCCGTTCTTGAAGGCGATGGTCGGTGCCATGCTCGAGCGCGGCCGCTTGCCCGCTTCCGGCACGTTCGGCCGGGGGCCGCTGAAATCGAAGTCGGTCATCTCATTGTTGAGCAGGAAACCGTAGCCCGGTACGACGATGCCGCTGCCCCCCCATGACTCGATGGTGAAGGTGTAGGCGACGATGTTGCCGTCTTTGTCCGAGACCGTCAGGTGGGTCGTGTGGGCGCTCTCGGCGACGCTGCGCGCGGGCTGCGGGCGCAGCGGCACACTGGCATCATCCTGGAACGGGTAGGGGTCGCCGGCGGCGACGCCCGCGCCCGCCGGGACACTGCCGATCGCGGCGCGGCGCCGGGCCGCGTAGTCTTTGCTCAGCAGACCGGCCACTGGTGCATCGACAAATTCCGGGTCGCCCAGGTAGGCATTGCGGTCGGCGAAGGCGAGCCGGCTCGCTTCCAGGTACAGGTGCTCGGCCTGCGCGCGTGGCAGCGCCTTCAGGTCGTAGCCTTCGAGGATGTTGAGCGCCTCGGCCACCGTCACGGCGCCGCTGCTGGGCAGCGCCATGCCCACCAGCTCGTAGCCGCGGTAGCTGCTGTGCACCGGCTGGCGGATGCGCGACTCGTAATTGGCCAGGTCGGCCATGCTCATGCTGCCGGGTTGCACGACGACGCCGGGCGCGACCGGCGGGTGGACGACGGTGTCGACGATCGCGCGCGCCAGGGCGCCGTGGTAGAACGCCTTCTGGCCGCCGGCCGCCAGCAGCCGGTAGGCCTTGGCCAGGTCCGGGTTGCGCTGCACGCTGCCGATGGCGGCCGGTTTGCCGCCTTTCAGGTAGAGCGCGCGGGTGCTGGCGAACAGCTGGAACTTGGCTTCGTTCTCGCTCATGAGCTGGTGGAAGGTCGGCGTCACCGTGAAGCCCTTGTCGGCCAGCGCGATGGCCGGCGCCAGCACCTGCCTGAACGTCATGCTGCCGTAGCGATCGAGCGCGTCGTGCCAGCCGCGCACCGTGCCCGGCACGCCCACCGAGCTGCCGCTGGCGACGACGCTGTCGAAATCGCGCTCCTTGCCGTTTTCGAGGAACACGGTGGGTGTGAAGGCGGCCGGCGCCGTCTCGCGGTGGTCGATCGTGATGCTGCGCTTGTCCCTGGCCAGGTAGATCACCATGAAGCCGCCGCCGCCGATGCCGCAGCTGAAAGGATCGGTCACGCCCAGCGAGGCGGCCGCCGCGACGGCCGCGTCGATCGCGTTGCCGCCCTGGTTCAGGATCGTCAGCGCCGCTTGCGAGGCGTGTTCGTTGATGGTGGCGACCGCGCCGCCGGTGCCGGTGGCCACAGGCGTCTTGGCCAATGCGAAGGGTGGAGCCAGAAGGATCGAGGCGATGAGGGTGGCGGCAAGGGTGCGCTGTAGGAATCGTGTCATGTGGGCTAGTTGTGCTCGGGTGGATGGGTGAGGACGCTGAGCTGCACCGGCTGGTCGACGGTACGCGGGCTTGGGGAGGGCGGCTTGGCGAGCACGATGCGCACCCCGCCCAGCATGGTCGAGACGAATTCGGGCTGGTCGTCGGCCAGTTCGAACGATTCGGTGGCGCGCCGCGCGCGCAAGGTGAAATGGTGGCCCAGCTTGCCGGCCCAGACGCACTGCACCTTGGGCGGGCAGCGGCTGTCGCTGGCCTGGTCGTAGCGCAGGCTCACGTTCGGGTTCAAATCAGCGCTCTGGCCGGGCAGCAGCTGCAGCTGGGCATCCTTGAGCGGGGCGTCGGCCACGACGGCGCTGGCGCAGGCGCCCAGCAGGCACAGGGCGGCGATGGCACAGCTAGTCCGAAGCGTGGCAGGCATGATCGGCTCTCCAGTTGAGCAGAACCGCCATAGTAGCAAATTCGCACGGCGTTTTCGCTGGGCCAATGAAAAAGGCGCCCGCAGGCGCCTTGGGGGACGGCCCTGGCCGGCCTAGACGAAGGCGGCCAGCGCCGTCTTCATCTTCTTGAGGGCGGCCGCCTCGATCTGGCGGATGCGTTCGGCCGAGACGCCGAATTCGTCAGCCAGCGCGTGCAAGGTGGCGCCGGAGCCGTCATCGTTGGCCAGCCAGCGCGCCTCGACGATGCGGCGCGAACGGGCGTCAAGCTTGCCGAGCGCCGTCTCGATGCCTTCGGAATGCAGGCGCGTCACTTGCTCGGCTTCGAGCACCCGGGTCGGCTCCGACAGGTCCGAGGACAGGTAGGCGATGGGCGAGAATTTGTCGTCCTCGTCATCGGTGGGCGCTTCGAGGGCGATGTCGCGGCCCGACAGGCGCGTTTCCATCTCGATCACTTCTTCGCGCTTGACGTCGAGCAGCTTGGCCAGCGCATCGATCTGGGTGGGCGACATCGCGTCCAGGCTGGTCTTGTTGCTGCGCAAGTTGAAGAACAGCTTGCGCTGGGCCTTGGTGGTGGCCACCTTGACCAGGCGCCAGTTCTTGAGGATGTACTCATGCATCTCGGCCTTGATCCAGTGCATGGCGTACGACACCAGGCGCACGCCCTGGTTCGGGTCGAAGCGCTTGACTGCCTTCATCAGGCCGATATTGCCTTCCTGGATCAGGTCGGCATGCGGCAAGCCATAGCCGAGGTAGCCGCGCGCGATCGAGACCACCAGCCGCAGGTGCGACAGCACCAGCTCCTGGGCGGCGGCCAGGTCGTTATTGGTCTGCAGGCGCTTGGCGAGCGACACTTCTTCCTCGTGGCTGAGCATGGGCAGGCGGTTGACGGCGGAGATATAAGCGTCAATATTGCCGAGATTGCCAGTGAATCCCAATCCCAGGGCGCGGGTGCCGGCTGGAACCAAAGCGGTTTGTGCGGATGCCATTGTCATCAATCTTCCTCGTAGAGTAGCGCTGTTGCCACAATAATTTGCCACAAGGGGCGGCCCTTGGGCGCGGCTGTTACGGTTTGTTACCTCACGCTGGCGGTGGGTCTTGGATATCCCCGCCACGCGTTTGCGTATATTAGCACTCTCTTGATGAGAGTGCCAATCGGACCTGTATATGCCGGCAATAGTGAAATTATATTGCACAAAAGAAACTATCGCCAATATCAAGTCCACCATAGGCTGGGGAGCGCCCCAATTCCTTGAGTCACATCAAGACGGTGCCGGGAGTGCCATAAAACCAGGGATAGACTCAGGTTTTCTTGAAAATTTTTGGTGTTGTCGCCATGCAAATTGATGGCGTTCGGCTAGAAGGTGTCCGAGGGGGCAGGTATCCGAGGGGTCAGACCCCGGTTTTTCGGTTGGGGGTCTGACCCGGGTCTGACCCCGGTTGAGACGGCGCCTGCGAACCGGGGTCAGACCCCTAACAGAAAAACCGGGGTCAGACCCCAGGCCGATGCAGTTCAATGCAGGCGGGCCAGGTGGCGCTGGACCGACAGCAGGGCGCCGACCAGGCCCAGGCCGGCCGAGGCGGCCAGCAGGGCGGCGATGCCCAGCGGCGCCAGTGGCGCGAGCTGGAACTCGGACGCGTACAAGCGCGCGAATTCGGCGATCGCGCCGTTCAGGGGCCGCAGCGCCAGCGTCACCGCGCCCAGCGCCAGCGCGCCCGCGCACAGGCCCAGCAAGGCGCCCGTATAGTAGAACGGGCGGTGGATGAAGGCGTCGGTGGCGCCGATCAGCTTGGAGACGGCAATCTCGTCGCGCTGGGTCAGCACTTGCAGCCGGATCGTGTTGAACACGACGGCGATCACGACCGTGCCCAGGGTGCCGGCCAGCAGCAGCAGCACCAGGCGCAGCACGCCCAGCAGCGCCGCCAGGCGCTTGACCCAGGCCGAGTCGACCTGCACCGTGTCGACCGCCGGCAGGGCGCGCAGGCGCTCGGCCAGCGTGTCCACTTCGGCCGCCTCGGCCGCGCTCTTGAAGCCGTCGAGCTTGAGCACGTAGCCGTCGGGCAGGGGATTGTCGCCCAGCGTGGCGAGCACGTCGGACAGCCCGCTCTTGCTCTTGAGGCTCTCGAGCGCCTGCTCGCGCGCCACGAACACAATGCGCCCCTTATGCGTGCCCAGCGCGCCGCGCAGCACCGGCGCCAGCGCCACGGCCTCGTCGCGGCTGGCCCCCGGCTTGAGGAACAGGCTGATCTCCGGGTCGACCGAGAGCTGCTCGGACATCGGGCGCACATTGTCGAGCAGGGTCAGGCCGGCGAACGGCAGCGCCAGCGCGATTGCCACCACCACCACGTTAAACAGGAAGCTGCCCGGGGCCTTGCCCAGGTTGCCCAGCGCCGCGCCGAGCGCGAAACGGTGTTGCCGCAACCAGCTCTTCATGCGCCGCCCTCGACCAGTTGGCCGTGGTCGAGGTGGATCACGCGTGCCGCGCGGTCGAGCACCTGTTCGTCGTGGGTCGAGATCATGCAAGTGACGCCGGCCGCGTGGAAGGCGCGCAGGGCGTCGAGCACCTGATTGGCGCTGGCCCGGTCCAGGTTGGCCGTGGGCTCGTCGGCCAGGATGATCTGGGGCCGGTTGACGATCGCGCGCGCGATCGCCACCCGCTGTTGTTCGCCGCCGGACAACTCCATCGGATGGGCGCCGGCGCGCTCGCCCAGGCCCACCTTGTCGAGCGCGGCGCGGGCGCGCTGCTCGGCTTCGGCGCTGGCCGCGCCCGTCACCAGCAGCGGCAGCATGGTGTTGGCCAGGATGCTGCGGTCGTTGAGCAGGCGTTGCTGCTGGAAGATCAGGCCCAGGTTGCGGCGCAGGAAGGGCAGGCCAGCACGGCTGAGCTTGCCGATATCCTGGCCGTTCACCAGCACGCTGCCCGAGCTGGGGCGCTCGATGGCGGCGATCATCTTGAGCAGGGTCGACTTGCCGGCGCCCGAGGGGCCGGCCAGGTAGACCAGTTCCCCCCTGGCCACCGTCAGGCTCACCTCGCGCAGGGCCGTCGCCTGGGCCGTGTACTGTTTGCTGACACTGTGAAATTCGATCATCAAGGGGCCTTATCCGAGCAGGGCTTCGACAAATTCTTCGGCGTTGAACGGCTGCAGGTCGTCGATCTTCTCGCCCACGCCGATGAAATACACGGGCACCGGCCGGGTCCGCGCGATGGCGGCCAGCACCCCGCCCTTGGCCGTGCCGTCGAGTTTGGTGATCACCAGGCCGGACAGGCCAAGCGCGTCGTCGAAGGCCTTGACCTGGGCCAGGGCATTCTGGCCCGTGTTGCCATCGATCACGAGCAGCACCTCGTGCGGCGCGCCGTCCAGGCCCTTGCCGATCACGCGCTTGACCTTCTTCAATTCTTCCATCAGGTGCAGCTGGGTCGGCAGGCGGCCGGCTGTGTCGACCATGACCACGTCCATCTTGCGCGCCTTGCCCGATTGCACGGCGTCGTAGGCGACCGCGGCCGGGTCGCCCGACTCCTGGGCGATCACGGTGATGTTGTTGCGCTGGCCCCAGACCATCAGCTGCTCGCGCGCGGCGGCGCGGAAGGTGTCGCCGGCGGCCAGCAGCACCGATTGCCCGTATTTCTGCATGTGCTTGGCCAGCTTGCCGATGGTGGTGGTCTTGCCGGCGCCGTTGACGCCGGCGATCATCATCACGAGCGGTTCGTGGCGGCCCAGTTCGAGCGGCTTTTGGAGCGGGCGCAGCAGCTCGATGAGCAAGACCTTGAGCGCGGCCTTGACGGCGGGCGCGTCGAGCAGCTTGTCTTCCTTGACCTTGCGGCGCAGGCCGTCGAGCAGGAACATGGTGGCGTCCATGCCGGCGTCGGCCATCAGCAGCGCCGCCTCGAGCTCCTCGTACAGGTCGTCGTCGATGCGCGCGCCGACGAACAGCAGCGATAGGCTGGTCGAGGTCTTCGACAGGCCGGCCTTGAGGCGCTCGAGCCAGGTTTTCTTCTTCTCGGCCTCGCTGCCGGGCCGTTCGGCCGTCTCGGGCAACAGCGGCGCCACCGCGGGGGCTGCGGGCAGCAGGGCGGGCGGCGGCGCCGCTGGCGCCGGCGCGATAAAGGTGCTGGTCGAGCCATAGCGCGATGCGACCGGCGCCAGCATGGCTGCGGCGGCGGGCGGAGGCGCCGCGGCGGGGGCGGCAGAGGGCTCGATGACGGGGGCGGGAGGTTTTTTCTTGAAAAAACTAAACATTGGTCTGTGGTGGAGGGCGCTGCATGCACATGCCCGGCGGTGCCGGCCACGATGAATTGGATGGCCCGTATTTTAACAGAGCGGCAGTGCGTTTTCCGCGCCGGCGCCTAATTGGCGGGCGCCGCGCCAGCGTGTCACCATGCCGGCCAGGCCATCGAGCCCGACCACGCAATGGCGGCCGAGCTGGCGGCGTGCCTGCTGGGCGCAGGCGCCGCCGGCCCACACCTCGATGGCGGGCCCCAGCTGCTGCTGCAATCGCTGGACGTTGGCCACCGCGCCGCGCACCGTGCTGCCGCTGGAGAAGGACAGGGCAACGACGTCGGCGTGCTGGGCGCGGGCGGCATCGACGATGTCGGCCATCGGGGTTTGCACGCCCAGCGAGAAGCAGTGCGCGCCCTCGAGCGTGAGCAGGGCCTCGACCATCAGCAAGCCCAGGCCATGGCGTTCCTGGGGCAGGGTCGAGAGCAGCACGCGGGGGTGCGCCTGGCTGTGGTTGGCGTGTTGGCTGGCGCCGAAGATGGCGTGGCGCAGCACGCCTTGCAGGGCTTCCGAATACAGGTGCTCTTCGAACACGGCCAACTGGCCGGCGGCCCAGGCCGCACCCACCGCGTCCGTCAGCGGCGCGACCAGCTCGCACACGAAGCGGCGCATGCCCAGCAGCAGCACGGCCTGGGCCAGGTGCTGGCGCAAGGCTTGCAACTGATGGCTTTTGAGCAGGGCGATGCAATGCGCCAGCTCGGCGCCCTCGCCTGCCGGGCGTGCCTCGCTGTCGGTCTTGCCGGCCATCTCGGCCAGCAAGCCGGTCGTCTGATGCATCAGCTTGCCGGGCCGGTGGCCCTGGTCGAGCAGGCGCTTGACCAGGCGCAGGCGCGCGACCTGGTCCTGGGAATACAGGCGCTCGCCGTGCGGGTCGCGCTGGGGGCGGGGAAAATCGTAGCGGCGCTCCCAGACCCGCAAGGTCTCCTTGGCAATGCCGGTATCGCGTTCGACCTCGCTGATGCTGCTGAGGATGGACAGTGGCGCTGGGGTATCGCTCATGATGCCTTGACGAAAAGCGTGCTCCACCGTGGAACATCTCTTCGTATTGTAAGCACAAATTACGCGAATTGTAACCAGTTATGGTGAAAGCAACTCATCGGTTGGCCAGCGCCGCCGTGCGTATCGTTTCCAGTGTCGCGCCGGGGGTGATCAGGTTGCCGTCGTAGCGCAGTTCGACCAGGGCCGGCAGCGCGTGCGCGCGGGTGTGCGCCAGCGCGCGCTCGAGCGCGGGAGCGAATTGGGCGGTCGTCTCGACCACCTCGCCGTGCGCCCCGTAGGCGCGGGCCAGCGCCGCGAAGTCCGGATTGTGCAGATCGGTGCCCGAGACCCGGCCCGGATAGCCGCGCTCCTGGTGCATGCGGATGGTGCCGAACATGCCATTGTTGAACACGATGATGATCACGCCCGCCTTGTACTGGACGGCGGTGGCCAGCTCCTGGCCGTTCATCATGAATTCGCCGTCGCCGGCGAAAGTGACGACGGTGCGCGCCGGGTCGACGATCTTGGCGGCGATCCCGGACGGCACGCTGTAGCCCATCGCGCCGCTGGTGGGCGCGAGCTGGGTGCGCATGGCGCCATAGCGGAAGAAGCGGTGGGCCCAGGTGGCGTAATTGCCGGCGCCGTTGGTGATGATGGTGTCGTGCGGCAGCGCCGCCTGCATCTGCTGGACCAGCTGCCACAGGTCGAGCGCTGCCGTGCCGTCCTGGAAGATCAAAGGCTGCTGCTGCCAGGTGGCCAGCTCGAGGCGCGCCTCGGCCACGCTGGCGCGCCAGGCGCCGGCGTCGACCGGGGCCATTGCCGCCAGCATCGCCATGGCTTGGGGGGCGCCGCTGGCGATCATCAACTCGGCCTGGTAGACGCTGCCCAGCTCCTCGGGATCGGCGTGGAAGTGCACCAGGCGCTGGCGCGGCACGGGCGCCTCCAGCAGCGCGTAGCCGCCGGTGGTCATCTCGCCCAGGCGCGGGCCGATCGCGATCAGGAGGTCGGCCTGCTTCACGCGCGCGGCAAGCCTGGGGTTGATGCCGATGCCGACGTCGCCGACATAGTTCGGGTGGCCGTTGTCGAGCAGGTCCTGGAAGCGGAAGGCGCAGGCCACTGGCAGCGCGTTGGCCTCGGCGAAGCGCACCAGGTCGGCGCAGGCCTGGCTGTTCCAGGTACCGCCGCCGACCAGCACCAGCGGGCGTTTGGCTTCGGCCAGCATGGCGCGCAGGGTGGCAAGCTGGGACGCCGAGGGCGAGGCCTGCACTGGCTGATAGCGCCCGGTGTCGGCCACCGCCGCCTGGGCGATGAGCATGTCTTCGGGCAGGGCCAGCACCACCGGGCCGGGGCGCCCGCTGGTGGCGACCTGGAAGGCGCGCGCCAGGTATTCGGGAATCCGGTCGGCGCGGTCGATCTGGGTCACCCACTTGGCCATCTGGCCGTACATGCGGCGGTAGTCGATCTCCTGGAACGCTTCGCGGTCCATGAAGTCGAGCCCGACCTGGCCGATGAACAGGATCATCGGGGTCGAATCCTGGTACGCCGTGTGCACGCCAATCGAGGCGTTGGTGGCGCCGGGGCCGCGCGTGACGAAGCAGATGCCGGGGCGGCCGGTGAGCTTGCCGTAGGCTTCGGCCATGAACGCGGCGCCGCCCTCCTGGCGGTTGACGATGAAGCGGATGCTCGAATCGTGCAGGGCGTCGAGCACATCGAGGTAGCTTTCGCCGGGCACGCCGAAGGCCATGTCGACGCCGTGGATCTTGAGCGCGTCGACCAGGATCTGGCCGCCGCTGCGGGAGGGATGGGTCATGAAGTCTGCCTCGATCATTGTGGTGCCCCATTCTAAGCGAGTGCCCCGGGGCGGGCTTTTGGATTCGCGACACCAACTTTCAAATTCGGGGCCGGACCCGGGTTCGCAGGCGCCGTCGCAAGCGGGGTCCCCCTGAAGGGAAAAACCGGGGTCTGGCCGCTTGAACGCACAATCTTTCACCCGGGCGTTTTGCGGAAAGCGGCGCCGGCGCGGTACAATGCGCAGGTGAAGCAGGCCAGACAGCCGCTGGCTGGCGCGTAATGCGTCGGCGGGAGGAAGGTCCGGACTCCATAGAGCAGGGTGACGGTTAACGGCCGTCCGCCGAAAGCCGCAAGGTATAAGGCGAGGAACAGGGCCACAGAGACGAGCGTATTTAGTTACGGTGAAACGCGGTAACCTCCACCTGGAGCAATCCCAAATAGGCACGCGTTGAGGCGGCTCGCGGAGCGTGCGGGTAGGGAGCTTGAGCGCCGGAGCAATTCGGCGCCTAGAGGAATGGCTGTCATAGCAAAAGCCCGCAAGGGACGATGCCGTAACAAAATCCGGCCTATCGGTTTGCTTCACTTCTGATTTCGGCCGCGGCGCGTCCGCGGCGTGCATTGCGCTGGGGACTGCCGATGAAAAAGTATATCCTCGCCCTCGACCAGGGCACCACCAGCTCGCGCGCGATCCTGTTCGATCGCCATGGGCAGCCGGTGGCCAGCGCCCAGCAGGAATTCCCCCAGCACTTTCCCCAGCCCGGCTGGGTCGAACACGACCCGCTCGACATCTGGAACAGCCAGTTGGCCGTGGCCCGGCGCGTGCTCGGCGAGGCCGCCGTGGCGGCGGCCCAGGTGGCCGCGATCGGCATCGCCAACCAGCGCGAGACTGCCATCGTGTGGGATCGCGCGACGGGCGAGCCGATCGCCCCGGCCATCGTGTGGCAGGACCGGCGCACGGCTGCCCACTGCGAGCGCCTGCGCGCGGCCGGCAAGGCCAGGCTGGTGCATGACAACACCGGGCTCGAGCTGGACCCTTATTTTTCCGCCACCAAGCTCGCCTGGCTGCTCGAGAACGTGGCCGGCGCACGCGAACGCGCGGAACGGGGCCAGCTGGCCTTCGGCACCGTCGACAGCTGGCTGGTCTACAAACTGTGCGGCAAGCACGTGACCGACGTCAGCAACGCCGCGCGCACCATGCTGTTCAACATCCACTTGATGCGCTGGGACCAGGACTTGCTCGATCTGTTCGACATCCCGGCGGCGCTGATGCCCGAAGTCGTCTCCAGCGCCGAGGAGGTGGGCGAGAGCCACGCCCACTGCTTCGGCCAGCCCATCGCCATTGCCGGCATCGCCGGCGACCAGCAGGCGGCCACGTTCGGCCAGGCATGCCACCAGCGCGGCATGGTCAAGAACACGTATGGCACGGGCTGCTTCATGCTGATGCATTCGGGCCACCATCCGGCCGTCTCGCGCCACCGGCTGCTCTCGACGGTGGGCTGGCGGGTCGACGGACGCACCGACTACCTGCTCGAAGGCAGCGTGTTCATGGGGGGCGCGACGGTGCAATGGCTGCGCGACGGGCTGGGCATCATCGGGCACGCGAGCGAGGTCGAAGCGCTGGCGGCCAGCGTGGCCGACACGGGCGGCGTGTTCCTGGTGCCGGCGTTCGCCGGGCTGGGCGCGCCGCATTGGGATCCCTACGCGCGCGGCACGCTGCTGGGCATGAGCCGCGGCAGCGGGCGTGGCCAGATCGCGCGCGCTGCGCTCGAAGCGATTGCCTACCAGAGCGCCGAACTGCTGACGGCGATGCAAAACGACACGGCCACCCCGGTGCTCGAGGTGCGCGCCGACGGCGGCGCCGCGCGCAACGACTTGCTGATGCAGTTCCAGGCCGACCTGCTGGGCGTGCCCGTGGTGCGTCCCCGGGTGACGGAGACGACGGCGCTGGGCGTGGCCTACCTGGCCGGGCTGGCGGTCGGCTTCTGGGAGACGCAGGAGGAAGTCCAGGCCCAATGGTGCGCCGAGCGCCGCTTCGAGCCGGGCATCGGCGCCGACCGGCGCGGCGCCTTGATGGCCGAGTGGGCGCGCGCGGTGGCGCGCGCGCGGGCCTGGGCCGCGCCCGGCTAAGGCTTGCCGCGCGCCGCTATGTATGTCAGCATCGCGCCATCTCAGCTGACAAGGACCGAGCATGGAAGCCACCGATTTGATCGCCCCCCCGGAAGCGCCGGCCGACCCCTTGAACATGCGGGTGGCGGTGATCGTCGCCGTGCTGGCCACCTTCATGGGCGTGTGCAAGGTCAAGGATGACAATATCTGCCAGGGCATGCAGCAAGCCCAGGCGAACCGGGTCGACCACTGGTCGTTCTACCAGGCGCGCAATGTGCGCGAAGAGATCGCCAAGTCGACCGTGGTGCAACTGAAGTTAAGCCTGTTGGGGCGCTCTGTGGCCGAGCGCGCCGAGTACGAGGCGGCGATCGCCAGCTACCAGAAGCTGGCCGAGGACCAGGCCAGGAAGAAGGACGAGCTCAAGCGGCTGGCCGAAAAGGACCAGGCCGACTACGACAACGCCAACTTCCGCGACGACCAATTCGACCTGTCGGACGCGCTGCTGGCGATCGCCATTGCGCTGCTGGCCATCACCACGCTGACGCGCCAGCGCTGGCTGTTCTGGGGCGCCCTGATCCCGACCGCGTTCGGCGTCTTCATGGGCCTGTCGGGCCTGTTCGGCTGGCCCTTCCACCCCAGCGCGCTGGTGGCCCTGCTCTCCTGACAAAACCGGGGTCAGAACACGTTTCGCCCGAAGCAATGAAAAAACCGGGGTCAGAACACATTGCTTTATGTGTTCTGACCCCGGTTTTTTTTTAGAGCTTCGGGCGAAACGTGTTCTGACCCCGGTTTTGGGGCCGGTGTTGCGGAAATGGAGGAGATGCATTTATTTTAAGCTTGCTTCGCAGCAGACATACCCATGTGTATTGATGAGGTTGCACATTCAATGTCTTTGATAAGTGCCTAATTTATCGACATATTTTCACCTGAGCATGCTTCAACGATCGGCGCTAAGTCCTTGACTTCATTGGAAAATTTCCTGTTTAGCACGCCTAAAACCGCTTGACCACCTCCAGCGCTTGATCTAAAGTGGGCAACTGTGTGAAAAAGTGTCGTTTTGTGGGAGGTTTTTACCCCTCCCTGCGCCAAAACACCCATAATAATTTCTGAGGCTAGGTCAACTCGTGTTTCAAGGCGCGTCCGCAATCAATCTCGATGCGAAAGGCAGGATGTCTATCCCTGCCAAGCATCGTGACGCCCTCGCAGTCCAGTGCGAAGGCCGCCTCACGCTGACCCGCCATCCCCATGGCTGCCTGCTGTTCTTTCCGCGCCCCGTGTGGGAGTCGCACCGCGAACAAATTGCCGTCTGGCCCATGTCGGCCCGCGCCTGGCAACGCATTTTCCTGGGCAATGCCTGCGACGTCGAGCTCGACTCGGCCGGCCGCATCCTCATCTCGCCCGAACTGCGCACGGCCGTCGGCCTGAGCAAGGACGTGATGTTGCTCGGCATGGGCAGCCATTTCGAAATCTGGGACGCCACCAAGCTGGCCGACGACGAGCAGCAAGCCGTCGCCGGGGCCATGCCCGATGTCCTTTCCAATTTTTCCTTCTGAGGCGCGTTGATGACGACAGTGGCAGTGCCGCACTATCAGCATCGGACGGTGCTGCTTGACGAGGCGGTCGATGCGCTCCTGCTCGACGGGGTGCGCGCCGACGGCGTCTACGTGGACGGCACTTTCGGACGGGGCGGCCACAGCCGCCTGATCCTGTCCCGCCTCGGCCCGGCGGGCCGCCTGCTCGCCTTCGACAAGGACTTGCAGGCGATCGCCACGGCCGCCCAGATCGACGACCCGCGCTTTTCGATCGTCCACGACAGCTTCGCCACCATGGACACGGCGCTGGCCGCGCGCGGCATCGCCCAGGTCGACGGCATCCTGCTCGACCTGGGTATCTCGTCGCCCCAGGTCGACGAGGCGGCGCGCGGCTTTAGCTTTCGCAACGACGGCCCGCTCGACATGCGCATGGACACCACGCGGGGCATCTCGGCGGCCGACTGGCTGGCCATCGCAACGGAACAACAACTGGAAAAGGTGATACGCGATTATGGGGAAGAACGGTTTGCTTTTCAGATTGCAAAGGCGATTGTTGCT